>JAEUGY010000121.1 GCA_016794625.1 Opitutaceae bacterium
TCCAGCGCGGCCCCCAGCGATCGGGCATTCTTTGGCAAAGTTCCGAACATGGACACGTTCAAGCGGGATCTTGCCCAAGCAGGCATTGCCTACCTGGACGAAGCCGGCCGCAAAGTGGACTTCCACGCACTGCGGACAACCTTTGGAACTCAGCTTGCGGTGGCAGGCGTGGCACCAAGGGTGGCCATGGAAATGATGCGCCACAGCGACCTCAAACTCACCACCAAGGTCTACACCGATTCCGCGCAATTGCCGGTTTCGGAAGCCCTGCAGTGCCTGCCGTCGTGGAAGGTCGGGGACAATGACACACAAGGAAGCACACAAACTGGGGTCATTTTAGGGCATTCCAGGGCGCTTAATGACATTAACTTGCAAACTGAGCACCTGACTGACTCTTTTATAAGTGCTTCAGTTCCAACGACTAATCAAAAATTGTCGCCCTCAGGGACAACAAAAAACGTGGTGGACCCGATCAGAATCGAACTGACGACCTCCTCAATGCCATTGAGGCGCTCTGCCAACTGAGCTACGAGCCCGCTAACCACGTGAGCAGGGGAAAATCGGGGTTCCAGCGGCGAAGGCAAGCGGTTTTTTTCACGGGCTCAGGTCCTGGGCCACGACGGTAAAAATAAACGTCTCCCCCTTGCGATTGGGCGGGGGGCCAAGGTCTCCGACGTTACGGAACCCCTCCAAAACGGCTCGATCAAAGTCGGCGCTTCCGCTGGTCGTGAGAATCTTGACGCCGGAGAGGGTGCCGGCCGAGGACACACTGATCTGAACTCGGACGGAGAGTTCATCGCTGAAATCCGCCTGTTCCAGGCTCTGACGGATCCTCTGAATGATCATGGAGATATACGCCTCGGTCAGATCCTGCTCCGCGCGTTCCAACGCTGTTCCGCCGGCCCCGCCTTCACGATTTGCCGAGGAGCCTCCGAGCACACCTTTCCGAATGCCTTGGGCAACGGACGGCACTTTGGCGGAAGAGCCTTTGGTGGTGGGCGTCGCTTTTCCTTTGGCATTGAGGCGGTCAAACTCGGCCTTGGTCATGCGTTTGGCCTCCAGTTCCGCCTCTTTGCGCGCGCGGTCGGCCGCCGCCTTCTGCTCCGCCTTGAACTTCTTTTCGATGTTGGCCGCCCGCTTTTCCGAAAGCCGCTTGATGTCGCGAACAAAGTTTGGCGCCGCGGTCGGGGCCGGCGCTTTGGTCGCCGGAGCCTTCGCGGCCGGAGCCGGCGCGGGCGGGACGGGGTCCGGCGTGGGCGGTGCCACGTCCGCCACTGGAACGATGGCCGGCTCCGGAGCCTTCGTGGGCACGGGAACCGGCAGACTCACGGTTTGCGCCGAAGAGTCTGGCGCCAGCGGATCGCCCAGCTTGGGCGCCACCAACGCGGAATAGTTGTTCCCCTCACCCGCCACCAGTTCGAAGACCTGCAAGGCGTCGGCCGGGGGGCGCGAGGCCAGGCCCATCGTCAGCGCAATCAATACGATGACCAGAGCATGCAGGCCGATCGAGGTAAGGTAGGCGCTGGGCGATTGTGCGGTCATGGAGCAGCGCCGCCGCCGGTCTGCGTGTCGAACTGGATCTTGCTCAACTTGAATTTGGTCAGCTCATCCATCACCCGGACCACCTGTTGAAACTGCAACGTCAGATCCGCCCGGATACGGATAACCGGCTGCCGGTCCGCTGGCTCCGCCGCCAAGGCCGCCAAACGGAGCGAGAGTTCGGCGAACGTGACTGGGGACGCGTCGACGTAGTAGCGCCCCTGACGATCGATCGAGACCGCGACGTACCGCGGCGGCTTGTCGGCCCGAGCCTGGTCACGCTTGGACTCGACCGGTAGATTGATCGGAATCGTCTGCTCCTGATTGATCAAGGGCGTCGCGATCATGAAGATCAACAGCAGCACAAACGCCAGGTCGACGAGGTTGGTGACGTTGAGATCGGCCAGGGGATGGGCCGTCCGATGCCGGCGAAAGGTGCGTGCCATGGCGGGTTTACTTTGACTCGAGCTCGATGCGGTCGGCCAGCGAGCTGGCGAAGTTCTCCAGTTCCGTGATCAGGCGGCGGGTGGTGGAGAGAAGGAAATTATAGCCAAAGACCGAGGGGATCGCCACCACAAGTCCGGCAATGGTGGTCAACAACGCCGCCGACACACCGGGAGCCAGATTTTGAATACTGGCCGTCTGCACCCCCGTGCCCGCGATGGAGTCAAAGGCGATCATCACGCCCCAGACCGTACCCAGCAGACCGAGAAACGGCGCCCCGGAGACGATGGTGGCAAGGAAGATCATCGACGCTTCGTAGCGCAGGGTCTGGCGGGCGATGGCGCGTTGCAGGGCATTCTCGGCGTGCTCCAGACGGGCGCGGCTCGAGTCGGCGCCCTTCTCCTTCAGGATGGAAGCGGCCCGCCAGTAGGACTCGACGGCGTCCGCAAAGAGATCGGCGTAAGGGATGGACCGTTTGTTGCGGTAAGATTCCGGCAGGTCCAACAGGGTGCGCTCGTCCCGCAGGCGTTGCTCAAAGGCAAGATTGAGGGCCCGCATCTGTCGCAATTCGTTCCGTTTGCCCAACATGACCGCCCACGCAATCATGCTGAAAATTCCGAGTCCGACGGTCAGGACCTGACCCACGAGGTCACAGCGGATAAAAACGTCAACGAGGTTTACCGAGGCAAAGAGGGGTGTCATTGAAAACGCGCAGCGCGGAAGGAGGCGAGTGTTGGACGGACCGGGCGCATCGTTCAATGGCAAACCCGGGGACGCGCGATTCTGTTTGCCCGCGCCGGGACGCGGAATTTGCCTGAGTCCTCACCCGCGGGATCCGTCCCGCCTTCCGATCCCAGCTATGGACTTCAAAACCTCCGCCCTCAATGCGCTGCGCGCACGTGCCAGCATTTATTCGTCCAAACGGGCTCTGGTGGGGCTTGACGGCTTCGTCGATACGATTGTCACACCCGTCGGCCTGCGTTCCGGCCAGGGCGAGGCGTTTACACCGATTTCCACACTGACCGACTTCGGGCAGCGGATCATGAATGCCGCCGGAAAGAGCACGAACATCGAGCTCTATCCACGACTCGACAAACTGGGCGGCAACGGCCCGATCATGGCCCATGCGCTGCTCGCCCACGGGGCTCAGCTCACCTATGTCGGCGCCCTCGGTGCACCGGCCATCCATCCGGTCTTTGCCCCGCTCGCGGCTCGAGCGCGCGTGGTTTCCGTGACGGACCCTGCGCACACCACCGCGGTCGAGTTCACCGATGGCAAACTGATGCTGGGCCAAATGCGTTCGCTCGACGCCATCACGTTTGAATCGCTGCTCGCCCAGATGGGGGAAGCCGGTCTGGCGGCGGAACTGGCGGCCGCCGACTTGGTGGCCTTGGTGAACTGGACGATGATTCCCCACATGACATCGATCTTCAAAGGATTGCTTGAAAATGTTTTGCCAAAGTTGCCCAAGCTAGGCGCACGCTTTTTCTTCGATCTGGCCGACCCGGAAAAGCGGTCGACGCAGGACCTCCGGGAGGCCCTCGATGCCATCGCGCGTTTCGAGTCGTTCGGCCGGGTTACCCTCGGTCTCAACTTCAAGGAGGCCCAACAGGTCGGCGCCGCCCTTGGTGTCCATTGCGGAGGTGAAGACGGCCCATCGCTCAAGGCGACCGCCACGGCGCTGCGCCAGCGGCTGCAAATCGATGCAGTCGTCGTGCATCCCCGCGCGTCGGCGGCCTGCGCGACCGCCGCCGGTAGCGCATGGATCCCGGGACCGTACACCGAGCGTCCTCTGATCACCACCGGCGCGGGCGACCATTTCAATGCCGGCTTTTCGACCGGCCAATTGCTGGGCCTGGACCCCGAATCCTGTCTCGCCACCGGCGTCTGCACGAGTGGACACTATGTTCGTACGGGCGAAAGCCCCACCCTCGCCCAGATCGAAACGTTCCTCGCCAACTGGCGATAAGTCCTTCATCCTCTCCTCTATGCCTTTGAAACAGTCTCGTTCCGGCAAACTCATTTCCTTCGAGGGCTCCGAAGGCAGTGGAAAATCGACCCAGATCGCCCGCCTGGCGGCGCATCTGCAGAAGATTTCGCGCGATGTGATCACCGTGCGTGAACCCGGTGGCACGGAGATCGGCGAGCAGATTCGCAACATCATCGTGCACAATTCCAAGGGAGAGGAAATGTGCGCGGAGACCGAGCTGCTGCTCTTCGCCGCCGCGCGGGCGCAACTGGTCCGGGAAGTCATCGCGCCCGCCCTGTTGCGAGGTGCCACGGTCCTGAGCGATCGCTACCTCGATTCGTCGACCGTTTACCAAGGGGTGGCCCGCAATTTGTCGATGGATCCGGTCAACCAGATCAACCACTTCGCCGTGGGCAATGTCATGCCTGACATCACGGTGGTGATCGATGTGCCGACGGAGGTGAGTCTGACCCGAATTCGTCAACGCGCGTCCGACCTGCCGGACCGCATGGAGCGCGAGAATATCGACTTCTATACCAAAGTCCGCGAAGGCTATCTGGTGCTAGCGAAAGGACTGCCGGAACGCTTTGTCGTCATCGACGGAACCCAGAACGAAGACGCGATCGAGAAAAAGATTTGGGCTGCAGTGAAAGACCGGATCGAGTGAGGCCGCGCCCTCCGCGACGCTCCGCTCCTTCCCCCGACCGTTAGTCCATGGCCACCTCGCATCCCGCGCCCTGGCCCGACGCGCTCGCCGGTACGCCGGCGATCGCGGTGATTGATCAGGCGATTGCGAGAAAACGGCTTTCGCACAGCCTCCTCCTCACCGGCTGTGATCACGTCGCACTCGAACAAGTCGCGCTCGGCATTGCCGACCGCCTGCTCAATGTACCCGGATCGAGTGCGAACTTCCGGCCGGAGCAGCATCCCGATTGTTTCTTTCTGCGTCCCGCCGGAAAGATGCGCCAGATTTCGGCCGACGCCACCCGCGCGCTGATCGGCAAGGTGCAGGTCTCCGCCACGGTGGCTCCGCGGAAAGTGGCCCTGCTGCACGAGGCGGATCGCATGAATCTCGCGGCATCGAACATCTTTCTCAAGACCTTGGAGGAGCCGCCGGCGAATACGACGCTCCTGCTTCTCACCACACGTCCCTACGCTCTCCTACCCACGATCCGCAGCCGGGTCCTGCACTTTCGTTTTCCCTTTGCCGCGGCCCCGGTCGCGGCGGACGGGTGGAACGCCTGGATCACCGACTATCGGGCGTGGATCGAAAAACTCTCCGCCGGTGTTGGCGAAAAAAAGGCGGTCGCGGATTCTCTCTTCGGCGTTTATGGTCTGACCGCTCGTTTCGGCACGGTGCTGGAAGCGGCGACGGCCGAGGAATGGAAACGGCAAAAGGCGTCACTCCCCCCTGAGTTGGAAGAGGACGAACAGGTGGCGATCGAGACCGGCATCGCCAACGGACTCCGGCTGCGGCTGTTCGCCGAGATTGCCGCCGCGACTCGCGCCCATGCCTGGCCGCGGCTGCAGGGCGGTGATGAAGCGTCGCGCCGTGCGCTGATCGCCACGATTGAACGACTCGAACACGCCGTGGGCCTGCTGCGCGTGAACCTGAACGAACTGGCCGTGTTGGAACACTTTCTCCTCTCCAGCCTGAGAGTGTGGAGCCGGCGTTAGCCCGGTACGTGTCGGCGCGCCGCACCCCACCTCCCGCTCGTCAGAGCGAGGCGAGCACGGTCCGGACAAATCCCTCGCGCGCGTCCATGTGGGGATTGTGACCGGACTCGGCGATCACTTCGATCCGGGCTTGGGGAAAATGCGACTTCACGACCGGGTGGTCCGACTCGAGCACATACCGGGACCGACCACCGAGGACAAAAAGCGTCGGTCCTTCGAACCGGTCGCCCGCATCCAGGGAATTCGACTCCAACGCCGGCAGCGCCTCCGTCAGTGCCTGCAGGGGAATGGCCCAGCGCCACTGTCCTGTGTCCGCACGCTCCAGATTGGTGGTAAGAAACTTCCGCATCCCCCAATCCGGCACGCGTGCCTCGAAGCGCATCTCCGCCATCGCCCTGCTTTCCAATGTGGCCAGATCCAGCTCCGCCATGGCGGCAAACTCGGCCCGATGGGCGCGCGATTCATACGACTTCGGCGCGATGTCGACCACGATGAGATGCCTCACTCGCTCCGGATGACGACAGGCCAGCCGCATGGCGATTTTGCCCCCCAGGCTGTGTCCGAGCAGGGTCACGGCGCCAAGGTTCTGCCCATCCAGCCAGTCCACGACATCACGCACCAAGGCGTCCCAATCCATCGCCTCGTCCTGCGGAGAAGCCCCATGGTTGCGCAGATCCAGAGCAAAGACGTGACCGCGCGTGGCCAGATCGCGTCCCACCGTCTGCCAATTGCGGGAAGAGCCAAGAAGGCCGTGCAAGAGCACGAGCGGGGGCAAACCCGCGCCTCCCAAATCTCGGTGATGCAACTGCATGAAAGGGCCTCAGGTCAACGAGCTGAATCCTTCCGGGTCTCGTCCTGCCCGACCCGCTTCAACCGCTTCTCATAGGAAAGGCGCGCGAGCAAGTGGCTGGCCACCGGAAGCGTGATGAACTGAAAGAGGATTGCGGCCACGAGTTTCAATCCAGTGTTGTCAAATCCGAGGTCGATCCAGAGCCCAAGAAAGAGCAGCGCCAAACCCAGGGTAAGGCCCTTGCCCACCGCATGGGCACGGCAAAACACATCGGGAAGCCGCACGAGTCCGAGCGTGGCCACCACCATGACCAGTGACCCGAGCAGTGCGGCGAAGGCGGAGAGAAAGAGCCAGAAGTCACTCATGGACGTCCTCCTTTTCAGCATCGCCGGTCGGCATGGTGCGCTGCAGATAAAAAACCAGGGCGACGGTCCCCAGAAAGCCCAGCGAGGAAATGATCAGGATCAAATCGAGGTAGAGTGGAGATTCCCAAATCCGAGAGAGCAACACCACCTGGCCCACCGCGCAGACCACCACCGCATCAAATGCAAGGATGCGGTCCACGACCGTGGGGCCCTTGGCCAGCCGGTAGAACGCCAGCAAGGTCGCCACCACCAGCAGATAGAAAGAGATCTGGAGAAGGAGCTGGGTCATCGCGTGAAGGCCAGAATTCCGGCGCGGAGTGTTTCATCGATCGACTTACGCACCTGTTCGGGACGACCGTCGATGACATGCAGGATGAAGGAGCGAAAGTCAGGGTCGATGTCGACGGTGGTGGTTCCTGGAGTGAGGCTGATGCAGTGCGAGAGGAGAAGTGCCTCCATGCGGGTCAGTCCTGTGATGTCATAGCGCAGCATGGTGGGCTGCAGGCGTTCCAGTCTGCGCGAAATGACCAGGCTCGTGAGTTGCCACGAAGAGAGGAGAAACTCGCGGAGAAACACCCCGCAAAAACGCATCGCCGCAAACATGCGGCGCACGTAGTTGGACGCATCAAGGAGTTCCCGGAAGAGGGCGATGAGCGCAAAACCGAACGCAAATCCGATCAGCAGCGTCACACCGGAAGAACCAGGTTGCAGCAATAGCCAGACGACCGAAACGAGAAGATTGAGAGCGAACGCTTTCATGAACGTCCTTTACCCTCCGGTCGCCGAACCGAGGATGTGTTGGATGTAGCCAGCACGGTCCATCAGCTGACGGGCCGCCTCCCGGGAAAGCGCGAGGAAAAACTCCGCACCGAAACCTATGCCCAGCGAGAGAACCGTCATGCCGGCACAAACGAGCGTCATCGGACGCCATCTCCGGTCATGGATACGCAGACGCACACCGTCACCCCCTTCGCGCCAAAACGCGCCGTTCCATATTTTCAACATGCTGAAAAGCGTAAGCACGCCCGCCAGGAGAGCCACGCCGACCAGTACCCACTCACCCTGCCGCGCACCCTCGACGATGATGAGGTACTTGCCCCAGAATCCGCTGAGTGGAGGCAGACCCGCCAGCGACAGAGCCTGGATCAAGAAGACAAGTCCAAGCACCGGGGCCGCACCCCAAATGCGTCCGGTCTTCTCCAGGTCGTCGCTGCCGTTCAGCACGACAATGGTGCCGCCAACCATGAACAGCGTGGACTTTACGATGATGTGGTGAATCACGTAGAGAATGGCGGCGGTCAGGGCCCACTCCGAGAACAGGCCAATCGCGAGCACCATGTAGCCGATCTGACTGAGGATGTGCCACGAGAGAATCCCTCGGACGAAGTTTCGCGACACGGCGCCCAGGACGCCAAAGAGCATCGTCGCCCCGGCCAGCCAGGCGAGCAGGGTGTGAATCGAGTGCAACGTCGGAGGAAGCACCTGCCCGAAAATCCGAAGCAAGACGTAGACTCCCACCTTGGTCAGCATGCCCGCATAAAGCGCGGCCACCGGGCTGGGCAGGATCGGGTAACTGTTCGGCAGCCAGTAGTACAACGGAAAGACACCGGCCTTGAGGCCGAAGACAATCATCAGAATCAAGGCCAGCAGTGTGATGCGAGGATCGGAACCGGCGAGGTCCGCCTGCTGGGCAATCTGGGCAAAGTTCAAGGATCCGAAAATGGCGTAAGCCAGTCCAGCCGCCGCAAGGAACAAGGTGCTGCCAATCAAATTGAGCGCCAGGTAGGGAAAGGCCTGTTTGATGTCCCAATCGTCGGCCTCGAGGGTCAACAGCGCATACGAGGAGATCAACATGACCTCAAAGGCGACGAAGAGGTTGAAGAGGTCGGCGGTGCAAAAGGAGAGATTGATGCCCGTCATCAGGAACTGTACCAGCGGAAGCCGGAGCGGATGCTCCCGATTGGTCGGCAATTCCCCAAAGCCAAACAACAAGGTCGCCAACGCGGTCACCGCGCCGAGCGCGAGCATGATCGCCGCAAGATGATCCACGACCAGAACAATGCCGTAAGGGGCGACCCATCCGCCGATGGCGAGGACCACCGGGGGAGCCGCGAACGTAGCCACCATGAACGCCAGCGCCAGGCTGGTTTGCAGCACCGCGGAGACGCCTACAAGCCAGCGCCGAAGCACGGACGCGCGTCCCAGAGCCAGGGCGAGCAGCGCCGTGGCGAGGGGAATGACAACCGGGAGAACAGCGAAGTTTGCACTCATGGCCGGCCGCGTTCCTCCGGCTTGGGATCTTCGGCAAACAGCTCCTTCGCATTCGTGGTTCGCTGATCGAGGAAGATCCGGTAAAGCAACAGGACCAGGTAGGAGATGACTCCGAATCCAATCACGATCGCCGTGAGAATCAGCGCCTGTGGCAGAGGATCCACGGGCTGCACCGCCGCGTGCACAAGCACGGGCGCGTCCTTCCGCCCCGGATGACCCGACATGGCCAGCACGAGGAGATTCGCCGCATTGGAGAGCAGGATGAAT
>JAEUGY010000072.1 GCA_016794625.1 Opitutaceae bacterium
GCCGGCGCGGCCGCCAGCCGGTTGACCAATCTGGCGGTGCGTTCCTTTGCGGGCACGGGTGAACGCGCGCTCATTGCCGGTTTCGTCACGCGTGGCACGGGGAGCAAGGCCCTCGCCATTCGCGGGGTGGGTCCGGCCCTCCTGACCTACGGGGTGACCGGGGTGTTGGACGATCCGAATCTGGAATTGAATAGGTCATCGGACGGGCTCCAGGTCGCCGCCAACGACAATTGGAGCGTAAACGATGGTAGCACTTATGGAGGGTTCCCCTTAACCGCTGGCAGCAAGGACGCTGTAATTGTCAGTCAATTGACGGCCGGCGGGTATACTGCGCAAGTTAAAGGTGCAGGCAACACGACCGGCAACGCGCTCGTGGAGGTCTATGACGCGGCCGCCACGAACACGGCGGTCAGCTTCGTCAATCTGTCGGCGCGCACTCAGCTCGATGCCGGTCAGATCTTGATCGCGGGCGTTTCGGTCAGCGCCGGCGCCAACAAGTCGCTGCTCATCCGGGCCGTCGGCCCCAAGCTCGCTGATTTCGGCGTGGGCGGGGTGCTGGGCGACCCCAAGATCGAGGTCTACAACAGCACCGGCGTCAAAATCATGGAGAACGACAACTGGGGCGGCACGCCCGCTTTGACCGCAGCGGCGGCCTCCGTGGGTGCCTTTGCGCTCGAGGCAGCGGGCAAGGATGCCGCGCTCGCTCTTACACTTCCCGCGGGTGGATACACCGTGCAGGTGAGCGGCGCCGCTGGCACGGCGGGCGTGGTGCTGGTGGAAGTGTACGAGCTGCCCTAAACGAGGGCTTTGGCGGTGTGGTGGGATCCGTCTGATCCGTCCCGGTCAGTCGGATCCGTCGGGCTCTCTGCCGTCCGCAGGATCCCCTCAGCGGTTGAACGAGGCGCTGAGCTGGAACACCGCGCTCACGATCGCAAACGCGATGAAGCCGACAAAGGTGAAGACGCCGAGCAGCACCGTGCTCGCAATTACGCGGGTGGCGAGGTTGAGCTGCTGCGTGATGCGGGCCTGGTAGCTGGCCGCCACCTTCTTCAAAGCGGGCACAATGTTGCCTGTGTTCTCGCCGACGGCGAGCTGGTCGAGCACAAGGTCTGGAAAACACTGGGTGCGCACCCAGGCGGTCGAGAGGGATTCACCCTCAAGGATCCGGCTTGTCGCGTCCTCGAAGGCTCGCCGGTGCACGCGGTTCGTGATCTGGCGGGCGGTCATCTTGAGGGCCTCGGCGGTGGTGATTCCGTTTTCCAGCAACACGCTCAAGGTTTGTGAGATCGCGAGCACGGTCTGCGAGACGGCGAACGGAGCTGTGAACGGCACGCGCAGCAACAGGGCGTCGGTCGACGCGCGACCGGGCTCGGTCTTGTACCAGCGCCAGCTGGCAATGACGCCGAACACGGCGGCAACCACCAGGATGACCCCGTAGCGGAGCGCAAAGTCCGAGATTGCGACCAAAATGGCGGTGGATGTCGGCAGTTCGCCGCCGAGGGAGGACAACAGGGTCTGCAGGCGGGGGAGGAGGAAAAATAGGAAGAAGAGGATGACCCCTCCCGCCACCACCATCATGAAGACGGGATAGGCGAGGGCGGAGGCGAGCTGGCGCTGCAGTTCCCGCTGTTCGGTCAAATGGGAGATCAACCGCTTGAGGACATCATTGAGCGACCCCGTGGCCTCTCCGGCCTGAATCAGGTTGATCGACGACGTGTCAAACACGTCCGGGTAGGACGTCATCGCGGCCGAAAGCGAGGCGCCTTCGCCGATGCGTTCCCACAGGCCGGCACAAAGCGCGCGCAGCCGTGGTTCCTTCACCCGGATCGAGAGCAGGCGCACCGCTTCACCGGCCGAGAGCCCGGAGGAGGTCAGGTCTTCCAACGCGGTCAGAAAGGGCAGACGTTCACGACGACCCGGCGCCTGTGCCGACGGCCGCCGCCGTGCCGCCGGTGGCAGTTTCATCTGCTGTTCCGCTCCCGCGGAGCGGACCGGCTTGGTCCCGGCGGGGGAGGCTTTGCGCGCCGAACCCGATTCCTCCTCGATGCGCACGGGTGACAGCCCGCGCGCCGCGAGCAGGCGCAGGGCCTCCTTGCGGGAACCGGCGTCGAGGGAGGCGCTGGAGGTGACGCCGGCGCGGTCCCGGGCGGTGTAGCTGAAACGGGGCATGGGTGACGCGCTACTTTTCCGTCACGGTGATGACGCGCAGGACTTCCTCCAGCGTGGTGTGTCCATCCCGGACCTTCTCCCAGCCGCTTTGCTCAAGCGTGCGCATGCCCGCGTGGCGGGCGCAGGTGCGCAGGGCCCGGGTGCTTTCGCGTTTGAGCACCAGGTCGTGCAGTTCGTCGCTGGGCTTGAGGATCTCGAAAATGCCGATCCGACCCCGGTATCCGGTCCCGCGACACCGATCGCAGCCGACCGGAGCCTTGAGCATGGCCACCGAGTCCGCCTCGGCCGGGTCGACACCCAGGATGGCGAGGGTGTCACGAAGCTTGAGCTTGGGAATCGGTTCCGGCCGGGAGCACTCCGGACAAAGGCGCCGCACCAGACGCTGGGCGATGACCAGCTCGATCGCGGAAGCGACGAGGAACGGCTCGATGCCCATGTCGATCAGACGCGTGATCGCGCCGGGCGCGTCGTTGGTGTGCAGGGTGGAAAACACCAAGTGACCGGTGAGCGAGGCGCGGATCGCAATGTCGGCGGTTTCGCGGTCGCGGATTTCGCCCACCATGATGACATCCGGATCCTGGCGCAGCACGTGGCGCAGCGCACCGGCGAAGGAAAGCCCGATCTCCGGGCGCACCTGCATCTGGTTCACGCCCGGCACCTCGTATTCAATCGGATCCTCGATGGTGACGATCCGCAGGTCGGTCGAGTTGATCTTGCGCAGAAAGGCATTGAGCGAGGTCGACTTGCCCGAGCCGGTGGGGCCGGTGACCAGCACGATCCCGTGGGGGTAGTCGAGCACATGGGCGATCTGGTTCTGCTCGTCGGTGCTCATGCCGAGCCGTTCCATGCTGTAGGCTTCCTTCTTCTGGTTGAGCAGACGAAGGGAAATCGATTCGGCGTAGATCGTCGGGATGGTCGACACGCGGATGTCGAGTGTCGTGCCGTTGGCCTTGAAGTTGATGCGGCCGTCCTGGGGCAGACGTTTCTCCGAAATGTTCAGCCGCGCCATGATCTTCAGACGGGAAATGATGGCGTCCTGGAAACGCAGCAGATTTTCCGGCACCGGGACCGGTACCAGCAGACCGTCGACGCGATAGCGGATGCGGAGCTGGCCTTCCTGCGGTTCGAAATGGATGTCCGTCGCGCTGTCGGCGACGGCTTGACTGATGACATCGGTGACGAACCGCACGACGGCGGCGTCCTCGTCGACCGTCTCCTCGATCTGAGCCGCGGCGGCGGCCTCCGGGGCCAGGTAGCTGTCGTCGCTGTCATCGAGCGAACCCGAGCCGACGCCAAAGTTTTCAATGATCAGCTGGTGGATACGCTCCGGCACGGCCAGATGCCAGACCAGCGGACGTGGCGTGAAGGTGCGCAGCCAGTCCGTCATCGTGTCATCCGGCGGCCAGGCCGCGGCGAGGTGCAGCGGGAACGTCGCCCGTTCCTCGACCGTGGCGGCGGCCGGCGCTTCTTCGCCTCCGGCGGCGGCCTTCTTGATCGGGATGACCTGGTAGTCGTGCACCAGCCGGGCCGGGAGCAGGCCGCGCGCCTGCGGGTCCGTCTCCAGATTGGTGGCGAGCGGCAGACCCGTGGCGGCGGAGAGCGCCTGCAGCGTCTCCGGTTCGCCCAGCGCGAGCGCCGTGGCGAGCAGCGACACCCGCTGGCTGCGCGGCGCCTCGGCCAGGGACTGCTGCTGCTCGGGCGTCAGCCGTTCGGCGAGAGACGACGGAACCGTGTCGGAGAGGAGCGAAAGCGTGGGCATGTCGGGACGTCGAGGGCGGGGCCGGCCGGCCGAGGGACGGTCGGGCGGCGGCGGCTTACTTCAGACTGCGCTGGGAGTGACTCGTCCCGGCGGCCGGTTCCGTCGGCGTCAGGGCGCGCAGGACGGCGTCTTTCTGGGGGCTGCTTTCAAGCCGGGACATGGCTTCGGAGTTGTCGGCGACGGTATTGGTCAGCACGTAGGGACGGACGAAGAACACCAGGTCGGTGCGACCCTTTTCCCGACGGCGGCTGCCCAGCAGATCGCCGATGAAGGGGATCGGGCCCAGCCGGTTGGTCGTCTTGCTCTGGGAGTCGCGCTGCAGTCCGCCCAGCACCACGATTTCGCCGCTGCGGATGCTGACGAAGGATTCCGTCTCGCGTTTGCCGATACGCGGCTGGGGATTGTTGTCGATGGTGATCGTGCCGAGCACGTCCTCCACCTTTTGTTTGATGTCCAGCTGCACGGAGCCGTCGTTGCCGATGAGCGGTTTGACCTTCAACTCGATGCCGATCTCCTGCTGGCTCACCGTGCTCCGGTAGCCGCCGATCGTGGCGCTGTTGCCCGTGCCGCTGTTGTCGGCCAGGTAACTGCTGATGACGGGGCGGGATTCGCCGACGAAGAAACGGGCCTCCTTGTTGTGACTGGTCACGATTGCCGGGACCGAGAGGATGTTGGTATTGCCCTTGCGCGGGGTCGTCTGGATGGAAATTTCCGCGGCCAGATCGCGCGCTCCACTGACGGCGCCACCCCGCGTGACCACACCATTGGACACCGACAGGCTGGGCCCGGCGAGGGCGCCGGAGAAGCCGATCAGTTTGTCACCGTCGACCTTCAACCCGAGCGTTTCGATGCCGGTCGAGGCCTCGTCGCTGATCGTGACCTCGGCAATGACCACCTCGATACGCACTTGGGCGAGCAGCACATCGACCTTTTCCACCAATTCGCGGATGATCCGGATGTCATCGACGGTTCCGGAAATCACCACGGCGTTGGACCGTTCGTCGGGCAGGATGGTGACCAGGGAGCTGAACTCGGCCGTGCCCTCGAGCAGATTCGGGCCCACGACGTTCATCGTGACGGCGGGCTGCGCGGCGGGTGCGCCGGGCGTGGGCGGGGCTCCGACCGGGGCGACCTGGCCGGGCCGGACTGATTGTTGTGAGGAGGTGGAGACGGCCTTGTTCTGACCGCTGACCAACTGACTGATGAGCGCGGCGACATCCTTGGCTGCCGCGTGTTTCAGATAGATCACTTCATTGCGTGTATTCGGATCGGCCTTGACGTCGAGTTTGGCAATGAGGGAGTCGAAAAGCTCATGCTGCCGTGGATCGGCGAGCAGGATGACCTGATTCGTGCGGTCGTCCGGAGAGTAGCTCGTGGCCGAACCCAGCTGAGATTGCACCGTGCCCTGCAGGATGGTGCGTAGCTGGTTGACCAGCACGGAGGCCTTGGCGAACTGCAATTGGTAGAATTTCGGCGTCAGATTGGCCGTCAACGGTTTGTCCAATTCCGCGATCAGCATTTCGATCCGCTGCAGCGTGCTGACGGAATCGGTGATCATGACCGCATTGGTCTTTTCAAAGAGGATGGGCCCCCCCAGCTGCGGGTTGAGCAGTTGGGCCAGCTGCGGCACGAACTCGTTGGCCCGAAGAAAATTGAGCTGGAACAGTTTCGCCATGATCGTGCCGCTCGACGGCAGCTCGAGGGCGGAACCCGAGAGCATGCGCGGGGCCTCGGTGCGCAGGCTGGGCAGGGCGACGACCTTGAGGAAGTTGTCACCCATCGGAGAGATGCCGATTTGATTGAACCCGAGGATGGTCTCCAGCGCCCGGATGGCCTCGCTCTTGGGCATGGCCTTGGTGATGGCGATGCTGTACGTGGCTGTGGGCAAGGCGGCGGGCCGCAGAATGGTCCGTCCCGTGAGCTGCTCGAGTAGTTGCAAGACGGCATCAAGTGAGGCATCCGCCAGCTTGAAGGCTTCCACCATCTCCTCCGAGGGAGCCGTGGCGGCGGTGACCGGCGCCGGTACGGGCTGTGCGTGAGTCAAACCAGCGGACGTAATCAGCAGAAGGACAGCGAAAATCAGGGGACGCAGAATCATGCAAACGGGAGTTGACCAGCCATCGGACATTGGGCCTCAAAGTGAAGAAGTTGAGGGATAACGCCGCCGATTGTAAACGGCGATATCAGCTTAGAGTGCCCCCAGCGGGAAAGGTTGCCGGGAGTTCACACTTGCCGGCCAAGAATCTCAGGGGCACGGTTTTTGGCTACGATGCCGAACAGCTTCGGAAAACTTTTCACGATCAGCACTTGGGGCGAAAGCCATGGACCGGGCATTGGAGTGGTCATCGACGGGTGTCCACCCCGCCTCCCGATCGCGGCGGAGGAAATCCAGGCCGAGCTTGATCGGCGCCGGCCCGGTCAGAGTGACATTGTGACGCCTCGTAAGGAAGCCGATGCGGTGGAGATACTTTCGGGAGTGTATCAAGGCCGCACGACCGGCACCCCGCTTGCGCTTTGGGTGCGCAATACGGACCATCGGTCCAGCGCTTACCGCGAAATGACCGACCAGTTCCGGCCCTCGCACGCTGACTACACGTACCACGTGAAGTACGGCCTGCGGGATCCGAATGGAGGCGGTCGCAGCTCGGCCCGGGAGACGATTGGACGGGTCGCGGCGGGCGCGATTGCGCGCAAAATCCTGGCGATAGGCGGCAAGGCAGCGGCCCCGGCGGGTGTGGAGATCCGGGCGTTCATCACGCAAATTCACGATCTTGTTATGCCTCCCGAGGCGATCACCGCATTCCCGACGCTGGCCGAAGTGGAGGCCACGGCCGTACGTTGCCCGCATCGGCCGACCGCGGAGGCCATGATCGAGCGGATCAAGGCGGTCCGAAGCGAAGGGGATTCCGTCGGTGGGGTCATCGAATGTCGGGTGCGGGGATTGCCGGTGGGGCTGGGGGAACCCGTTTTTGATCGGCTGGAGGCCGATCTGGCCAAGGCCATGCTCTCGCTGCCCGCGACCAAGGGGTTCGAGCTTGGCAGTGGCTTCGCCGGGGCCCGGAAGCGCGGATCGGAGCACAATGACCTCTTTGAGAACCGCGACGGGGTCATCCGGACGGTGACCAATCATTCGGGTGGCACGCAGGGCGGGATCAGCAATGGCGAGGAGCTCTACTTCCGCGTCGCGTTCAAGCCCACGGCCACGATTTTGCGTCCTCAGGCGACCGTCGATGTCACGGGAAAACCGACCGAACTGGTGGGGAAGGGTCGCCACGACCCCTGCGTCGTGCCGCGGGCGGTGCCCATTGTCGAAGCCATGACCGCTCTCGTCCTAGTCGATCATTGGATGCGTCACTCCGCACAAAACCGGACCTTCGAATTCTGAGTTGGGCGGCCCGGCCCCGCCGGCCGTGCGGGATTGAGCATCGCGTTTTTGGCGAAGCCTGACCCTGTGTTACCTGTCATGAGTGCACCTCAACGTCCTTTGGTATATCTGATCCTTGGCACCCCGGGCGCCGGCCGGCGCGAGGTGCTGGCTGATTTGATCGCGGATGGTCTGGCCGCCACCGATCGGGCCGTCACGGCTTTGTCGGCCGCCGAGCTTCCCTCCGTCTTCGATGACCGTCTCGGCACCGTGGTGCCGTGGGCGTGGACGGACAAAGCATTGCACCTCGAGCTTCCGCCCACCGCTCCGGACGGAAACCCTGTCACCCACGTTTTTCTGGTGGCGGACGGACGCAGCAACCCGGTCGATCTGATCGAGGGCTTCAAAGTCTGGCTCACCGGCCGCGAGGTGGAGCTGGCCCGCATCCTGACCCTCGTCGATTGCCAGCTCGCGCAGCGTCACGATGGCCCTTTGCGGATCTGGTTCGACGCCTGCATCCACTTCAGCGACGTCGTGTTGCTGTCCCGGCGCGACGGCGTGTCGAATAAGTGGATCAGCGACTTCCAGACCCGCTTTAAGGACAAGTTCTTCCCGGCCTTGTTCGAATTTGTGAAGCAGGGGAAAGTGAAAAATCCGATTCTCGTGCTTGAGCCGCAGGCGCGGCGCATGACCCAGATTTTCGAGGAGGATCTCGACCTGCAGCTCGCGCGCAACCTCGCGCCGGACGCGGTGCTGGAGTTCACGGGCGACGAGGTGGGTGACGAGGAAGACGGCGTGCCGTCCCCTGATGATGGCGAGGGACCGGCCGTCGATCCGTACCTCGAGCGGAAGACCAATGGACGCCGCGTGATTGAACTGCCGGACATCCGGCCCTTTCTCGCGTCCCCGGCCTGACCTCCTCCCATGATGGCGCGTATCTATCAGCCCACCACGACAACGATCCGGCGCCTGGCCACCGTGCTGAAGCGCGGCGGACTGGTTGCCGTGCCGTCCGAGACCGTGTACGGGCTGGCCGCGCACGCGCTCGACGCCGCCGCGTGCCAGAAGATCTTCGAGGTCAAGGGACGTCCTCCTACCGATCCCCTCATCGTGCACGTGCACAGCCTGGCGGCGGCGGCGGTGGTGGCTGAACTGACCCCGGCGGCGCGCGCGCTTGGGCGCGCCTTCTGGCCCGGGCCCCTGACCCTGGTGCTGAAGAAGAAACCGGTGGTGCCGGAGGTGGTGACCTCCGGGCTCGATTCCGTGGCGGTGCGCATCCCCCAACACCGGGTGTTCCGGGATCTCCTGCGCACGTCCGGTCTGCCGCTGGCGGCACCGAGCGCGAATCCCTTTGGTTATGTCAGCCCGACCACGGCCGGGCACGTCCAGGACAGTCTTGGCGAGCGCATCGAACACATCCTGGACGGAGGAGCGTGTGCGGTCGGCGTCGAGTCCACCATTGTCGACCTCCGCAACCCGGCGAAACCCACCGTCTTGCGTCCGGGGAAAATCACGGCCGAGGAGATTGCCGCCGTGCTTGGGGTCCCGGTGACCGTGCGACGCGCCCGAGCGCATCCCGGCAAGGTCGGTGCGAAGAAGGGCCGGACGGCGGCGCAGCGCGCGCCCGGCATGATGGAACGTCACTACAGTCCGAATACCCGTCTGCGCTGGGTGAAATCGATCGCGGGGGACGAGGTGCTCTCCTCCGGCCGCCGCGTGGCGTTCCTCTTCCTGGCCCGCCCGGCCGATCCGCGCCTCGCCGCGCTCGGCGGCCGCGTCCAGTGGCTGAGTGCGGCCGGTGATCCCGAGGAGGCGGCCCGGTCCCTGTTTTCCCGCCTGCGCGCCCTCGATCAAGGCGGCTACCGCGAGATCCGCGTGCAGCGCCTGCCCGACGATCCGGCCTTCGCCGTCGTGGCCGACCGCCTGAATCGCGCCGCCGCCCGCGGCCGCTGAGGCGGCGCGGCCGCGAGGGCTAAATCCGAGGGGTCCGCGACCCCGCCTACAACGGAGTGTCTCATCTCCGATGTAGGCGGCCTCGCCGAGGCCGCGACGGGACCTGCGGTCCCGCCTCGGTCCTCCGTCATGTGGACGCGACGTCCATCCTCGCGGGGTCGGCGACCCCACCTCCAACGGAATGTGTCACCTCCGATGGAGGTGGCCTCGCTGAGGCCGCGACGGGACCTGCGGTCCCGCCTCGTTCCTCCGTCATGTGGACGCGACGCCCATTCCTGCGGGGTCGGCGACCCCGCAACCAACGGAGCGAAGCTCCGTGCGTCCCCCCCCCCCGTGGCTTCGCCTACGCCTTGGCCGCGGCGACCGCGGCGGCGAAGGCCTTGGCTTTGGCGGTGATTGCGGCCCAGTTCTTTTCCTTGAGCGCTTTCGCATCCACGAGCGAGCTGCCCGCCGCTGTGGCGAACGCACCCGCCTTGAGGAAATCGCCGACATTCTCCGCGTTCACCCCGCCCGTGGGCAGCAGTTCAATGTGAGGCAGGGGAGCCTTGATCGCCTTGATGTACGAGGGGCCAAAAAACTCGGCGGGGAATACCTTGGCGGCGTCGGCGCCGGCTTCCCATGCATTGACGATTTCCGTCGGGGTGAACGCGCCGCAGAAAATCGGCACACTGTAACGCCGGCATAGCGTGATGACATCGAGCCGGAGCGCCGGGGTGACAATGAACTTCGCTCCCGCGAGAATGCCGGCCCGCGCCGTCTCGGCGTCGAGCACTGTGCCGAGACCAAAGACAAAGTCGGGCAGCTCGGCGCTGGCCTTTTCCAGCATGCGCAGCGCACCCGGCGTGGTCATGGTGAGCTCGATGCTCGTCAGGCCGCCCTCGGCGAGGGCCTTCGCGCAGTCGAGCAGACCATCGGGAGAGTCAGCCCGGATCAGGGCGACCACTTTTTCCGTACGCATCTTACTGAGAATGGCTTCTTTTTTCATGGATCGAAGCGGTCAGCATGGCGGACCGTGTCACCGGTGGGAATTCTATTTTCCCGAGGCCGGTGGTGACCTCCGTGTGCGATCTGGGCCTCAGCGCCTCAGCCGAGTTGCTGGTGGCGCTTCTCGGCCTCGACCTTGAGTTATTTGGTCAACCGGTGCCCGATGACGAAGACGGAAGCGGGAGTGATACCCAGTCCGGACGTCCCTTTCAGCACCGGCCACGCCTGGCGCGCGTTGGCATTGGAGGAATCGCCTGCGCTTCGATTGTTGGGCTGGCCCTTGCAGCCATGCCTTGCGGTGAACACCTGCCGCTGGCGTTCACTTCAAGACGGGCCCGCGAGGGGCAGCGCTCCATTCGGACGCGACGTCCATCTGTGCGGCGTCGGCGCCCCATCGGCGTTAAGTTAAGCAGCAGGTGGAGTCCTCAGTTCAACGGAAGATACGCGGGATTGGCTCGGGTGGAGGGCGTCGCTCCGTCGACGCCGTGGGACGAACCCCGCAACCCTGCGTACGTACGCTTTGGGTGAACACAACGCGCAACTGGCGTCGACGGAGCGACGCCCTCCATCCATCCCACGCTCACCGCGGGGGTCTCTGCCGCGTTGTTTCTCAGAGTTAACGCCGATGGGTCGGCGCCCCCGCCTCCAACGGAGAGAGGCTCCGTGCGGCCCCCCCCGTCGCTTCCATCCGCCGGGACACCCGAGACTTCGCACGCTGTTCCGCTGAAACACCACCGTGCCAGTCACCGCTGTACGCGGATACTCCGCGTACCCCGCGTTTCATCCAAACCCGGAGCGACCCGCGCAGCCGCCGGTCAAGGCACCCGCACCGGCAGCCCGGCGCTGGTCCAAACCGAATAACCGCCCAGGTTGACGACGGCAAACCCCTCGCTCCGCAAAATGGAAGCGGCCCGCCCCGAGCGCACCCCGGCGCCGCAATAGACGATGAACTCCTTGGTGCGGTTCGCCTCGAGCACCGGTCGCCACGATGTGCGGGCGCCCGTTAAATCCGAGAGCGCGAGCAACTGAGCCGGCTCCGCCACCCCCGAGCGCCATTCATTCGCCTCGCGCACATCGACCAACACGGCTTTCCCCTCCCGGACCCGCTGAGCGGCTTCACTCGCACTGATTTCCGGGCGCGCCTTCCGATAGAGCCAGAAGGCACCGAGGGCGAAGAGAACAACGAGGAGAAGGGTGTACATAGGACGAGGAGGCCGCGCCGGAGAAAGTGACGGGCGGACCATGGAAGGCGAGAGACCGAACGTATATATCCACCTTTGCGTATATGCGCGAGTAAAGTCAATCCCGGGCTGGTGCCACCCTCCTTGCCCTTCCCTGGAGGGTGCCCCGCAACCCGGGCAAACCGGCGAGCGTCCCACGTCCTCCGGACCGAGCCACCGTGTTGCTGCATCGGTGTTTCCCAACGATTGGTGCCGCGGAACCATTTTTCCCTTGTGCGAGGGCCGAGGGGGTTCGTAGCCTGACCGCTCTTCTGTTGAAAGTCCTGTTTAGCTCCCCGGAGCTAGACCCAATGCCCAGGTGGTGGAACTGGTAGACACGCAGGTCTCAGAAGCCTGTGCTTAACCGCATGGGGGTTCGAGTCCCCCCTTGGGCACCAATAGTGAAACCCGCTTACTCCGAAAGAGAAGCGGGTTTCGGATTTCCGGAGGTGGGATCTGTGGCGACCCTAGGGGCTACCGGGCCATGGATAGGCATGGCTTTTCACTGACGTAGCTTTCGTGGCTGGCTGGCGGGGTGGGGCGCGATGGCGTCCCCTTCAGGCAAGCACGAAAACGCGGCCTCTCCCCAAATGTCCTTAGCAAGGTTGATCAAGCTCGGCCAACAGGTTTAGCCGCTGTGGAGGGCGGCCCTGTCGGGCGGCAGACGGGCCAGCGTCACGTGGTTGTGACTCGTGCTGGTTGGCTCTTGCCATGTAATTGCCTAGAAAACAGCCTGCTGGGTGAGCTCAGTGCCCATGCAAAAGGGAGGCTGGCTTTACCCGTGAGCTCATGACTGGCGCAACCAGCTTCAACCAAAATCCCGAACAAGTAGCCCGCGACGCGATTGACGCGCAGCTCCGGGCTTCGGGCTGGGTCGTACAGTCGAAGGACGAAATCAACTTCCACGCCGGTGAGGGGCAGGCTGTACGCGAGTATTCCACCGACTCCGGACCCGCCGACTACGCGCTCTTCGTCGATGGCCAAGCCGTAGGCGTGATCGAGGCCAAGAAGGAAACCCTCGGCCAGACGATCACGGTCGTGGAGGACCAGACCGCCACTTATACCGCAGCCAAGCTCAAGTGGATCCAGTCGTCTCGCGGCCCGCTCCCGTTCCTCTACGAAGCCACCGGCGTGCTCACGCGTTTCACCGATCAGCGTGACCCGAAGCCGCGTTCGCGCGAGGTTTTCTCCTTCCATCGTCCCGAAACGCTCCGTGCATGGCTCGCCGCATCCGCTCCCGGCCAGTCGGCCCGCTCTCTCCGCGCTCGCCTTCACGACCTGCCCGCCCTTGACCCTACCGGGCTGCGCGATTGCCAGATCGAAGCCATCACCCAGCTCGACGTCTCGCTCAAGGCCGCCAAACCTCGCGCCCTGATTCAGATGGCCACGGGCTCGGGTAAGACGTTCACGGCCATTACATCGATCTACCGCTTGCTGAAACACGCCCGCGTCCGCCGCGTGCTCTTCCTCGTGGACACCCGCAACCTCGGCGAGCAGGCCGAGCAGGAGTTCCTCGCTTACACCCCGAACGACGACAACCGCAAGTTCACCGAACTCTACACAGTCACCCGCCTCGTGACTTCGCATCTCCCGACCGACGCCGAGGTCTACATTTCCACCATCCAACGGATGTACTCGCTCCTTCAGGGCGAAGACCTGGACCCTTCCTCCGAAGACGAAAACCCCGGCGAACGCTCTGACCGACGCCGCGGGCCCATCCCCGTCGTTTACTCTGCCGCCGTCCCGCCTGAGTTCTTCGATCTGATCGTCATCGATGAGTGCCACCGCTCGATCTACAATCTCTGGAAGCAGGTTCTCGACTATTTCGACGCCTTCCTCGTCGGTCTCACCGCCACACCTGACGCCCGGACCTACGGATTCTTCAAACAAAACGTCGTGTCCGAGTATACCCACGAACGCGCCGTGGCCGACGGCGTGAACGTTCAGGGTGAGATCTACGTCATCGAGACCGATGTCTCTCGAAACGGCGGCACGGTCCTAAAGGGCCTCGTCGAAAAGCGCGAAAAGCTCACCCGCGCCCGCCGCTGGCAGCAGCAGGACCAGGACGAGGCCTACGCCGCCAAAAAACTCGATCGCGACATCGTCAACCCCTCGCAGCTGCGCACCGTCATCCGCACGTTCCGGGACAAGCTGCCCGAAATCTTTCCCGACCGCCACGACGCTGCCGGCACCTTCGAAGTCCCCAAAACCCTCATCTTCGCCAAGACCGACTCCCACGCCGACGACATCATCAACATTGTCCGCGAGGAGTTCGGCGAGGGGAACGCCTTCTGCAAGAAAGTCACCTTCGGCTCGGACCAGGGCGTCAGGAAAATCACCTTCGCACCCGGGAGCGACGAGCGCCAGGTTGGCGATGATTACGTGATGCCGCCCGAAGATCCCAAATCCGTCCTCTCCCAATTTCGCAACGGCTATCACCCCCGCATCGCCGTCACGGTCGACATGATCGCTACCGGCACCGACGTGAAGCCGCTGGAGTGCCTGCTTTTCCTGCGTGACGTGAAGTCGAAGGGTTACTTCGAGCAGATGAAGGGCCGCGGCACGCGCACACTCGACCTCGATGGCCTCCGCAAGGCCACCCCGAGCGCCAAGTCGGCGAAAACCCACTACGTCATCGTCGACGCGATTGGAGTCACCCACTCACTGAAGACCGACAGCCGACCGCCCGTCACGCGCCCAACCGTGCCCTTCAAGGACCTCGCCATGGAGGTGATCATGGGCGCAACCGATGCCGACACCGTTTCCTCCCTCGCCGGCCGGCTGGCCCGCATCGACCGCCAGCTCACTCCCCTGCAAAGGCACGCCCTCGCCACCAAGATGGGCGGCACCACCGTCAGCCAGATGGTGGGCGCTCTCTTCCAGGCACTTGATGGCGACGCCATCGAGCAAAGGGCCCGGGAGATTGCCGGCGTCCCATCCGCCGCTGACCCCGGTGACACCGCCCGCGAAAAGGCCCAGCAGCAACTTGTCGCCGCCGCCCGTGCCCCGCTTACCGGGGCCGTCGTAACCCAAATCGTCGCCTACTGCACCGAGAACATGCAGACCATCGACCACGATACGCAGGACAAAGTCCTCCGCGCCGAGTGGGACGCCGACGCCCAGACCCGCGCCACCGCCTTCGTCTCTGACTTCGAGACCTTCTGCCGCGACCACCGCGACCAGCTCGACGCCCTCACGATTTACTACTCCCAGCCCCAGAGACGCGCCCACGTCACCCTCGCGCAAATCCAGACCGTGCTCGACACCCTCCGCCAACACGCCCCGCGCCTCGCGCCGCTCCGTGTCTGGGACGCTTACGTGCGGCTCGACGCTGTGCCGGACAGCGCCCGCCCCCTCACCGAATTGACGGCACTCGTCGCTCTCCTCCGCCGTGCCTGCGGACTCGACCAGAAACTGACGCCCTTCGCCGATACCGTGCGCCGCAACTTCCGTGACTGGATCCTCCGCAAAAACGCCGGCCAACCCTTCAACGCCGAGCAAACCGCCTTCCTTCAACTCATCCGCGACCACGTGACGACCGCCTGCCGCCTCGAACGCGAAGACCTCGACTACGCCCCCTTCGACGCCAAAGGCGGCCTCGGGAAAATGCATGAACTCTTCGGCGAACGCATCGACTCCCTCATCGACGAAGCCAACCAAGAGCTGACGGCCTGAACTTGAGCCACAGGTTTATCAGCTCACACCGCACAGATCTCTGGACTCCGTGCATTCCGTGCAATCTGTGGTCAAAGATCCGGAGTTGAACCACGGAGTGCACAGATTGCACAGAATGGGAACAGTCCTCGGCAAGCGGTATGTACTCTTAGGCGAACACATGGATGCCCTCTTCAAGAATGTTAACCCGGAGCTCCTCGCGTGAGTTACGAACCGATTCCTGACTCTTGGACGACGATCAGACTCTCCGAGGTCGGCACGTGGCGCGGTGGCGGGACGCCGAGCAAAGCCAATCCTGCGTTCTGGACGAACGGCACGATTCCTTGGGTTTCGCCCAAGGACATGAAGCAAGCGCGGCTCTCAACTGCGCAGGACTTGATTACCGAGTCGGCGGTTGTGTCTTCGGCTACCAATATCGTTGCGGCGGGCTCTATCTTGCTGGTTACGCGATCCGGCATCCTCGCGCATTCCCTTCCTGTCGCGGTGAACCTTGTCCCTGTCGCACTCAATCAAGACATCAAAGCCGTCACACCTCATACCTTCATCGATTCAGAGTATCTTCGTCTCGTTCTACAGTGCTTTGAGCGCGACATACTCAATTCCTGCAGAAAGGGAGGCACGACCGTGCACAGCATTGAGTTTCCCGCGCTGCAAGACTTTACCATACCCCTGCCGCCGCTGGCCGAGCAGAAACGGATCGTGGCGAGGATAGAAGAGTTGTTCAGCGAGTTGGAGGCCGGAGAGGAGAGTCTGCGGGTCGCCCGTCGCCAACTCGGCGTCTATCGCCAGTCGCTCCTCAAACAAGCCTTCCAGGGCAAGCTGACTGCCCACTGGCGCACCCAGAACACCGCCAGACTTGAACCGCCCGCTTCATTTTCAGAATTGGAGGGTTCGTTCTCGCTGCCCAACGGGTGGCAATTGATCAAACTCGGCAGCGCAATTGAGGAACCGGCTTATGGCACCTCGAGAAGGTGCTCTTACGAGAGTGGCGGCCGCGGCGTGCTCCGGATTCCGAATGTCGTGAACGGAACCATCGAAGCCGATGACCTCAAGTTTGCGGAGTTCACCAACGACGAACGCAGGTCCTACGAACTCAGGGCCGGTGATCTGCTCCTTATCCGGTCCAATGGCAGCGTCTCGATTGTTGGGCGATGTGCTATCGTGGAGCCGAAGCACACAGACTTTCTATACGCTGGTTACTTGATCCGGCTTCGGCCACGTAACGCGCTGCTGGATTCGCAATTTCTCCTTCATCAGTTAACGTCACACCTCCTTCGTTCTCAAATCGAGGCCTCCGCGAAGTCCACCAGCGGCGTGAACAACATCAACTCAAAGGAGATTCAGCGCCTCGAAATCGCGCTCCCTCTCCTCTCCGAACAACAGGAGATCGTGCGTTTGCTGGACGAGCAGTTCGAGGTGATCGAGCGGAATGAGCGGGAGATCGACGCCGCGCTTAAGCGGTGCGAGGCCTTGCGGCAGGCGATTCTGAAGAAGGCATTCACCGGCCGCCTCGTGCCGCAAGACCCCGCCGACGAGCCTGCGATCGCCCTCCTCGCCCGTCTGCGCACCGAGCGCATGTTGGCATTACCCGCTCGGCGCAAACCGGTACGCACCTGATCTATCGTTGCCTTCACCGACCTGATGGAAATTCCATCAACCACCCCCGTAACCATTTCGGTGATTTCACCGAAATGGTTACCTGACGGATCACTTATGGCGAATTTAGCGATTATAGCGTTTAATGCCTTGAATTGCGCTGCTTCGTGACGATCTTTACCCCGTTATGCTCACTACACGGAACAACCGCCTAGACCCGTCTCTCATCCCTGAGGAAGCGCTTGCGGAGTTGGCTAAGGCTTTCGCCAGGCCCAATCATGTTGCTTTGATCGATGCGCAGGGCAATCGCACGCATCTGCCCGAGGCCTTGTTCGTCCACTTCGCCCGCATCGTCCGGCTCATGTCGGAGAAAAAAGCGGTCGTGATGATCCCGGAAGACGAAGCGTTCACCACCCAGGCGGCTGCCAACTACCTCGGTGTGTCGCGCCAGCACTTGGTCGATCTTTTGGAGAAAAAGGAGATCCCCTTTCACAAGGTCGGCACACACCGTCGCGTGACGTTTAAAGACCTCCTCGTGTTCGAACGCCGCCGCGACAAGACCCGCCGCGAAGCCCTTGATAAACTCGCGGCCGACGTCGATGCCGCCGGCCTCTACGACTCCGACCACGCTGGCGATCAATGAAGGCGGACTACCGGATCTTTCTCGATGCCTGCGTGCTCGCCAATTTCGGCGTGTGCGACCTGCTGCTGAGACTATCCGAACGTCCGCGCCTGATCGTGCCCCACTGGTCGGCTGAGGTGATGGCCGAAACGCGCCGTACCCATGTCGATAAACTTGGCTGGCCCGTAGAACTGGCCGACTCCTTTCAGACCCAGACCCGCGTGGCATTTCCCGATGCCGAGGTCGTCGGCTATGAAGGCCTGCTTACCTCGCTCGGCAACGACCCCAAAGACCGTCATGTCCTCGCCGCCGCCATCAGGGGGAATTGCCCTCTCATTCTCACCTTCAACCTGAAGCATTTTCCCGCCGAGGCTCTGGCGCCTTGGAACATCTGCGCCAGCCACCCGCAGGACTATCTGCTCATTCTCTACGAAATGGAGCGGCAGCAGGTGACGGCCGTCCTCGGCGAGATCGCCGGCAAACGGAAGATCGAGGTGCAGGACGTGTTGATCCGCCTCGGCAAAACCTTACCGGCATTTGCTCAACGCTTGTTGGACGACCTCGGCTGATACGTTTCATGACCACCGATAGCATCATCTCCAAAGTCTGGTCGTTCTGCCACACGCTGCGCGACGTAGGGGTCAGCTACGGTGACTACCTTCAGCAGCTCACCTACCTCATCTTCCTCAAGATGGCGGACGAATACGCCAAGCCGCCGCACAATCGGAAACTCAATGTGCCCGCCCGGTATGCGTGGCCTGTCATGCGTCCACTCAAAGGCGCCGAGCTCGAGGTCCACTACGTCGAGGCGCTGCGCGAGCTCGGCAATCAGAAGGGTATGCTCGGCCAGATCTTTACCAAGGCTCGAAACGAAATTCAGGACCCCGCCCAGCTCGCACGTCTCATCGAGATGGTTGATGACGTCACCTGGACCACACTCGACGCCGATACCAAGGGCGACATCTACGAGGGGATCCTCGAAAAGAACGCGGAGGACACCAAGTCCGGCGCCGGCCAGTATTTCACGCCGCGAGCGCTCATCAAGGCCATGGTCACCTGCGTTGCGCCCGAGCCCGGCAAGACCATCGCCGACCCGGCGTGCGGCACCGGCGGGTTCTTCCTCGCCGCCTACGACCACCTCAAGACGTTGCCGCTCACGCCTGCGCAGAAGCGTTTCCTCAAGAACGAAACCTTTTTCGGCAACGAGATCGTCGCCGGCACGCGCCGCCTGTGTCTGATGAATCTCTTCCTTCACAACATCGGCGAGATCGATGGGGACAGTCTCATCGCTTCAACCGATGCCCTTGTCGCCCAGCCAGCGCAGACCGTGGACTACGTGCTCGCGAACCCGCCCTTCGGCAAGAAGAGCTCGATGACTTTCACCAACGAGGAGGGCGAGCAGGAGAAGGAGGACCTCGTCTACAATCGGCAGGACTTTTGGGCCACGACCTCCAACAAGCAGCTCAACTTTCTCCAGCACATCCGATCGCTCCTGAAGACCACCGGACGCGCCGCGGTCGTGTTACCGGACAATGTCCTCTTCGAGGGCGGCGCCGGCGAAATCGTGCGCAAGAAGCTCATGGAGACAACGGAACTGCACACCATTCTGCGGCTCCCCACGGGAATCTTCTACGCCAACGGCGTGAAGGCCAATGTGCTCTTCTTCGACAATCGCCCCGCGAGCAAGGACACTGCGACGAAGGAAGTGTGGTACTACGACTACCGTACCAACATTCACCATACGCTAAAACGGAAGCCGTTGCGCGTCGAAGATCTCGCCGACTTCATTGCGTGTTACCATCCCCAGAACCGGCACAAACGCCAAGAAACCTGGCACGCGACCCAGAACCCAGCCGGTCGTTGGCGCAAGTTTACCTACGCCGAACTGTCAGCGCGCGATAAAACCAGCCTCGATCTCTTCTGGTTGAAGGACGATACCCTTGCCGACCTTGACAACCTCCCGGAGCCCGCAGACCTCGCGGAAGAAATCATAGAGAACATCGAAGCAGGGCTAGAAAGTTTCCGTGCGGTTGCCGCCGTCCTTGCCAAGTCCACCTCAGCCTAGGCGGACTCCTCCGCGGGGGCTAAGTCGGGAGTTGCGGAGTTGGGTGTTTGGGCTGAGGTAAAGGCCGCGTTTATGGCTGTTCCCCAAGCAGTGTCGTTTGACGGAGTGGTACTGGCCGGGGGGCGTTCTCGTCGCATGGGGCGGGACAAGGCGTTGCTGCCTGCGCCGGATGGGCGGGCGCTTTGGCAGCGCCAGGTGGAGTTGCTGCGGTCGGCCGGAGTGCAGCGGGTATGGATCTCGGCGCGTGAGGACCAGACTTGGGCTGTGCCAGAAGCGGCGGTGGTCCGCGATGAGGTCACGGATGCGGGGCCGCTGGCCGGCGTGGTGGCGGCGTGGCGGCGGAGTCAAGCGACCCACTTGATCGTCTTGGCCGTCGATCTGCCTGATCTTCCGCTGTCCTGGCTGCTCCGTTTACAGCAAGCCTCCGCCGTGGACGTAGGCGTTGTGGGCCTTCGACCGGGCGGTCCCTTTGAGCCTTTGGCTGCAAGCTATCCGCGGTCGTGGCGACCCGCTTGGGAGGACGCTTTGGGTGCGGGACGTCTGGGTTTGCAACGTTTGCTGATTGAGGCGCGGTCGTCCGGGGCTCTGCGGGAAATCATGATCGGACCGGAAAACGCGCCTTGGTTTCGCAATCTCAATACCCCGGCTGACCTCGCAAGTGAGTGATCACTCACTTTCTGGGCACGCCAATGCGCTCTTATTTGACCAGTGCGGCCATGTCGGCCCGGGCAACCTTCATCTCGGCGAGAATTTTGTGGGCGTGTTCGAGCAGCTGTTTTCCGGCCGCGGTCAGCGTCACGCGGCGGCCCATGCGATCAAACAGGCGGAGGCCGAGCTCGTCCTCCAGTGCTTTAATCGCATGGCTGACAGCCGATTGCGTGAGATGGAGTTCTCTCGCGGCGAGCGTAAAGCTTCCCACTCGCGCGAGAGTCGTAAAGGCGAGCAGCTTGCGGCTGTCGAGAATCGGCGTCATGGCGAAGGGTTCAATGGTTTGGCGGACACGTCCCAGCGAAGCAGGTGGCAAGCCACGCGAGAGACGATCCCGCGTGAAATTCATTCATAGTGGGGTCGCGCGGGGTGACGGTAGGGTCTCACGCGGAGGCGCGAAGGCGCGAAACGAGGTCTGGGGGCTTCGGCTTCGTGTTGGCAATTCTCTGCAAAGGCACAATCCAGCCAACAAGGCGCCTCCGCCCCCAGACCTCGTTTCGCTCCGCCAAGGGTAGGCGGATGAGGACGCCAATCGTCGGAAGCAGTGGTGGATCTCGCGTACCGTGAACGGCTGCGACAATCGGTGCCGGCAGCGGATCGAACCAACGGGGTTCGCTTCGCGGCCTTCGCGGCTTCGCGTGAAAATCGATCGGATGGGCGGGACTGAGGGTCCCGTCGCGGCCTCGGCGAGGCCGCCTACAACGGAGGTGGAGGTTGTCCGGAGGTCGGGTCAGGCGTAACGTTCTTCTTTCCAGGGGTCGGCGGAATTGGAGTAGCCTCGGACTTCCCAGAATCCGAGTTTGTCCTCGGCGAGGAAGGTGATGGCTTTCACGAACTTCGCCCCTTTCCAGGCGTAGAGCTTGGGGATGATGACGCGGGCGGGGCCGCCGTGTTCACGGGGGACGGGTGCCCCGCCGAACGAGGTGGCGATCAGGACGTCGTCATCGAGGCAATGTTCGATCGCCACGTTGGTGGAATACCCATCGTAGCTCGTGAAATAGACGAATTTTGCCTCCGGCAGGGGATGGACGATCTCGTAGAGGGTGGTGAAGGCAACGCCACCCCAGTGGCAGTCGTACTTGCTCCAGGTGGTGACGCAGTGGAAGTCACTCACATCGGCCACCTGCGGCAGCGCGCCAAACGTGTCCCACGTGAACGTGGTGGGGTTCGCGACGAGGCCATCCAAACGCAACGTCCACTCAGTCAACGGAATATCGGGCTGAATGCCGAGGTCGAGCACCGGAAAACCCTCGGTCAGGCGTTGTCCCGGAGGCAGGCGTCCTTCGACGGGTTCACTCCGCGGACGCACCCCGAGGGCGACTTGTTTTTCCGCCCACTTCTGTTTGGCGAGGATGTAGCGCTCTTTCGACATGCGCCCAACGAAGGCGGGACTGGGCCCGGGTGCAAGCGCGGGTCCGTGGGGAACACACGAACCCCGGGAGCGTCACTCCGCCAGGGCAATCTGAATCGCCCCGCGGCGGCGATGGTAGTAGAGCGCCATGCCCCCTTGGTAGAGGATCGTGACAATGGCGACGGTGGTGTAGATTGTGCGATACCCTTGGGCGAGTACGGACAGCACCTGCTCGTCGCTCAGCCTCAAGGTCACGAATTGCTCCTTCGCCGCCGTGGTGAGGACCCGTTGCAGTTCCACGGGGTCGAACTGCAAGATTCGCGCGCTCACATAAAGAAGCACGGTACCAAGGAGTAACAACTGTGCACGGATCAACCATGAGACGCCCTCGGGGTCGGATTCCTCCAGTCGGTGGGTGCCGTGCAGTTCGACCGCTCCGGCTCCGGCGGCGAAACAACCGGCCAGTGCACCGGTCAAATCCCGATTCAGGGCGGCCAGCACAGCGAAGGCGCCGGATAGGATCAGCATCGACTTTCCCTCGAACCGGGCGATCCGGTAAACGCGGTGGAGAATCTCGTGAGGGAGCGGAGGCGGAGTGTCGTTCTTGCCAGCCATCGATTGGGAAGGGACATTCCACGCCTGCCCTGTGCCAACGCCAGATCAAAAGCCAGCCTTCCGCTTCCGCATCGATTTTCCGCCCGACCTGCCGATCACGGCCCGGGCCGAGGAAATCGTCGCGCTCCTGCAGTCCCATCAGGTGGTCATCCTCGCGGGTGAAACCGGTTCGGGCAAGACGACCCAGATCCCCAAGATGTGTCTGCTGGCGGGCGGCGGGCAGACGGGCCGGATCGCCTGCACGCAGCCGCGACGGGTCGCGGCGCTGTCGGTCTCGCGGCGGGTGGCCGAGGAGTTGGGCGTGGAGTGGGGCGGGGCGGTGGGCTGCAAGATCCGCTTCGATGATCACACGTCGCGGGACACCGTGATCAAGTTTCTGACCGACGGCATGCTGCTCGCCGAAGTGCAGAGCGATCCCCTGCTGCGCGGCTACGATACGATCATCCTCGATGAGGCGCATGAACGCTCGTTGAACATCGACTTTCTGCTCGGACACCTCCGCACGCTGCGGTTCAAGCGGCCGGAGCTGAAGATTGTCATCACCTCCGCCACGATTGACACCGAGGCGTTCAGTGCGGCCTTCGATGGTGCCCCGGTCGTGCAGGTGTCGGGACGCACCTTTCCCGTCGATGTGGTCTATTCGCCGCTCGACGGGCTGGGCACCGACTATGTCGAGGATCCCGACGAACCCGACCAGGCGGCCGAGCGTTCGGCCCGCGTCGAGGCGCTGCACTACGTCGACGGCACGGCGGCGGCGATCGAACGGATCGTCGCCGACACGCCGTCGGGCGACATCCTCGTGTTCCTGCCCAGCGAGCGCGACATCCGCGAGGTGCGCGACCTGATCGAAGGCGGGGGCCCGGATCGCCGGCCCCGGTTCGAGGTCGTGCCCCTCTTCGGCCGGCTGTCCAACGCCGACCAGCAGCGCGTCTTCGCCTCCAGCCAGCGCCGCAAAGTCGTGCTGGCGACGAATATTGCCGAGACCTCGCTCACCATTCCCGGCATCCGCTACGTCGTCGACACCGGCCTCGCCCGGATCAGTCGCTATTCCCCGCAGGCGCGCACCCGCCGCCTCCCGATCGAGCCGGTGGCGCAGTCGAGCGCCGACCAGCGCAAGGGCCGGGCGGGGCGCGTGGCCGAGGGTGTCTGCGTCCGGTTGTATTCGGAAAAAGACTATCTGGAACGCCCCCGCTTCACCCAGCCGGAGATTCAGCGGGCCAACCTGGCCGACGTCATCCTGCGGCTCAAGGCCTACGGCCTGGGCGACATCGAGCGTTTCCCGTTCATCAACCCGCCCGCGAGCAAGGCGATCCGCGCCGGCTACTTGCTGCTCGAGGAGATCGGAGCCCTCGCCCCGCCGGCCAACGACGCGGCCGCGGCGCCCGGGGCGCGGGACCTGACCGCGATCGGTCGGGAACTCGCGCGTCTGCCGGTCGACCCCACGGTCGGTCGGATGATCCTGCAGGCGCGGGCCGAAAAGTGCCTGCGCGAGGTGGTGGTCATCGCCGCGGGCCTCTCCATCCAGGATCCGCGGGAACGTCCGCTCGACAAACAGGCGGCGGCGGACGCGGCTCACCGGCGGTTTCGTCACCCGGACTCCGACTTTCTCACGCTGCTCGCGATCTGGGACACCTTTCACGACGAATTTGAGCGGCTTTCGCAGGCCCGCCTCCGTCGGTTCTGTCACGATCACTTCCTCAGCTACGTCCGCCTGCGCGAGTGGCGCGACATCCATGCGCAGCTGATGGACGTGCTGGAGCAGCGCAATGACTTCCGGCTCACATCTGTTTTCGACGGCGCTCCGGCCCAGGCGGACTTGAAACCCGAGGAGTCGCTCGCGTTCGGCACGCCCGCTTACCGGGCCATTCATCGCAGCGTGCTGGCCGGCCTCCTCGGCAACATCGCGCATTACGACGAGGAGAATCGCCTCTACAAGGCGGCGCACGATCGCAAGGTCGTGCTCTTTCCCGGCTCGGTCCTGCACCGTCGCGAGGAGCCCCGCCGGCGTCCGGCCGAGGGCCAGCCGCGGACGGAGGCGAAGAAGGCGCCGAAGCTGCCGCGCTGGATCATGGCGGCGGAGATTGTGGAAACCAGCCGGATTTACGCCCGGACCTGCGCCCGCCTCGATCCGGCCTGGGTGGTGGACCTCGGGTCGCACCTGCTGAAGACCAGTCACAGCGAACCCTTCTGGAATCCCGATGGCGGCCGCGTGATGGTCAAGCAGCGCACGCGGCTTTACGGACTGGAACTGGATGCGCGCGCCGTGAGCTACGGCCGCATCGATCCGGCGCACGCGACCGAGATCTTCATTCGCGAGGGCCTGGTCAATGACACCATCACCTGGCCGTTTGACTTCCTGGCGCACAACCGGCGGGTGCGCGAAGAGGTGGAACATGTGCTCACGCGGACACGGGATAGTGGATACCTGAACCTCGACGAAGCCCTGTTCCGATTCTATGCCGCCCACCTCATGCCCGACGAGACCGCGACCGGCGCGGTGCCGGAGGATCTGGCGGGAGGTATCTCTTCGGTGGCGGAGCTCGTCGACCTGACCCGCGGCCGCCGGGGCGCCGATCCTGATTTCCTCCACCTGGCGCCGGACGACCTGCGCGATCCCGAGGAGCTCCAACACGACGCGACCGCGTTTCCCGCCGCCCTGCCGCTCGACAACCGGGCCCTGCCGCTCTCGTATGCGTACAAACCGGGACAGGATGACGACGGGGTGAACCTCGACATCAATGTCCGCGACGCCCTCTCGCTGGGTGCCGCGGCCCTCGACTGGGCCGTTCCCGGTCACCTGGCCGCGAAGGTGGAGCACTACCTCCGGGCGTTGCCGAAGGAGCAGCGCCGCGCCTTTGTGCCGCTGGCCGAGTCGGTCAAGCAGGTCACCGCCGGCGTGGCCTCGCTCGCCCGCCTACGCGACCATGCACAGACGCTCGAGGAGTTGCTTGATGAACACCTGCGCGATCGGTTTGCCTTGGGCATCGACCGCTCGGCCTGGCGCGAGAAACCCCTGCCCGAACACCTCCTGGTGCGTGTGCGCGTGCGCGATGACGACGGCCGGATCCTCGTGGCGAGCCGCAGCCTTGACGACGTGCGGGCCGCACTCGCCACGCGGGCGCGGGAGGCCTCGATCGCCGTGGTGCGCGACGATCCCGAGGCCTGGCGAAAGGCGCGGAGCCGCTGGGAAAAACCCGAGGCGACCGAGTGGACGTTCGGGGATGTGCCCGCGAGCGTGCCGGTGTGCGACCTGGCGGGAGTGGCGGTGCTGGCCTATCCCACGCTGGCGCCCGGGGACCATGGCGTGGCGCTGAAACTGGCGCGGAGCGAGGAGGAATCCTTGCGCTTGTCCCGTCTCGGACTCGGCCGCCTGCTCGACCTGCAACTCCGCTATGAACTGGCCTGGCTCGAGAAGGAATTGCGCGCGCTCCGTGCGCTCGGCGCCCTCACGGCGACGCTGGCCCCGATCGAATCGATCCAGGCCGACGCGTTTGTTTCTCTGCGGCGATGGGTGACCGATCCCGGCCGGGTCGCCGCCCGGACCAAGAGTGCGTTTGCCGCGGCCCTCGCCGGGGCGAAAGCCGACCTCCGCGGCGTTGTGCCCCGCCTGACCGACCAGCTGCGCGAGATCCTCACCCTCCGACAGACCCTGCTCGTGGGATCCCGGCCCTACACGGGGCAACTCCGCGATCTCGAGACTTTGCTCCCCGGGAATTTTGTCCGCCTGACTCCGTACGAACGCCTGAACGATTTGCCGCGCTACTTGCGTGCGATGGTGTCCCGGTCCGAACGCTGGCGCCAGAATCCCGCGAAGGATGCCGAACGCGCCCGTCAACTCGCGCCGTACCTCGTGGCGGCGGGCAAGCGGGCGTGGGACGACCCCGTGCGCTGGCTCGTCGAGGAGTTCCGGGTCAGCCTCTTCGCCCAGGAGCTGGGCACGTCGGAACCGGTCTCGGCGGTCAAACTCGACCGTGTGCTGGCCGGCCGCGAGGACGAAGGCCGGCCCACGCCGCCGCCCGCACCGGCCGTGTCCAAACCCTCCCCGACGCCGGCGCCGACTCCGGCGGGCACTCCCTCCGGGGCCGTTCCGCCGGTCAAGAAGACGGCCCCCCTCAAAGACCTGAACGCGCTCGCCGCCCTCTTTCGCAAGTAGGGCGGCCGCGCGGTCATTCGCCCTGGAAGTAGCGGATGATGTGCAGTGAACCCCAGCCGAGCAGCGCGGTGACCGGCAGCGTCAGGACCCAGGCCCAGACGATGCGGCTGACCACGCCCCACTTCACGGCGCTCAGGCGCTTGGTCGCGCCGACGCCCATGATCGAGGTCGAGATGACGTGCGTGGTGGAAAGAGGGATACCCACGTGACTGGCCACGCCGATGATGGCGGCGGCCGTGGTTTCGGCGGCGAAGCCATGCACGGGCTGCAGTTTCACCATCTTATGGCCCATGGTCTTGATGATCCGCCAGCCGCCCGCCGCGGTTCCCGCCGCCATGGTGATCGCGCAGGTGATCATCACCCACTTCTCAACCTTGAATTCCGGCGTGTAGAGAAAATGCAGCACGTCGGGCAGGTCATTGAAGGCCCCGCTTTGCGTGCCCGTGAACAGGGCGAGGGCGATGATGCCCATCGTTTTCTGGGCGTCATTCGACCCGTGACTGAAGCCCATCCAGGAGGCGCTCGCGATCTGCAGTTTGCCGAAGATGAGGTTCACCACGTGCGGCCGGGTGCGGCGGAGCACGGCGTAAAGGAAATACATCAGCATCGCTCCGACCACAAAACCAATGAGCGGCGAGGTGAACATCGGCAGCACGACCTTGGGCCAGAGTCCGCTGGTCTTGCCGGAAGCCTCGGTGACGGACCAGCGCAGCACATGCCAGTCGCCCTTGCTCGTGGCGATGGCGGCCCCGCACAGGCCGCCGACAAGGGCGTGACTTGAACTCGACGGCAGACCCAGCCACCACGTGAAGAGGTTCCAGATGATCGCTCCGATCAGCGCGCAGAGGACCGTCAGCATGGTCAGCGCCGAGGACTCCACCAACCCTTTGCCGATGGTCGAGGCGACGGCCGTGCCCCACATGGCGCCGATGAGATTGAAGAAGGCGGCCATGGCGAGCGCCTGGCGGGGCGTCATCACCTTGGTCGAAACGACCGTGGCGATCGCATTCGCCGCGTCGTGGAAGCCGTTGATGTATTCAAACACCAACGCCGCCAGCAGCACGATCAGGAAGAGCGTCATGGCCGGCCGCTCAGGAGTATTTCAGCACGATCTGGAAGACGACGTTGCCGGCGTCGCGGCAGCGATCGATCGACTTTTCCGTCATTTCGAAGAGGTCCTGGAGAATCATGGTCTCCTTCGCGTCGTAGGGTCCGACATAAAGGTCGCGGATCAACCCGAGCATGACCTTGTCGGCCTCGCCCTCGGCAAACTGCAGCCGGTCGTTGGCGGCCTGCACGCCCTCCAGTTTGGCGCCGTGGCGGAGCTGTTTGACCATGAACGCGACCGATTCCGCCGCCTGGCAGAGCAGTTCGCCCTGACGCAGAAACGCCTCCCGCGGCAGTTTGCCGGGGAAAATGGAAAGCCGCTCCACCAGTTTTTCCACCGTCTTGGGGATGCGGTAGAGGGCGAGTGACAGGGCCTCGATGTCCTCGCGTTCGAGCGGGGTGACGAAGGTCCGGCACAGTTCCTCGGTGATCTGCCGGGTCAGGTGCTTGTCCTTGCGGCGACTTTGGATGAAATCGTCCAAGTCGCTGGTCGATGTGTAAGCTACGCTCCGCTGAAGGTAGGTGGAGAAGAGCTTGGTGCTCGTCAGCGCCTCCTCCGCACTGGCCTCCAGGAGGTCATAGAACCGTTCGTCTTTGCCGAAGAGTTTGCGCAGCGAGAACATCACTGCGATGCCGTAGCGAGTTCGTCACTTTTGTAAATAGCGTTTCGTGGGGAACGTTCATTTCGTGAGAGCCGACGGCCATGCCGTTCGCGGTGGTGAAAAAGGCGATGGGGGCATCCGGCATTGGCTTGCAGCCCTCAGGGGCCGGGCCTGTGCTGACGTGGCCACCCCTTCCCACCATGGGCATCATCGATATCATCCTCGCCATCATCCTGCCACCGCTGGCCGTCTTCCTGAAGAAGGGGCTGGGTAAGGATTTTATTATCAATATCTTGCTGACGATCTGTCTCCTGTGGGTCGGTGGAATCATCCACGCGATCTGGGCGATGTCGCGCAAAGACTGATCGATCGGCTCCGTCGGATGGGACGGTTCCGTCGGATAAGCGCAGCCACCCTCAGGCGGCCTTGAGCATGCCCTGCAACCGTTCCGCAGAGCGTCTGGTCTGGTCGAGCACCTGGTGGGGAATGTCCGCGGCGAGTCCCGCCTGCAGGAGGATGGCATCATCGAGGTGCCAGGCTTCCCGCTCAATGGAAAGGCCCCGTCCCAATTCCGACGTGATCCAGCCCGCGACATGGAGCAGGGCCGTCATGCGGGAGCGTTCGGGGTCCTCTGCCGGCGTCATGTGATAACGCAGGGGATTGAGCAGCGACGGGGCGAATTCCCAGGACCGGAAGAGTCGCTCCAGAATCTGGGCGTGGGTGGCTCCAAACGTGTTGAGTTCCCAGGCCTCGACCAGCTGAGAGGTGGCGAGCCGGCCGCTGAACGGGGCGCAGAGTTGTTCGAGAGCGAGCCGTTGCAGCAGCAGACGCCCGATCGGACGCAGCAGGCCCAGCGTGTAACCGTTGCGGGCGTCTTCGCCGGCGACCTCGGCCAGCAGGGACAACGCGGAAGCTGCGGTGAGAGAGTGTTCCCAGAGTTCATCACCACTGACGCCATAGACCGGAAGGCCGGAGGTGAAGAGTTGCGAGGAGACCACGCCGCCGACCAGTTGATTCACCTGGGAGAACCCAATGCGGTCGATGGCTTGGTCGAGGGTGCCGAGAGGTTCGCCGCGGGAAAATGCCGCGCTGTTGGCGATACGAAGGATCTTGGCACTCAAGGTCGGATCGGTTCGCACCAGAGCCACGATCTCGCCCGTGCTGATGTCCGGGTTCTTGATCGCGGCGCTCAGCTGTTGGAAGATGCGAGGTCCCGTCGGCAGTTTCGCAGCAGCGGCGGCGAGGCGTTGGTCGGAGAGGGGTCCGGCGGGCATCCGCTCTATCATCGACCGTTTTGCACCCAGGTTAATACCCGGACATGCGATTGCTTGGAATTACGCCCGCGCGGGCCGGCACCCCATCGTTTCCCCGGTGGGGTTGACACGGGCAGGTTTGAGCCGAGCATGAGGGTGTTTTTCCCCATGGTCATGATCTGTTTGTCCGGTCCGTATGCAGGCGTTTGATTACCACCCGGTCACCTCGGTGAGCGAAGCCGTGGCCCTGCTGGCCCAAGGGGCCTCCGGGGCGTGTTTGCTCAACGGGGGCACCGACCTGCTGGCCCAGTTGAAGGAAGGGCGCCGGACGGCGAACCATGTGGTCGACCTCAAGCGCATCCCCGAACTCGCCGAATTCCGGCTGCCGCCCGAGGGGGGGGCCTGGGTGGGGGCGGCGGTGACCTGCCGGACGCTCTCCCGTCAGGCGGGCTGGCGGAATCGGTTTCCCGGGCTGCACGATGCGACGCACCTGATCGGCGGGGTGCAGATCCAGGGGCGCGCCACGGTGGCGGGCAATCTCTGCAATGCCTCGCCGGCGGCGGACTCGGTGCCCGCGCTCGTCGTACATGGCGCCCGGGTCCATCTGGCTGGTCCGGCGGGTCGTCGGATCGTGCCGGTGGCCGGTTTCTGTATCGCACCGGGTCGTACGATTCTGGCGCGCGATGAGATGGTGGTCGCGATCGAAATCCCGCCGCTGCCGGCCGAGTTTGGCGCCGCCTACCTCCGTTTCACGCCGCGCAACGAGATGGACATCGCGGTGGCGGGCGCGGCGGTGGCCGTCGACCTGGACGGGGAGGGTTCGCACTACCGGTCGGTACGGGTGGCGTTGGGTGCGGTCGGCCCCACGGTCATCGAGGTGGAACGGATCACGGCCCGGCTGGCGGGCCGGCCGGTGGCCGAGGTCTCCTTCGATGAAATCGCCGCCCTGGCCCGGGCGGCGGCGCGGCCGATCACGGATATGCGTGGCACGTCAGCGCAGCGCCAGCACCTCGCCGGGGTCTTGACCGTGCGCGCCCTGCGTCTCGCCATCAGCCGCGCCCGCCGGACCCAGGCCGCGAGCCCCACCGGAGATTACTTGTGACCCCACGAAAGAAAACCGTCCTGGAATTCACGCTCAATGGCGAGCCGCGCGCCGTGCTCTGCGAGCCGCAGCAGACGCTGCTGGCCGTGCTGCGCGACGAGCTGCACCTGACCGGCACGAAGGAAGGCTGCAGCAATGGCAATTGCGGCGCGTGCAATGTGCTGCTCGATGGCGTGCTGGTGAATTCCTGCCTGATCCTCGCGCTGGAAGTCCAGGGGCGTGGCGTGCTGACGGTCGAGGGCCTGGCGCGGCCCGATGGCACCCTCCATCCGCTCCAGCAGGCCTTTCTCGACCACGCGGCGTTGCAGTGTGGCATCTGCACGCCCGGGTTCCTGCTGTCCGCGAAGGCGCTGCTCGATGAAAACCCAACGCCGACCGAATCGCAGGTGCGTTATTGGCTGGCGGGCAATCTGTGTCGCTGCACGGGGTACGACAAGATCGTGCGGGCCGTGCTCGACGTGGCGCGGTCCCAGTCGGCGGCCCACGCCACGCCTCCTCCGGTTTCCCCCGCCTAAGCCATGCCTTCGCTCTCCGCCTCCCCTGACGGGTCCGTCGCTCCGGCGCTTCGCGTCGTCGGCACCCGCCCGGTTCGTCCCGATGGCATCGACAAGGTCACGGGTCGCGCCCTCTATGGCGCGGACATCACGCTGCCTGGTCTGCTGACCGGGCGCGTGCTGCGCAGCCCGCTGGCCCATGCGCGTATTGTCCGGGTGGACACCTCGGCGGCCCGGGCCCTGCCCGGGCTGAAGGCGGTGGTGACGGCCGCCGACCTGCCGCCCGCCCCGGACCGGATCGAGGATCTGGGCGAGGGCGCGATCGACCTGCGTTACCTGAGTGACAATCTGCTCGCCCGCGAAAAAGTGCTCTACCATGGCCACGCCATCGCCGCGGTCGCCGCGTCGACCCCGGAAATCGCGGAACAGGCCCTGGCCCTGATCCGCGTGGAGTTCGAGCCGTTGCCTCCGGTCATGACGGCCAGCGCGGCCATGAAGCCGGACGCTCCGCTGCTGCATGCCGGTCTGAAGACGGATCGCATGGGCCAGCGCGATGCGGCGCCGTCCAATGTCGCCTCGCAGCTTCGTCATGAGCGGGGCAATCTCGACGACGGATTTCGCCGGGCCGCGGTCGTCATTGACCGGCGGTTTCGCACCGAAACGGTGCATCAGGGCTACATCGAACCGCAGGCCTCGACGGCCCATGTGCAGGCGGATGGCCAGATCACGATTTGGACGAGTACGCAGGGCACGTTCGCCGTGCGCAGTCAGGTGGCCGAGGTGCTGGGCCTGCCGGTGTCGCGCATCAAGGTGGTGCCGACCGAGATTGGCGGCGGCTTTGGCGGCAAGATTTCGGTCTATCTGGAGCCGCTGGCGGTGCTGCTGTCGCGGCACGCGGGATTTGTGCCGGTTCGTCTGGTCATGTCGCGCACCGAGGTGCTGACCTCGACCGGACCCACCTCGGGCTCCGACCTGCGTATCCGCATCGGCGCCGACACCTCGGGCAAGTTGGTCGCCATGCAGGCCGAGCTTTACTACGAGGCTGGCGCCTACCCGGGTTCGCCGGTGGGTGCGGCGGCGGTGGTGAGCTTTGCGCCCTACGTGTGCGAAGCGATGCGTGTCGATGGCTACGATGTTGTGGTCAATCGTCCCCGCGCCTCCGCCTACCGGGCGCCGGGCGGGACCAATGTGGCGTTTGCGGTGGAATCGGTCATCGACGAGCTGGCGGAGTCGCTCGACCTCGATCCGATCGAAATGCGGTTGATCAATGCTGTGCGGGAAGGGGACCGCCGGCCCGACAATCTCCCTCTCGCCCGGATCGGATACGTGGAGTGTCTGCAGGCGCTGCGCCAGTCCGAGCACTACCGCACCCCGCTGACCGGCCGGCACCGGGGACGTGGCGTGGCGTGCGGCTACTGGGGCAACTGGGGTGGGCAGTCGAGCGCCACGGCGATTCTGAATCCGGATGGGTCGGTCAGTTTCAATGTGGCCAGCACCGACATCGGCGGAAGCCGGGCTTCGCTGGCCATGCAGCTGGCGGAGTCGCTCGGCATCGACTACGCTCAGGTGAAGCCGCGCATCGGCGACACGGATTCGGTGTCGTACAACGATGTCACCGGTGGCAGCCGGACGACCTTCGCCACCGGGTGGGCGGCCTACGATCTGGGCCAGAAGCTGGCGGCGGAGATGACGGCCCGCCTGGCGCAGCGGTGGGAGGTCGCCCCGGAGTCGATCCTGCGTGCGGGCGGGGGTTTTGCCTCGGGTGACCGGCGGGTCGACTTTGCCGAGGCGTCCAAGCTGGTCTGTGAAGACGCTCCCCTCATGGTCAGCACAACGGTTCACCCCAAGGGCTACGGGGCGGCCTTCTCGGTGCAGTGCGCGGATGTCGAGGTGGATCCCGACACCGGCAAGGTGACGGTTCTGCGGTACACGATTGTCCAGGACGCCGGCAAGGCGGTCCATCCCTCCTATGTCGAGGGCCAGATGCAGGGTGGCGTCGCCCAAGGCATCGGCTGGGCGCTGAATGAGGAGTATGTTTACAACGAAAAGGGCGAACTGCTCAACGGCAGCCTGCTCGATTACCGCATGCCCACGGCCTGCGATCTGCCGATGATCGACACGATCATCGTCGAAGTGCCGAATCCAGGTCATCCCTACGGCGTGCGCGGGGTCGGGGAGGTCAACATCATCCCGCCTGCCGGCACCCTCGCGAACGCCATCCACCGGGCCACAGGGGTGCGTTTGACCGCGCTGCCGATGTCGCCCCCGCGGGTGCTGGCGGCCCTGTGGGAGAAGAGTGGCTATCGGCCGTGAGCAGAACCTTCGGCGCGTGGCGGCGGCCCGGTGCCGACCTTGCGCGGCGAAACGTCTAGCTGTCGACGAACCTCCATGTGCAAAGTCCTGATTCCCGCGTTGCTGCGCTCCCAGACGGAGGGGAAGGCGGAGGTGGAGGCGGAGGGAACGACGGTGGGTGAGGTGATTCGCCACCTCGACGTCCGGTTTCCCGGGCTGGCGGAGCGGCTCCTCCAGGATCAACGCTTGCGTCCCGGCCTGGGGGTGGCGGTGGACGGCGAGATCAGCCACCGCGGCCTGCGCGAGCCGGTGCGGCCGACGAGCGAGGTCATTTTCATTGCGGCGGTCAGTGGCGGTTGAAGCGCCGGCCGGCCGGGACGCCGCTCGTTTTGCCGCGACCGCGCCAAAACGGGATTGCCCTGTGCAGAGGGTTGGGTGCCAATGGCCTGCCCGATGTTCGATCCCGCCACGCTGAATCGCGCCGCCCATATTATCCGGACCGTGTCTCCGTCGTTGCCCGCGGATGCGGCGCTCCGGCAGGAACTCGCGGCCAACCGCAACCTGACCGCCACCGCTCGGGGAGCGGTGTCCCGGGTGGTCTTCACGTACTACCGCTGGCTGCCGTGGTTGACCCGCTCGGAATCGCTGCAGCGCCAGCTGGCGGAGGCCATCGACCTGCAGGGCCGATTCGAGACCCAGCCCGGAGCGGTCAAGCCGGAGGCCCTGGCCGCGCTGGCGGTGCCGGCCTGGCTGCGCGAGGAAGTGGAGCTGCCCGCGGCGACGCTGGCGCAGTTCCAGCAGGAGCCCACCCTTTGGTTGCGTGCACGACCGGGCACGGCGGAGACGCTGGCGAAGGAGCTAGGGAACTGTGAACCGGCGACAGCGATGACGATGGCCTCGGCGCTGCCTCCCTTGCGCCAAGCCTGCTCGGCCGTGGCGTATCTGGGACCCAAAGACTTGTTTCGCACCGAGGCCTTTCAGCGCGGCGCGTTCGAATTGCAGGACCTGGCGTCACAACTGGTCGGACACGCCTGCGCGCCGGAACCCGGCGAGACCTGGTGGGATGCGTGCGCCGGCGAGGGCGGCAAGACGCTTCATCTCGCCGACTTGATGCAGAACAAAGGCGTGATCTGGGCGAGCGACCGCTCCGCCCGCCGGCTCACCCAGCTGAAGGAGCGTTTTGCCCGGGCCCGGCTCTTCAATTTTCGGACGGTGCCGTGGGAAGGGGGCGCGACTCCCCCGACGAAAACCAAGTTTGATGGGGTCTTGGTGGATGCGCCGTGCAGCGGTGTCGGTACGTGGCAGCGCAATCCCCATGCCCGTTGGACCACCACCCCGAAGGACGTCGCGGAACTCGCGGTGGTGCAGGCCCGGTTGCTCAACCACGTCACCGGTTCGCTCAAACCGGGCGGCCGCCTCATCTATGCCGTGTGCACCTTGACGCGCAGTGAGACCGCGGCGGTGGTCGATGCGTACACGAAGGACCACCCCGAAATGGAGCCGGTGCCTGTTTTTGGTGCAGCGCCGGTGCCGGCCGGCACGTCCGGACTGCAGGTGATCTGGCCGCACCAGCATCGCTCCAATGGCATGGCGGTGGCCGTGTGGCGGCGACGCTGAACACGACGCGGGACTCCTTCTTTTTTCAGCGGTGAAGAAAATCACTCCGGCGACCGTCAAAGCGGATTTCAACGATCTGACCGCCGTCGTCCACTACGCGCGCGCGGCGCACGAGCTCGGACTCTGGGTGTCGGAGCGGCAGCTCATCGAACGGTTCTTTCCCGACCGGACCGCGTCCTTGCTGGAGCTGGGATGTGGGGCGGGACGGGTGACGATCGGGCTGTGGGACCTGGGGTTCCGCACGCTGACCGCCCTCGATTTTGCCGAGGAGCTGGTGGATCAGGCGCGTTCCTTACTCATCGAACGCAAGGCCACGGCCATCACGCTGCTGCACGCGGATGCGACGGATCTTCCATTCATGACGCGCTTCGGAGAAAAACCGGCGCCTGAACTGGGTGAACTACGCGTGGTGTCACCCTTCGACGGCGTGCTCTTCATGTTCAACGGGCTGATGCAGATTCCGCGTCGCGAACGTCGCCGCAAAGCCATGCGCGAGGCCCGCCGGGTCTGTCGCCCCGGCGCCCCTTTTCTCTTCACGACCCATGATCGGGACGATGGCCGGACCGAGCGTGCGCTCTGGCGGCTCGAGGCGGTCCGTTGGGAGCAGGGCACGCAGGATCCGCGACTCGTGGAGTTTGGCGACCGCTACTTCGAGGACGAGGCGGGGCGGACCTTCATGCACCTGCCGAACCGCGACGAGATCCTGGAGGACCTGACGGCCACGGGGTGGATACCCGAGTACGATGTGCTGCGCCGCGAACTGGCCCGGGAGTCGCGGGCCGTGGTGGCCTTCTCCGACGAATGTCGCTTCTGGCTCGCGCGAGCCGCGCCGGAAGGGTGAGGCCGGGCGAGCGGAGAACGCGGTGCTCTGGAGCCCGCGCGCGATCAGGGGGCGGCGAGCACGGTCCGGAAGCGTGCCACGGTTTCCTCGGGAAGTTTGACCGTGCGTCCGTTGGCCAGCTTGAGTTGGTGGGGGACCAAGGCGGGATCGATGCCCGTGAGTCCACGGGCGATCACCATGGCGGCGAGAAACGAGCCACCGAGGTTGGGATGCAGTCCGTCGGCGTCGTGGAGCGTCGAGGCGTGGGACAACGCCAGCGCCCTGACCCAGGCATCGCCCGCGGGCAGCAGAAGGCATTGGTTGGCTTCGGCCGCCTCCCGGTAGGAACGACTCACAAGTTTGAAGCCGTCGCGGGTGCCGCTCACCGGCCAGACCATGAAGAGCGCCACCTGGGCCGGCTTGGGGGCGGCCCGGGCGACATCAGCCCACGCGCGGGTCCAACGGGCGAGGTGCTCCCGGCTTTCGGACCGGGTGGACGGGCCCTGCTGCAGGATGACGAAGTCGGGTTGCGTCGACGCGAGCAGATTGCGGGCGCCCGACTTCCAGTGATCTTCGAGGGAAAAGTCCGGCACGGCCCGCACGGTCACCTTCACCGGACGACCTTGGTGTGCCGCCAACGCCTGAACGATCAGCGGCAGGTCGTGGGTCGACGTCAGGCTATTGCCGATGAACAAGAGCCGGAGTGGTTCAGCGGGTGTCTGGGCGCGAGCGACCGGAGCCGAGAAGAGTGCGGCCAGGAGTGCGAAAAGAAGGGCAAGCGTCCGGGGCATGGGCGGCGAAAGGGCGGCGAAGGTGCGACGGCGGGAAAAGCGGGAGAGTCTCAGTGCTCGCCGTCGACGTTGCTAGCCGAACGCGGAGCGTCAAATCGATCGTGGTCCGGGGGCGGGCGTGGGGGCAAGGAAAGCGCGCCTTCCCATGTAGGGCTGCCCCTTGCGGGCACGCCTTGGATTGCGCCTGGATGTAGGGTGTTCGACGCGAGGCACGGCCGCAAGGGCCGGCCCTACAATGGGAGGCATGGGTGGAGGGCGCCGCTCCGTCGGCGCCGGTTGCGCGTCGCGCAATCCCAAAACGGTCCGGCGTGGTGGTGCGTTGTCCGTTCCCGCGGCGTCGACGGAGCGACGCCCTCCACCTCAACCAAGAAGGGAACTTGGGCGGCTCTTAAAGTTCCGCGGCCTCGGCGAGGCCACCTCCAACGGGCACCCGCAGGGTTCTCAGCTGGAGGGCGCCGCTCCGTCGGCGCCGGTTGCGCGCAATCCCAAAACGGTCCGGCGTGGTGGTGCGTTGTCCGTTCCCGCGGCGTCGACGGAGCGACGCCCTCCATCCGGACTTGATCCCGACCGTAAAGGTACTCCGATGCTGTTGTTCCGGAACGCTCGAGCACGGCCTCGGCGAGGCCGCCTACAACGGGGGAGGGGTCAGCCGCGGGACTTGGCCCATTTCCGGGTTTCTTTGATTTCGAGTCGCTTGGGTTCGATTTGCACGCCGAGGACGGCGGGGTGGGCGCGCAGGTCCTGAAAGACCTGCCCGGAAAGCTTCCAGCCCAGGGCGGAGCTGGCTTCGGCGATCGGGGCGAAGCGGTTCTCGAACAGGAAGGCGAACTCGGTGCGGGTGTCGCCGACGTACTTGTTCATCACGGTGCGCACCTGCGTGAGGAAGTCGCCGACTTCCGGATGGGCCGGGTCGAGCATCCAGGTGACACGTTTGATGTGATTCGAAACGTAGGCCTCCAGTGGATAACACTCCTTCACATTGATGCGCGCGCCGTCGTCGCCCTTGAGGATGGTACCGAGCACGGCCAGCGGGGCGTTTTCCGCGAGGTGGTGACCGTAGGCGGCGAAGGCATCGGCGAACATGTTGAGCGGGAGCGTCGCCTGCTTGGTCGCGAGGGTGAACGCCATCCACGGACGGTTGTCCTTCTTCGAGAGTTTTTTCGCGAGGGTGCCGGCAATCCCGCACAGCCGGAACTCCGTGCGGTCGTCCTGATCGAGCAGCTCGTGGGTGTCGAACGTGTCCAGCGCATCGGCGAGCCCGAGGTAGGCGTTCATCGGGTGCCCGGAGATGTAGAACCCCAGCAGCTCCTTCTCGAACTGCAGACGCTCGGCGGAGGTGAAGTCGTTGGGTCCCTCCGAGGGGGCGGAGAGCGAGGGTGTCGCCGGGGTGGCGCCGGGGCCGGCGGCCGGGCCGCCCTGGCCTTTGGCCTTGCGCGGGGCCGGCGGGGGTTCGGCCAGCATGTCGAGGAAGGTGTTCTGGCCGGCGGCGCGGTCGCGCGCCTGCGAGGAGGCGGCGGCGAGGGCGGCGTCGATGCCGTCGAACAGCCGTTTGCGCGAGGCGCCGGAGTAGTCGAAGGCGCCCGTTTTCACGAGGTGCTCGAGCACGCGTTTGTTCAGCGCCTTGGCGTCCACGCGGCGGATGAAGTCGTCGAAGTCGGTGAAAGGTCCGTTTTTCTCGCGTTCGGAGATGATCTTCTGCGCGGCGGATTCACCGACACCCTTGATGCCGGCGAGTCCGAACCGGATGGAGCTGCCGGTGGAGGCGCCCGCGCCAGCGGTGAGCACGGGGGTGAACGACTCGCGGCTCTCGTTGATGTCCGGTCCGAGCACGGTCAGTCCCATCGCCTCGCACTCGGCGATGAAGTGGGCGACCTTCTCGGCGTTGCCCAGCTCGGTCGTGAGCACGGCGGCCATGAACTGCACCGGGTAGTTAGCCTTGAGATACGCCGTCTGGTAGCTGATCAGGGCGTAGGCGGCGCTGTGGGACTTGTTGAAGCCGTAGCTGGCGAACTTGTTCAACAGGTCGAAGATCTCGTTCGACTTGCGCTCGTCGATGCCGTGCAGCTTTTTCGCACCTTCGACGAACTTGACGCGCTCCTTCGCCATGGCGTCGGCGTCCTTCTTGCCCATGGCGCGGCGGAGCATGTCGGCTCCGCCCAGGGTGTAGCCGGCGATGATCTTGGCGCACTCCATGACCTGCTCCTGGTAGACGATGATGCCGAAGGTCTCCTTCAAGATCGGCTCGAGCAGGGGATGGGGGTAGCTGACGGAGGCGGGGTCCTTCTTGCCGCGGGCGTAGTCGGGGATGAAGGCCATCGGACCCGGCCGGTAGAGCGCGCCGACGGCGTTGATGTCGTCGATGTTGGAGATGCCGACCAGCTTGGAGGCGTTCTGCATCCCGCCCGACTCGAGCTGGAACACCCCGACCGTGCGGCCGGAGTTGAGCAGCGCATACGTCTTGGGGTCGTCGAGCGGCACGGCCTCGATGTCGAAGTTCGGGGTGCCGGTCCGGCGGATGTTTTCCACGGCGTCGGACACGACGGTCAGGGTCTTGAGACCAAGAAAGTCCATCTTGAGCAGGCCGAGTTTGCCCACCGCGTTCATGTCGAACTGCACCGTCACGTCCTCTTCCTGCAGGGTCAGCGGCACGAATTCATCGAGTGGCTTGTCCGTGATGATGATGCCGGCGGCGTGTTTGCCGGTGTTGCGCACCATGCCCTCGAGCACGCGGGCGGCCTCGACGATTTTCTTGGCGATCGGGTTTCGATCGATCTCGGTGCGCAGCTCCGCGCTCTTGGTGATGGCGTCCTCGAGCGAGATGTTCAGTTCGTCGGGAATCATCTTGGCCAGGCGGTCGGCCTCGGCGAAGGGCAGGTCGTTGACGCGGGCGACGTCGCGGATGACCATTTTCGCGCCGAGCGTGCCGTAGGTGATGATGTTGGCGACGCAGTCCTTGCCGTACTTCTGGCGCACGTAGTCGATGACCTCGCCCCGGCGCCGCATGCAGAAGTCGATGTCGAAGTCGGGCGGCGACACCCGCTCCGGATTGAGAAAGCGCTCGAAGAGCAGTCCGAACCGGATGGGATCGAGGTTGGTGATCGAGAGCAGGTAGGCGACCAGACAACCGGCGCCGGAACCGCGGCCGGGACCGACCGGGATGCCGTGCTCCTTGGCCCAGGCGATGAAGTCCCAGACCACGAGGAAATAGTCGATGAAGCCGGTGACCCCGATGATCGCGAGCTCGTAGCCCATGCGCAGCGCCAGCACCTCTTCGGGCGCGAGCCCGGAGTAGTCCGGTGCGGAGGGTTTTTGACCGGGTGCCAGTTGGGTGAGTTTCGCCAGCCGTTCCGCCACCACCGTTCGCGCGGCGATCTCGGGAAAGTTGATCCCGTACCGCCGCTTCAGGCCGTCCACGCAGAGCTGATTCAGGTAACCCGGCCGATCGTACTTGGCCGTGATTTCCGGGGTCAGGGGATAGCGCGGGTAACGTTCGGAGCCTTTGGGGAACGGAATCGAGAGGTCGCACATCTCGGCCACGGCGACCGTATTCGTCAGTGATTCCGGGACTTCGGCGAACAGCCGCGCCATTTCGTCGCGCGACTTCAGGTAAAACTCGTTCCCGCTGAAGCGCATTCGGTTTTCGTCCGCGATCTTGGCCCCCGTCTGAATGCAGAGCAGGGCGTCGTGCGGACCGGCATCCTCATGACGCACGTAATGGACGTCGTTGGTGCAGATGATCTTGAGATTGAACTCTTCGGCGATCTTGAGCAGGCCGGGGATGATTTTGCGTTGCTCGGGGATGCCGTGGTCCTGGATTTCGACGAAGAAGTTTTCCCGGCCGAAGATGTCGATGAACCGGGCGGTGGCCTTCCGGGCCTCCTCGAAGCGGTCATAAAGCAAATGCTGTGGCACAACCGCCGCCAGACAACCTGTGAAAGCGATCAGGCCGCCGGCGTAACGGGAGAGCGTCTCGTAATCCGCGCGCGGTTTATAATAAAACCCTTTCAGGTGCGCGTCGGACACCAGTTTGAGCAGGTTCTGGTAGCCTTGGAGGTTTTTCGCGAGCAGGCCGAGGTGGTAGTAGCTCTTGCCGTCCTCGGCCCGGCCGTTCTTTTCCAGACGCGATTGTTCGGTCAGATAAATCTCGCAGCCGATCAGGGGTTTAATGCCTTTGCCTTTGGCGGCATTGTAGAACTCAATGGCACCGAACATGTTGCCATGATCGGTGAGGGCCATGGCCTTCATGCCCAGGGTGGCGGCGCGGTCCATCAGGCGATCGACCCGACAGGCGCCGTCCAGCAGGCTGTAGTCGGTGTGGACGTGGAGATGGACGAAATCGGCGGAGGCGGTCGACACGCGATTCAGGCAACGCCGGCGGCGGCGTTCGGCAAGCGTTGAGTTGGCCGGGTGGCATAAACCCCGGGCCCTGCCGGAAAATTGCCATTGACGGACTGGTACCGGTTTGCCCTATTCCATCCCTTTTTCGCAGGCCCAGACCCAGATCCCTTTCACCGAGACCATGTCCATCGAAATCAAAATCCGTAAGAACGAGCCCATCGACCGTGCGATCCGTCGCATGAAGAAGAAGCTCGATCGCGAGAACATCATCAAAGGTGTCCGCGCCAAGCGCTACTACGAGAAGCCGTGCGAAAAGCGCCGCCGCAAGGATAAGGTGCAGGCCTTCACGGCCATGCTGCGCCGCCGCTACGCGGACTGAGTGGTCCGGGTGCCGCCGTTCTGATCAGGCGGCCCAAAACCCTTTAAGACCGCGCCCTCTTTTCGGGGGCGCGGTTTTTTCGTTCTCGCACCGTCCCCCACGAGGGTTTCCCTTCGCTGGGTCGAACCCGAGATGCCCACGCTCGCTTTTTCCACCTCCTGGTGTTCCCACCGTCATACGGACGGCTACCTCATGGCGAAGGAGCTGGCGGATCTGGGGTTGTCACGGTTGGAGCTCAGCCATGGGACACGGATCAGTTTGGTCCCGGGGTTGTTGCGGGCCGTCGAGGAAAAGGTGATCAGCGTCGTTTCGACGCACAATTTCTGCCCGCTGCCGCCCGGGTTTTCGGTGTCGGCTCCGAATCTGTTCGAACCGTCCTCGGACGACGAACGGGAGTTGGATCAGTGGCTGCGTCACACCCGTCGCTCCCTCGAATTCGCCGACCAGGTCGGAGCCGGAGTGGTGATCTGCCACCTGGGGCGGGTGCCGTTCTTTTGGTTCAACCCGGCGAGCCGGTTTCGTCGCTACGCCGACGCCCGTCCGAATGTCTCCCCGTCCGAACCGGCCTTTGCGGCGCGCCGGGAGCAGACGATGGCACGGCTGCGGCGCCAGTTGCCGGAATACTGGGATCGCATGCTCGCCAGCCTGCGGGCGATCGAGGAGTTCGCGCGGGAGCGGGGGCTGCGGCTGGGGTTTGAGAATCGAGAACGGCTGGATGAGCTTCCGTTCGACGAGGACTTCGACCGGCTCTTTGTCATGCTGGGTGCGGGCACGACCGGCGGCTACTGGCACGACACGGGGCACGCGGAATTGAAACGGCGCCTCGGCCTGGTGGAGCCGTTGGTCCAGCTGGAGCGGCAGACGTCCCGGCTGCTCGGGTTTCACCTCCACGATGTCAGTGCGGACAACGAGGACCATCAGGCGATCGGCAGCGGGACGATCGACTTCTCCACGCTGCGCCGCTTCTGGCGGCCGGGGCACCTGCTGGTGCTCGAGCTGGGCCCGTGGGTCCCGGTCGAGGGTGTATTGGAATCTAAACGACGCATCGAGGCCCTGCTCGCCTGACCGGGGAGGTCGCGGCGAGCAGAGTCGGTCGGGTGGAACGATCAGTCGATGACGACTTCGGCCACGGACCAGTTCGAATCGGCGCGGGTGGCGGTGAGCTTGATCATGAGGTAGCGTCCCTGCAGACCGGCGGGCAGCTCGATCACTTCGCTGTCGCGGTTGCCGCGTCCACTGAAACGCACCGGGCCGGGATTGGAGGCGTCGTCGGAAACGTGGATGTCAAACGTGTCCGGGTGGTCGCGTGTCCGGCTCCCTCGCTCGAGGGTGAGCCGGCGGAGGGGACGGGACTGTTTGAAGTCGATCTTGAGCCACTGGCCTTCGCGGGCCGGCACACTCCAGGCGGTGGCGACATTCCCGTCGGTGGCCGCCTTGAGCTGGTTGGCGGCGGTCGATGCGGTCAGATCCGGCGGCCAGACCAGATTGGCGCGGATGGAGAGCGCAGCTTCGCGGGCGGCGGCGGCAACGGTGCTGTCGCTGACATACCGCTCCGCCGTGAGGGCAAACGATTCCAGTCGGGCGCGACTGAGGAGGAAGAGCTGGCGGCGCTTGACCTCGGGACTCTCGGTCTGGGCGAGCAGGCGTTCAAGCAGCCCAAAGCGCACGGCAGCCAGCCCGCGGGGATCGCGTTCGAGGAGGCGGGTGGCGGCATCGACCGCGGTCGCCCGCTGGTCGGCCGGAAGGCTCGGGGTATCGGCGAGGTCGGTCAGGCCGCGCGCCGCTTCGGTCTCGGGCCAGCGGGTGAGCGTGGTCAGGGCGCTGGCCTGCACCGCGGCGTCGGTGCTGCGGGCGAGGCGCAGGGTCGTCGCGAGGGTCGCGGGGTTGGCCACGCGGGGCAGTGCGGGCAGGAGGAGGAGGCGGTCGGCCGAGGTTCCGTCGTCGAGAGCGGCGATCAGCGGCCGGGTGCGGCCGGCCACATCCGGGTCGCGGAGGGTGACCGCGATCAGGGTGCGCACGGCGCGGTTGCGTTCCCCGGCGTCCCGGGCGGCCCGGGCCCACGCGAGCACCGCGGCCTGGTCTTCCGTCCGGCCGAGGCTGTCCAGGGATTCAAGAGCGGCCACACGGACCTCGACTTCGGGGTCCTGGCGCAGGCTGAGCAGGTAGGGCAGGGCCTCGTGGGTGCCGCGGAGGGCGAGCTGGCGCACGGCGACGGCGCGTCGAGGCGCGGGTCCGGTTTCGGCCGCGGTCTGCAGGGTGGTGCCGACGGCCGGTCCGGAGAGCCGGGACAGGCTGAGCGCGGCGGCTTTACCCTCGGCGCCGGGGCGCAGTGCGAGCTCCAGCAAGCGGCGGGCGGAATCGGGTTGCCCGGGCAGTTCGCCCAGAGCGGCAATCGCGGCGAGGCGCACGGACTCGTCCGGGTGGGCGAGGGCCTTGGTCACGGCTTCGGTCGCACCGGCGTCACCTCTCCGTCCCAATTCGGCGAGCACCGCGCTTTGCACGGGGGCGCTCCAGCCGCTGAGACCGGACGAGACGCGGGCCACCACCGCGGCGCCCTCGAGCGCGCGCAGGCGGTTGAGCGCCACCTCCTGGAGATCGGACGGACCGGAGGCGAGCACCTCGAGCAACGGGGTCAGCCCGCCGTCGGGTTGCGCGGCGAGCAGGTGGAGGAAGGCCTGGTTGCGTTGACCGACGGACAGGTCGGTGCGTGCGGTGAGGTCGCGCGCGAGGGCGATCACCGTGGCTGCGGGTTGCTGCCGGGCGGCATCCAGCCGGGCCTGCCACACGGCGGCGGTGGCGGGCGTGTCCTTGGCCGTGAGCGCGGCGTAGGCCTTGGGCGTGGCGATCGCGCCGAGAGCCTTGGCCGCGGCGGCGGCGAGCGCGGAGTCGGAGTTGGCCAAAAGCGCCTTCAGCGCGGGCACTGCGCTGGCGATCCGGCGGTTACCGATCGATTGTACCAAAGCCAGCCGGGCGGCGCCGGTGGCGCCCTTGAGGGACTTCACGAAGAGCTCGTCGACGGCCTCGCCGGAAACCGGCTCGAGCGCCAGTCGCGCCACATTGACCCGGGCCGGGTCCGTCAGCCAGGGACCGAGCAGTTTGAGCGCCCGGTGTTTGGCCGGCAGTGCGGCGGGAAGAATGCGGCCCAGCTGCTCGGCGGCCGCCTGGCGGGCGGCGGGTGTGGCGGCAGGGGAGGCCAGCAGATCGAGGAGGCGCCCTTCGAGCACGTCGCGCAGCGCGGGGTCCTTGCCGGCCTCGGCCACCGCGGTGTCCAACCAGCCGAAGGCGCGGCCGTGGTCGGCATATCCGGTGGCGGCCACGGCGGTGAAGAGGGCCGGGTCCTGAGCCAGCGGGGGCTGCGGACGCTTGGGCTGGGGCGTGCTGTCCGCAGCGAGATCGCCGAGCGCCCACTGGATGCCGGCCAGGTAGTGACCGAGGATGGCGCGGTTCCAGTAAACGGCGTGGTTGTGTCCGAGCGAGCAGTAGAAGACGCGTCCCTTTTCATAGGTGCGCAGCTGGCTGATGGCGAAGTCGCCGTCCGTGCGCTTGATCTTCGGGGCGATGGCCGGGTCGTCGAAATCGCTGCGTCGTGTATCCAGACTGAGGATGACGCGGTGCGTGGTCCGCGAGTAGGGGGCTTTCAGCTGGTAGATCTCGTCCTGGATGGAGAAGGACGGCTGCCGGGCGAACGGGGCGTTGAATGGGTGGCCGGGTTCCTCGTTCAGGATCGTGACCGTGCGGTCCCACGTCCAGGGATGGCTGTCGAAGTAGCCGCCCATCATCGAGCCCCATTCCGGCCAGTGGTAACAGCTGTCGGTGGCGGCGTGGATGCCGACGATGCCGCCGCCGCGCCGGACGAAGTCGAGCAGGGCCGCCTTCGACTCGACGAGCGTGAAGATTTCGCCGGTGGTGGACAGGAAGAGCACGGCGTCGAATCCGGCCAGCGACGCGGCGGTGAAAACCTCCGGCTGGTCGGTCACCGTCGTGGTGTAGGCACCGGTGCGTTCGCCCATCAGGCGGAGGGACTCGGCGCCCGTTTCGATCGAGGCATGGCGGTAGCCCTTGGTCTGGGTGTAGACGAGCAGCTTGCGCGGCCGGGCCGGTTTGGCGGGCGCCTCGGCCGGCAGGGCGGCGAGGATGAGGGCGCGTTGCTCGGGAGTGACGGGTTCCGCCCGGGTGGCCGGGGAGAACAGGCCGGCACCGAGGGCGAGCACCAGCGACGGAGCGACCGGACGGATCAGACGACGAAAGACGAGGGATGAAGCGGAAAAGGTCATGGCAGAGGGACGGTAGGAGTTCCGGTTCAAAGGGTGCCGAAGGGCGCGCGGCGCGGGCGGTCGAGGTAGCGGGCCGCGATCGGGTCGCCCACGATTTCTTCCTTCACCGGGTCCCATTTCACCGGCCGTTTCACCCACTCGGCGATATTGTTGAGGTGACAGGCCGTGGCGGTGCGGTGACCGACTTCCACGTCGCAGAGCGGCCGCTGCCGCGTGCGGATGCATTGGAAGAAATCGGTGTGATGGTCATCGCTGGCGTAGAGATGCGTCTCTTCGGGTCGCACCGCGCGCGCGGCGAACGGGGCGGGGTCGGTTTCGAGCACGTCATTCCGGCCCACCCAGATCGTGCCCTTGGTGCCTTTGAATTCGATCATGCCGCGCGCAATCCGGTCGACGCGTTCGACCGTGATGCCATTCGCGTAGCGGTGCGTCTGCCACGGGGTGTCCTGCCAGCCGCGAGGCACGTATTCGACCGGGCCGCTGTCGTCCATGCCGAGCGCCCACTGGATGATGTCGAAATGGTGAGCGCCCCAGTCCCCGTTCTTCCGACCCCCGTATTCGTTGTAGACGCGCCAGCCGCCCCCGTAGTTTCCGACGATGCGTTCCGGATGGTAGGGACGCCAGGGCGTGGGGCCGAGCCAGCGATCATAATCGAGGTCGGGCGGAATCGGACGCTCGTCGAGGACCTTGGGCTGCGGGAATTCGCCCAGGACGGCGCGAATCCCGGTGATGTCGCCGATCCAGCCATTGCGCACCATCGTGGCGGCTTTGCGAAAGGCGGCGTTGGACCGCTGTTGCGTGCCCGTTTGCAGGACCCGGCCGCACCGGCGCGCGGTTTCGACCAGTTCCCGTCCCTCGCGGACCGTCAGCGTCAGCGGCTTTTCGCAATAGACGTCCTTGCCCGCCAGCAGCGCCGCCTTGGCGATCGGGGCATGCCAGTGGTCGGGCGTGCAGACGAAAACGGCGTCGATGTCTGCGCGCAGCAGGAGTTCCTCGTGAGTTCCGTAGAGCGCCGGGGTGCCGGCGACGCCGTAGGCTTCCGCGACCCGGGCCTGCATCTTCATGCCCGCGGTCCGCCAGACGTCGCAGAGCGCGACAATCCGACAATCGTCGCGGCCGAGCAGCGCTCCGACATGGGAACTGGCGATCAGGCCGTTTCCGATGATGCCCACCTGGATTCGGTTCGAGGGGGCGGTCTGGCCCCAGAGCCGGGTTGTCAGGAGGGTGGGAGCGGCGGCGGCGGCGAGCAGCCCGGTGAAACCGGATTGCAGTGCGCGGCGGCGGGTGACCAGTCGAGGGGAGGAGGAATCAGGAGGGCACATAATCGACAGGAATAAGAAACAGGCTGGGGCCGCGTCGAGTGAGGCAGGTCGCGCGGAAGCGTCAGGCATGGCGGGGAAGGGTGAGGAGTGCAAGCTGACCCTCGGTTGACGTGCACCTCCACAAAATGAGCTCGCGCGGGGCAGGGGTCTTGGCAGATCCTCCCCCTCGGACCGTCCCCTCTGGCGGCGCCGATGCTGCATGCCTTCCTCACCCCTCACCGAAGCCTTGGTCACCGACGCCATGGTCAAATCCGTCCAGCGCGTCTTCAAGACCATGGCCCACGTTGATGTCACCTATATCGGCCGCCTCGATGTCTGGGATCGTTCCCAGTCCGGACCGATGGTGGTGGGCTGCGTGGGGTTCGCGGGCGCGCTCAACGGGTTGATTTATCTGGCACTGACCGAGGACTGCGCGTTCGACACGACCGCCCGCATCCTCGGCATGACGCACGCCGAAACCCGCGCCGAGGGACCGGACGCGGTCAAGGACGCGATGGGAGAAGTGACCAACATGACGGCCGGCGGTTTCAAGAACGTCCTCTGCGACCTCGGCCACCTGTGCATGCTCACGTTGCCGACGATTCTCCGGGGCACCAATGTTTCCCTTTCCGCCGTCAAGGGTGCGGAGCGGCACGTGTTTCGATTCGAACGGGCCGGAATCCCGGTGGTGGTTGACCTCCAGTTTAAAACGGGCGGTTGACCTGTTCGTGCTTTCCGGCTCGATGGCGGTCCGTCCGGCTGCCTTCGTTCCGTCCCTCTTGAGCCCCTTTTCCCCATGAGTGTTCCGTCGACGTTTCTCTCCCGCGGCGTGCGGGTTCTCCTTTGGTCCCTGGTGGCTGTGGCCGGCGCCGGCTCGCTCGGCGTGCTGGCCTGGTCGCGGGGTGAACCGGTCAGTGCGCTGTGGATGGTGGTCGCATCGGGCTGCGTGTTCGCGATCGCCTACCGCTTTCATTCGGCGTGGTTGATGGCGAAGGTGCTGACCTTGGATGAAATGCGGGCGACCCCCGCCGTGGTGAAAGAGGACGGCAAAGACTTTGTCCGGACGAACCGCTGGGTGGTGTTTGGTCATCACTTTGCCGCCATCGCCGGTCCCGGTCCGTTGGTCGGTCCGGTCCTGGCGGCCCAGTTCGGCTTCCTGCCCGGCCTCCTCTGGATTTTGATCGGGGCGACGCTCGGCGGTGCGGTGCATGACTCGATCATCCTTTTCTGTTCGACGCGACGCGGCGGAAAGTCGCTTGGCCAGATGGTCCGCGACGAGGTGGGCCCCTTCGCCGGGGCGCTGGCGCTGATCAGCATTGTCTCGATCATGGTCATTCTGCTCGCCGTGCTGGCGCTCGTGGTGGTGCGCGCTCTGGCGGAAAGTCCCTGGGGACTGTTCACCATTCTGGCCACGGTCCCGGTCGCCATGATCATGGGAGCGGCGATGCGGTTCAGCAAACTGTCGATCGGTTTGATCTCCGCCTTTGGCGTCATCGGATTGCTGCTCAGCGTGGTTGGCGGTCAGTGGATTCACGACACCGCACTCGAGCGCATGCTCACCCTGGATGGAAGGGGCCTCGCCTTCGGCATCATGGCGTACGGGCTGCTCGCCAGCATCCTGCCCGTCTGGCTGCTGCTCGCGCCCCGGGATTATCTCAGCACCTTCATGAAGATCGGTGCGGTCGCCATGCTTGGGGTCGCGATCATTGTGCTCGCGCCCGTGCTGAAGATGCCGGCCATCACGCGGTTCATCGATGGCACCGGACCGGTGTTCGCCGGGGCGGTGTTTCCCTTCTGTTTCATCACCATTGCCTGCGCGGCGGTGTCGGGATTCCACGCCATCATCTCGTCCGGCACGACGCCCAAGATCATGGCGAAGGAGAGTGACATCCGGGTCGTGGCCTACGGTGGCATGGTGACCGAGATGCTCGTGGGGGTGATGGCCCTGATCGCCGCCTGCGTGATGGAGCCGGGCGAGTACTTCGCGATCAACCTGCGCGGCGAGCCGGCGGCGGTGACAGCGCGGGTGTCCGAACTCGGCTTTCCGGTCACCGTCCAGCAGATGGATACGCTGGCGGCCGAGGTGGGCGAGAAGAACATGGTCGGCCGCACGGGTGGCGCGCCGACCTTTGCGGTCGGCATGGCCCACATGTTTGCCGGCGTCTTTGGCAACAAGGCGATGCTGGCGCTCTGGTACCACTTCGCGATCATGTTCGAGGCCTTGTTCATTCTGACGACGATTGATGCGGGGACCCGGGTGGGACGCTTCCTCGTGCAGGATCTGCTCGGCTACGTTTCCAAACCGCTCGGGCGGACCGATTCCACGGCCGGGAACTGGGTCGCGAGCCTGCTCTTTGTCGGACTGTGGGGCTACTTTCTTTACCAAGGCGTGATCGATCCGCTCGGCGGCATCAATTCGCTCTGGCCGATCTTCGGCGTGGCCAACCAGCTGCTGGCGGTGATCGCGTTTTCCCTTGGCACCACGGTGCTCATCAAAATGGGCAAGAAACGCTACCTCTGGGTTTCGCTGGCGCCGCTGTGCTGGTTGCTGGCGGTCACCATGACGGCGGGCTGGCAGAAGATTTTCAGCGCCGACCCGCGCCTGGGTTTCCTCAGTGCGGCGGCGCAGTACAAGAGTCAGATCGCTGCCGGCGGGACCGCGAAGCAGCTCGCCGAGTGGCAACACTTGCTGACCAACCAGTACATCAACTCGGCGGTCACGGGAACCTTCCTTGTCCTGGTGATCCTGATCGTGCTCACCTCGGCCCGGCTCTGGCTCCAGCTGCTGTCCGGCCGCAAAACGCCGGTGCTGCACGAAGAGCCGTACGTGGCCCTGCAGCCGGAGCGGGCCTGAGCCCAATCCCATTCAATATTGGGAGCTTTGGCGCCCCTTAAAATCTGCGGCCTCAGCGAGGCCACCTCCAACGGGCACCCGCAGGGTTCTCTCCTGGAGGGCGCCGCTCCGTCGGCGCCGGTTGCGCGTCGCGATGGCCAAAACGGTCGGGCGAAGCGGTGCGAGGACCGTCCCCCGGCGTAGAAGGATCGAACCCCTCCAACATATCGCAATTCCAATAAAAACGCCAAATTGGGCGTCCCTTAATGTCATGCGGCCTCAGCGAGGCCACCTCCAACGGGCACCCGAAGGGTTCTCTCCTGAAGGGCGCCGCTCCGTCGGCGCCGGTTGCGCGTCGCGATGGCCAAAACGGTCGGGCGAAGCGGTGCGAGGACATCCCCACTGCCCCCGGCTGAACTCCCCCCACAATCCGGCAACACGTAACA
>JAEUGY010000012.1 GCA_016794625.1 Opitutaceae bacterium
GGCGCACCCAAGGACTGGAACAATCCGGGCGCCCGGGCGGCGCTCCCCGCGGTGCGCGCCGCCCTGGCCGCGGGCGACTACGTCCAGGCCACCGCCCTGAGCAAGCGCATGCAGGGGCCCTTTACCCAGGCGTACCAGCCGCTCGGCCATCTGCGTCTGACGTTTGAAGGCGATTTTTCTTCGTCGCGGATTTCTCACTACCAGCGTGAACTAGATCTCGACCGGGCCCTGGTCACGGTGCGCTACGAGGCCGGCGGAGCCACCTTCACGCGGGAGGTGTTCAGCAGTCATCCCGACCAGGTCATCGTCGTGCGTCTCTCCTGCGACCAGCCGGGCCGGATCAGCTTCACCGCGGCCAGCGACAGTCCGCTGCGGTACTCGGTGGAGACCGACGGGCGCAACACGCTGGTGCTGCGCGCCCGCGCACCGCAACACGCCGAGCCCAGCTACCGGCGTTCCGACCAGCCTTTCCGCTACGACGACGGTCCCAATCCGGAAGGCATGACCGCCGAGCTGCACGTGCGCGTCCTGCCCGAGGGCGGCCGGCTGACCACGGCGGGATCGACGCTCGCGGTGGAAAAGGCGAACGCCGTCACGCTTCTGCTCTCCGCGGGCACAAGCTTCAATGGGTTCGATCGCTCCCCCGGCCGGGACGGTCGCGACCCGGCGGCCATTGCCGCCGCCGCGCTCGTCGCTGCCGAACGGCACGCCTTCCCGGTCTTGCTTGAGCGACACGTGCAAGATCATCAGGCCCTGTTCCGTCGGGTTGACCTCGACCTGGGCTCGGCTCCGGGCGCCGCCGGACAAACCACGCCGGCCCGGCTGGCCGCCTTCTACCGGGGGCAGCCGGATCCGGGGCTTGCCACCCTGCTCTACCAGTATGGCCGTTATCTGTTGATCGCGAGTTCCCGCCCCGGGGGCCTGCCCGCCAATCTGCAGGGCATCTGGAACGACTCCATGCGGCCGCCATGGAGCTCCAACTATACCTTGAACATCAACGCGGAGATGAACTACTGGCCGGCCGAGGTCGCCAATCTCGCGGAATGTCACGAACCGTTTTTCGGACTGGTGGAGCGGCTCGCGATCAATGGCGCCAAAACCGCCGCCATCAACTACGGCGCCCGCGGCTGGGTCGCCCACCACAACTCGGACCTCTGGGCCCAGACGGCCCCGGTCGGCCACTACGGGGAGGGTGATCCGGTCTGGGCCAACTGGTCGATGAGCGCCGGCTGGGTCTGCCAGCATCTGTGGGAGCACTACGCCTTTGGTCGCGACGTGGCCTTTCTGCGTCAGCGCGCCTGGCCGCTCATGAAGGGCGCGGCGGAATTCTGCCTCGACTGGCTGGTCGACGACGGTCAGGGGCGTCTGGTGACGTCCCCTTCCACGTCGCCGGAAACGGGTTTTCACACCCCCGACGGCCAGCGGGCGAGCGTAGCGGTCGGAGCGACCATGGACCTCGCCATAATCCGCGATCTCTTTGCCAATGTCCGCTCCGCCGCCGCCGTTCTGGGCATCGACGATACCTTCACCCGGCAGGTTGCCGCGGCCGAGGCGAAGCTCCTGCCTTACCAGGTCGGCCAGCGCGGGCAGTTGCAGGAATGGGCCGCCGATCTGGTTGAGACCGACGTTCACCATCGTCACACGTCCCACCTCTTCGGCCTGTATCCAGGCCGGTCCATCACGCAGGACACGCCGCAGTTCCTCGCCGCGGCTCGCCGGTCCCTCGAGCTGCGCGGGGACGAAAGCACCGGCTGGGCGCTCGGCTGGCGGATCAACCTCTGGGCCCGCCTGGGCGACGGGGACCGGGCTTACGTCTTTGTCAAAAACCTGCTCCGGCCGGTCGGCCAGAACACCGGCACCGACTACGCCGGCGGCGGCGGCGTATACCCCAACCTCTTTGACGCCCATCCGCCCTTCCAGATCGACGGCAACTTCGCCTTCACCGCCGGGGTCTCCGAAATGCTCGTGCAGAGCCACCTTACCCGCGCCCAACCGTCGAGCCCGGCCGCGCCGGGCGACGTTCAGATCGATCTCCTCCCCGCCCTGCCTTCCACCTGGCCGGCCGGATCCGTGCGGGGCCTGCGCACCCGCGGCGGGTGCGAGGTCGACCTCAGCTGGACGGCAGGCAAACTCACCTCCGCCACCCTGCGCCGCACCGCCGGCGCTGCCGGGCCGGTGTGGGTCCAGTGGGGCGGCCGGGGACAAACGGTGACCCTCGCCCCCGGCGAGAGCCGCCGGTTGGAGGAGCTCCTGCGTTAAGCCGGGGTCCAGGCCGGCTTGCGCGCTTCAGCGCCGACGCAGCACGGTCTTGTCCCGGCTCCGTTCCGCCGCCACCTCGAAGCGCTCCTCCAGGAGCTGCACAAATCCCTCCACGTTGTCGGCTCGAAAAGAGCCGCCAAACGTGTGCTGCGCCAAATCCGGATCTGCGATGACGAGCTGATGGCTGTTATGGCGATTGAAGTCGGCCACAACCTGCGCCAGCGGCATCTGGTCAAAGTCGAGTTGCAGGCCCTGCCAGGCCAGCGCCTGCTGAATCTCGGTGGGGGCGATGGCGCCCACCACGGCCAGGGACGGAGCCACGGGCGACGAGGCCGCCGCCGGAGCAAGCGGCACCACCGCGCGCTGGCCGGCCACGAGGAGCTCTGTTTCCGCTGCCGGCACCGTTGAGGGTGCAATCGATCCGGCCGCCTGAGGACGCGGCAACAGGGAACCGCCCTTGTCCGCGTCATCGAGCCGGACCTTGCCTTCGGTCACGAACACTTCAACCCCGGCGGTTTCCAGCCGGACATTGAATGCGGTTCCGACCGCTTTCACCGCCACGTCCCGCGCCGTCACCACGAAGGGCCGGTTCACGTCCTTCGCGACCGAAAAATGGGCCTCGCCGTGTCGCAACTCCACCTGACGCTGCGAGGAAGAATAGTGCACCCGCACGCTGCTTCCGGCGTTGAGATGGACAACGGACCCATCGGGCAGCTCGACCTTCTTCATCCCGCCCTCCAGACTGACCGCGTGCTGCACGCCGGCCACGCCCCGCCAGGGTTGCCAGGGGGTGAACACCGCGAGTGCCACCACGGCAGCCAACCCCGCGAGCAGCGGCGCAAAGGCCGGGATGCTTCGTGGTCGTGCGGTGGACGAAGCCAGGGAGCGCCAGCGCGGAACCTCCTTGAGGCCATCCAAAAACTCCCACGTCTCGTCCATCTCGCGCATGGCTTCGCCGTGGCGGGGATCAGACTTGAGCCAACGCAGGAACTCGCGTTCCTCGCGCGCGGTAAGTCCGATCTCAACCCGACCGAACCATTCGGCTGCCTTCTCTTCAATCGCACGAAACTCGGGGTCGCGCGGCGGGGTTGCAGCGGGGTTATTCATGGCGTTTCCGTCCCTTCCAGACGCCGCGCTCCTCGAGGAAGCGCCGGCAACGCAGCACTCCAATGGTGAGCTGTGCGCTGATGGTGTTCGACTTGATGCCCAATCGCTCGCCGATCTCGGCATAGGACAGTCCGTGGATCTTTTTCAAAATGAGGATTTGCTGACACCGGGCGGGCAGCGACTCCACGGCCTCCTCCAGCAGCCGGAGCTCCTGCTCGTGGCTGAGGGCCTCCGCCGCCCCCGGGGCATGATCATAGACCGGGAGTTGCTCGAGGTCCGCCAGCCCGTCGATACGCACAATCTGCTCCCGCCGCAGTTGGTCGATCGCGGTGTTCCGCGCCACCGTGAACAGGAGCGCCTTGGGCGACCGCACCGGCACTCCGGTACGGGTCCTGAGAATACGCGCAAACGTCTCTTGAATGAGATCGTCGATGTCCTTGATGGACGGAAACCGCACCCGCAGGTACGCCCGCAGCGCCGCCTCGTGCGGCTGCACTTCGCGAACGAACCACTGGGCCATCGAGAGGCTCGAGACCGGCGGGTTGTCGGAGACGGAATACGGTGTGCTCACGGTGTGGGACCGTGCCCGGAGCCTGCGGTTGTCCGGCCCCGACCACCCTTGGATCCTTCCCCCAAAGGTGGATCGCTGTCACGCGGAATATTCGCGGAAACTTTTTAGCGAATTCATCTGCACCACTCGTCCCTGTCATGTCGGCTCACGCTGCCCGCGCGCCAGCGCCTCGAACCGACGTCCGGCTCACGCTCCGCTTCGTCCACCCCCATCATGAACCTTCCTCCGCAGTCCTCCTTTCTGCGACTTTGTCCCGGCCCCCGGCTCTACCGCACGTTCCTTGCGTTCCTTGTCTTCCAGCTGATCGTCGTGGCGGGCGCGTCGTTGTCGGCGACCGAATCCGCCCGGCGACTCTCGTTCGACATCCCCGCCTCCGCCGCGGCCCAGGCCTTGAAGCGGTTTTCCAGTCAATCCGGTCAGCAATTACTCTATTCCAATACCGATCTGGCGGGCATTCGCACCAATGCCGTCAAAGGAGAATTCACCGCCCACGCCGCCCTGTCCCAGTTGTTGGCCGATACGCCGCTGGTCGCAACGCACGACGTCAAGAGCGGGGCGGTGGCAGTAGGAAGGGAGACCAGCGACCCAAAAGGCCCAAGGGCGGCCCACGGCAACCCAGGTGACCGCCCCGACGTCCCTCACTCCCAAGCCTCGGCGGTTCTCGCCTCCGCCCCGGTCGCGCCCTCCGGTGATGCCAGTACAAGCGGCCTCGCGGCGCAGGTGCAGGGCCGGGTGTTCAACACCCTGAGCGAGTCCTATATTGCCAACGCCCGGGTCACGATCGATGGCACGGCCATCGAAGCCCTGACCGACGAAAGCGGCTCGTTCCTGCTGCTCGCCGCCCCTCTGGGCGAGGTGCGTGTTCGCGCCACCTATGTGGGGCTGCAGCCGCAGGTGCAGACGGTGCGGCTGGTTGCCGGTCCCAACACCCTCGATGACTTCGCACTCTCACGGGGTACGTTTTCGCTCACACGAAATGAGGACGCGGTCCTGCAGCTGGGCAAGATCACCGTGGTCGCCGATCAGGAGATGAGCGCCCAGGCGCTCGCCATGAACGAGCAGCGCAACTCGCCCAGCCTGAAGAGTGTGATCGCGATGGATGAGTACCCCGTGGACGGCAACGGCAACATCGGCGAGTTCCTCAAGTACATTCCCGGCGTCGCCGTCTCGTTCTCCGGCAGCCAGCCGATCGACGTCTCCGTCCGCGGCCTGCCCGGCAATGCCACCCCGATCATGATCGACGGCGGTATCCTGCCGAGCACGGCGAGCGGCGACACCCGCGGCGGTTCTCTCACCGGCATCCCCATGACCAATGTCTCCCGCATCGAGGTCACCAAGGTGCCGACCCCGGACGTGCCGGCTTCCTCGCTCGGAGGTAGCATCAACATCATCAGCAAAAGCGGGTTCGAGCGGAAAACCCCGCTGTTCTCCTACAATCTCTACACCACCTTCAACGCCGATCTCGGGCTCTCCCTGGAAAAACGCCCCGCCGGCATCGACTACCTGCGTACGAGCAACATCGGCCCGTCCGGGAACTTCTCCTACGTCCATCCGATCAACAAATCGCTGTCGATCAGCGTCGGCGCAGGTTACATCTACAACTACATCCCCGCCGACCAGACCGCGCCCTTCTGGAACCTCAATACGCTGGTGCACTACCAGAGCACGTTCCAAAGCACACCGCAGCTGGTCATCATGAAGAACTACAACTTCGGCGTCGATTGGAAGCTCGGCAGCCGGCACGTCTTCGGGGTCACGTTCCAGTCACGTGATCGCGGCACCGAGGCGACCACCTCCGGATTCAACGTAATCTACGGCACGGGCGCCACGGGTGGACCGACCTTCACGCAAGGAGCCTCGACCGGCGTGGGTTCCATCACCCAGTCGCCCTCGTGGCTGGGGATCTGGAGCGACGCTGAAATCGTCACGTTCCGACACAAATTCACCGGCCAGCGCTGGAAGATCGAAACCAACGCCAGCTATTCCAAAACCTACACGCTGCGCGACTCCCCGGGCTACTTCACCGGGGCCGCACTCGGCCGGGCCAACCTCATCCTTCGGGGGGATAACATCGTGGGCAACGCCGACAACATGCTCAATACGCTGCCGACAAGCTTCACCGCCCGGGACCGCACCGGCAACGCCGTCGATATCTTCGACCAGTCCCAGTTGGCCCTGACCACGGCCACCTTGACCAAACTCGACTGGGACCGAACCAACAAGCAGCTCAAAATGATGGTCACCCGGGACCTCGACACGCGGATTCCCCTCTCCTTCCGAACTGGCTTCGAGATCAACGAGGAAGACTACGCACAGGGTGGAGTGACGGACAGCTACACGTTCCGCCCCGGCACCACCGACAGTGTCCGCCAGATCGGCAACTACGGCCTGATCGATCCGTCCTACTCGAGCCAGTTTGCCGGCGGACAGATCCAATGGATCAACCTGCAGAAATACTATGAGTTGTTCCTGTCGAACCCGGGTTACTTCACCTGGAACGAGTCCGCCGCGTACATCTCCAAGGTCAACACCTTCAAGACCCTGACCGAACGCATCTCGGCCGGCTTTCTCCGGGTCGACGCCAAACTGTTCGACGGCAAGCTGTGGCTCGTGGGCGGCGTGCGCTACGAACACACGGCGGCGGAAGGCGTCGGACCGATGAATGATCCCACCGCCTGGCTGCAAAAGGACGCCCGCGGCAACCTCGTCCGGACGTCGACGGGTGCGACGATTCCGCTCACCAACGATGCCCTCGCCCGGACTAAATTGCAGTACACCGAAGGCGGGGCGAGCACCGACCGCGACTACGACGGGTACTATCCCAGTTTCAATGCCAGCTACACGCTCAATGACTTCCTGCTCGCCCGCTTCGGCTACGCTCGGACGATCGGACGCCCCAACCGGGCGTTCATCACGCCCGGGGTGACCTTTTCCGCCGCCACCGCCAACCCGCAAACGATCACGGTCAACAACACCGGGCTGCTGCCATGGACCGCGGACAACTACGACCTGACGCTTGAGTCGTACCTGTTCAAGGGCGGCGTCGGTTCGATCGGTGTTTTCCAAAAGGACATCTCCGGCTTCTTTGTCACCTCCGCCATCGAGGCGACCCCCGAGATCCTGGATCTCTACGGATTGCCCGCCGGATCCGACGTCACCTACGAGCTGCGGACCCGCGACAATGGCAACGAACCGACCCGGATCCGGGGTTTCGAGTTCAACTACAAACAACCGCTGACCTTCCTGCCTCACTGGGCGCGCGGGGTGCAGGTGTTCCTCAACTACACGCGGCTGCAGCTGAGCGGATCCAACGACTCCGACTTCACCGGCTTCAATCCGGAGACCATCAGCTATGGTGTGAACCTCACCCGGCCGCGCTACTCGGTGAAGTTTCTCATGCAAGTGCAAGGCGAGACCCGGCGCGCTCCGGTGGGCGTGAACGCCACCACGGGAATTCCCGAGAACACGTTCCTCTGGCAGGGCGCCAAGGAGCGGCCGACGCTCACGGCCGACTTCCGGGTGACGAAGAATGTATCGCTCTACGGCTCAATCAGCGATTTCTTCGGGGGTGGCTTCAAGGATGTGCAGCGCCGCTACCCCGATGGAGGCACCACCCCCGAGTACGCCCGCTTCCAGCGGGTCCAGGAGTGGGGCTATGCCGCCACCGTCGGAGTCCGCGGGCAGTTTTAGTCCTTTCTCCCCGCGGCCCGCCCGCTCGGGCCGCGCGTTGGCTCTTCACCACTCCCCCCGGGGATGGGGCCTGACCTGATGCTCGTGGCCGGTGTTTACCACGCACCGGGTCAGGCCCGCACCCGGAGACGATCCCCACCCTCTCTACGATCTCCCCTCTGCTCGCGGTTTGTATGTCCCCTCCATCCTCTTCTCTGCTCGCCCTGATCCTCGCCCTGGCGGCGGGAACCGACACCCGCGCCGCCCAGTCGATCACCCCAACGCCCGGGGATCTCACCGGACCGTGGCAGCTGTTCATCGATGACAGCGCCATCCGGGACAAGACGGACGTGACGCGTCGCTACCACCGGTTTGAGAAGCATCCCCGCAATCCGGTTCTCTCTCCTGATCGTCCGTGGGAAGGCAAGGTCGCCTACCTGTACGGCTCGGTCCTGCCCGGGGAGGATGGCACGGGCTACCGCATGTGGTACCATTCCCTCGCCGAAGGAGGGTACTGGAACCTGTATGCCACGAGCCGCGATGGCTTGTCGTGGGACAAACCCGTGCTGGGTCAGGTCGAATTCCAAGGCTCGAAGCAGAACAATATCTTCTTCCGGCGCACCAAGGAGGACCACATCCCCCAGGTGATCGCCACCCCCTGGGAGTCCAATCCGGACCGGCGGTACAAACTGATCAACTACGACTACGGACGCACCCGTCCCCACAACATCGTCAGTGGCTTCTGGGCCGCCTTTTCTCGCGATGGCATCCGCTGGACCGATGTACCGCGCAATCCTGTGCTGCCCGACGTGGGAGATGTCGGCAATGTGATCTGGGATGCTCATACTCGTCAGTACGTCGCCTACACCAAAATCTTCGCCCCGGTCGACGGCTACCGGCGGCGCTCCATCGGCTACGCCACCAGCCCGGACTTCATCACCTGGAAACCGGCCGAACTCATCCTCGTACCGGACACGTTCGACGACCGGTGGGTCAAACAGGACTTGCAACACACCGATCTCTACGGAGTCAGCGCGTTTCCGTACGAGTCGGGCTATGTGGGGTTTCTTTGGATATTCCGCATCACCGACGGTGGCAGCGAAGGTCCGATGCTGGTGGAACTGGTCTCCAGCCGTGATGGCATCACCTGGCATCGGCAGGAGGGCGACCGCCCTCCGGTTCTCGAGCTGGGTCCGGCGGGTTCGTGGGACGCCGGCATGATCGTGACTCCGAATCATCCGCTGGTGGAGGGAGACCGGATCAAACTCTTCTACGGCGGATTCGGAGGCACCCACGGGGCAGGCAAACAGCAGACCGCCGCCGTGGGACTCGCCACGTTGCGCAAGGATGGGTTCGCCTCCCTCGACGCCGGCACCCAGCCCGGCCGCGTCACCACCCGCCTGCTCGGCCAGGCGCGCGGAACCCTGCGGGTCAATGCCTCCCTCGCGGCGGGCTGGTTGAAGGCCGAGGTGCTCGACCGCGACGATCGGGTCGTGCCGGGCTACGGCCTCGACGACTGCATCGCCGTGACGGGTGACGGCATCGAATTGCCGGTCGTCTGGAAACATCAGCGCACCCTGCCCGAGCAGGCGGGCGATCTGCGTCTGCGCTTTGTCTTCACCCAGGGATCACTTTTCTCCTTTCGGGCCGAGGCCCCCGTACGGCTGCTCGACCCGGTGCGTCCCGCCGACGTTGCTCTGAACTTTGAGGACGAATCGTGGCGCCCCCGCCTCTTTCTGCGCGGTACCGCCACGGTGGCCAAGGACCCGACCGGTCCTTCCCGCGCGATCAACCTCAAGTCCACGGGCGACGTGGTCGACGTGACCGGCACCGCTGCGCTCGGAAAAGCGTTCACGCTCGCGGCCCGGGTGAAGACCCCGCAGCCACAGCTCGCTCGTATCCTGAGCACGCATCGGGGCACCGGCGACCCTGTGACCGGCGAACTGCTTTTCGACGTGAATCCGCGCACTGGAGTCCTGCGTTTCTTTGTCAATGGCCAGAAGGTCCAGTCGCGTCCCCGCTACTGTGCCGACCGGCAGTACCACCACTATGCTGTCACCTATGCCAACGGCGAGGTGCACCTCTTCCTCGACGGCGTCCTGGTCGGAAGCGGACGGATCCGTCAGGGCAGCGCCCACCTGTTCAACAGCCAGTCGGTGGTCGAACACTTCGGACCCGACGATGCCCGCTCCGACGTTGGGATCCTGCTGGTGAACGATCTGCGCATCGGGGAGGACCGGGGTGGGCGTTTCATCACCAACAAGGATGTGGCCAAGGATTCGCCGACCGAACAGCTTATCGGCTGGATCGATGACGTGCTCATCGCGCGCCGCGCCTTGAGCGCGGCGGAGATCGAGTCAATCGCCCGTCCGTGAGTCTTTTCGGTCCCACCCTCCCTCATCCGGTTCCCTCCCTCTCCGTCCATGAAGATCCAGCTTCCTCCCTCCCTGTTTTCGGTTTCCCGGCGAAGAACGCTCACTCGGCTGGTGCTCGGGCTAACCCTCGCCGCCAGCGTGCCTGCGACAGCGGCCGCAGCCGCTCGTACCCTGCTTTTCGTGGATGACGAGCATGTCTACTACCGCCCCGGAACGGTTCGCCGGGTGGTCGAGTTCAAGAAATTCGCGGGCAATCCCGTGATCCCTCCCAATCGCCCCTGGGAATCCGAGGCCATCGGCTGGTGCAGCCAGCTCCGCCATCCTGTCACCGGCAAATTTCAAATGTGGTATCAGGCCTACACCCAGCGAAACGAGGACCGCCGCCTGAAGAGCACGGTCTGTTACGCGGAGTCGGACGATGGCCAGACCTGGACCAAACCCGCCCTGGGCCTGTTTTCCTTCTACGAGGAAAAGGACACCAACATTGTCCTGATCGGAAGCGGAGGCTACGGCGATCGTTACTGCAATTCCGTCATCTGGGACGCCGTCGAGACCGATCCGGCGCGGCGTTACAAGATGCTCTACTCCGACTGGGCGACCGGCCCGAACGAACGTCAAGGCCCCGGCCTCTACGCTGCGTTTTCGCCCGATGGTATCCGCTGGACCAAAGCGCCCGATGCGCTCCTGCCCTTTTTCGCCGGGGCCAAGGGAGCCTTGGCCCCATGGGTCGGCGAGGACGTTTACGGCGAACAACCCACCGCCAAGGGCGTTCGCCGGAGCTGGCGCTGGCCGCTTTCGCTCTCGGACGCCGTCGACCTGATCTACGACTCCCGACTCGGAGTTTATGTGATCTATGGCAAGATGTGGATTCCAGGACCGGATGGTAAACTGGGCTGGAAACACGCCATGGGACGCAGCGAAAGCCGCGACTTCAAGACCTGGTCGAAACCCACGCTGCTCCTCACCACCGACGAACATGATCTGCCCAACGAGGAATTCCATACCTCACCCGTCTTTCCCTACGGTGATCTCTACCTTTCGCTCAACCAACGCATGAACCGCGACGCGGGTACGATCGATCTTGAGCTCATGTCGAGTCGCGACGGCCTCCGCTGGGACCGTTCCCTCCGCCACCAGGTCGTGGTGCCCCGCGGCACCGGAGCAGTATTCGATGCCAGCGCACTCGCCAGCAACGCCTCCCCTGTGGTGGTGGGCGACGAACTCCGGTTCTACTACGGTGCGTATCGCTACTCCATGACGGGCGGGATCGCCCGCTGGGCGACGCGGCAGGTGATCGGCTCCACCGACTACGTCAGCGGCGTCGGCTACGCCGCCACCCCCCGCGACCGCCTGGTCGCGCTCGCGCCCGATCCGAGAATTCCGGTCAAGACCGTCAAGAACGCACCGGCCCCGGCGCTTCCCATTGGCCAGGTGACCCTGCGCGCCCTCGACTTTTCGGGGGTGAAAAGCATCGCGATCAACGCCGACGCCTCACGGGGTTCGATCCGTGCGGAACTGCTCAACGACGACGGTTACCGGGTCCGGGGCTTCTCGCAGGAGGAATCCCAACCCCTCACCGCCAACGGACTGGATCAGAGGATCGTCTGGAGGGACAAAACCCTCGCCGATCTCCCTCCCGGACTCTACCACCTTCGTCTCTACTTGAACGGCGCGGAACTTTATGCGGTCACGCTGCATTGACGCAGCGGGCTGTCGGGTCAACCAGGCCTCGTCCAAACTGGGGAACGGGCCGACCGCCCGGGAACCTCGCATCCACCGGGGACCCGGCCGGTTCGTCGCGGGCGTCCTGCTCGCTCTCGCACCCTGGGCGCCCCTGCCCGCCGCCCCGACACCGGCACCCTTGTTCTCCGATCACGCGGTCCTGCAACGCGGGAAGCCGGCTCCTGTCTGGGGCACCGCCAAGCCCGGCGAACCCATCACCGTGCGCTACGGTGCCGCGGTCGCTTCGACCCTCACGGACGCGGAGGGCCGCTGGCGGGTGGTCCTGCCACCCCTGCCTCCCACGCCGTCCAGCGACCTCGTGATCGAGGGCGAAACCAAACTCCTGATACGCGACGTCGCGGCCGGCGACGTCTGGCTGCTGAGCGGGCAGTCCAACATGGAATGGCCCCTCGGCAAAACCGTCGGCGCAGACAGCAAGGCCGGTGCCGCCCTACGGCCCTGGCTCCGGCAACTCAAAATGCCGCATCGGGTTTCATCCCAGCCGGAGACGGACTTCGACGCCCGCTGGACGCCGTGCACTCCTTCCACCGCTCCCGCCTTCTCCGCCTTGGGATTTGAATTTGTACAAGCGCTCTATCGCGACGGTTCAATTCCCGTCGGTCTTCTCAACCTCAGCTACGGTGGCACCATTATCGAGGCGTGGATCGGGCCCGAGGGACTCGCGCACGCCCGCTCCGGGGCCGCAGTGCACGAGCGATGGGCCGAGGTCCTTCGCCAGTACCCCACCGCGGAGGCTGCCTGGCGCCGGGACGTCGCCGCGTGGCAGAGTCAGCGGGAGGTTTCTGCGCCAGTCGCAGGCGGGCGGACGCATGCCGCCCCGCGGCCTCCCGTCGGGCCTGGTCACGTCACCCAAATCAGCGGACTGTTCCATGGCATGATCGCACCGGTGCAACCCGCCGCACTCGCCGGCGTCCTGTGGTATCAGGGTGAATCCAATGTCGGTCGCCCGGACGAGTACGCCGATCTGCTGACCGCGTTGATCACCGATTGGCGAAGGGGATTTCACGCCCCTTCGCTTCCCTTTTTCGTCGTGCAACTGCCCAACTACCGCGATCGCGTCCACGCCTGGTGGCAGGTGCGACAGGCCCAGGATCGAGTCGCGGCCACGCTGCCTGGGGTGCATCTGGCGGTCGCAATCGATCTCGGCGATGCTCGCGACAAACATCCCCGCGACAAATCCGAGCTGGGACGCCGCCTCGCCTTGCTCGCCCGTCGGCACGTCTTTGCTGAAGCGGTCGACGCCGAACCGCCTCGCGTGCAGTCGGCGCACCGTGAGGGGCAAGGTGTCGTGCTCACCTTTCCCGCGTCCACGTCGGCGCTGCAGCTGCGTGCGGCGACGCGCGACGGTGTCAGCTTCGAGCTGGCCGGCCCCGACGGTCACTTTCAGAGGGCAGACGTCCGGCTCGAGGGTCCGGCGGTCATCGTCAGCAGCCCCGCGGTGCGTGACCCCGTTTCGCTGCGCTACCTTTGTCACAACGATCCCGAACCGCGGCTCTACACCGGCGAGGGACTCCCGATCGCACCGTTCGCACTCGCGGTGTCAGCAGGTGACTCCACCCGCTGACGCAGGCACCCAGAGCAGGGATCACGGCGTGGCGGTCGCGTAGCAGCGCACCTCAAAGAGGGCGGCGGGGATCAGCGGTGAGGGTCGGACCAGTTCGATCGTTAGCGCACGGGTGGTCACGGGCTCCGCCAGCCGCACCACGGCCCGGGTCTGATGCTGCTCCGCGCAGTCCGCCAAGACCCGCCCCGTTTCGTCGAGGAGGCGATAGCCGCGCACACAGAATGGCATGCGGTCCTCGGGGTGGCCCCAGAGCACGGTTTCCATGGGATGATCAAAGTCGGTGTCGAACATCAACTCCACTCGCGCCAGGGTCTGGGGCTCATTCCAGCGCAACGTCAGCGTCGGCCGCTCCTCCGCGGGATTCGCCACCCAGGCATTGGGCTGGTTCGTCGGGCGGGAGACTCCATTGACCACATTGGCCGGGGCAAAGGGTGTCAGCGGTGTCTCCAAGCGGAGGGCGATGTTCTGGCCGGCCGGGCGGCGCTTGGGTTGCCAGAACTCAAAGGTATCCACACCGATATCTTCCGGAGGAGTCTGCACCGCGGACTTGGCCACGGCCAGATTGACGGCATGGCAGAGCGAGAGCACGCCCGTCACGCGTTGTTCACTCGTCCGCAACTGAAGCCCGGCGTCACCGAAGAAACAGACAAAGGCATAACGCGCCTGGTCAAAGCGGTGGGCAAAGGTCAGCCGTACGGGCACGGCGGTGCCGGGCGAAAGCCGGTGGACCTGGCGCTCGAGGGTCACGTCGGGCGTGTGGTTGTCGATCCGGCTGCTCTCGCGCAACTCGACGCGCAGGTCGGTGCCGGCCGCGACGTCGGCCCAGACCGTGAGATCGAGCTGCGTCCCAGCCGTCACCGGCAGGAGCATGGCCCAGCCGTCGTTCAGGCCGATCAACGGTCCATCGGGAGCGAAGGCCGAGAGCTGAAACTCACTGGAGGCGGTGAGCTTCGCCTGGCGGGCGAGATCCGCCTCGTCCTGCAGCACCAGCCCCGGAATGTGCTGCCCGGTGCGCAGGAGGTCGCGTTGCAAGGCGTGCAGACGCGGCGGCTCATTCAGGGCGCGGGGCAATTGTTCGTCGCGACGGCACAAGGCCGCGGCCAAACCCACCGCCTGCCCGACATGCGCACAGGTCGCCATGACGCGGCTTGAGCCGAAGGCCACGTGCGAGGCGCTGATGATGCGGCCGGCGAGGAAGAGGTTGGTGATGTTCCGGCTGTAGAGACAGCGGTAGGGAATCGGATACAGGCCTTTGGCGTGCCACTGGTTGCAGCCGGGCTTCTCGCTGAAGACACCGTCCGCGGGGTGCAGATCGATTGACCACCCGCCAAACGCCACCGCATCGGGATGGGCCCGCTGCTCCACAATGTCCTGCTGGCGCAGCAGGTAGTCGCCCTCAAAACGACGGCTTTCGCGTTTGCCGGGAATGGTGCCGACCCACTCGAGCGTAAGATTGGCGGCCTCCGGAAACTGGCCTGAATTCTTGATGTGGTTCCAGACGCCGTAGATGACCCGCCACAGTTCCCATTTGATGTCCTCGGTCGCATGGACGGTGTCGAGCCGGCCACCATATTCGACCCACCACAGTTTGCAGCCCTGCTCCTTCGCACTGAACTGCCGCCAGCGGGGGATGCGGGTGATGTCACGCAGTGCGTAGCTGGGCGGGGTGAAGGAGACCGGGCGGCCGGTGTCCTTGGAGTAGAAATAGAGCGAGTGACCCAGCAACTCACCATACTCCTTCGATGGGGCAAATTTCTCGCCGAACTCCTCCTGCGACTCGGCGCCCATGCGGAATGCCGCCCCGGCCAGGAAGCCGAGCACGCCGTCACCCGAGGCATCGCAGAACAAGGGAGCCTTCAGCTCATAGAGCGTCGAATTCTGCGAACAGAACGCCCGCACGCCGGACACCGTGTCGGCGTCGCGTTTGTTCACCTCAAACACCGCGGTATTGAGCAACAGCGTGATGTTCGGCTCGCTCACCACCTTCTCCAGCAGGAGGGTGTCCACCAGCAGGGGATTGCCCTCGCGATTGCGAAAGGTGTTTTCCACGAGCAGCTCGTCGATCACCCCACCCTCGCGGGCCCAACGGTTGTTGTTGCCCATGTGCGAGGTCGCCCCGAGCACCCACAGCCGCACCTCGCTCGACGCGTTGCCGCCGAGGACGGGACGGTCCTGCACGAGGATGACCCGAATACCGGCGCGCGCCGCGGTGATGGCCGCACAGACGCCGGCCAGGCCTCCGCCGACCACCACCAGGTCGGAATCGAGAGAACGGGCAAGGAGGGAGCGCGAAACACCACCGGAATCAAGAATCATGGGAAGAGGTCAAGGCCGTTGAGGCAGGCATGGCACAGGGAGGGCAAGCGGATCAGCGGGCCAGTCGCAGCGTCTCCGAGCTGGAAGAGGCACCCGCGGGCGAAAGGCCCTCAACCTGAAACTCAAAGCGACGGGTCTCATCGGATACGGGCACGGTGAATTCGAAGGGATACGCGCGGTCGGTCAACGTGGCGGTTCGCCTGCCGTCCTCCATCAGGTGAAGGCGGACTTCCTTGAACACCGCGTCGTCCGCCTGCAGGTAGATGAAAGCCGTCTTGGCGGCCGGGCCAAAGTTGAGAATCATCGCACGGGTCTGTCCAAAGTTCGATTCGACATAGTCTTGGCTCCAGGCCTGGTCAGCCTTCGCCTCAATGAGTTTCTGCTGGAAACGGGGGGTCACCTTCAAGCCTTCGATGACCACGGCCGTCTGTCCTTCCGCGCGGACCCGCACCGGAAAACGGCCGTTGCGGAGCTCAACGTCGTCGGCGGCGGCCCCATCGGCCACGACCTTGACGCGGAACGGTCCCGCAAACGCCTCCGGACAGACGTCGCGGTTGAAGGCCACTTCCGCCGTCACTTCGCCCCGTGTCTGGTTGGCGAAGGCGAGATAGAGGCGCCCCTCCCCGCGGGCCGCCACGTAGTTCAACTCCATGGAGTCGGTGGTGAGCAGCCGCTGCGGCATCCAGAGCAGGGCATCCGTGTAGCCGTGGAATCGTCCGGGTCGGTCACCGTAAAACTTGTTCTGCAGGTAGGCGTACCCCTCGATGAACCGGGACGGAAAGTCGATCTCACCCCGGGAACGGGCGAACGCATCCGAGACCAGGTAGTCGACGAGGTTGGTCATGTGGGGCCAGATGTGATTATAGTGAAACGAGTTCACGCTGAGCTCGTCATGTTTGCGCAGCGGATAGTCCGCTTGCTCATAGATCGTGGTGCGGGCCGTGTTGATGTGGTAGCCCGGGAAATTGCGGTAGCGTCCGATCACCGCCGAACGGGCGACATCATGGAGGAGGCGGTCTCCCGTCAACGCCGCGATCCGCAGCATCCACGGTGCATGATGGGCCATGAAGATCGCGCGGTGCCCGGACATGGTCCCGGAGGACTCCGGCGTGAGTCCGATCTCCGACAAACGCCAGGCCGGGACCCGTTCCTCGGGCGCCTTCATGGGCTTGTGACCTTTGCTCTTGAGGTACCAATAAACCGGTGCGTCGCCACCGGGGTTCACGGTCACGTCCTCGTCCGGGATCTGCGGCGCCATCCAGGTGAACATGGCGAAGCGCCGGGCCCCGAGCCGGGCCGCTTGCAGGTAGCGCTGATCCTTCGTCACTTCATAAAGTTCGAACAGGTCGATCCATTTCGGAGCGAAGGTCGTCCAGAAAAAGACGCCCCCGCCAAAATCCTGCGCGCCCGGTTCGATGCGGGTCCGGAGATAGGCGTCGGCACCGGCGCGAGCCCGGTCAAGGTTGCGCGGATCGCCCGTGGCCTGGTAAACGCGCAGGTGATTCTGCCAGCTGTCGCCGGCGGAAACGTCGTCGAGGTTAAGCGTACGGTCCCGTCCGAGCAGGCTCTCCATCTGGCGCCGGAAGACCGGCGCGGCGCCGTGTGTGATCCCGTACAACGCGGCGAGTTCACTCACCGGCGCCGCCGGCCCCTTCAGGGCGCGCGACGGACTTTGGATGGTCTGTTTGGGATCGAGGGAGAAGAGAAACTTTTCCCGCGAAAGGAGAAACTCAACGATGGGATAGGCGCGCTGCTGAAAGATCGCCTCGTTGTCGGCCACCAGCGCGAGCATCAGGGGATTGAGCGCGGACACGTTCTTGACGGCGCCGGGCACGTCGGTGGAGTACGCGCAGCCCTTGAGTTCATCCACGAACCAGCTGTAGTGACTGAGCCCATAATCGATCATCCGGTCGATGGTCTGATTGAGGGTGCTGATCGCATTGCGGCGATGGTCGCGGAACCCGTAGAGCCGGCGCGCAATGTCCTCGAAGGCGGTCGTCGCGTCACTGCCGATCGCATACAACCTGAGCCGAAACTCGATGGCCTCGCCCGGAGCCCGTTTCGAACCGAGTCCGCCCAAGATGGGCGCAAACACCATGGGCTGGGCGGCTCCGTCGCGGTTGCGCAGGGCGACGCCGAAGCGGCTGTTCTCCAGCAGGGGCAGCGGATTGAAGGGAAACTCGCGGGAATCCACCACCACCGCGACAAGATCGTTTCCTTTGCGCACAAACGTGGCGGGGACCGGGCACTGGAAACCCGGCGTGAGGTACGACTGCGCGGGGAACCGTCGCTCATGCCAGATGAACGGCTGCCAGAACTCGCGCGCGTCGGAGACCGCCACGACCGGCGCGCCCGTGTAGGCGACGGAAAACCAGGCGGACACCTTCGGGGTGAGCCGGAAGGTGAGCAGGGGCTCCGAGGCTCCTTGATCCGGCAGCGTCACCGTTGCACTGAGCTCGAACCGTGGATCGTCCGCAAAGGTACAAACATAGGCTGCGCCCGACTGCGCCCAGCGAGCCGCCCGCAGGTTCACTGCCGGGGCGGCGGCAAACACGTCGACCGTGCGCGTGGCGGTGTCTCCCTCCAGGATCCGGTCATCGAAGCCATCCCCGGCCTGTGCGGTCGACCGTTTGCTGCCGGGCAAGGCAGCCGGACCCGAGGCGCGACGCTGCCAGGTGGGCACATTGTAGGACACGCGGGGAACCCCGCCCGGCCGCATCGCCAGCCCCGGATCCTCGGTCGTGACAAACACGGTGAACGCCGGGGCAAAGTCCCACGGCGCCGCCCCGGTCCGCGTCACACGAAGGCCTCCCTCCGGCGTCGGTTCCAGGCGGTACGCCGCAGCCGCGCTGTCCGCCGCGTGGGCGGCCGCGGGCAGGCCGGAAGCACCCAACGCAAGGGCCAGAAGGAATCGGAACATAAGTCGAAATTGGGGAAACACTTGACGGAGGCCTCGTGAGAGGGAAGGAAGCCCCGGAACCAACCGCAAGGGACCCTTGAGTAGACCGTTGACCTGGCCAGACACCGCGGCGCGTACGGTCAACGATCAAGCCGGCCCGGGCTGGCGTTTGCGACCTCCTCCGCCCACACCGTGGCACGGCCCCGGGCTTGTCGGGCCTGCTCCCCCCTCCCCGCTCATGCTGACGCGCTGGTTTTCTCTTTTCGTTCTGCTTTCCCTGCCCTCCCTGCGGGCCGAGGTGGAGGTCGGTCCCCTGTTTCGGGACCACCTGGTCTTGCAACGCGATCAGCCGATCACCGTGTGGGGTGTCGCCGCTCCGGGGGAAGGCGTGCGCGTCACGTTCGAACCCCACTCGGTCGCTACTACGGCTGGAGGCGACGGCCGCTGGCGTCTGCAGCTTCCGGGCCGCAAGGCCAGCCGGTCACCGCAGGAACTCGTGGTCGAAGGAACCAACCGGATCGTCATTCGGGACGTTCTGGTGGGCGACGTGTGGCTGTGCGCCGGCCAGTCCAACATGCAAATGAGCGTCCAGCATGCGTCGCACGCGGAGGATGAAATCGCCGCCGCTGCGCATCCCCTCATTCGGGAATTCAAGGTGGCCGCCCAATTCGCGACCGAACCACGCGACACGGTCGCCGGTCAATGGCAGGTGTGTTCACCCACGACGGTGGGCTCGTTCAGCGCCACCGCGTACTTCTTTGCCCGCGATCTTCACCGTGAGCTCGACGTCCCCATCGGCCTGGTCACCAGCGCGTATGGAAACTCCCCCATCGCTTCGTGGCGCGATGCCACCGCGCTCGCCGCCGAACCCGTGGTGACGCAATGGTGGTCCCGCCAGCTTGCGGCCAGTCCCCCGCCGCGTCCTCACCGGCAGCCATCGGTCTGCTTCAATGGCATGATTCATCCTCTCATCCCGTTCAGCCTGCGCGGCGTCCTTTGGTATCAAGGTGAAAGCGACGCCAGCGAGACGCCCCACCTCGCGTCCCTCTATGCCCGACAGTTTCAAGGGCTGATCGGCGAGTGGCGCCGCCACTTCGGACGCGAACTACCGTTCTTTTGGGTGCAGCTGGCCGGCTTCGGCAAGTCCGGGGCCCGCGATTGGGTGGGCGTGCGGGCGGCCCAGTCCACCGCACTCGCCCTGCCGCGCACCGGACAGGCCATTGCGATCGACGTGGGCGACGCGGCCAACATCCATCCGAAAAACAAACAAGCTGTCGGGGCCCGGCTGGCCCGGCTCGCGTTGAACCGGGAATATGGGATCGCCCGGGAGGACTCCGGGCCGGTGCTGGTCCGCAGCCAAAGATCCTCGGAGGGCACGGTGCAACTCCACTTCCGCCCGGCCGAGGAATTGTCCTCCCAAGGCGATCTGGCGGCGGCGTTCGAATTGGCCGAAGCCGACGGCCGCTTCCAGCCCGTATCACTCGCCACGGTTTCCGGCCAGACCGTGACCCTTCGCGCCCCCGGCCTGCGTTTGCCCGTGGCGGTCCGCTACGCCTGGATGCCGCTACCGACGGGGGCTCTCTTCAATCGGGCGGGGCTGCCGGCCGCACCCTTTCAGGCCGACCTGAGCGCCACACCCGAAGCCGGACGCTAGGAAACGGCGCGTGTGCCCGCCCGGCTCAGCACGCCGACTGGTTTCATGCCGTTCTCCTCGAAATCCACGGAACCGGCGCTGTCGTCCTTGTGCCTCCGGTCCCTTCTTGCTCGCTCCTCCTCCGCTCAGATTCCCCAGCCTGGGCGGTAGTCATATCCCGGCCCAATGAATCGGTTGGCCTCGGTGTGGTTGGTCACACGGCCGAGGCCGGCATCCCACTCCAGCCGGGTATGGGCGCGTTGCGCCGCCACTCCGAGGAGCACCACTTCGGTCAGCGGCGCGGAGTAATCAAAGTTCGATCCACACACGGGACCGCCCCGGATTGCGTTCGTCCACTCTTTGAAGGGTCCGCCCACCACCCGGGGAATCGACTTGGGGGGCAGCGCAGCGGCCATCTCCACCATCCGCGACTCGGGTATCAACCGGACCGATGCACTGTGCGAGGTCACACTCATGATCCCTTTGCTCCCGTAGAAGAGGCTGCCCCCACTCGGCGACAGCTTGAAGCCCGGGACCGGCAAGGGCGGTTGCAGGGATCCATCGAACCAGCGCAGGGTGACCGGTCCGCGCGTTCCCCGCGCAGGAAACGACCAGGTGACCATCGAGGACGCCGGAAAGGTCTTGGGATACTGCTGGGTGACCGCCGCTTCCACGCTCACGGGCGAGCCCAGATCAAGAGCGAAGAACGGAGCGTCGAGTTGGTGACAACCCATGTCGCCCAGCGATCCGGTGCCGTAGTCGACAAAGCCCCGCCAGAACGCGGGGGCGATTCCGGTCCGGTAGGGACGTGAAGGCGAGGGTCCCAGCCACAGATCCCAATCCAGGGTCGGCGGCACGGGGGTCTCGCCCGGTTGCGCGTCCGGATCGAAGTCCGCGGGATGAAACCAGGGCGCCCGCGGTCGGTCGGTCCAGGTATCCACCCGGTGAACCTCCCCGATCAGCCCGGCTTGCACCCATTCTCTCGCCAGTCGAATGCCCTCGGAGGCGCGGCCCTGATTGCCCATCTGAGTGACGACTCCCGCGGCTTTCGCCGCCGCCTGCAGCGCCCGCACCTCGCTGATGCAACGGCAGAGGGGTTTCTCCACGAAGACGTGTTTGCGGTGACGGATGGCCGCCATCGCAATCGGAAAATGGAGATGATCGGGTGTGGCAATCGTCACCGCATCGATCTGATCTGCCATGGTCTCAAACAGGAGCCGGTAGTCCTTGAACCAACGGGCTCCCTTGGCCTGAGCGAGGATGGGCCCGAATTTCTTGTCGCTCTCCAGTTCGGAGCGACCGTGCTTCTCATCCACGTCGCAGAACGCGACCATCTGCTCGTCCGCCACGCCCATCAAGGCAGCCCGACCCCGGCCGCCCACCCCGATGACCGCGATGCGCAAGCGATCATTGGCCGGGCGTGCGCCCTGACCGCGCAGGCCCTGGGGAAAAAGGAGCAAGGAACCGGCGGCGGCGCCGGCCGAAAGGAACTGCCGGCGCGACCACGTCGGACGAGAAGGGCGGGAGTCGGGGGTCTTCATGGGAGCGTCACCGTGGAAGGACATGCTGCCATCAGGGGAGCGGCAAGACGTCATAGGACTGGCCCGCCTTCGCCGTCCACGTCACGACCCCGCCGTGCGCCTCGGCGCGACTGCGCTGCTTGCCCACGGTGAAAGGCAGCGCGCAGCGGACCGTCAGCGCGCCGTCGCGATCCGGACGAAGCCGGGCCGACACGAGTCGACCTTGCCGCCAGACCAGATCGACCGCAACGGCGCCACGGGCGCGCAGGCCCGTCACCGCGCCGTCGCGCCACTTCGGAGGCACCGCCGGCAGGAGCACGATTTCTTCCGCGTGACTCTGCAACAGCATCTCCGCGATGGCCGCCGCCCCGCCCAGATTCCCGTCAATCTGGAAGACACCCGGGGTGTCCTTGCGGGGGTGAAAATCCATCAGATTGGGAAAGGCGGCCCGCCCCACCAGGGACGTGAGCGTCTGCTGGGCCATGGCCGCATCGCCCAATCTCGCCCACAGGCCCGCGTTCCAGGCCAGACTCCATCCCGTATTGCTGCTGTCGCTCAGGTTCACGGAGCGGGTGGACCCTCCACCGCTGACGCGAAAAGCCAGCGACTTTCGTGCTCCCTCGGCCAGCTCCGGTGTGGTGCGGGGCGTGATCTGCCAGCCGGGATAGACGGCGTAGAGATGGGACATGTGCCGGTGGCCCGGTTCGCGTTCGGCCAACGGCTCCTGCCATTCGAGCAACCTCCCGTCGGCGCCGACGCGCGTGGGCGCAAGCCGGGCCCGTTTCGCCTGCACCTCGCGCGTAAAGGCATCATCGATACCGAGCACCCGGGCGGCGGCCAGGCAGTTGTCGAAAAGTTCCGCCGCAATCTGCTGGTCCATCGTCGGCCCCATGACCAGCCCCCGGGGCTTCGGATCGCCCGGCACCGTGAAGCTGTTCTCCGGTGAAATCGACGGTCCGCTAAGCAGCAGACCGGTGCGCGGATCGGGCACCAGCCAGTCGAGCAGAAACTCCGCCGCCTCCTTCATGACGGGATAGCCCCGGGTCTCGAGAAAGGTGCGGTCGAGACTGAAGCGGTAGTGCTCCCACAGGTGCTGACAAAGCCAGGCCGCCCCGGTGGGCCAGACGGTGAGCCCTTTGACCGGGCTGGTGAACAACCAGGCATTGGTGCGATGCGACACGACGAACCCGCGCGTGCCGTAAACGTCGCGCGCCGTCGCGCGGCCGGGAGTGCGCAGGCGCTCGATCAGATCGAACAGCGGAGTGTGGCACTCCGCCAGGTTCGTCGACTCCGCCAGCCAGTAAATCATCTGGGCGTTGACGTCGAAATGCCAGCCACAGAACCAAGGTGGGTTGAGGTCCTCGTTCCAGATGCCCTGCAGGTTGGCCGGCAGGTTGGCCGACCCCGGACGCGAGGAACCAATCAGCAGGTAGCGGCCATACTGAAAGTAGAGCGCCAACAATCCGGGATCGGAAGCCCCGCCCTGGAAGCGACGCAGGCGATCATCCGTCGGGAGCTGCGTCGGCTCGCCTTCGCCTCCCAACTGCAGGCTGACCCGCCGAAACAGCCGGCGGTGGTCGTTTACGTGTGCATCCCGCAAGGCCGGAAATCCCGCGGCTGCCGCCGCCTTGAGGTCGCGATCGAGGCGGTCTCCCTCCGGCCGGCCCGCGTAGTCGGTTCCCGCCGCCAGCAGCAGGGTCACACTCTCGGCCTTCACGATGCGGCAGACGCCGGCCTTGCCTTCGACGGTGCCTCCCTCGGCGACGACGCGCATCTGGGCCGCAAACCGCGAACCCGCCGTGGGCTTGCCGCGATCCGCCTGTCCGGTGAGGACCACGGTGCCGTCGGAACGCGACGTGGCGTCGGCGCCTTCCGCACGCCCAAGGGTCGCCTCCAGGGTAAGGCTGTGGGGACGATCCGCCGTCAATCGGATGACCAGCACCTGATGCGGAGCACTGGAAAAGACTTCGCGCGTAAAGGTCGTGTCGCCCACCCGGTAGGTGATGCGTACGATCGCGCGGTCGAGGTCGAGCTCGCGCCGGTAGTCCGTGAAAGTCTCATGTCCGGGCAGGGTGAGGCGCAGGTCACCAAGCGGTTGATACGAGCCGAGGGGTCGATCCCCAAGCACCTCCCGGTTCACCCGTTCCTCGGCCTCGCCGTGCCGGCCCTCAAAGAGCAGCCGGCGGATCTCGGGGAAGTGCGCATGGGCTCCGCTGCGGTCATACACGCCGGGTCGGCCGCTCCAGACTGTCGCCTCGTTGAGCTGCAGGCGTTCCTGCGCCGCCCCGCCGTACACCATCGCTCCGAGCCGCCCGTTGCCCACCGGCAGCGCCTCGTGCCAGGCTGCGGCCGGTTGACGGTACCACAACCGCACCTCGGCCTCGCTCCCGAATCCGGTCGAAATCCAGGTCAGAAGGGTCAGGGGAAGCAGGAGCAGGCGGGCGGCGAATCTCATAGTGAAGGAAGGGACCGCAAACGAAGCGGATCGACGGGATTGAACGGGAGGGGTCGTAGGACGGGCATACGATCCGGGGTGATGCGTTCCAGGGTGCTGCCGAGTGTCTCCGCGTTGCCGTCCACCACAATGCCCGGATCAGTTGATCGTTGACTCGGCCTCCCTCCACGACCGACCTTCCAGTGACGGTCGTTTCCCCTGTCAACGGTCGACTCCCTGGGAGGTTCCCCCGTCGCGTCCAGGGTGGTACGACCTCCCTCCGGATTCGTCACCCCCGAACCATGAGCTTTCCCCGCTGCACCCTGCTCGCCCGACTTGCGCTTTTTCTGATCGGCATCGGTTCCGTCACCGCCACGACGCTGGAAAATGCACGGTATCGTCTCGTGGTGCAGGACGATCACTCCGTCACGCTTCACGTCAGCGGCGTCCCAGCCCAGAGCCTGCAACCGGAGTTCACAGTCATGGTCAGCGACCGGGACCCCGGCTACCATGTCAACCACCAGAACTACCCGGTGGCACCGCGCACCGCGGTCCGCTGGACCGACTACGAGGAGGACCTGGAATCGCTCAACCGCCGCCTGGCGACGCCCGCCGAGCGGGAGGCCCGGCGCAACCACGCGGTGGTCACGGCCGACGCCAAGGGAGGGCGCACCTGGACCTACCGCGACGATTCCGGGACGGTGCTGCTGCGGGTCAGCGGCGCCTTTGCGCGTGGAACCACCCGCCCGCTCCTCGCCGGTCAGCGTCAGACCCTACGGGCGACGGCATCCACCCGGGAGGGACGCACGCTGCGCTGGTCCTTCCCGTCGCATCCGGGGTTTGCCCTGACGGCCGAGCTGACGCTGCCGGACGGCGAGGGCGACCCCCGCATCTCTCATCGCCTGGTGGCGACGTCACCGGGCTGGTACTCCGTCGCCTTCACCGGCGCTCCCGGTCAGGACGCCGCCCGGGTCATGACCGTTCCGCAGGAGTGCGCGGGCCGTTCGCTGCGGCAATTCAACCACCTCGTGCCGGAACCCTTCCTGCGGCTCCCCCGCGTCCATCTGGCCACCGCAGAAGGGAATTCCGCCCTTGTCGTCGACGCGGCGGAAATGCCATTTCGGATACCGACGCGGGCCAACGCCCGGTTCGGCCTGATGCTGGCGAACGAAGGTGGCCGCTGCCAACCCGTGGCGTTCGCCCCGATTCTCGGCGGTGCGGAGTCGCGTCTGGCGCCGGGGGACGTGCGTACGTTCTCGGTGCACTATGTCGTCCGTCCGGGCGACTGGAAGGACACCTACCGTGACATCGCCCAGCGTCACTACGGTTTTCGCGATCAGCGCGATCACTCCGGGTCCGGCTCCCTGAACCAGGCGCTCGAAGCCACCCTGGACTTTCTCGCGGATCGCAACGGGGAGAACCGGGCCCTCTGGCATGACGAGCAGAAGTACTACGACTACTGGACTGACAACTCGGGGATCTTTAAACCGTTCTCCCCACTCTTCGGACTTTCCGCCGCGCTGGTCACCGACGACGAAGCCTTCTACTGGACCCGCGCCCTGCCCCAGGTCGAATTCGCCCTGTCGCGCGCGCAAAATACCTTTGCCCCCTACGAGGTGGAACACAACGGGCAGGTCAAGGCGCGCAATCGCGAACTCGGACGCTCGTATCTGGGGGCCGCCCAGCTGGTGCACCTGCACGGTTTCTTCCAGGGACGCACGCCGCTGATCGCCGCCGCCGCGCGGGAGGCCGGATTCTCCGCAAGCCGTTTCACCGATTTACTGGCCCGCCATGAACTCACCGGCAGTACCACCGACCTCGACCAGGCCCGCCGGGTCGCCGACGCGGAGCTGCGGCGTCGCCTTCCCACCGGCGAAGGCGACGACTACCTCGACTGGCTGGAGCTGCACCTCGCCACCGGCGATCCCCGCTACCTCGACGCGGCCCGGGAAGGAGCCTACGGTCTGACCACCACGATCAATCTGTCACCCGCCACCCCGGATACGCAGGTCACCATCGACCGGGGAGGCCGGGTCCCGGTCCACGAACATTCCCACGGCCGCCATCGCCTCTGGGGTTTCCTCCCGCCCAAGCCGGTGTCCAGCCCTGAACAGACCGTCCCGGCCTAGCGTGTCTCGCTCACGGGCCTGCAATCGCCCGCCTACCGGGGAGAACTGTGGATGAATCACCACGGGCAGTTGATGCGCCTCGCCGCGTTGAGCCAGGATGACTTTCTGCGCACCGTGGCCCGCTGGGGTATGGTCGGACGGTTCGGCAACTACGCCGGCGACAACCGGTCCCACCTCTCGCTCATCACCGAGTCGCCGCATGCCGTCGAACGGCCGGTGTGGGAGTGGAACTTCGCCACCGTGAATCCCGGTCACGCCTGGGAGTTTGCCGGCGAACTGATCGACTTCCTCGTCAGCGATGCCTTCGACCGCTCGAACGGGGCCATCACCTTCCCCGGGCGCCCGCTGCCGGGAACTCCCTTCCGGGTCCGCGTCTACGGCGACCGGCCGGGCCGCTTCTATGGCGAGGAGCCGGTCCGCCTGTGGCTGCCGCGACGCCTCGTCACAAGCGACAACCGTCAGATCGATGTGCTCGCTGGCTACGGCGACGGGACCTTCTACCTGGCCGCGTGGAGCCAGTCCTTCCAGAGCGAAACCGTCACGCTCACGCTTGATCCCGAGAAAGTGGACCTTCGGAACGTGACCCGTACGCGTCGCTGGAATCAGAATCAACCCACCGCGGCCGGACCTCCCATCAATCGCCAAACGATCTCGTTCCAGCTTCCCGCCAAGGGCATTGTCGCCTTTGCCTTCGACGGCGCCCGCGTTCGTCCCGGCCTCCAGGCGAAAGTGACGGACCCGGCATCGCGTCCGCTCGGGCCCCAGAGTTTTGCCCGCACCGCGGCCTCCTTCGGCACCGTCCACGCGCAGCTCCTTTCGATGGGCCGCGGGCTCACCCGCGCGTTCATCTACACGGATGCGCTGCCCGAAGCCATCATCGCCGCGACCCTGCGCTACCGGCAGGGCCAGCAGGCCTGGCGCGAGGCCCGCGATGAGATCTTCCCCTACGAGTTTTCGCCGGAGTACATCGACGGGGCCGGAGCCCTGGAGCTGAGTTTTGAAGTCGAGACCGCCGCCCTGAAAACCGAACGCGCCCCCACCCTCGTGCTGCTGCCCTAGTCCATGAGCCTCCGTCTTCTCCTCCTGCTTTCCGTCCTGATCGGCACCGGCGCGCCCCTCGCGGCGTTCGAGTTCACCGACAGTTTTGTCGCGCACATGAAGGCCACCACCAATCCACATGGCTTCGGTCTGCGCGACCAGCGCTACTTCCCCTACTCCACACGCTACGGTCGGCGGATCGGGTTCGGTCGTCCCGTGACGGATACCTCCCTCTACCAACGCGGGGAGACCCCTGCCGAGTCGGAGCAGGCGCTGCGTCAGGGACTGAGCCTCACACTCGTGCACCTGCGCACCGCCCTCGCCCGCACCCACCCCACGGTGGCGTTCGACGCCCTGGATCGGCGCGCCCAGGAGATCCTCCTCGACCACGCCTACACCGAGGGAGTCGAGCATCTCCCCCCGGCGTTTCTGGACGCCGTCCTGCAGGCCGACTGGGACCGGCTGCTCGACCAGCATCTCTACATCCGCGGACTGGGCAATTGGCCCGACACGATCAAGAACCAGGCCTTCGGCAAACGCTGGATCTACGGCGATCCGGCCACCGTCCTGCGTCCGCTCAAGGGCGCACCTGCGGCGAGTCGGACCGGATTCATCGATCCGCGAATTCCACAGCCGCGCAAGCACTCCGACTGAGGGGTCCGCAGCGGTACTCTAGTGATTGAGATTGGGTCACGGTGGAGGGCGTCGCACCGTCGGCGCCGGGGAACGCACCACGAACCGCTGCGTCCAACCGTATTGGTATCCGCGACGCGCAAACGGCGCCGACGGAGCGGCGCCCTCCACCGGAACGGGGACCTAGCATGCGCCCTTGCCGGTGTTTCCGCAACGGCCGACCTCCTTAAACTAACGCGCCGGCGTAGGCGCGGGAGTGTCCTCCGCCGAGTCAGAACCGGTGCCTCCAGCGCTGCCCAGATCGATCCTCTGCGGTTCATTCAACGGTCAACCATTCTCACCTTTGCGTGAAGCCGCGACTCCGCTTGTCTGCCTCTGTCCCCTGCCCCGGTCAGCCTCCTCCCCGTATTCCTGCTGTGAAATCTCTCCTCGCTTTCCTCGCCCTGTTGGTGGCGGCCCTGCCGTCGGCTTCTGCAGCCCCTTCCACGCCCCCGCGTCACCAACTCGTCCTTGCCACCAACGGAGACGTGGAAGTGATCGCTCCCGACGGCGCGCGGGCCACGTTTGCGCCTCACTTCACCGTCCTGTATTCCGCCACGAATCCGAACCTGGAAACCCGCTGGGGTCGGTACAAGGACGCCGGACTGCGGAGCGGTGACCAGGGATCCACCTACCACGTCCTCACCTGGGGCAAACCCTCCACCGCGGTCCGCTCCACCGCCCATGTCGCCGACGGGTACGATCCCGAGGCGGACCGGTTTTATGGACGGGACCGTTCGCCCAATCTCTTCACGGCGGGTCAGGCGACGCCCCTCCGCGCCCAGGGCTCCCATCAGGAGGGAAACCGCATCCTCTGGACATTCTCCGCGCCCGACGGCGTGACCCTGAAAGCGGTGCTGTTCGTGCCGGAGAGCGGGGGTGAACCTCAGATGGACCTGCAGGCCCAGGTGAATCGCGCGGGATGGTACTCGTTTGGATACACCGGCGCGCCGGCCTGCACCACCGCCGCGCTGACCGAGGTCTGGCAGCCCTTTCTCTACACCGAGCGCCGGTTTCCCGAAGGCCCCTATCTTGAGGCGTCGGGGCGGTGTCCGCTCCCCACGACGCTCGTCACCACGGGCGGAACCACCCTCGGGGTGATGGCGGATCCGGCGGAGCTCCCTTTCCAGCCCATGCCCACCCTGGCCAACTCCCGCTTCGGCGTGGCGGTGCGCAATCCGGCCGGCGAGGCGCAGCCGATGCTGTTCGCCCCGATTCTCGGGGGCCTGGGATCCAAGCTCGCGGCCGGCGACACCTTCACGTTCTCCCATCGTTTCATCGTCACCCGACGTTCCATCGACGAGACCCAGGAGCACCTCGCCCGCACCGCTTTTGGGTTTGCCGATGTGCGTCACAACATCCTCGGCTCGCTCAACGCCACGTTCGAGCGCTTGCTACAGTTTGGCCTCAGTCCCTACGCCAAGTTCAACACCGATCTGCGGGGCTTCTCCTACGACACCGACGTACCCGGCTCGGTCAAGAATGTCTCGGCGCTTCATCCGCTCTCCCTCGCGATCGTCACCGACAACCAGGAGATTTTCTCCCGGCTCGCGCTCCCTCTCGCCGAGTTCTTTGTCTCCCGTGAGCGTTTCCTGTTCACCACCGACCCCGCGATCAAGGGACAGTCCGTCTCCTCGCGTCTGGGCGGCCTGGGAGCCCCCCTGGCCGACTTCGCCGCCCTGCATGAACTCGCGGGAGGACGCACACCCTTCTTCCGCCAGTCGGCCGTATCGCTTTTCGGAAAAAACCGGGTCCTGAATCTCGATTCGCAGCTCCGCGGCGACTTCTGGGCCAACTCGCTTGCCCTCTATCGGGCCACCGGAGAAGCCAAGTGGCTGGAGCGCGCCCGGCGCGATGCCGACGACTACCTGCGACGCCGGGTGGACACGAGCCAGACGAACTTTGAAGACCCCGACTCCCGGGGACTGTTCTTCTGGACCTCGTTCAGCCCGCAATGGATCGAACTGCTCGAGCTCTTTGAAGAGACCGGCGACCGACGTTACCTGGAGGCCGCGCGCAAGGGCGCCCGCAACTACACTCGCTACATCTGGTACGCTCCGCGGATTCCCGAAACCTCCATCACGGTCAACGAGGGCGGCTTTGCCCCCAACTACCGAACCGGACCGAAATTCCCTCGCGTGCCCCTGGCCGAGGAAACGGTGCCCGCCTGGCAGGTGTCCGAGATCGGACTGACCCCCGAATCCTCGGGCACCAGCCGGGGACATCGTGGCATTCTCTTTGCCAGTTATGCTCCCTGGATGCTGCGCATCGCGGCGCTGACCGGCGACCGGTTTCTCCACGACACGGCCCGATCGGCCGTCATTGGCCGCTACACAAGCTTTCCCGGCTATCACCTCAACACCGCGCGAACGACCGCCTACCAGAAGCCCGATTTCGCTGAAAAGCCCAAGGACGTGCTGAACGCGATGACCTCCATCCACTACAACCACATCTGGCCGTTCATCTCGTTGATGCTCGACTACCTGGTTTCCGACGTCGTGGCGAAGTCAGGGGGAGCCGTGTCGTTCCCGAGTCGTTACAGCGAGTCCTACGGCTATCTTCAGCAGAAGGTCTACGGGGACCGTCCCGGGCAGGTGTACGACGTCAAGGGACTGCACCTCTGGATGCCACGCGGAGTGGTGGAGGTGAGCCACCCGGAGTTGAACTATGTGGTCGCGCGGGGTGACGGTCGCCTCGCGGTGGTCCTGACCAATCAATCCAAGTCCGCAGTCACAAGTCAGGTCCGCCTCAATCCGGCCCTGATCGGACTGCCCGGAAGTGGCTCCTCGGCCTCGCTCAGCCTGTGGCAAGAGGGCGTCCGGCAAAACCAGTCCCCTCGTCTGAATGGAGAGGGTCGTTTCGAGGTCACGGTGGGCGCCGAAGGCATCACCGCCGTGGTCATCACCGGTGTGACCCCCAAGGTCGGATTTCAGGCGAAGGCGCTCGCCCGTGACGCCAAGCCGCTCCCTGAGCACGGCAGCGTGGTCGACCTCGGATTCCGCGGCGGTCGCGCGGTCGCAATGCGATTCGGCGCCGGTGATCTCACCAGCATCTACGCCTACCTGCCCGACTTTGACCGCGAACTCGCCAGCTGCACGTTTCACTACCGCCAGGGCGGAGGAACCTATTTGACCATCGTCGACACCTCCTTCCCCTTCGACACCACGCTTCCGGTCAGCGGCACCGCGCCGGTCGAGGTCTTTGTCGAGGTGCAGTTGAAGCAGGGCGCAAAGGAAACGTCACCCGTTGCCCGCGTCCTTCTCGAGTAGCGGCCGCGGGCGAGCCTGGCCCCGCGGCATCGGACAGACCAGCCTCGGACCAGGCGCGACCCGCTTACGATTTCCAGACGGAGTCCCCGTAGCGCCAGCCCCGTCGGGCCGGCTCGCGCACCAGTGGCTCCAAGCCACGCACGTTGGTGACCCGCATGGCCGGTGCATCCCACTCGATGTCCCGGTTCGTTCGTTGGGCCAGCACGCCAAGCAACGCCACCTCGGTCAATTCCGCGGCGTAGTCGAAGTTCGACCCCGGGGCCGGCCCTTCGCCCTTGATCGCACGGATCCACTCTTGGAAGGGACCGCCTTGGATCCGAGGGATGGTTTTGGCCGGGGGGTTTCGGCGAAAGGCCTCCCACTCCGACTCCGGGAGAAGCAGCCGAGGGCTGTCCGGACGGGATCCGGTCATCAATGTGCACTTGGAACCCACCATGATCATGCCTCCGCCGGGCCAGGGCTGGGAGCGATTCCAGTCGAGCGGAACCGGCGGTCGCTGTCCACCGTCGTACCAATGCAGCGTCACCGGAGGACGTTCACCTCGTGCGGCAAACTCGAACTTGAGGTGCGAGGAGCGGTGGGAGAACCCCGCCGCAATCGGCTCCAGATTGACCACGGATACGCGCGTTGGCTGACCCAATCCAAGGGCCCAATACGGGGCATCGAGGGTGTGACAGGCCCAGTCGCCCAGGATGCTGGTGCCAAAATCCCACCAACCGCGCCAGAGCAGCGGAACGTACTCCGTGCTGAAGGGCCGGGGCTTGGCGGGTCCGAGCCACAGGTCCCAATCCAGGGTCCGCGGCACCGCGCTGGTTGGGGGAGGAAACTGCCCCGGCATGCGGAAATAGACGGCCTTGGCAAAGTCGGGGCCGCTCAACCACGCATGGACCTCTCTGACCTCGCCCAGGGTGCCCGCCTCGTACCACTCCTTGATCAGCCGGATGCCCTCGGTCGCGTGGCCTTGATTGCCCATCTGCGTGACGACCTTGTAGCGATGGGCCGCTCGCCGCAGCGTCCGCGCCTGCCAGATGTCGTGCGTCAGGGGCTTCTGCACATAGACGTGTTTGCCCATTTCCATGGCAAGCATCGCCGCGGCAAAGTGCGTGTGATCCGGCGTGGAGACGACCACGGCATCAATCTCGCGGTGCAGGGTCTCCAGCATGACTCGAAAGTCCCGGAAACGAGGAACACCGGGGTGCTTGGCATGACCCGCCGCCGCACGCGCCTCGTCGACATCGCAAAAAGCCACATAGTTTTCACCGTCACAGCCCGAGAGGGCGGAACCCCCAATCCCGCCTACGCCGATGAACGCGAGATTCAGTTTCCGTCCCGCCGGCCGGCCACTCTGGGCGATCGAGACGCGCGGCAGCGCCCAGCACGCGGCGGCGGCCAGTCCGGACTTGATCACAGCACGACGGGTCAGGGCAGGATGTTTCATCGCGAACGATTCTCGGTGAGCTGGCTACGGATGAAGGCGGCGCACTGGGCGACTTCAGTCAAATTGTGCCCGGGATTTGATTCGTACTCAATCACGTACCAACCGTGGAACGCATGGCGCTTCAATTCGTCCATGATCCCCGCCACCTCGAGCACCCCGGTTCCCAACACCTGATCCGGCGTGCGCCGCCCGATGACCGCGCGGTCCTTCAGGTGGACCGACTTGATGCGGTCCGCCAGGAGCTTCACCGCCTCCAGCGGCACCACATTCGAGGTCGCATAGTGACCGGTGTCCGCACACACGCCTATCCGCGGATCGCGACCCGCGAGGAGTTGCTTCATGAAGGCCGGATCCGAATTTCGATATCCCGGCCGCTGCGGATTCGGCGGGTGATTGTGAAACGCAACCGTGAGATCATAGTCGCCGATGATCCGCTCAATGGTGTCGATCGCATCGACCGAATCCGTGCCGATGTTCGAAGCGCCGAGCTCTTTCGCGATTTGGAAAAATGCGCGCGCCTTCTGCTCATCGCGAGGCACGGCTCCCATGCAGCTGACAATCCGCACCCCATGCCGGTCCAGGTGCTTGCGCAGGCGTTCGCGCTGCGCCTCGTTCAGCAGATAGATCCGGGTCGGGTCGTCCGGACTCAACGGCAGGTTGGTGTAGGTCTCAATCGCGGTGATTCCACACTGCGCGGCGCGCTCCACGGCTTCAAACAGCGTCACGTTCCGAAACGTGTAGGCTGAACAGACCACGCCGGGCTGACCGGAGCCCGGCTCAGCGCGGCGCAGGTCGGCCGCAGCCGGCGGGTTCGCCGTCGCTCCCACCGCCAGCAAGCCGAAGGCGGCCGCGGCCCACCGGCGGAGGAGCGGCGCCCACGTCGCGCCGAGACTCGCGACGGCGCTCACGGCTTTCCTGTCTCCACCCGCAGTCGCTGATACCACTCCAGACGCACGGGACCCAGCAGGCCGGCGGGGACTAACGGTGAATCCGCCTGGTAGTGTTTCCAGGTGCTGAAGCTGACCCGCTGGCGCTCATTCCGCTTCGCCGGGTCGTACAGCCAGGCCGGCAATTCCAGGAGGCGTCCGTCGGTGAACTTGCTCTTGCCCGGCTCCTGGTAGGCAAAACCTGCGGGGATGGCCTCATCCCCGATCAGGCGGTTGATCCAGCGGTTGGCTACGCGGACCTCCAGGGTGTTGTTTCCGGCGCGAAGGTGCGCGGTGATGTCGGCGCGAAACGGGGTTTTCCAAAGGACGCCAACCTCCCGTCCATTCACGGCCACGCGGGCAATGTCGGCCACCCGGCCCAGATCCAACACCGCCACCTGGCCGGGCTGCACCGAACTTACGTTCCACTGGGTCCGATACACCGCCGTACCGGAGTAGAAACGAATCCCCGGATCGGCGTGTTCCGACCAGGACGTCAAGTGCTCCCATCGTGCCTCCGGCGGAGCTCCACGACCGTCGGTGAACGCGACCGTCCAGGGACCGGACAGCGTCTGCGTCTGCGGCACCGGGGACGATCGCACGGTCCGAACGGTGCCATCCGACAGGGTGACGCGGACGTTGTCCGCCTGCGTCAAAAGCGATCCGTTCTTGAACTCGAGACTCACCGGATCCGCCCCCGTCACCCAGCGCGACGGTTGGGGACGGCGGAAGACGACAAACGTCGATCCCCATGGCTCCAGATCCACCGGCACTGCAACTCCGGTCGGCGTGGGCGCATAAATCGGCGCCGGCGCGTGCGCCCCAGTCACGGCATCCCAGATCTCAGGCAGTCGCCCCGTCTGGCGAAACTCCAGGCGAAGGCGCCGTGCCTGTTCCGAATAATTGAAGACAAAGTAGAGATCGGCATCCGGAAGCTGGCGGTGAAGGAAGCGTACCGCATCCCCAGGGGCGTCCCACCGCAGATCAGGCTCGACTCCCTCCGCCCGAAGCACGTCGACCGGCTTGAGGCCCGCGTAGACCTTGCCCCGGCCCACCGGCTTGGCCTTGCCGGCCACGCGTCCTCCCCAGAGCACGGCGACCAGGCGGTCAAACTCCGCGCGTTTTTCCCAGTCCTTCAGGCCGGCTGGGGCCACCGGCGGTTCCCCGGCGAGGGTGGCCCCGGATTCCACCAGCTGAAGCAGGTGACGCAGGGTGGAGAGCTCGGCCACCCAGCCTTTCGCGGTGGAGGCCTCCGGGGTCACCAGCAAACGGAAACGCAGCCCGGAGGGATGGACCAGCGCTCCCTCGTGCACCGTCAACTCCCGCAGCGCGGAGGGAGACGCGACCTCGTAGTCGTAGCCGGGAAGGGAGTCCGCCACCTTCGCCGGCAGTCCATAACCCAGGTCCTCGTCCACCAGAAGACAGACATCGGCGACGGTGCGTCCCTGCTGCAGCAGGAACTGACTGCGGCCGAGATAACTCATCCAAGCCTCGGCATAGGGCCACCAGGTGTTGAGCCGGCCAAAGTGAACGCCATAACGTCCCAGCGCAAAGCCCGGAGCGGCCTCCGTCACCGGTTGATGCGTGAAACTGTGCAGCGCGAACCGGTTCAATCCGAGACTGAAGGCGTAGTCGCCGGATCGCTTCAAGGTGCCCGGCGTATTCTGGAAACGGCCGTTCTCGGGCGTGGACGTGAACGCCTCGGCGGCCACCACCTCGCGTCCCTGAAAGTGGGCCGAAGAGGTCGACATCTTGATGCGCGAAGCGCGGCCGGCGGCATCCGGCGTCCAAAACTCATTCATGGGCACATCGACGTGCCGGTTCGCCGACATCGGATTGATCGGTCCACCCTGGGACTCGGAGTAAATCTTTACGCCGTGTTTCGCTGCCAGCCGGTGCATGGTGCCGTAGTAGTTTTCCGCGATCAATTCATCGATCACCTGCCGGAAATCCCAGAGTACCGCCTCGGCCTGCGCGGTGGAGCCGACGACATGCCCGGCCATGAGCGGAAGCCACGGGATCAGGTCATAGCCCTTCAGCGCCTTGAACTGCTCCGGGAACGTGGCAGTCCAGTTTTGGAAACCCCCTTCGAAGCTGTCGAACAGCAGTCCATTGAAGGTACTCCCCGCCAGCGGGCCCGCCTCCCGGAGCAGGCGGCCCAGAGCCTGCTCAAACTGAAAGGTCACTTCAGCGGCATCGAGCTTGTCGATCTCCAGCCCGTGTCCCTCGGGCACCGCGGGATGGTTGGTCTTGCCGGTCGTGGTGTAGCCGAAGCGCAGCACGATCCACTCCCCCGGCGGCAACGTGGCGCGAACCCGGCCCTCGCGGTCTAGACGCGAGGTCAGATTGATCACCTGCTCGAGCGGAATGCCGGGACGGTCCGCCATCCCCGCACGTGTGATTGGCTTGCTCTCCCAACCGATCTTGCGACCCAGGTCGCCGATGCGCTCGGTCGTCGCCGGCACCGCCAGCACGGCAATCTCCCGATAGAATTTGTCCTTCGGCACGCCCCGCCCGCTGTAGAACGGCTTCAGGTCCGGGAGCGGAAGGAGCCGGTCCAACGCGGCGCCGCCCGTGACCGGCGTCTCGGTCCAGACCAGGCGCTTCATCGAGCGCTCGGGTGTGACCCAGGGACCTCCGCTGGCGGACCAGCCCGGCGTATTCATGATGTGAAACTCCAGCCCGAGTGCAGCCGCCTTCCGCATGGCGAACCGCACATGCTCGTGCCACGAATCCGTGCCGTAGCGCACCGGGCCGGGAGGCAGGTAGATCTCAACGTCGAACAGCTGGACGCCACCCATTCCCGCCTTCGCCGCAGCCTCCAGATCGGCGGCAATGCCCTCCTGGGTGACGTTGCCATTGATCCAGTGCCACCACCCGAGAGGACGGGCCGCCACCGGAGGCGACGCGAAGCCGGCTTCCAGTCCCTGCGCGTGAAGCGTTGGCCACGCAGAACCGACCACGACGAGAACAACGAGGAGGCGAATCAGATGCATGAGGGGAAAGCCCCCGGGCGAGGGGCAGAAACGAAAGGATGCGGAACACGGACAGGGGCGAAGGACCGATTTTCACCCCGTTCCACGAAGGGGAGAAGCCCGCCGTCAGTCGACCGTTGAACGGCCACCTTGCTTTCCCGCCTCTCCGCGGGAGCTTTACCGTTGACCTGCGGCCCGGCCCCGTGCTGCGTTGGATCCGCATGACCGACACTCCCCATGTCAGTATGCGAGAAATCGCCCAGGCCGCGGGGGTGTCCGTCTCGGCTGTTTCCCTCGCCCTCAAGAACAGCACCAAGATCTCGGCGGCGCGCCGGGAGGCGATTGTCGCCCTGGCGGAGCGCATGGGGTACCGGCGCGATCCACGGTTGACCGAGTTGATGGAGCACCTGCGGACCGCCCGGCCGCAACGGTCGACCTCGACCATCGCCATGCTGATCCCGGAGCTGACGCGGGAGCAGCTCAAGGACTACCCGCCGATGCAGGGCTTGATCGAGGGTGTGCGGGAGATCGCGGCACTCGCCGGCTTCAATGTCACCCTGTTCTTCCTGAGCGATCCCGGCATCGGCACGCGCCGGATCCGGTCGATTCTGCTCGCCCGAAACATCAAGGGTGTGGTCATCGCCCCTTTCCCCAGCGGCGTGGCGCGGATCGACTTCGACTGCTCGGGGCTCTGCGTGGCGACCGCCGGCTACAGCATCGTCGAACCCCGGCTGCACCGGGCCTGCCCGAACTACCTGCAGATGATGGATGAACTGCTGGCCGACGGCCAGGCCAAGGGCTACCGTCGTATCGGATTGATCATGACGTATGGCGAGGGCGGCATCGGCCACAAGCTGTTCACCTCGTCGTTTCTCTTCTACCAGTCGAAGATCGACCCCGAGTGCCGGATTCAGGTGCTGCCGAAACCGATGATCTCCGCGGAAAACGTGGCCGAGTGGTTCCGCACCCAGAAGCCGGATGCCATCATCAGCTCGGGTTCGGTCTATACGCTGCTGCGGTCGATCGGGCTGCGCGTGCCGCAGGACGTGGGCTTCGCCAGCATCGACGTGTCGGAGGAGCCGCGCGACGCCGCCGGCGCCGACCATCGTTACAACCTGGTGGGACGCGAGGCGGTGAAGCAGGTCCTCACCCTGCTCAACCTCAATCTCACGGGGGTGCCGGAGAACCCAAAGACCGTGCTGGTCGACAGTCACCAACGCGAAGGTTTCACGCTGCCCGGCAAGTCGCTTCCGCCGGCGCGGGGTCGGCGGCGTCCCGCACCCGATTCCGCCCGCCCGGTCCCGTCGTTCCGCGGTTTCCTCGATTGACCGCGCCGCGCCGGCCCGCCGGGAGGCGCGTCACGAATTCACTCGCCAAAGATGGGCCGACCGCAGGCCTCAACCCTGGAGGGCGCCGCTCCGTCGGCGCCGGTTGCGCGTCGCTTTCACCAAAACGTTAGGGCGCGGTGGTTCGTGGACCGTCCCCACGGCGTCGACGGAGCGACGCCCTCCACCCCATCAAAAACGGACCTTTGCGGCTTCATCCGTGAACGCAGCCTTCCGCCACGCCGCTCTGAAGCCCGGGCGGCGGACCTGATCGGTCAGCGGCCGATCATGTAAGTCTGGATGCCGTGCGCGGGAATGCGACAGCCGCGATTTGTCTCTCCCACCACGGCAAGCCCAAACGTCACCGGGTCATCCGTTTCATTGAGCACCACGACCACGACCCCACCATCGGGGTTGCGAAAGGCCATGGCGTTCAAACCGGCCGGTGCTCCTTCCGAGGCGATGCGTTCGGCGCCGACCCGGACAAAGCGGGAGAAGTGTCCGATGTAGTAAAAGCCGCTTTGATACCGGACTTCGCCGGTCGCGGTGTCGACGATCACGGGCGCGTCGCAGAAGTTGCCCACATGATTGGGCCCGCCGCGGGCATCGAGCACGATGTTCCAGTCGATCCAGCCGCTGACCCCGTTGCGAAAGTCCCCCATCATCTGACGGGCGTAGCCCTCGCCGTGACGCCACGCTCCGAGAGCGGCCCCGGCCTCCCAGCAGCCTTCGGTGAAGAGGATCGGTTTGTCCGGGTACTTGGCCCGAACACGCGAGGACGCCGCATAGTCCTCGCTGATGTACCAATGCAGCGCGACTCCCCAAAGGTAACGGGAAGCCTCGGGATCACCAAAAAGGGCGTCCGCACGTCGTTCGATCCCATCGCGGTTGTGATCCCAGCCGAGCAGGCGCACGTCGGCCATCCCGGCCGCGGCCAGCGCCGGTCCGAGGTGGTCGCGCACAAAGTCCCGCTCCTCCTCCGGTGTATAGAGGCAGGATTCCCAACTCTGCACCGCCTCCGGTTCGTTCTGCACCGTCAACGCCCAGATGGGGATCTTCTCCTCGCGGCGCATCGCCTCGACAAAGCGCACATAGTAACGGGCCCAGGCCGTACGGTACTCGGGACGCAGGCTCCCACCCCCGGCCATCCGGCCGTTGGTCTTCATCCAGGCGGGCGGACTCCAGGGCGAGGCCATCAGACGCAGCGTATCGCCCCCGGCGGCGGCGCGCGCCTCGTGGATGAGGGGCAGCACCCAGCGTCGCATCGGAGCGAGGGTGAAGTCCTTCAATTCCACATCCCCGGGCGTCTCGGCCAGCGCCCACGAACCAAGGGAAAAATCGCAGCTGTTGATGTGGGTGCGAGCGAGGGTGTAGCCAATCCCCGCCACGGGATCAAAATAACGTCGCAGCACCTCGGCCCGGCCCGCCTCGCCAAGTTGGGCGAGCACCCAGGCGGACGACTCGGTCAGCGCGCCACCGAACCCGACCATGGTCTGAAAGCGCTGCCCGGGGTCGACCGAGATCACGGCCGCCCCCGCCGGAAACGGCGTGAAGGTGGCTTCGATACGCGCGAGGCGTCGCCCGTTGTCGCGGGCCGTTTCGTGCAAGGTCCAAGCGGTCGGGGAAAGCGCTGGTTCCGCCGCCCCCGGCGGAACCAGCGCACTGACCGCGACCCCAGTGAGTAACCACACCGGGAAGTTCATGAAGAGAGACAAGGCGACAGGCGTCCGGCGTCGCGAGACGCAGGACGCGAACCGCACTGCGGCCTCAGAAGCGATGGGTGACCTCGACCCGGGCCGTGGTGGGCGCGGAGTAGATCAGTCCATACAGCTTCTGGTCATTGAGCACATTGTTGACGTTGAGCTGCACGGTGGTCTCACGTCCATCGAGCTTGAAGGCGTAGCGGACCATCAGGTCGACGTTCTCGCGGGCCTTGGTGCGCAGCATGACGGGCTTGCCGTTCCGGTCCGTGATCTGCTGCCCACCGCCATGGGTCAGGCCCGACAAGTAAAGCCGGGGCGATTCATAGTAGCCGCCGAGGCCCAGCGAGAGTCCCTTCAGCCGGCCCTTCGTGAAGGCATAATTGGTCCAAGCGGTAAACTGGTGCTCCGGCGTATCGTCCATCGGCAGTCCCTGGCCCCAGTTCGTGCCGGTCCAGGTGGAGCTGTCTCCCGCAGTGCCGTACGCCTGTGCGATCGGGGTGCTGGTCAGACCCCAGTCCGTGTTGGGGAAGTACCACACTGCCCAACGGTCCTGACCGTAGGGCGATTTGGAGAAGCGCCCAGCGCTTTCCACCACCCGGCTGACATTCGCGTAACCCAGCACGATCTGAAGGTTCTCGTTCGGCGTGATCATGAGCTGCGTGTCCCAGCCCTTCGAGGTGTCCGCGCCGAGCACGTACTCATTGCCGTCGGGTCCGCTCGCGCGGGTATCGAAGGTATGATTGGTGTTGGAATCGACATTGTAGAGCCAGCCGGGCCAGGAGTAGCGATTCGCCTTGGTGTAATCGAAGACCGCATCAAGAAAGGCCGCGGCGGTCGGCTTCGACACGTTGGCGTACCAGTTGCTGCCCACCTGATAGATGGTGCCGGCACCGAGCGCCGCATTCCACTGCGACAACGCCGCCTGGCCCGCGTTATTGTTGCCGGAGGGTCCGCCCAGGCTGCTCGGCCTGAAGTCGTTCACCTGATACACAATGTCCTTGGCCGGATTGAAGCGGCTGATGTTGTTCGACGTCGGCGCCCACCAGTAGAAGATCGGGGAGTTGGTCCGCTTGATCTTGAAGACACTGACGGTGCCGGTGACCTTGCCGTTGAACAGGTCGATCTTGACCCCCGCCTCCTGGCTGCGGGCCAGCGTCGCCGGCAGCGGGTTGCCGTCCGTGTCACGGTTTCCCGTGAAATTCGGCTGGAGGCCGCCCGATTTGAGGGCGTAGAGCGACACCTCGCGGGTCAGTTGCAGCGAGGCGCCGTTCTGGTAGGTGGTCTGCGACGAGGAAGGCCGCCGTGCATTGACCGGAGTCACCGTGCCGCCGGTGAGAAAGGTGGTGTTGCTGGTGCTCGTCTCGTTGCGGTCGCGCCGGGCGCCGGAAACCAGGGTCAGCCGGTTGTCGAGCCACTTGCCCTGAAACACGAGGTAGTTGGCCTGGTTCCAAGTGACCGACTCGCTGCCGGTGTTTTTCAAGTACGGCATCTCCGCCGTGCCATTGGGCTGTTTCTGCCCGAAACGAAGGACGTTGGTATTGCCGGGATTGTAGTAGTTCGTCACCCAGGAGAAATCGTTCTTCTGGTTCCACGCGGAACGGTAGGTGGTCTCCTCGGTTTCAGCCCGCAGCTCGGTGCGCCCGGCCATGAGGAGGTTCTCCATCCGGAGCCACTTGTTGGTGCTGCCGTCAAAGAGCTTGAACCGGTACACGAGCTCGGCCCGGACCTGGTCGCGGTCGTTGCTCGTATCCGCTCCGACCCACCGGTAGGCCAGCGTGGCCCGGTTGAGCGCGGTCGAGCTGCCGAGGCCGAGATTGCTCGTGCCGTTGATCGGATCGGCCGGGATGAACGGCACAAAACCGAACGCGGTGTCGGCGTTGGCAAACTGGTCGGTCCAGCCCTGCAGGTTGCCGATGACGTCCAGCTTGTCGAAGGTGACCGAGGACCGGTTGTAACCGACCATGAGGTGCAGATTCTCCGCAAACTGCTGCGTCACCTGCAGGCGCAGGTTGGAAGCGCGGGTGTCGAGCCGCGGATCGGGGCCGCTCCAGCGGAACGTGCGCGCATCCGTGCCGGGCAGCGTGTAGAACGCGGCGTGTTCGTTCTGGTCGTTGTTCGGGCCGGGCCCGACGGACGACCGCACCCGCTGAAAGCCGATGCCGGTGTCCTCGGCCGAGCCGGTCTCAAAGTCGACGATGACCGAGGTCGTGGGGGTGGGCTTGAAGGTAAGGACCGGTGAAATGAAATGGTGCGACGCCTGGCGGTAATCCGTGTAGTTGCCGCCATCCTCCCAGGCCGCCGTGAGGCGGTAGTTGAATTCCCACCGCTTGGACAGCGGGCCGGTGAGATCGAGGGTGGCGCGCTTGACGTCATAGGTGCCAAAGGAGACGCCGACCACGCCCTGGCGCTCCGCCTCCGGCAGTTTGGGCAGGTAATTGACGATCCCGCCGAAGTTGCCGACGCCGTAGAGCAGCGCGGCCGGGCCACGCACCACTTCCACGCGGCCAATGTTGATCGAGTCGGTCGCGTTCTGGCGCAAGTAACCGTCGCGCAGCACGGACTCCGTGACAAACCCCCGGATCTTGATCGACGTCTGGCTCTGGTTCGCGGTCGCGCCCTCGGGATTGTTCACCCCGCCTGGGCCCTGATAGGCACCACCCGGCGTCCCGTAGTCGTTCTGCGATTGGAGCTGGATGCCCGCGCTGTAGCGCAGGCTCTGCCGCAAATCCTGAGAGCCCGTGTCCTTGAGGAACTGCTCGGTGATGACCTCAATCGGCATCGGGATGTCCTTGATCGCGGTGTCGAGCCGCGAGCCGGAGATCGAGTTGGTTGCGCGATACCCCTTGTCCTTCTCCGTATTGACGGTGAACGGAGACAGGATGACGAGATCATCGGACTTCTCGTCGGGTTTCGGGGTGACCACCTGGGCGCGGAGGCCGGCGCCGAGGACGAGGCCGGCGGCGGTGAAGAACAGCAGAGTACGACTCGGAGGGATCATGGCGGGGTCTGGGTGCATCAATCGAGGGGTGAAGGAATGAGGGATCCCAATATCGCGGGCTCCCGGGGCAGACAAAAGGGGGTGACTCCACCCTATCAGGTCAGGGCACCGGCAAACATCCCTCTTTCGAGGGGAAAGAGTTGGCTTGGAAAATTCCGGTATTCGGCACGAAGTGCTGGAGAGGCAAAACGTCCGCGCCGCCCGCCTCCGGCGCACGAGCTCCCCCTCTTCCCCATGCCGGCAGGATTGCTTTTTCGGTCCGTCCTGTTGCCGCTCGGCCTCGGTGCACTGCTGCGGACGGGAGTCTGTGCGGTGGAACCGGAGGAACCGCTGACCACGGCAGCTTCATTGCTCTCATTGACGGCGGAACAGGCGGGAGGTCGACTCGGCATCACCGTCACCGGCATCGTCACCGCCGCAGAACCCGACTGGAACGGACAGTTCTTTCTGCAGGACGCCACGGGAGGCGTGTTTGTCGAAAACCTCGGGCGCCCCGCGCCCGCGCCGGGAGACCTCGTCACCGTCTCCGGCTTCAGCCACCCCGGCGCCTTTGCCCCCATCATCGGCACACCCACGTGGCGCGTCGCAGGACGGGCTGCGCTGCCCGATCCCAAGCGCGTGCTCGTCGAGCACCTGAAGGCCGGCGTCGAGGATGGCTGGCGGGTCGAGATCGAGGGTGTGGTGCGCACGGTGCGGGAGGCGGAGGACCGCCACACCCTCATCCTCGCCGTCGGGGGCTACCGGCTGGAGGTGTTCGCGCGACTGGATCCCCGGTTGTCCGCCGTCTCCCTGACCGCGGCCCGGGTGCGGGTGCGTGGCACCGCGGCCACCCACTACAATCCGGCCATGCGGCACCTGACCGCCGTGGCGGTCTACGCGCCGCGGGTCGAGGACTTCGAGCTGCTGGAATCGCAGGCGGTCCAGCCCTTCGACCAACCGATCCTTCCCGTCAATCGCGTCGCCCAGTACCGCCGGGGCAGCCAGTCCGATCCGTGTGTACACGTCCGCGGGGTCGTGACCCTGCAGTGGCTGGGCACCGATGTCTACCTCCAGGATGCCTCGGGTGGCATCCGCCTCGAAACCAATCAGCGCGAGCTGTTCCGTCCCGGCGACCAGGTCGACGCCGTGGGGTTTCTTGAATACGAGAATTTTCAGCCCGTGCTCCGCGACGCCGCCCTCCGCCGCTCCGTGGAACCCATTGCCTCCGTCTCGCCCCGCCCCGTGCCAGGGGCCGAAATCCTGCGGGGATCGCACCACGGAAGTCTGATCACGCTGCAAGGCCGCATCATCGGCCGTTCGCAACGGCCGGTCACCACGCTGGCCGGCGGCCCGTCGGTGCCCGTGACCACCTGGCTGCTGCAGGGCAGCGGCTTCACCTTCACCGTGGAGTCGGCCTCGGCCGCGGGTTCCAGTCCGCAATCGGAATTTCCGATCGGCAGTGTGGTCGAAGTCGACGGCGTCTGCGCGCCGTCGGTCGATGCGTCGGGCAAGGTCTCGCTGCTCAAGGTGCTGCTGCCAAGTCCGTCGGGTTTCCGCCTGATCGCGCGCCCCAGCTGGCTGACGGCCGAGCGTCTGCTCGCGGGTGTTGGGCTGCTCAGCCTGGGCCTGGTCGTGCTGGTGCTGTGGCTGCTCACCGTGGCCAAGAAGAACGCGGCCCTGAAAGTCCTGATCCGCGAACGGGAGCAGGCGCAGCGGTTGCTGCAGGAGGCGCACGACGGGCTCGAACAGAAGATCATTGAGCGGTCGGCGCAGTTGCAGGTTGAAATGACCGCCCGCCGCACCGACGAAGTGCAATTTCGGGCGGTGCTGGCCGAGCGGACGCGGCTCGCCCGGGACCTGCACGACACACTCGAGCAAACGCTCACGGGGATCGCGCTGCACCTCGATGCCACCGCCAAACTCAACCAGCGCGATCCGACGAGCGCGCAGGATCACCTGCACACCGCGCGCAGCTGGCTCCGGCAGAGTCAAGTCGACCTGCGACGTTCCATTTGGGACCTGCGCTCGCGCGAGCTCGAACAGTTCGACCTCGCCGGCGCCCTGCGCCGGAGCGCGGAGCAACTGGTGAACGGCACCGACATCCAGCTGGAGGTGCAGACGCGGGGCACGCCGCACCGCCTGCCCGAGGTGGTGGAGGAGAACGTGCTGCGCATCGGCCAGGAAGCGCTGACCAATATCGCCAAACACGCCCGTGCCACCCAGGTCTCCATCCTGCTCGAGTTCAAATCAGACGCGCTGCTGCTGCGCGTGACGGACAACGGTGTCGGTTTCGAACGCCAGCACGCGCCGAATGCCCAGGAGGGTCACTTCGGACTGCTCGGCATGGGTGAGCGCGCCCGGCGTCTGTCCGGATCCATCACCGTCACCAGCAGCCCGGGCCAGGGCACGACCGTGGCGGTCGACATTCCGCTGACCACGACGCCCGCTCCGGTGTCCGCCGCGCCGGAACTTCGATCCGTTCCCCTTTCATGACGCCTCGCTCTCGCATCAGCATCCTCATTGCCGACGACCACTTCATCGTGCGCAGCGGTTTGGTGGCCGTGATCCAGTCCGAACCTGATCTGCTCGTGGTCGCCCAGGCCTCCGATGGCGCCCAAGCGGCCGAACTCTACGCCCGGCACCAGCCGGACGTCGCCCTGCTCGACCTGCGCATGCCGATCAAGAACGGCAACGACGCGATCGAGCTGATCCGGCGCGACTTTCCGCAGGCGAGGATTCTGGTACTGACCGCCTACAGCGGCGACGAGGACATCCACCGGGCCCTCGAAGCCGGGGCACGCGGGTATGTGCTCAAGAGTTCAACCGGCGACGGGCTGATCCCCGCGATTCGCGCCGTCGCCGCCGGAGATCATTGGATACCGCAGGATGTCGCCAGCCGTCTCGCCGTGCGCAGCGCCTACGAGGCCCTGACCCAGCGCGAGATCGAGGTGCTGCGCGAGATCGCATCGGGCCGGGCAAACAAGGAAATCGCCCAGCACCTCGCCATCTCGGAACACACCGTCAAGGACCACCTCAAGAACATCCTCGGCAAACTCCAGGTGGCGGGACGGACCGAGGCGGTGACCGCGGCCGTGCGCCGCGGCATCATCGAAATCGGTCCGGTCGTCAAGTGACTGCTCCGCCGCGGAACGGGCCTACATCCGCTTGACCTTGAAACTGCGAAACTCGACCGGATCGTTGTGGCCCGCGAAGCCGATCAAGCCGCTGGCCCGGTCGAGTCCTTTCGGCGGATGCTCGATCTGACTTCGATCGAGTGAGTCCATGTCGACGTCGAGAATCTTGGTGCCGTTCAGCGTGACCGTGATCCGCTGGCCCTGCAGCTCAATCTCCTGAAGGTTCCACTCTCCCACCGGCCGGAGGTAGCCGTGTTTGGCCCCCACGCAGTGGTAGAGGGAACCATGATACTGGTACGGGAGAAGCAGGGGTTTTCCGGCCGCCGCCGCGGCCGCGTTGTAGCCGTCGCTGTCGAGCACCTGGATTTCGAGACCATCCACCGACGAGCGTCCACCCAGCGGCGTGCGCAGCGCGATGCCGTTGTTGCCTCCCTTGGGCAGGCGGAATTCGACGCGGATGACCCCGTTGCCAAACTCCTCCTTGGTCAGCAGATCGCCGCCCTTGCCCGGACGGCAGACAATCGCCCCGCCCTTCACTTCGTAGCTGTCCACCGCGCCCTGCCAGTTGCTCAGGTCCCGGCCATTGACCAGTTCGACAAAGCCGCGCTCACCCGCCCCGGCGAGACGAAGTTCGCGATTGGCCTCATCGGCACCGATTTCGCGGATGAACACATTCTTCCACCGGATCTCGCTGCCATGCGTCTGGAGCTGGATCGGACCGCGCGGGAACGCCGGATCCTTCATGTATCCGTTCGGGCGTTTCGCCTTCTCCTTGGTCTCGGGCGATGCACCGGGTTTGGCATAGGCGAGATAACCGGCCTTCTGGTTGGCGAAGAAATTCTCCAGGACCGCATGGTCGACCACCCGCTCCCCGTTGAGGGTCACGGTCACGCGCTCGCCAATCATCCGGATGACAAAGCGATTCCACTCACCAAAGGGCTTGTCCATTTTCTTCGAGGGATCCTTGCCCGGCGCGCCTTTGCTGTTGTTCCACAACCCACCCGAGCCCTTGTCCTGACCGAGCCCGCGGGGATCGCCTTTCGTCGCGTCCCAGATCTGCACCTGCGGTATGCCGCGCAGGTAGATGCCACTGTCGCCGTCCGGCAGCGCCTTGTAATCCACCCGCAACTCAAAATCGCCGTAATCTTTGTCGGTGGTGAGGTACAGGCCCTTGCCGTCGTTGACGAGTTCGCCCTGCTGCACCGACCAGTGCGCCAGGATGTGCTCCGGACCCGCCTTGCCCTCGGGCAGGCCGCCCACGACGGACTTGCGTTTGTAGTCGGCCTGTTCCTGCGGTGACATCGACCAGAGCTCATTCGGATCCCGGGTGCCCCAGCCGTACCAACCGGAGAGATCCTTGCCATTGAACAAGGCGGTGAAGCCAGGGGGAGGCACGTTGTCCTCGGCCGCAACGAGTGGGGTTGCGGCCAGCAGGCAGAGCAGAGTGAACACGGATTTCAAGGCAGGCTGATTCATGGGACGAAGGGTAAAGCGTGAAACGTGAAGGGCGAAGCGTGAAAGTCAGGAGCGCGGTGGGCCGGAGCCGGCGTGGGAAGGAGGGCTGAGCTCACTCACCGCGCTCCAGGCCACGCTCATAGGCGCGATTGATCAGGCAGGCGCGGCCGAGGGCCTCGCGCAACGGGTCCGCCTGTTCGGCGCAGAATCCGAGGTGCGAGTGACGCCGCCAGCCTTCGGCATGCTGAAACCGCCCCGACAACCGGCCCACGGCCCGGGAGAGGTCCTCCATGGACTGGAGGTAGGAGTTCATGCCCTGCGTCGCCTTGAGCCAGTCCTGCTGGCTCTGGTGACAGGTCAGCGCGGCCCGTTTGGTGGCATGCACCGCGGCGGTGTTGACATAAGCTCCGGCGGTGATCCGCCGCCGCAGACTATCGCGCAGTCCATGCGGCATGGCGTGGTACACCGTGGTCTCACCCGACCAGGCGGGGACGCGGGTGCCCGACTTGAAATTCGGCGCCCCGCGGGCAAAGGCGGCGGTCACGGCCAGACGGCACGTCGTGGCGTGATCCTCCATGTAGTCTTGGGGTGAATGCGTCAGGATGATCGTGGGGCGCACCGTTCGGATCACGCCGGTCAGCCAGCGCAGCAGGGGCACGGTGTAGAGGATCTCCAGGTCGTCGGTGCGGCTTTCGTGGTACGTCGCCCCCAGCAGGGCCGCGGCCTTCTTCGCCTCGCGCCGCCGGATCGTGCGCAGGGCGCCCGCCTTGATGACCTCGCTGCCGCAGGAGCCGGTTGAAATGTTCAGGTAGTGGATCGCGTAGCCGGCCTGACGGAGCAGCAGCAAGGTGCCCCCCATGCAGAACTCGATGTCATCCGGGTGGGCCGCGATGGCGATGGCGTTGCGCTCGCTCATGACACTTCGGAAAGCCGGACCGTCCGCTGTTCGCGGGCGGAGAGATCGCACGCCAGCACGGCGAGGTGGGATTTCATCGCCTCGTCGAGCGAGGTGAGCGGCATGGCCTCCCCCCGACCGAGCGCGGCAAAAAAGGCCTGGAACTGGGCCTCGTAGGGGTGATCCGACACGTCCCCGGAATCCACCAGCTTCATCGAGAGTTCGCTCCACCGCTGTTTGTCCAAAGCGAGCTGGCTCGAGTGAAACTTGTTGTCGAGCAGGCTGCCTTCACTGCCGACGAACTGGGTGCGGAAGTAGTACGGCTGGATGCAATCGATCGAGGAGGCGACCTTGCCCAGCGCACCGTTGGCAAACCGCAGGACACTCACACTCGTCGTGGCGTATTGGTACTGGGCAAACACGGGGTTGGCCGAACCCGTCGCGTGGCTCGTCACACTTTCCACGGCGGACCCCATGCAGAGCACCAGCGCATCCAGCGCGTGGCACCCGGCCGAAAGCAGGCTGCTGCCTCCCGACTCCTGCTTCGTGTTCCAGCGGAACTGTCCGTACCAGGGTCCGATGCCGTGGTAGTAGTCGACTTCGCCGTAATGCAGCGCCCCGAGCAGGCCCCGGTCGATCACCGCCTTGGTGGCGACGAGCTGGTTCGAGAAGCGGCATTCAAAACACACGCAGGTCCGGACCCCGGCGGCCTTCACCGCCTCCGCCACGCGGTGGGCGTCCGCCACCGTCAGCGTGATCGGTTTCTCAATGATGAGGTGCTTGCCCGCACGGGCCGCCGCCACGATGTGGTCGGCATGCAGGTGGGGATAACTGCAGATGGACACCACATCGATCTCGGGATCGGCCAGCAGGGCCTGCAGATCGGTGGTGCAGGAGATCGGGCCGCCATGACGGGCGGACAATGCCACCGGATCCTGGGGACGCGACGAGTACACGGCCGTGACCCGTGCCAGGCCCGTGGCATGGATGGCAGCGATGTGGGCACCGCTGACCCAACCGTAACCGAGAATACCGACATGGAAGCGTTTCATGGTGGCAACGTCAGTTCACGTCCTGAACGAATCGCGCGCAAGCAGGGGGCCCGGTGATCGTCGATGGTTCGGGGGGTGAAGCAAGGCGACGAGGGTCGACGCAGGACGCGCGCGGGTCAATGCCAGCCACAACCGATTCGCGCTCCGCCGCCGTGGAGCACGGTCGCCCCCCACCCGCCCGCGACGGCGCCCGGCAAGGGGCGGCGGAGATGCCGGACACGACGAGACTCGACCGCCGCCGTTCGGACGCCTAGGCTGGCCCGGCCCAAATCATCACCCTTCCTGAAGGGATTCGGCGCCGGCCGGTGTTAACACTCCATGCGGAGGTGTCGCCCGGTACCCGGACTGGCTTCCGCGCCCTCCCTTCCCGCCCATGTCATGAGCCCCGCCCCCGATCCCCTCGAAGCGGCCCTGCAGGCCCTTTCCGCCGAGACGCCCCGACAGCCCGGCTCCGTGCAGCGGGAAGTCTGGCGCCGCCTCGCGCATGCCGAGAGCACCCCCACGTCGCGCACGCAACACGGGTGGTGGCGAATCGAAGCCGCGTTCGCCCATCCGGCCTTCGCCACCGTGTTCGTCGCCGCATGCCTGCTCCTCGGTCTGTTTCTTGCCGAAGTGCGGTTGAACCGCGCCCAGCACGAGCGGACCGCGGCGTTGGAGCGTGGCTACCTGCAACTGATCGACCCGCTCCTGTCCGCCACCCACCTCCCACGCGCCGAGTCCGCCGCGCACCAGCCATGAAACGCACGCTGCTCGTCCTTTCGCTCGGTCTGGTGGCCGGCACGACCGCCCACGTTGGCTGGTTTGCCGCCAAGCGGCCCGCGCCCGTCGATTCGCTCGACACTCAACTGGCGTGGATCCGCACCCAGCTCGACCTCGCCCCGGACCAATACCGACAGCTCAAACACCTGCACGAGCAGCTCGGTCCCCGCCAGCTCCAGCTGGCCGCGGAGGTGGAACGGCTGCGCGCCGCGTTTGCGCGGTTCGAGCGGGAACGTAGGGAAGCGGGCGAGGTGGACTTCCTCGAAGTCGCCCGCGCCGCCGCCGACAGCCGGTCCCTGGACCGCGAGTGCGAAGCCTCCGCCCGCCAGCTGGTCTCCGCCGCGACCCGGGTGATGACCCCCGAACAGCGCCAGCGCTACCTTCGACTTCTGGCTCCCGCCCTCAAGGACGCTGCGGCCGACCAGCCGCTCTGATCGGTATCCAAAAACGCCGGGCCTACACATCCACGTGACTCCGGAAGGTGACAGGGACCTCGACCTGCTCCACGCGCTGCAACGCGGGGAGGACGCCGCGTTGAACCACCTCATGGAGCGGTGGGAGGCCCGCTTGTTCGCCTTCGCCTGGCGTTCCACCCACAACTCCGCCGACGCCCAGGACCTCGTCGCCGAAACGTTCGTCCGGCTCTACCAGCAGCGGGCCAGCCTGCGCAGCGACTCCCGGCTCGCCGCCTGGCTGTACACCACCCTGGCGAATCTTTGCCGCAACCAGCACCGCTGGCGCAGCCGGCACCCGACCCTCAGCTTTGACGCCACCGGGTCGGAAGGCGTTCCTTCGGTGGCCGCTCCCGTCAGTGATGCCCCTTCCATTCCGGAGGCGATGGAACAGCGGGAAAACGCCCTGCTGGTTGCCTCAGCCCTCGACCGGCTGCCCCACGACCTGCGCCTGACCGTCCTGCTCTACTATTTTGAGCGACTCTCCTACCGCGACATTGGCGAGGTCGTCGGCTGTTCGGAACGAGGCGTTGAAACGCGGCTCTACCGGGCCCGCGCCCTCCTGCGCGAGAGCCTCGCGGCCCCTTCGGGACGCGAGCCCTGACGCGCGGCGCAGTCAGAGACTCCGTTGTAGGCGGCCTCGCTGAGGCCGCGCCGGGACCCTCGGTCCCGCCCTCCGTTGTCCATCTCTTTACGCGACGCCGATCCCCGCGGGGTCGGCGACTCCACCTCCAACAGAACGATTCATCCTCCGTTGGAGGCGGCCTCGCTGAGGCCGCGCCGGGGACGACCACGGCGGCCCGCATTCGGGCCGCCGTTTCCAGAGCCACCCACAGAGCTCGCACCTCCCTCCTACCGGAACGTAAACGTCTGGCGGACCTTCGCGAGGACGGGACGATTTCCGCTGGTCGGCGGCTCAAACTTCCACGTCTCCACGGCGGCGATCGCCAGAATTCCCAGTTCGGGAAAATCCGTCTCCGCCACCGCCGGCACGCGCGCAGCTCCGGACTCGTCGATGTAGAACTCAATCACACACTGACCGGAAACGCCTTTGTCGAGGAGCCATTTGCCATACGCCGGCGCCGGTGCGACTACGGGCATCGGAACCCGGTCCAGTTCGCGTAGCGTGCACGGGCGATAGTCCGGGCGGTCCTTGATCATGCGCGCCAGGTACTGCCCCATGTCAAAGGTCACCACCACGCCCACGGCCTGAAACGTGAACAGGACTTCCGTCTTGGTGTTGATCGCCTGTCCGCGCATGCGGGTCGGCTCGTACCGCCAGCGTCGCAGGGCATGGATGGCCTCGTCCGCAAATTCGCGTCGGGTGTGGGCCACCGCCAGGGTGTCGGTCAGCACGCCCTCCGAATCCACCACCAACGCCACCAGCGCCCAACCTTCGGAAATGCCTTGCTGACTGAGCACCCACGGGAAACGGGCTTCCTCGGTCTGCAGGATGCGCAGCGGTCGATCTTCGGGCAGTCCGGGCGCAGGCGCGGACAGCAACGGTCCCGCCGCGAGCAATGTGAGCAATCCGAGAAGTTTCGTTTTCATGACCATCACAGGGTTTCAACCTCCTTAACACCGGCACCGGCCCAATCCCTTCACTCGGCGATCCGGTCCACCGTCGTCGGCACGGTCGCCCTCATCCCTTCCGCCGGAGCCCGGCCGCTCCACCGTTGCCATCGGGTGCTTTGTCGCCCAGACCTGCCGCCACCGCCTCGTGCGCGGCCCACCTCATGACGTTTCACCGCGCATTTCTTGTTCTTTCGCTGTCCCTCGCTTCGCTCCTGTCCCGCTCGCCGGCCGCAGGACAGAATGAACCGTTCCTGCTCTCGTCCGAGGGCAGCGGACGGGCCACCGCCTACCTGGAGTCGGGCAAGATCATCACGTTCCAAGGCCGCACCCACGTGGCCTGGCTCGACACGCCGGCGGAGGGTTTTCGGATCCGGATTCGCACGCTCGATCACGCCACGGGACAGTGGTCGCAATCCTGGACGGTCGGTGAAGCGGCGGACAACCATGGCGGCCCGGCGCTCACGGTCGATCAGGCGGGATTCCTGCACCTGGTCTTCTATTCGCATCACCATCCGTTTCGCTACCGGAAATCGATCCGGCCCAACGATGCCTCGGCGTGGGGACCGGTCGAGGAATTCGGACTGCATCTGACGTATCCGACCTTGCTCTGCGCCGCCGACGGCACGCTGCTTCTCTCCGCCCGGCATAGCTTCGACGACAAGCCGTGGGAACTGGAACTCTGGGCCAAACCTCCGTCCGGTCCGTGGGTCCGCCAGTCGTCCCTGCTGCGGTCGCGCACGCTCAAGTACGCCCAGTTTGCCGCCTCGATGGCGTGGGCCCCCGATCATCAGCGGCTGTTCCTGTCGTACCGGATCTATGAGATGCCCGACTATGAAAAGAAGGACGCGATCACAAGCGTCGGCTGCATCACCAGTCCGGATGCCGGCCGGACCTGGACCCACCTGAACGGCAAGCCGCTGGTCTTGCCCGGCACGATTGACACCCTGGACGCCGTCTTCACGGGCAACTCGCTCGAGGGCCGGATCGCCGACACCGGTTCGATGGCGGTAAGCCCAGCCGGCGTGCCCCATCTCACCTACAGTGTCCGGGTCCAGGAAAACGCCGAGGCCTACCTCGCCACACCGCTGCCGGGTGGCGGGTGGCGTCACTTGAAACTCAATCCGTTCCTGCCGGAGGAGCTGCGTCACCATGCCATGATCCTGCAGGGCGGCGTGGTGTTCACCGCGGATGGGCAGCCGGTGGTGGTGTGCACGGCGTCTCGTTATCGTTTCGGGGAGGAATCATGGGGACACCCGAGCAACCGCCTGGTCGTGTTCTCCTCCCGCGACGGCGGTCTCACGTTTTCTTCGCGGGTGCTGACCGCCCCGCAGGCGCTGGCACCCCAGTGGCTCCCCAACCTCGAAAAGCCAACCGGTTTCAATCAAGTTCCCAACCGACCGGGCGTCATCTACACGGCCGGTGACGCCGGCGCCGGCCTCAAGGACATGCTGCGCAATCAAGTCTGGTGGCAAACGCTGCCCTGACCGCAGCCTGCCAATCTCTGGCAAGACGACGCCGTCTGCCCCGTGTACTGCAAAGGGGATACGCCTTAGGGCATATCCTTAGACGATCGGGCCGACCGGCGGATTGATTTGATTCATGCGTCGGCATCGCTCGTTTCAGTGAGGAGTGCGTATCCACACTGAATCGGATACACTTGCATGATTTCACGCCAAGCGTTGGCGACATAAGTCGCTCGCGTGCCAACTGCAAATGACACCCGTAGGACACTAGCCCGCGGGCTCTGGAAACGCTCAAGCACACCCTAGGGTCGTCGATATGTGAAACTACCCACGCGTAGTTCTACGACCCTCTGCATGCGACCCACGCCACAACATGGCACCATCCTTCTCGTTGACGACGACCCGACCTCGCTGATGGTCCTTCGCGTCCTCGTGGAGCAGGCCAAGCTCCCGGTGCAGACGGCGCGTAATGGGGAAGAGGCCATCGACTACATTCTGGGCGCATCACCCGCCAAGTATGAGGCGGTCATCACGGACTATCTGATGCCTGGGATCAACGGGATCACACTGCTGGAACGTATCCAACAGATCGACCCTTCGCTCGCCACGATCATCGCGACCAGCGATGCGGAGCGGAACACGGTTTCGTCCTCGCTGAAGATGGGCGCGGTGGACTTTCTGGAAAAACCCATCTCTCGCACCGGTCTGCTGGCGGCGATCGTGAGAGCCACGAATCACACCCGCCGTCAGCGTCACTTGATCGGCGCCGAAAACCGCCTCGCCGCCGTGGCCTCGATTCAGAAACGGCTGGCGCCGCGCCTGGTCGCCGCAAACGCTCAGGAACGCACGCTGGACTGCGAGCTGACCACACGGGCCTGCCCGATCAATGAAGCCGGCGGCGACTTTGTCACCGCCCTGCGCTCCGACGCGGGTACGGTCGAGGTGGTGCTCGGGGACGTCTCCGGTCACGGCGTGATCGAAGGCTTCATTGCCGCCTACTTTCAGGGCATGGTCAAAGGCATGCAGACGCTGGGGGCATCGCCCGACCAGATCGCGCTCGCCTGCAACCGCTTTCTCTTGCGCGAGTGGGCGCAGAGCGGCCCGGATCACCTGCCCTCCTCGCTCTGCGCGGTGTTCGTCACCCTCGACCTGAACCGTTCCGAACTCACCGTGCTCAACTACGGTTGTCCCGCCATTCGGATTTTCGATCGTTCGGGTCGTTCCCAGCTCCTCGCCAAACAGAGTTCACCACTCGGCTGGTTCGAGGATCTGGCGCCCGGCATGAACCGGATCGCCGTCTCGCCCCACAGCTGCTGCTACCTTTGGAGCGACGGGCTCGGCGATCACGCACGCCAGGTCGGCGTGACTCCGCTGGCCCTCGCCACCCGCCTGCTCCTGTCCAAACCCGAACAGGCGAGCAGCCTGTTCGCGGCGGAAGGCGTGCGGGATGATGTGCTGCTCGCGCGTTTGCGGTGGTTCCCGTCCGGAACGTCAGAGGAGGATGCGCTGCCGGTCTTCTTTGAAGAACTGCGCGGCAATGAACTGCCCTCGATCGATGCCTTGCAAGGCCGGCTCGAGCGCGACCTTACCTATGCGCTGTCCCAGTCCGCCGGCACGCTGCATTCACTCCTGCTCTGCGTGCGCGAGGCGGTCATCAACGCGCTGCTCCACGGCTGCGAAGGGCGCCCGGACAAAACCGCGGAGCTGCGGGTGCACTACGTCGCGAAGGCCCGGCGGGTCGACGTGGCGGTCGTCGATTCAGGTCGCGGCTTCACCCCTCCGCCGCGGATCGACGTTCCCGACCTCTCCGGTCCGGGCACGCACATTTCTTTGGGCTGCCAGCTGATCTACCGTCTGTGTCCACAGGTCCGTTACGCCGACGGGGGCACCGCCTGCCATCTCTCATTCGAACTTCCCTTGTCATGAAGGCCGCATCCACGCCCTCCCATCTGCTCACGTTCCGCACTCAGGGCCGGCTCTACGCCTGCGATCTGCTCTGGGTCCATGAGATTCTCCGGCAACCGGGCGTCACGGAGGTCAACTGCGCCCCACCCGAGGTCCTCGGACTGATCCACCTGCGTGGACAGATCCTGACGGCCCTCGACCTCGACCGCCGCCTGGGGCATCCGCCGGCCCCGAAGCCGCCGTCGGCCCGTTGCATTGTCTTCAAGACCGCCGGCGAACTGGCCCGGCTCACCACACCGCCGGCGGACGCCGACCGCGCCGGCAATGACCTGGTGGGCATCCTGGTCGACTCGATCGGCGACATCCTCACCACCACCCAGGATCTCCTGCCGCCACCGAACGACAGCCTGTCGAAGCTCGACACCGCCTGCTTCGCCGGCGTGCTCGCCCGGCCCGAGGGCCTGGTCGCTCTTCTCAACATTGGTCACCTCCTCAGTCCCTCCGCCCTTGCCGCTACCTGATCTGTCATGCATGCCTCCCTTCACGACTCGTCCCTCTTGTTCACCGTCGCCGGTGACTTGCTCTCCACCAATGTCGCCACGGTACGCGCCGATCTCCTGACCGCGCTCGACCGCCACACGTCGGCCACCTCGGTCGTGGTCAACCTGTCCGCCGCGCGCACGGTCGACTCGCAAGGCCTGAATCTGCTCATCTCGCTGCTCCGCGAATGCGAGCGGCGCAAACTGGAGCTGCGCATCACCGAACCGCAATCGCAGGTGCACCGGCTGCTCAGCTACCTCAATCTCGCCAGCCGTTTCGGCCTGCCCGCTCTCGTTGCTTCATGAGCGCCGAAGATCATGAAATGCTGAGCCTCTTCATTCAGGAGGCCGGAGAACATCTCGAGACCCTCGAGGCGGACCTGTTGCAGCTGGAGAACAACCCGCGCGACGCGCAGCGTCTGAACCGGATTTTCCGCGCCGCCCACAGCATCAAGGGCACGGCGGGCTTTTTCGGACTCACGCCGATCACGGACCTCGCCCATGTGATGGAGAGCGTCATGTCGCTCGTGCGCGACGGTCGCATGGATGCCACTCCGGCGATCATCAGTCACCTGCTGACCTCGACCGACAAACTGAAGTTGATGGTCGCCGCCCCGGATCGTGCGGGCGAGGTGCCCACCCTCGAGGAACGCAAGGCGCTCCAGGCGCTGCTCCATCTTGAACCGGCTCCGCCCGCCGCGCCCACCCCGCCGCCCCTGCCCGAGTGCGTGCGTCGGTTCAAACTCGATCCCATCCTGGTCGGCGATGCGCTGCGCCATGACCAGAATCTCTACGTCATCGATCTGCGGCTGCATGCTGACATCGAGGCGCAGGGACACACCATTCTCGACTACCTGAATGAAGTCGTCTCCCTGGGTTCGTTTCTCGACAGCGTGACCGAGGTGGAGTCGAACACCGGCCTCGGCGACACCGCACCGGCGGACCTGCACGTGGCATTGTTGTTCAGCACCGCCATGGAGCCCGATCTTCTACTCGGCGCTTTCAATCTACCCGCCAGTCAGCTGACCGAGGTCCCCCTGGATCCGCTCCGCGACTGGCTAAAGACCCAGCCAACTCTCGTCCCCGCGTCCTCCGCCACCGCGTCCGGAAAGGCCCCGACCCCGGTTTCAACCTCACCCGCTCCCGCCCCCGTGCCGGTGAGTGCACCCGCTCCCGTCGCCGCACCGGCACCGGTCGCGACCTCCGCCGCGGTCGTCGTGAGTCCTTCGCCGTCCTCTCCGGCGGTCGTCGCCCCCCCGGTGCTGACTCCGGCCGCCGCCTCCGCGCCGGCGCCCACGATTCCACCCATGGCGACACCCATGCCGGGCCAGGTCGCACGGGTGAAGCCCGAGGAAACCATCCGCATCTCGGTCAATCTCCTCGATTCCCTGATGAATCTCGCCGGGGAGATGGTGCTGGGACGCAATCAGCTGGTCCGTCTCTTGGGCCAGGGAACAAAGGCCGCCAAGCTGCCCGAAGGGCTCGACACCGTGGTGCAGAGCATCAACACCGTCACCTCCGAATTGCAGCGCACCGTCATGCGCGCCCGGTTACAGGCCGTCGGCGGACTCTTCGGACGTTTTCATCGAGTGCTGCGCGACCTCGGACCCAAACTCGGCAAGGAGTTTCATCTCGAGACCGTGGGTGATGACGTGGAGTTGGATCGCACCATTCTCGAAGGGCTCTCCGATCCGATGACCCACCTCGTGCGCAATGCCGCGGATCACGGCATCGAGCCGACCGAGGAACGTCGGCGGTTGGGCAAGCCCACCATGGGACAAATCCGACTCTCGGCCGCCCACCTCGCGGGACACGTACAGATTGAGGTGCGCGACGATGGACGGGGTCTCGACCCGGACCGCCTGCGTGCCAAGGCCGTGGAGAAGGGCGTGATCACCGCCGATCAGGCGGCCCGTCTCACCCCCGCGGAGGCGCGCGCGCTCATCTTCGCCCCTGGATTTTCCACCGCCGCCCAGGTCACCGACATCTCCGGTCGCGGCGTCGGCATGGATGTGGTCAAGAGCAACATTGAACGCCTCGGCGGTCGCGTGGACCTCGCCTCCACCTTCGGTCAGGGCACCACCGTGATCATCCGCCTGCCGCTGACCCTCGCCATCATTCCGGCGCTGATCATCACGCAGGGCGGCCGGCGCTTCGCCGTGCCGCAGAGCAATCTGGAGGAAATCATCCGGCCGAACGCCAAGCGCGCGCTCGAGCAGTTCGGCGGCGCCACCATGTTCCGGCTGCGCGACGAATTGCTGCCCGTGCTCCGTCTGGGCACCTTGCTGGGTCATCCGGCCTCCGAATCGGATCCCCAGGGCTTCCTGCTCGTGCTTGCCCTCGACGACCGCCGTTTCGGTCTGCTGGTGGACAGCATCGCCGACACCGAGGAAATCGTGGTCAAACCGCTCGGCCGTCACTTCAAGGGCCTGCCCTTCTATTCCGGAGCCACCCTGCTTGGCCAGGGCGAGATCGCCCTCATCCTCGATCCCGCGGGCCTGGCCCGGGGTCGGCTGCAGCCAGTCGCCAGCCTGCCCAAACCCGTCACCGAGGCAAAGAACGATGACGACTCGATCGAGCGGGTGCTGCTGTTTCGCGACGGCCCGCAGGAAACCTACGCCCTCCATCTGGCCAACATCGCCCGGGTGGAGCGTCTGCGCACCGATCGCATCGAACGGATCGGCACCTTCGACTACCTCCGGCAGGCCAATGGCCCGACGCTGCGCCTGCTGCGGCTGCACGACTTCCTGCCCGTCAGCAAGGCCGGCCCGCTTCCAGCCGAGATCCACGTCATCATCCCTCGGCTGCTGCACCACTCCATCGCACTCATCGCCAATCAGATTCTCGACGCCACCGACCTCCACACCGCCGCAATCGACAAGGAGACGGTCAAAGGCGTGGGTATCCTGGGTACCCTTACCCTGGCGGACCGTCTGACCACGCTGATCGATCTCTACGGGGTGATCAAGGCGGCCGGACTCGCCCAGACCGCCGCCCTGCCCGCCAATCGTCTCGCGCGCACGCGCGTCCTCGTCGCCGAGGACACCGCCCTCTTCCGCGAAGCCATCCGTCGCGCGCTCGAGGGGCAGGTCTCCTGTCTCGACATCATGAAGGATGGCGAACTCGCGTGGCAGCGGCTGCAGCACGAGACCTACGATCTCATCATCACCGACATCGAAATGCCGAACTGTGACGGCTTCGAACTCACACGTCGCGTCCGCGCCGATCAGCGGCTGCGGCACATCCCGGTCATCGCCTGCTCCGCTCGCAGCAGCGACCGCTTCCTCGAGAAGGCGCGCGATGCCGGCATCAACCACTACGAGACCAAGCTCGACCGCGACCGGCTGCTCAAGGCCATCGAGACGGTCCTGCCCAGCCATTAAACGCCCCGTTCCCGATCCGACTCCTTTTCGAACTCACTGCCCCGTCCACTGTCATGAAAATCAATCTCACCACGCGCTTCGTGATCATCCTGCTCGTCGTCGGCCTGCTGCCGGTCGGCGTGCTCAGCCTCCTGGTCTCCCAATCCACCGAACACCAGAAGGAAGGTTCGGCCGACCAGCTGCACCAGATCGCCGTGCGCACTTCCGACACGATCGAACGCAATCTGTTCGAGCGCTACGGCGACGTTCAGGCCTTCACCGCCAACGAGGCCGTGCTCACGCACAAACTCGGTTCGCCGGAATCCACCCAGCTGCTCACGGCCGCCATCAATCGCTACGTGAAACTCTACGGGTGCTACCCGCTCAGCATGGTGGTCGACGCCCAAGGCCGCTGCGTCGCGGTCAATACGCGCGACGCCACCGGCAAACCGGTCGACTCCGCCTCGCTGCTCGGCAAGGACTACAGTGGCGCCTCCTGGTTCCGCAACGCGCGGGACGGGCGCTTTTTGAAGAGCGAGAGCCTGGACGGCACGGTGGTGGAAGACGTCGCCCGGGACGCCGATGCAGCCAATCTGCTGGGCAATACGAGCCTGACGGTCTCGTTTTCCGCTCCGATTTTCGACCGTTCCGGTGCCGTCATCGGAGTCTGGCGGAATCTGGCCGACTTCGCCCTGGTCGAGGAAGTCCTCAAGAGCACCTTCCACGCCCTCGAACACTCAGGGCTGCCGTCAGCCGAGGTCGCACTCATCCGGAAAGATGGCGTGCTGCTCGCCGAATACGACCCCGCCGATGCGGGAACCAAGGATTTCCAACGCTCCGCGGACAAGGTCCTCAAGCTGAATCTCGTAGACTTAGGCGTCGAGTCCGCCCGGCTCGCAGCCGCCGGCGGCTCCGGCGAAGGCGAAGACTTCCACGCGCGGAAGAAACGCTCCGTGGCCTCCGGATATCATCACAGCAAGGGTGCGCTCGGCTACCCCGGCCTCGGCTGGTCGGTGCTGGTGCGGGCGCCGATGGATGAACTGCATGAAGCCGCCAACACCACGTTACGTCTGACCTGGATCACGGTGGGCGTATCCGTGGTGCTGCTCATCGTGGTTGCCTGGTTGGTCGCACGGTCGATCACCAAACCGATTCTCGCCAGCGTCGAGGCCATGAAGCGACTGGCGGAGGGTGACCTGACCGGTGAGGTCGACGCGAGTCGTCACGACGAATTGGGTACGCTCGCTCAAGCCATCAACACCTCCATGTCACGGCTGCGGGACCTGTTGCGTCAGCTGCAGGGTTCCTCCGAGGCGCTCGCCAAGTCCTCGCACTCCCTCAACGAAACCTCGCAGAGCCAGGCCGCCGTCGCGGAGCAAACCACCGCCCAGGCCAATACCGTGGCCTCCGCGGGAGAAGAGCTCTCCGTGAGCACGAGATCGATGTCCGAAACCTCGACCCGCATCAATCAGGCCACCACCGGCGTCGCCTCCTCGATGGAGGAGATGTCGGCCTCCATTCAGGAAGTGGCGAACAACAGCACCAAGGGCGCCGAAATCTCCCACCGGGCCGACCAGCAGGCGCGCGCGACCAAGGAGTTGATGGCGCAACTGGACGACTCCGCCCGCCAGATCTCCAAGATCGTCGACATCATCAATCACATCGCCGAGCAGACCAACCTGCTCGCGCTCAATGCCTCGATCGAGGCCGCCTCCGCGGGCGAAGCCGGTCGCGGTTTCGCCGTGGTCGCCAACGAGGTCAAGGAGCTGGCCCGCCAGTCCGCCTCCGCCAGCGAGGAAATCCGCAAGCAGATCGATTCCATCCAGAAAAACGCCGGCGCCGCCGTCGGTGCGATCGACGAAGTGACGCGGGTCATCCAACAGGTTTCCCAGATGACCTCCTCGATCGCCGCGGCCGTCGAGGAACAGTCCGCGACCGTCAGCGAGGTCACGCGTTCGCTGCAGGACGTTTCCTCGTCCACCACCACGCTTTCCGAAAACATTCGCCAGGCCGCCGCCGGCGCCGAGGACGTGTCCCGGAACATCCGCGGTGTCTCCGAAGCCTCGCAGGTGACCGCACAAGGCGCCTCCAACACCAGCGCGGCTTCGACGGAGTTGAACGAACTGGCGGCCCAACTGCGCCAGCACATCAGTGCCTTCAAACTGTAAACCTCGGCTTCGGTCATGAACATCGGCACCAAACTCAATCTCCCGATCATCGGCGGCTTCGCCGCGTTTGCCATCGTCGGGCTCTGGGTGATGGATGGCGTGATCGCCCATCAGGGCATCCACCTGACCCAGGACACCATGCGGAGCGTGCTCGACAGCGCGGAACAGGCCCGCGAGGCCACCGCGGGTCTGCACGAGGCGCGGGCCTTTGACATGAAATCCCTCGCCGCCGGCCTCCAGGAGCTCGGGCTGGAGCGGTTCCGGGAGTCGGCCATTTACGAGACGGTGCCCATCGTCGCCGCCTGGAAGACGGCGGGCAGCGCAGCCCAGAAGCGGGGCTTCACCTTCCGGGTCGTGCGCGAGAATCCGCGGCGCGCCGAAAACGCCCCCACTCCCGAGGAGCGTCGCATCCTGGCCGAGGTCGAGAAACCCGGGGTGCGTGAATTCGTCGCGGAGGACGAGGCGCGGGGGGTGCTGGTGACGGCACGTCCGATTGTCATGACCCGCGACTGTCTCATCTGCCACGGCGATCCCAAGACGAGTCCGACCGGCAACGGCCGCGACATGCTGGGGTTCCCCATGGAAAACTGGAACGAGGGCGACGTGCGCGGCGCCTTCATCCTGACCAGCCCGATTGCTCCCATCAAAGCCACGGCCCGTTCCGCCACGCTGGCGGTCGCAGGCTGGGCCCTGCCGCTGGTGCTCGTGGTCTGCGGCGCGGTGTTCTACTACGTGCGTCGCTTCATCGTCGCTCCCCTGCACCATGCCGGCGACCTCGCACTCGCGATTTCCCGCGGCGACCTGACCCGACAGGTGGACGCGAGCAGCGCGGATGAAATCGGCGCGCTCAACCGCGCCTTGAACACCACGACCGACCAGCTGCGCTCGATGATCAAGGGCATCGCCACGCAATCCCACTCGCTTGCCGCCGCCGCCAACACACTGGAGCAAACGGCGCGTGATCAGGCCAGCGGCACCGAAACCGCAAACGCCCGCGCCAATGCCGTGGCCGCCGCCGGAGAGGAACTTTCGGTCAATGCCAAGGCCATGGCCGAGGACTCGCATCACATCAAACAAGCGGTCACGGGCGTGGCCAGTTCGATGGAGGAAATGTCGGCCTCGATCCAGGAAGTGGCCAACAACAGCACGAAGGGGGCGGAAATCTCCCATCAGGCCGACCAGCAGGCCCGCGCCACCAAGGAGCGCATGGGGCAACTCGATCACTCGGCTCGGGAAATCTCCAAGATCGTCGACATCATCAACAGCATCGCCGCTCAAACCAACCTGCTCGCGCTCAATGCCTCGATCGAGGCCGCCTCCGCGGGTGAAGCCGGTCGCGGCTTCGCGGTCGTCGCCAATGAGGTCAAGGAGCTGGCCCGCCAGTCCGCCTCCGCCAGCGAGGAAATCCGCAAGCAGATCGATTCCATCCAGAAGAACGCCGGCGCCGCCGTCGGCGCGATCGACGAGGTTTCGCGCGTGATTCAGCAGGTCTCGCAAATGACCTCCTCCATCGCCGCCGCCGTGGAGGAACAGTCCGCCACCACGAGCGAGGTCAACCGCTCGCTCCAGGAAGTCTCGGGCTCGACCGCCAGTCTGACGGAAAAAGTCAACCAGGCCGCCGCGGGCACCGCGGAGGTTTCCCGCAACATCCACGATGTCTCGGCCGCTTCGGCGGAAGCCGCGCGTAGCTCCGTCGGCATCCGGCAGAACGCGGTGCAGCTGAAGGAACTCGCCAGCGACCTGCGGGAAATCGTCGCCCGCTTCCGGCTCGACGCCGGAGGCTCCACGGCCGGCACCCGCGCGCGGAGCTGACCCGTTCCCCGTCGCTCCTTTCGGTACCTTTCTTCCCGCACCCTGAGCCCCCGCGGTCCCCGCCCTCACCTTCCTCGCCCTCATGTCCGCCCGCATTCGTGTCCTGGTCGTCGACGACACCGCCCTCTATCGCAAGATTCTGAGTGAAGCCGTCGCGCAGGTGCCGGATGCGGAACTGGTCGGCGCCGCCGCGTCCGGCGCGCTGGCGCTGAAGCGGCTCGGTCAGGGGGATGTGGACTTGGTGCTGCTCGACGTGGTGATGCCGGACATGGACGGCGTGCAGACGCTCGCCCAGATCCGGCGCGACTGGCCCCACGTATCGGTGGCGCTGGTCAGCGGGGTGACGGGACGCGATGCCGACGTCACCCTCGCCGCTCTTTCCAACGGAGCGCTCGACTTCATCCCCAAGCCCCAGGCCGCCTCGTTCGCCGAGGGCATGCAACGCATCATTGTTGATCTCCGTCGCGTGCTGCAGGTGATCATCATCCGCCGGCTGGCCGTCGCCGGACCGGCCGCCGTTCCAGCAGGCGCGACGTCCTCCGCCGGCGGCCCGGCGACCGTCGCCCCGAGTCCACACCGCCTGGGCCGGTCGATGCTCCCTCCTCCCATCGGCCTGATCCTCATCGGCGTTTCCACCGGTGGACCGAAGGCGCTGCACGAGGTGATCCCCCAACTGCCGCCGCACCTGAGTGTGCCCGTACTCATTGTCCAGCACATGCCGGCGATGTTCACGCGGTCGCTGGCCGAACAGATCGCACGCGTCTCCAAAGTACCCGTACGCGAAGCGGCCGACGGCGAACGCCTGCCCCCCGGACACGTGCTGATCGCCCCCGGCGGCCGGCATCTCACGGTGCGCCGCTCCGACGACGGACGGTCGCTGTGCGCCGCGATCACCGACTCCGCCCCGGTGCACTCCTGTCGCCCGTCCGTGGATGTGATGTTCGATTCCGTGGTGCAAAGCGGCTACACCGGGGGAGTCGCAGTGGTGATTCTCACCGGCATGGGCGAGGACGGAGCCCTGGGCACCGCCGCTCTGAAGGCGCGCGGGCGCACTTGGTGCATCGCCCAGGACCAGGCCTCCTGCGTCGTCTATGGCATGCCTGAAGCCATCGCCCGCCGGCATCTGGCCGACGAAGTGCTGCCCCTCGCCGCCATCGGCCCCCGGCTTGCCTCCCTCCCCTTTGCCCGCACCCCCTGATTCCCATGGCCTCCCGCACCCTGTCCGCCCAGGAAATTCTCCTCGTCCGCAACTACATGGCGGAGGCCATCGGCGTGAGCATTGGGGAAAACAAGGCCTACCTCATCGACAGCCGCCTTTCGCCGATTGTCACCGACACCGGAGCCCGCGACCTGCTCGACCTGATCGCCAAGGCCAAGGCGGACCCCACGCGCCGGCTGCATGACCGGATTGTGGACGCCCTGACCACGCATGAAACGTTCTGGTTTCGCGACGAACGCGCCTGGACGGCCCTCCGCGAGGCCGCCCTGCCCTCACTCGTGACCGCCTTTCGCGCCTCCGGACGTGCGAAGTTCAGAATCTGGTGCGCCGCCTGCTCCACCGGACAGGAACCCTACACGCTGGCCATGCTCATCGACACCCTCTGCAGCGAAGGTCGCCTCGGCGGTCTGACCCCCGCCCAGATCGAGCTGCTGGCCACCGACGTCGCTCCGGACACGCTCAAGGCGGCCGCAGCGGGCCAGTACAACGCAATCGAGATTCAACGCGGTCTGGCCGATGTCTGGAAAAACAAATACTTTGCGCCGGTGCCGGGCGGCGATCGCTGGGCCATTGCCGAGAGCCTGCGTCGCCGGGTGACGTTCAAGCGGTTTAATCTGCAGGACGATCCCAGCACCCTGGGCCGCTTCGATTTCATCCTCTGCCGCAACGTGGCGATCTATTTTGAAGAGTCGGTCCGGCACCAGTTGTTCCGTCGCCTGCACACCACGCTCCAGCCCGACGGCCTGCTCATGCTCGGAGGCAGCGAATCCCTGCTCGGACTGGCCGACCTCTACGCGACCGAAACCCTGGGTGGGTCCCTGTTTTATCGGCGCCGGTCCGCTCCAGCCGCGCCGGGCGTCAAGCCTCCGGCCACGCCTTCCGCGACGGCCGCCCGGCCGCTTCCGGCCCCCTCCCCCCTGCCTTCGGTGCCCGGACGCCGGTAGTTATCCTTTACTTACGTCCCATGAACCTCACTTCCACGAACACCGCCCCCGCCGCCACGCCCGAACGCGTGCTCGAGCTCGCTGACCGGGCCGCCGAGGTCGCGCAGCGCAAGGTCTCCGCCATCCAGGAGGTCACCCTGCAAACGCGCATCCTGTCCCTCAACGCCACGATCACCGCGGCCAAGGCCGGCGACGCCGGCCGGCCGTTCGCCGCGGTCGCGCACGAGGTCAAGAACCTGGCGGTGGAAGTGGCGCGGATCTCCGGTGAAATGGACGAGGAACTGCGCTCCGCCTTCCACGCCCTGCGCGAGGTCGGGCAAAGCATGGCCGCGCAGGTCAAGGGCGACCGCCTCGTCGACCTGGCGTTGAATGCGATCGAGATCATCGACCGCAATCTGTATGAACGCACGTGCGATGTGCGCTGGTGGGCGACGGACGCCGCCGTGGTCGCGGCGGCCGCCCAGCCGGGCGCCGACACGATTTCCTACGCCGAACGGCGGCTCGCCGTCATTCTCTCCGCCTACACGGTCTACCTGGACCTGTGGATCTGCGACCGTTCGGGCCGGATCATCGCCCACGGGCGGCCTGATCAATACAAGTCGGTCCGCGGACAATCGGTCGCGGGGGAAAAGTGGTTCCGCGACGCCCTCGGCACCGCTTCCGGCAACGACTTCTCCGTGGCCGATGTCAACCGCTGTCCGGCCCTCGGGGGCTGCGCGGTCGCCACTTACGCCGCCGCGATCCGCGCGGGCGGCGAAGTGAATGGCGAGGTGATCGGAGTCATGGGCGTACACTTCAACTGGGGCCCGCAGGCCGACAGCGTGGTGCGCGGCGTGCGGCTGTCCGACACCGAGCGCCTGACCACCCGCGCCCTGCTGGTCGATGCCGGCGGCCGGGTGCTCGCCACCTCGGACGGTCAGGGAGCGCTGACGCAGCGGCTCCGGCTCGAGACCGCGGGCCGCGACTCCGGACACTACGTCGACCAGGACGGGCGCTTGATCGCCTTTCACCGCACCCCCGGATACGAAACCTACCGCGGACTGGGCTGGTACGGGGTGCTGGAGCAGGCCGCTCCTCCCGCGCGCTGAGGCGCAACGGGCTAGGGGCGCTGGAGAAAGACGAACACGCCTTTCTTGTTGGCCACGGCCACGTCGGGTTTGCCGTCGCCATTCATGTCGGCCACGGGAAACTGGCAGCCCACACCGGAATCGTTGTCGATGAGCTGGGGCGTGAACGTGACTCCACCGTTGCCCCGCGTCAGCTTGAAGGCATAGAGCACGGCGGGCGCGTTCGGCTCGGGGTCGCCCTTGTCACCGTGAGCCCAGAAGCGTTTGCCGGTGATCACATCCTTCAGGCCATCGCCGTCCATATCCACCAGCATCATCGCATGGGGCTGGGAGAATTGCACATCCGCCAACTTGGTGGCACCCTCGCGGCTGGTGATGGCATGCTCGGTCCACGTGCGGGAGCCATCCGTCCCTTTGCCCTGCTCGAACCAGCTGACGCCATATCCGTGGGCGGCAATGCTCGTGACGACGTCGGCCAGTTTGTCACCATTCACATCATACGCATACATCTGGGCTCCACCCGGACCAAAGGACTGGGCGTGGAACTTCCAGACCGGATCACCGGCAAGGGAGGCGGGCTGTTCCCACCAGCCGTTGGCCTCGAGGATGTCGGGGCGGCCGTCGCCATTGATGTCCCCCAGACCGATCCCATGCGTGTAGCGCTGCCACTTGCCGGGCGGAGTCACGGCATGAAAGGTCCACGGTGCCTTCGGATCCTTGGGATTCCGGCGGGCAAACCCGAGTCGCGCCCCGCTGCCGCAGATCAGCTCCGCCGTGCCGTCGCCGTCCACGTCCGCGAACCCGGGTGACTCGGTGTCCACATTGAAGTGCACCAGGTGCTGGGCCCAGTCACCCGACGGGGCCGCGCCCGGATTCTCATACCAGAAGGCCTCCTTGCCGGGCCAGCCCACCACGAGGATGTCGGGACGTCCATCGCGGTTGAAGTCGTCCGTGAAGGTCAGAAAGTTGTTGGAGTAGCTGAGCCGGTCGAAGGCATGCGGCGAACGGTACACGCGGTTCTTCTTGAAGTCCGGCCCGGCGAACACGCGGGGACCGGCCGCCAGGTCCATGATCCCATCCCCGTCAAAGTCCGCAATCGCCGCACCTTCTGCATAAAATGAGCCGTCGACCTTGATCTTCTCAAAGGTCGGCGCGGCCAATGACGCGGACACAAAGGTCGCCAGGCAGGCGGAAAGCACGAAGACGGGGAGGGTTGGGGATGGATGCATGGAAGTTCGGGATGAAAGGGGGCAAGTGCAGCGCCGAAAGCCGGCGGCGTCCGGCGCGGATTCCACCGATGAACCGGGCCGGCCACGGTGACAAACATCTTGTGCGGCGGAATCCGGAATCGCTTCGCGCCCAACGGCGGGGCACAGGGACTCAGGCAAATACTTACCTCCTTGTCTTTAATTCAGGTCAGGGGTGGCCCATCCCGTGACGAAGCTAGGAGCAAAGACCGACGTCCGTCGCAGACCCGGCGGCTCCGCCGGGCCTTCCCTCACACTCGATGACCGCTTCCATGAATCGACCCGTCTCTCCCTCCCCTGCCCTGACCCTTGGCCGGCGGCTCGTACTGCTTGTCGCCACCCCGCTGGTCGGGCTGATCGCCTTCGGGTTCTGGGGCTTCCGCGAAAAACAGTCGGTGGTGGCGGCCTACGAGCGGCTCGATGGCAACGCCGCGGTCATGGACCAGATCGGCGACACCGTGCACGAGCTGCAGAAGGAGCGTGGGCTCTCCGGAGGCTACCTCAACAGCGGCGGCACGCTGTTTGGGGAGGCACTTACCACCCAGCGCCGCCAGACGGATCAGGCACTCGCACGGCTCAACTCGCTGCTGGCCACGTTTGACGCGCGTCCGTTCGGTCCTCGATTTTCCACCCTGCTCGCCGAGGCGCGCTCCCGTCTCGGTACGTTGGAGTCCACGCGGACCTCCATCTCGGCACGACAGATCACCGGGGTGCAGTCGTATCACCACTACACGTCAACCATCGCGTCCAGTCTGCAGGTCGTCGTCGGCATGGCGCACCTCAGTCCGGACGCCGCCATCATGCGCGGCATTCAGGCCTACGTGAACCTGCTGCAGGCCAAGGAGCAGGCGGGCATGGAACGCGCCACGTTGACGCGGATCCTGACCCAGGATGCGTTTCAAGGCAACGCGTTCGCCGAGTGGACCGAGATGGTCGCCGCCCAGTCCACCTATCTGAAGGTCTACCGCAGTTTCGCCACGGAGGCCCAGCAGCAGGCTCTTGCGACGACGGTCCGGGGGACTGAGGTCGACGCCGTGGAGCAGCTCCGCCGCGACGTGCTCGCCAAGCGGGAGACCGGGCACTTCGGCCTCGAACCGGCCGCCTGGTTCACCGCATCCACCCGCCGCATCGATCTTCTCAAGGTGATCGAGGACCAGCTCGCCCGGGATTATGCCGTCGAAGCGGATGCCATCTCCGCCGCCGCGCAACGCGACCTGCTCGTTTACGGAGGCGCCACCGGAACACTGGTCGCCCTGGCCTTCATCCTGACCGTCGTGACCTGGCGATCCATTGTGCCGCCGCTGCGGCGCAGCACGACCAGCCTCGCCGCCGGGAGCGAACAAATTGACGCCGCCGCGGCCCAGGTCTCGCAGGCGAGCCAGGACCTGGCGAAGACGGCCAGCGATCAGGCGGCCAGCCTGGAAGAGACGTCCGCCACCCTGGAGGAGATCGCCTCGGTCACCCGGCAGAACGCCGGCGCCGCCCTGGGAGCCAAGGCCCTCGCCAGCGAAACCCGGAGTGCGGCGGAAGCGGGTTCAAGTGACATGCACGGTCTGCGCACCTCCGTCGCCGCCATGGAAGTCGCCGCGGGGAAAGTCGCGGAAATCGTGAAGACCATCGACGGCATCGCCTTTCAAACCAACCTCCTCGCCCTCAACGCATCAGTCGAGGCCGCCCGGGCCGGGGAAACCGGCGCAGGGTTTGCGGTGGTGGCGAGCGAGGTGCGCGCCCTCGCCCACCGCTCGGCCACGGCTGCGCGGGAGAGTGCGGAAACCATCGGCGACGCCATCGCCAAGAGTCACCAGAGCGTGGCCTACTCGAGGCAGGTGTCTGAACGCTTCGACGCCGTGGTGACCAAGGCCCGCCAGGTCGATGAGCTCGTCGCCGGCATCGCGCGGTCGTCGGCGGACCAGCAGGAGAGCATCAGCCAGCTCGGCCAAGCCATCGCGCAGATCGACGGCACCACCCAGCAAACCGCCGCCGCCGCCGAGGAGAGTGCCTCGGCCGCGGAGGAGCTCAGCGCCCAGGCCGGCGAACTCGCCTCGCTCGGTGACGAGCTGCGCACCGCAGTCGATGGTCCGGCAAAAACCCCTCGCCGCACCGCCGGCGCATCCTCCATCCTTCCTTCCCATGACCCGCTTCGGAAAGACCGCGCAAACCGCCATCTCCGCCTTGAGCCTGCTGGCTGAGGTGTATGACGGTGGGCGGACAAAGCTGAGTTCGTCCGAGATCGCCCGGCGACGCCGGTTGCCGCGGCCGATCGTGGCAAAGATTCTCACCCTGGTCTCATCGCTCGACCTGGTCGACGGCACGCAAGGTCCGGGAGGCGGATACTGGCTCAAGCGCCGCCCCCAGGAGATCTCCCTCCTCGACATTGTGCAGGAGCTTGATCCCATCGACCGGGAGATCCTTTGTCCCTTCGGTCCGGGCTGGTGTGGACGCGGCGAACCCTGCCCGCTGCATGCGGCGTTTGAAAAACTGGACGCCGACTGGAATAGCTACCTGCGCACGACCACCCTGGCGGTGTTCGCCCTGCCCGCGGCCGAAACCCCGGCCCGGCGTCGCGCCTGAGCGGCACGGCGCGGCTCAGGGCAGCACCGGCACCTCGACGGTCATCAAGTCGAGGGATTTGCCGTCGGAGCGGCGGCCGGATTGAATCAGGACGCGGCGGCCGTCGGGACTGAAGATGGGATGCGTGTGGTCGGGCCGCATCTTGTGGTCGGTGGTGAGCAGGACCTGCTCACCGGTGTCACGGCGGATGAGATACACATTGCCCTTGAAGGTATCGGCGACCGCCCACCGGCCGTCGGGCGAGCCGTTGCAGTGCCAGAATCCGCCGAGGCGGCCCTGGCCCATGTCCTCTTCCGTCTGCCCGAGGAGCTTCATCGCCCGGGTCCGCAGGTTGATCACCGCAACCCCGGTCGGGCGTTCGCGCAGGTACGGAAGGTGGCCCATGAGGTTGAACATCACCTCATCGCGGCCGGACACGGTTTCATGGGTCACCCATTCATCCGGTGTTTCGACATAGAGGGGCCGGTGATCGGAACCGTCGGACCGCACCGTCCACATGCGCTGGGGGGCGTCTCCGGTCGTCTCGTGGCAGTAAATGATCTCGCCCGGCACCCAGGGATTCGTCTGCACATGACCCATGCGCAGGTCCACGTCGATCACGGTCGCGAGGGCGCCGGTCTGCAGGTCGATGCTGCGGATGCCGCCGGGACCCCGTCCGGCCTCGGCGAAGCGCAGCCGGGCGGCCTCGCGCGCCTCGGCGGGATTGGTATTGGCGTCGTCGATCTGGCGTCGCGCACCCGCGGCCGGCCCCTGGGCCACCGGATCGGCGGCGCGGGCGGGACGCGGCGGCAGCGGGCCCCACGCGACGCCCCAGTAGGCCTTGGTTTCGTCGGCATCGAGGGCAAAACCTCCCGAGTCGCGCAACTCGGCGGGCAGCGTGGCCACCACGCGTTCATACGCCGCCGGCGCCCGGGGGGTCCGCGCGCGGGCGTCCGCAATGAGGGGCTGCAGATCAATCTCCACCAGCTGCCGCGGCGCCGGAGGCGCCGGGCTGTCCGCACCTCGCACCGGCCCTCCGCGCATGACGTAGAGTTTCATCGTCTTGCGCGCGAGGTTGAGACTGCCCGTGCCACTCGCCGGTCCCTGGGTCACCTGAATGATCTCACCGGTCCCCTCATGCACCAGAAACGCCTGCGGCCCCTCGCCGCCCCGGTTCGAACGGAAGATGATCCACTGGCCGTCCGCCGTCCACGTGGTGTGAGTCTGGTAGGGCTTGGCGCTGCCGCTCGGGTCGGTGGTCAGCACCGTGACGGTCCGGCGAGTCACCGGGTCCACATACCGCGTCTTTTCGGAGGGATGGACCTTACCGACCTGGGCCGCTCCTGGGTTTGGAGCCAGACCGGCACACCACGTCACGACCAGAAGGAGGGCACGAAAGATCATGGGAGGAAGCAAGGGGGGGCGACACGGACCCGGGTCGAAGCCACGCACCCCAACCAACCGCTCCTCCACCACCGAGGCAAGCGCCCGCTTGCGCCCGGATCGCGATTCAACGCCACGCGCCGTCGGCGACCAGGGCCGCCATGATCCACGGCAGATACAGGAGAGAGTGCGAAAACAGACGGCGAGCTGCCCGTTCGCGATCGGGTCGAGCCTGGATGAAGGCGTAGCTCGACGTGAGCATGAGCCCGCCGCCCACCACGGCGGCCACGCTGAACACCGGGCCCAGCAGGCCGGTCGCGCATGGAACCAGCGATGCGGCGACCATCAGCCAGGTGTAGTACCACGCCGCGCGCGCGGTTCGCCGTCCGGTGGGGTCGACTGCAGGCAAGAGCGCAAATCCGGCCCGACGGTAGTCCTCGCGATATTTCCAGCCAATCGCGAAGAAGTGAGGCAGCTGCCAGAAGAGGACGATCGCCGCAAGGGCCCAGGCCGCAGGCGCCCCCGGCTGTCCCGCCGCGGCCGCACCTATGACCGGCGGCAAGGCCCCGGACAGCGCGCCCACTTCCGTTGCCCAGCGGGTACACCGTTTCAGCGGGGTGTAAACCAGCCCGTAGAGCACGATGGTCAGGAGCGACCAGAACGCGGCCCATCCGGAACTGATGGCCAGCACGGCGACTCCCGCCGTTCCCAGCGCCACGCTCCATAGCAACGCCTCCGCGGGAAACAACCGTCCACTCGGTAGGGGCCGGCCCCGGGTGCGCAGCATCTGCGCATCGGGCCCGCGTTCCCACCATTGGTTGAGGGAAAGCGCGCCACCCGCTGACAACGAGAGCCCGCAAAGCGCCACCGTCAGGCTCGCCGCCGCGAATCCCGTTGTCTGATTTTCCCGGACCGGCATCGCCGCGACGTAGTAACCCACCAGACCAGAGAGCACAGAAAAACTGGCCAGGCGGGGTTTGGTCAGCGCGACCAAGGCGGAGGCGAGCGGTGCAAGCGACGTGGAGGAACCGGTCGCGGCGAGGGGGAGCGGAGTGGTTTGGGGCATGCGACCACTTTACCCGCACAAAACGGCGGTGACATTGATCCAAGTCAAGGTCAGCGCGGGCGCGGCACGGTAGCATGCTCACATCCCGCTATGCTCTCGTTGTCACTCCACGACTCTTCACCGGTGGTCCGGACTTTACCGCAGACCGTGGTAGCGCAGCTCAGCCCCTCGTCGGAGACGCAAGGACCCGCCTCGCGGTACGTCGCCCGCTGGCTGTTCCTCGCCCTCGGCAGCCTGCTGCTCGCCGGACTGCTCTCCCTTGCGGTGGTCATTGGCCGCCTGCCGCCACTTTCGCGGCTCATCGATGATCCGCTCTTTTTCAAGCGGTGCCTGGTCGTGCATGTCGACCTCGCTCTGGTGGTCTGGTTCTACGCTTTCAATTCCGCCCTCGCAGCGTTGCGGGTCCGATGCCACGCCGGCTGGCACGAGGGCGTGGCTTTCATCTCCGCGGTGCTTGGGGTGGTGTTCCTGGTGCTGGGGGGCGCGCTGACCGGAGCCGCGCCGGTGCTTGCCAACTACATTCCCGTGGTCGACCACCCCGTGTTCTTGCTCGGGTTGGGACTGTTTTTTTTCGGCGTGATCGCCCACACCCTGCGCACCCTCGGCGAGTCCACCTTCCAACGAGCCGGAGGGTTGTCCCCGGACGCCGGTGTCGGCGTGCAGGCCAGCGGACTCGCGCTCGTCCTGGCCGCGTCCTCGTGGGTCTCGGCACAGGCCGGACTGCCCGAGGGTCTGGATCGCCGCACGCACTTTGAATTCGCCCACTGGGGGGCCGGTCATGTCCTTCAGGTCGCCAACGTCGCCGCCATGCTCGCCATCTGGCTTTGGCTGGCTGCCCGGGCCACCGGGCGGCCCGTGCTCACCGCACGCAGGGCACGCTGGCTTTTCGGGTGCCTGCTATTGCCCCATGCCGTCATGCCCCTGCTCTCCTGGCAGGGGGCGTTGCACCGCACCTACGTCGAAGGTGCCACCCTGCTCATGCGCTGGGGCATCTTTCCCGTGGTGCTGGCGACCCTTGTCCTCTGCCTGCGTCACCGCCGGCAACGGCCGGATCGGATCGCGACGGAATACACCCGTCTGCTCTGGACGGGACTGGCGACGAGTGCCGGGCTGACCCTGCTGGGTTTTCTGCTCGGCGCTTGCATCCGGGGATCCAACACACTCGTCCCGGCCCACTACCATGCTTCGCTGGGTGGGATTACCGCCGCATTCATGGTAGCGGCCCACCTGTTGAAAGATCAGCTCTCACCTGCGTCCTCCTCTGCTCTCCAGTCCGGGGGAGGCCACGCACGGTCGGCCCGCCAGCAGCTCATCTGCTTTGGCGCGGGTCAGGCCGTCTTTGCCCTGGGTTTCGGCTGGGCCGGGCTGCACGGACTCGGCCGCAAGGTCTATGCGGGCGAACAGCACGTGCGAACGTTCAGCGAACACGTCGGCCTCGGCATCATGGGCCTCGGCGGTCTCGTCGCCGCAGCAGGTGGCGTCTGGTTTCTCGTCCTCTTGCTGCGCCGGCACCCTTCGCTTTCCCCACAACCCTCCCCTGTCTCCTCATGAACAAAGAAGTAAAGCCTCCCCTGCTGAAGCGCCTGATGGACAACCCCTGGATCCTCCTGGTCCTCGGGGTGGTGGTACCGATGCTCTCCTACACCCTTTGGGGCTGGATCGAACTCTGCTTCGTACCGGCTGCTCAACTACCCTAAGGAATCCAGCCATGAGTCTCTCCCTGCCCGCCCATGACTGGTACAAGCCGCCGGAAGGTGCCGAAAAGCTCTGGATCGGCCTCGCGCTGCTCTGGTGCTTTGTCCTCAGCCTGATGATGCCCTACTGGCATTTTCGAGGGAAACAGAACAGTCGCGGCGAGGCCTACGCCGTGACTCCCGCCGCATTTCAGCAGCGAACCGAGGCCTTCGTCGCAGCCAACAAAGTCGGCGAACGCGACGGCATGCCCGTGGTTGAACCTGCACCTGGAGGGGACGCCTACCTCACCGCCCGCATGTGGGCGTGGTATCCCATCCTCAAGCTGCGCCAGGGTGAAACCTACCGCGTGCATCTCTCCTCACTCGACCTGCAACACGGATTTTCGCTCCAGCCGTTGAACATGAATTTCCAGGTGCTGCCCGGGTACGATCATGTGTTGACCCTGACGCCCACCTCCAAAGGCGTTTTCACCATCGTCTGCAATGAATTCTGCGGCATCGGACACGAAGCGATGATCGGCAAGATCATCGTGGAATAGCCCGCCCATCCGCCCGGCAATCCACTCCCGCCTCCTCCTTCCTCGCATGGCCTCCTCCGCCACCCTCCCCGACCCTGTGTCGGCCTCCCTCTCCGCACGCGGCGCCTCGGCGCGACGGTGCGACACCACTGGTCTCGGCGTCTGCCTGACTGCTCAGCAGTTCATCAAGCTCAATGCGGTCGCCGCAGTCGTTTTCCTGCTCTTCGGCGGCATCGCCGCCATCCTGCTCGCGCTCACGCGCTGGCAGGCCGTCCACCTGCTGCGTGTCGACTGGTTCTACCGCATCCTGACCTTCCATGGATTGAACATGCTGATCTTCTGGATCCTCTTCTTCGAGGTCGCGATTCTCTACTTCGCCTGCACGGTGCCGCTGAACTCTCGTCTCTTTTCGCGCAAGGTGGCTTGGCTGTCGTTCGGGATGATGCTCGCCGGTGCGGTGATGACCAATGTCGTCATCCTGCAGGGGAAGGCCGACGTGCTCATGACGAGCTACCTGCCACTGCTCGCCCATCCCTTGTTTTACCTGGGCATCATCCTCGTCGCGGTGGGCACGCTGGTCGGCGTCTTCAACTTCTTCGCCACGCTGTACATCGCACGACGTGACGGCACGTACGAGGGATCCGTGCCGCTGGTCACCTTCGGAGCGACCGCCGCCGCCATCATCGCGGTGGTCACCCTGCTGCACGGGGCGATCGTCATGATTCCCACGTTTACGTTTTCCATGGGTTGGACCGCCCAGCCGGATCCGATGTGGTACCGGATGATCTGGTGGGGACTGGGTCACCAGTCTCAGCAGGTCAATGTGTGCGCCATGGTTTCGGTCTGGTATCTGATCGGGCAGCTCGCGACCGGCGCTCGTCCGGTCAACGAGACGGTGTGCCGGGGTGCATTCGTGCTCTACATTCTGTTCATCAATCTGGCTTCAGCTCACCACCTGCTCGTCGATCCGGGCGTGGGTGCGTCGTGGAAGATCTGGAATACCTCCTACGCCATGTACCTCGCGGTGCTCGCTTCCATGATCCATGGATTCACCGTTCCGGCCTCGGTCGAGATGGCCATGCGGGCCAAGGGTCATGGTCGCGGTCTGTTTGGCTGGGTCGGCGCCCTGCCGTGGCGCAATCCGGCGTTTTCGGCGGTGGCGCTGTCGGTCGCCATTTTCGGTTTCGTCGGCGGCATCACCGGTGTCACGCTCGGCACGCAGCAGATCAACATCATCGCGCACAACACCCTTCGCATCACCGGACATTTTCACGCGACCGTGGTGGGTGGCACCACCCTGGCCTTCATGGGGCTGGCCTACTATGTGATCCCGCTGATGTTCCGCCGTGACTTCATCTGGCGACGAGCAGCCCGTATCCAGCCCTGGCTGTTCGGGGGCGGCATTCTGCTGGTTTCGTTCGGCATGTCCTTCGCAGGCTCCCTCGGGGTGGCACGCCGGGTGTATGACATCGAACGCGCAGGCATCTACGGTCCCGCCGCGCACCTGTTCCTCGGCGTGATGGGAGTGGGCGCGATCATCGCAGTGGTCGGGCTGCTCCTCTTCGTCGCCCTCTGCGTGGGCACCTTGTTGTTCGGCGCACGCACCTCGGGACGTCCGATGGCGGATTGGGGAGTAGCCGAGGCGGTCCAGGGTGCCCCGGGGGAGGCCCTCTATTCCGACCACTGGGCGATGAAGGGCACGATCGTGCTGACTGGCGTTTTCCTGGCGTGCTTTGCGATCTACTATTTCGCCAATTGGAAGGCCCTCGCGGACGTGTGGCACGTGCGCTGAGCGCCACACGTCCTCCCATCATGGCCCCCTCATCCTCGGTCGCTCCGGTCGAAATCGTGCCCACGTCCGGTCTCCGCCGGCCGGGACCGCGCGACGCCGTCCGCCGGTTCCTCACCGGGACCGGTCTGACGGTTTTCGTCGGGACGACGACCCTGGTCTACGAGGCGTTTCTCCTCCTGATCATCGTATCCCCTGCCAGCTGGGGGGCATGGGGCGCCTTCAGCGAGGAATTCAAGATCTGGTGCTTCAGTTACGATCCACGCACCGGCGGCATGGAATGGATGGCGGTGGCGGTGATGCTGGCAGAACCGCTCTTTATCGTCGGCCTACTGATCGGCATGGGTCGGTGGTGCCGACCGGCGGCGAACGCAGGGTCGAAACCCGGGTCGCGACACCTCCGATCCGCTCTTGCCGGTCTCTGCTTGGGTACGCTGGCCATCGGAGGGCTCTACGCCTACGGTCGACCCTCGGAAGGTGGACAAACTCCGCCCCCTTTCCCAGGCGAGCGGATCCGCACCCAACTCCTCCCTCCGGCCTTCACCCTCTTCGATCACCAAGGTCGCCCGGTGTCGAGACCCGAGGCGGGCGGAGGACGGGTCACCCTTGTCACGGGAGTCTACGCCCTCTGCTCCACCACCTGCCCGGAAATCCTCCTGCAGATCAAGGACCTGATCGCCGGCCTGAGTCCGGATCGGCGGGCCCGGCTCGATGTGCTCGCCTTGTCACTGAATCCCGACTACGACACGACCGAGCTGATGGCCAGGATCGCCGACGGCTACGGCCTTCCCTATCCCCAATTCCGATATGCCAACGGCGGAACCCGGGTCATGATCCCGCTCCTGCGCGACTTGCAATTCGCCGCGCGGCGCAATCCCGCCACCGGCCTCGTCGACCACGCCAACCTCTTCATCCTGATCGACGCGAACGGTCGCATTGCCTACCGCTTCAATCTGGACCAGCGCCACCGGTCCTGGTTGATCGCGGCTGTGGAATCGCTGACGGACGAAGCGATTGAAGGGCGGCCGTGACCGTGCCAGCCCCGCTCCCCTCGCCGCCCCCCTTGGTTCGGGGACGCGCCCTCTGGATTCATGGCGATCGGGCCCTGGCCTGGTTCGAATCGTGGCTGACCCGCCTGCTGCCCGCGGGCACCGATCTCGCGGCTGAATCCGGGCGCCTCGCCAATCTATGCCTGCTGATCGCCGTGGCGTCGGGCGCCCTGTTGCTGGTCTGGTATTCCTCCAGCCTGCACCTGGCATACGCCTCCGTCGAAGCGATGCGCGCCGGTACGTTCTCCGGCTGGGTCCGGGCGCTGCACCGCTACAGTTCGGACCTGGTGATGGTGTTCCTCCTGGTGCACGCCGTGCGGGCGTTCTTCGCGGGAAAATTCACCGGAGCGCGCTGGCTGCCCTGGACAACAGGGGTGCTCCTGCTCGGGATTGTCTGGTTGATCGGCTGGACCGGCTTCTGGCTCGTGTGGGATCAGCCGGCCCAGCTCGTGGCGTCGACGGCGATGCATTTCCTCGACGCATTCCCAATTTTTGGCGAGCCGCTCAGCCGGCTGTTTCTCGCCGACCGGCTCGTGCCCAGCCTGCTCTTCTTTGTCGTCTTTTTCCTGCACATGCTGCTCCCCCTGCTGATCGCGGTGGGACTGGCGCTGCACCTTCATCGCTTGAACCGGGTTCGCCTGCTTCCGGCCCGACCGCTGGCCTTCATCCTGCTCGGCGTGCTGGGAATCGCGGCCTGGTTCATGCCGGCGCCGCTGGATCCGCCGGCACGCATGGCCGTGATCCCCGCCCATCTGCAAGTGGACGCATGGTACCTCACCCCTCTCGCGCTGGCGCTGAGGTTCCAACAGGGAGGACTCTGGCTTGCGCTCGGTGGCCTCACCCTGCTCGGTGCCGGACTGCCCTGGTTGCTCGGCCGGCGGTTTGCGCCCAAGGCCGACGACAGCGGCGTCAGACCGCCCGCTCCGCACCAGACCCGGGTGGATTCCGCCCGTTGCCATGCCTGCACCCAGTGTGTGCAGGACTGCCCCTTCGACGCCGTGCGGATGGTGCCTCGGAGAGACGGCCGTCGGTTCTCGCATCAGGCGTGGGTCGATCCCACCCGCTGCGTGGGTTGTGCGGTGTGCGTGGGATCCTGCGACTCCGAGGCCATGCGGCTGCCGTGGTTCGACGCCCTTGAACGGGAGCCGCTCATCCTCGCTGCGGTCCGAGCGGGTTCGGAGGATGGTCCACCCGGCGGACCGGTCGCACTCATCGCCGCGGATGCAACGGGTGGTATGGATACATTTGATGCCGCCGTCTGGCGTGCCCGGCTGCCCGGGTTTCAGGTCCATGCCGTGCCCTCCGCCTCGTGGATCCGGCCAAAGTTTGTCGAACGGCTGCTCGCGGCAGGGGCGGAACGGGTGCTCGTGGTGAGGGATGGCCGCGGAGAGTCCGCCGCACGCGACGGCAATCGATGGATCGAGGACCGGCTGTCTGGGACACGCGCACCCGCCTTCCGACCAGACCGGACCGGCCCGGGAGGGGGCTCGTGGCATGTTGTGGACTACCATGTGTCCGCTCCCGACGAGATCACCGCCGTGGCTCAATCGCTCCGCAGGGGAGCAAAGGCCGACACACCCTCGGAATTCCGTGTCGGGCGCGTGGTCGCGCTCGCCGCTTGCCTCGGTCTGGTGCTCGCCCTGACCGTGGGGCTCAGCCACCTGACCGTGCAAAATCCCGGTTCCCCGGACCCGGTCTGGGTCTTTTCGTTCAAGGCCCTGGGCGAGCCTACTCCTTCCACCGGGACACGTTCGAACGAGCCGCCAACGGGCCCCGTCCATATGCGCGGCGGACCGACGGCGAAACCCAGGCGATCACCCGTCACCGTGCGGCTCACGGTCGACGGTGTGGTCGAGGAACGCACCTACGCAGCCAAAGGCGTGTCGCACGACGGCCCGACACTGGCCGTCTGGCGTCACCGCCTTTCGCCGGGGCCGCACTCCCTCGAGGTGCTTCTCCTCCTCGGACCCACGTCCACGCCGGTGAGCTGGCAGGGGAAGCTGGAGGCGCTCCCGCGACACCAGCACGTCCTGACGTTCGATCCCGCGGAGGGTTTTCGCCTGGAATAGTTTAAACTGCAGGAGCTTCGCTTCCACCATGCCCACTCAACGCCCGACTCGACCGGACCTGCCTCTCCTCTATTCCTGTTCAGGTTGTTCGAGTGCCGCCCAACTCGCGAATCACCTCGCAGTGCGCATGGACCGCAGCGGTCAGGCGGAGATGTCATGTATTGTCGGTTTGGGAGGGGATGTGAAGCCGTTGGTCACCACCGCACGCTCCGGACGGCCCATCATCATGATCGACGGCTGCCCCCTGCACTGCGGACGGCACACGCTGGAGCGACACGACCTCGTGCCGGTCCTGCACTGGGATCTCTCCCGGCGGGGTATCAAAAAAGTCCGGCACGCAGACTTCGCGCCCGCCGACGCCGCCCGCCTCGAAGCCGAGCTGACCGGCACGCTTGCCCGCCTGTCTTCCGGTCGTTCGTCCGCCCCCGGCGCCGCTCACGACGAGTCCAAGTGCCGGACCGTGCCGCCGGAAACGTAGCGCGGAAAGATCAGGTTGGGCTCCGAGGACAGGTAGCCCTGGTTGACGAGCTGGAGCATGAGCCGGGTCAGGCGGTGGGCGAAGGCCTCGTCCTCGAACCGGTAATGGGAGACCGCATCCTCGAAGAGGTGGTCGTGATCGCGCGATATGATCGACACCGTCTCAGGCACTTGAATACCGCGCTTCAGCAGGTCCACCACGACAAAGAACAGCGCCTGCGGACGCGCCACGAGCAGCGCGGTCGGCGGACGCGCCGAGGAGAAGAGCTGGTCGAGTTTGCTCGTGATGCCCGCCTGCGTCCCGTTGTGCCGGACCACGATCGCCTCCACCCCGACGTCGCTGCCCCGCGGCGCCGCCCCCTCCAGAAACCCCGCCTCGCTCGCCAGGTCGCCGGCCACGTTGTAGTTGGCCACGAGGAAGGCCATGCGCCGGTGTCCCTTGCTGCGCAGCGTGCCGACGGCGTGGCGGCAGACCGAGCGGAAATCGACATCGATCGAGGGCAACTGCACGGAGGGGTGACACGAACCGATGACCAGCGTGGGGACCGAGCGGGCCGCGAACCACACCTGCAGTTCCTTGCCCAGGGAGATGAGCACAAAACAGAACGCCTGGTTTTGCCGCACATAGGCCTCCAGTTTCCGGCGCTGCGTGCCCGGGCTCTGGGCGGGACAAACAAACTCCTCGGTGGAAAATCCGTGCTTCGAAAGGTGCGACCGCATCTCGCTCACCCCCTGGTAGGCCGTGAGGGTCATCTGCGCGAGCGGGCGATGGGACACCAGGACCACCAGCCGGCTCTTCGGCGCCGTGACCGCGGGCCGGGCACCCGGCACCAACCGGTTTCGTTTGCCCTGGTGGATTTCGATCAACCCCTCTTTCGCGAGTTGCTGGAGCGCCGCCCGCACCGTGGGACGACTCACCTGAAACAGATCGCACAGCCGGCGCTCGCTCGGCAGCGCCTCCTTCCAGACGCCCTCGCCCGCCGCCTTGCGGATGGCGGCGGCCGTCTGCGCGGACAGGGAAACCCGCTTGGGCAGATCGAGGAATCCGGACGGCACGCTCATGAGAAACGCCGCCAAGGGCGCGACCGGCGACGATGAACAATTCCGCCTGGAAGTGAACCCAATTGCAGTCCTCCGCCGGCGAATCGTCCCGGCCGTCGCCTGCCCGGGGCGCGGGTGGCAGCTCGTATGACCAGTGACTGGAGATTGCGTTGTTTCCCCGCCGTGGGAGGGTGCCGATTGCGATGACCACGGCAGCAATCACCCGGCGCGCCCTGTTTTGCCTTCTCGGGATGGCCTCCTGCCTGGCCCCCTCGTCCGCCGCTGAACCCCTTCCTCCCATGGAGTCTGTCACCCTCCTCCGCCCCGTCACCCTGCCCACCCCCACCACGGACTTTGCGCCCCTGCCTCTGCAAGCGGCCCCGTTTGCCTACGCGGACTGGCAAGGGGTGCGTTATGCCGTGCGCAGCGGACGGCGGATCACCGGCACCCGGCCGGTCTTCCCCAGCGCCGTGCTGCTCATCGGCCGCATCGACGGCGACCGGTGGCGCGATCTCGCCGGCGTCGACGAAACGCCGGAATCCGACGTCGGCCGCGTCGGCCTGTCGGTGCGTGAAAAAGGCCTCCACCTGTCCTATCAACTGCGAGGTCCGGACGGACGCGTGGTGGCGCGAGAAGTGACCTTCAACCCGTCGGCCAGCACGGCCGCCCCCGAGGGCCGGTGGTCGCAGCTGCCGGACTTTCCCCAGGCTCCAGGTGTGGCGGGCGTGATCGCGGGCGTGCACCAAGGCGTGCTGATGGCGGCCGGGGGCGCGAACTTTCCCGATCGCATGCCCTGGGAAGGCGGGGTGAAGCAGTACTACGACCGGATCTATGCCCTGCGTCCCGGGGACAAGGCATGGACGGAGGCCGGCCGGCTGCCGGAACCGCGCGGTTATTCCGCCGTGGTTTCCCTGCCCGACGGTCTGCTCGTGCTCGGAGGGGAAAACGGACCCACCCTGCTTTCCGATTCGTTGCTGCTCCAATGGACCGGAACCACTGTCGCCATCCGGCCGGCCCCGGCGCTGCCCGCGCCGATCACCAGCGCGGTCGCGGTCGTATCCGAAGGTCGGGTCTATCTCGCCGGCGGTTACGCTCCCGGCGACTACCGGGTCAGTCGGAAGGAATTCTGGTGCCTCGATCTCAAGTCGCCCGAAGCCGGCTGGAAACCACTGCCCACCTGGCCCGGAGCCCCGCGGGCCATGGCGGTCATCGCGGCGTGGAACCGCTCGATCTACCTCCTGAGCGGGCTCGACATCAGCCCGGGGCCCGACGGCAAGGCACAAACCACCTACCTCGTCGACGCGTATCGGTATGACCCTGACGGTACCTGGACCCGCCTGCCCGACCTGCCCTGGTCGGTCATCGCCGCCCCCTCGCCCGCCCCGGTCGATCCAGCGACCGGACGGATCTTCGTTCTCGGCGGTGTGGATGGACGGCAGGTCGGCAAAATGCCCCGCGAGGGCCGGGTGCCGGAGGATATCCTCGTGCTGGACGCCCGTGCAGGCACCTGGCGGCTCTGGCCGCAACCCTGGCCGCAATCGGTGGTGACCTCGCCCACCTTCGCGCACGGCCAGCGCTGGCATTTCATTTCGGGAGAGATCAAGGCAGGGGTGCGTACGACGTCCGCCTGGACCTGGGAAATCGGCGCGGAACCTTGATCCGTCGCACCGCGTTTGGTCGCCCGCCCCCTCCGCCCTCCCTTGCGCTCGTCACTCCCGGCTCTTCTCTTCGCCTGCGTCCTTGCGCTGGCCGCCGGTGCACTGCGCGGTGAGATCAAGCTTCACCCCCTCGCCCAACCCCTCGGATTCCCGCATCAGGGTCCGTTCGTCCGCACCGGGGATGGCTCGATCTGGGCCATGGACACCCTTGGAGCGCAGGTTTCGCAGGACGAGGGTCGCTCCTGGCAGGCCCGGGCCCGGCTCGACCCGGCGCGTTTTCTTGCGCGCAACGAGCGCGCGCTGTTGCGAACACGCGAGGGGATGCTGCTCGATGCATTTCTCAACGCGAAAGAACGGGTCTTCCGCTGGGATCAGGCCAAAGGTGGACCGCAGGAGGGTTGCCGGCTGCCGGTTTATCTGCGGCGCAGCAGCGACGACGGCGTCACCTGGTCGGAGCCCACGTTGTTGCAGGAAGGCTGGTGTGGCGCGGTGCGCCAGATGATTCAATTGCGCAGCGGCCGCGTGGTGCTGGTCTCGCAACGCGCCGAAGCCAATCCCGGACGGCACGTGACGGTCATCCACGTGTCGGACGACCTCGGTCTGACTTGGAAAACGAGCGCACCGCTCGACCTGCGGGAACAGGGCAACTACGCCGGCTCGGTCGCCGGGCTCTCCGGCGCCACCCACGGGGGAGGAATCGAGGGCACGGTCTACGAAAAGGAAAATGGGGACCTCAAGCTGCTCCTGCGGGTGCCGCATGGACACCTGGAGGAACTGACCTCCCGCGACGGGCTGCAGTGGTCAGTGCCACAGCCCTCGACCATCGAGGCGAGTGACTCCCCCGCCACGGTGCTTCGACTGGCCAGCGGTCGGCTGGCCATGGTCTGGAACCGCTATACCGACCCGGCAGCCCGCAAGGGACGGCGCGAAGAGCTCTCCTTCGCCCTGTCGGACAACGACGGCCTGACCTGGAGCATCCCCCAGGTGATCGCGGTGCAGCGGGTGGGCACGGGAGCGCGGGAAGGAGCGTTCTGGATTTCGTACCCCTACCTGTTCGAGGCGCACCCGGGTCGGATCTGGATCACGACCATGCAAGGCGCCGTGCGTCTCGCGCTGAACGAATCGGACTTCCTCCAGCCCGCCTCGGCGTCGCTTGAGGAACCCACGCTCCGGATTTTCACCCTCGGCGATTCGATCACCCGGGCGGCGCGGCGCGGGGTCAGCCCCACTCAGAGTTTCACCGCCCTGACCCAGGCCGCCTTGCGCGCCCAGGGCATCCGGGCCCAGGTCCACTCGATCGGCATCGGAGGTGAACGGACCGACGGTGCGCTCCGTCGGCTGCAGTCGGACGTCATCTCGCAGCACCCCGCGGTGGTCACGGTCATGTACGGGACCAACGACAGCTGGGTTGACCGCGGCAAAGCGGAGTCGCGGCTCAGCGAACAGACCTACGAGGCCAATCTGCGCCTCATCGTCCTCCGCCTGCAACAGGCGGGGATCCGCGTGATCCTCATGACCCCGCCCCGCTTTGGGGAAGACAACCCGAGGAACGGTCTGGGTGAAGACCCCAATCTTCGTCTGGTCCGCTATGTCGACCGCTGTCGCTCCGTGGCTCGGGACCTCGGCGTGCCGTTGGTCGATCACTATGGCCATTGGGAGGCGGCCCAGACCGCCGGTCGCCGTCTGCAAGCTTGGACGACCGATGGCTGCCATCCGAATGCGGACGGCCACGCCGTCCTGACCGAACAGCTCATGCGCGTGCTGCCGACTGTTGCAGCGACCTTGCAGCACTAAATTCGCCCGTGGCGTAACGGGTTTGGTCATATTCCCTTACCTGTACATTGCCCTCGGCAACGAGGCGCACCGGAGCACGGTGTGCGCATCGCCTGCACTCTCCCGGCCGCGCGAACCAGCCAACGGTCGGGTCTTTCCGACCATGCTCCCTCCCTCGCCCTCCCTCCCCACGACGTCTCTCCGCTCGTCGTCCCTGGCCAACCTGTCCGGCCTGCTGCGCGTCTGCCTTCCGGTTCTGATCCTCGCGGTGTTCCTCGGCGCCGTCCCCGTGCCCGCCTCCGCCCAGTCGGAACCGGGTCGGATCGAAGGGCGTGTGCTCAATGCCGATACACGCACCTACCTCAACAACGCCCGCGTGCTGGTCGAGGGAACGAGGCTGGAGACCTTGACGAACAGCGACGGTGAATTTCGCCTGGCCAGCGTGCCCGCGGGCGAGGTCCGCCTCAAGGTGATCTATGCGGGCATGGAACCGCAGTCGGCCACCGTCACGGTCACACCCGGCGGGGTCGGTCGAAAGGATTTCGAACTCGCCCTGTCGGGGGGTCGCGCCCTGCGCGAAAAGGACGTCGTGGCGCTCGAGAGTTTCGTCGTGGAGTCCACGGCGATGAACGCCGCCGCCGCCGCGATCAACGAGCAGAAGATGTCGCCCAACATCAAGAACGTGATCGTGCTCGACGAAATCGGCGACCTCGGCGACGGCAACATCGGCGAGTACCTGAAGTACACCCCTGGCATCTCCATCATCTCGGGGCCCCAGACCGCGGCCTCCGCCTCGATCCGCGGCATGCCGGCCAGCGGGGTCATCTTCATGGTCGACGGCGCCGAGGTCTCGTCCCCGTCGGCCGACCGTTCCTTCGATCTCGCCGCGAGTTCCTCCGGCAGCGTCGACCGCATTGAGATCACCAAGGTGCCCACCCCCGACCGCCCGGCCAATGCCGTCGGCGGCACAGTGAACATCGTGGGCAAAAGCGGCTTTTCCAACCCCCGGCGGGTCCTGAAAATCAATGCCTACGCGGCGTACAACACCGACGACGGCATCAAGCCGCCGGGCCTCAGCGACCGGGTCGGCAGCGACCGTTACTCCAACGAGCGGGCGATCCAGCCCGGGCTCGACATCTCCTACTCGCACCCGGTGAACAAGTCCTTCGCGTTCACGATCAACGCGAGCAGCATGATCCGCGTCTACGACATGGACTACGATTCGCCGACCTGGGACATGTTCCGCGGCGTGCAAACCACGTCGACCATCCAGAACGTGCTGCAGACGACCGAGCGTCAGCTCGCCGCCACCACCCTCGACTGGCGGGTCAGTCCGGACAGCGCGTTCCGTCTCAGCGTCGAACACGTGCAGATCAACACCCCGACGCGCCAGAACGTCTACGCCGTGGCCTTCGGCGCCGGAAACACCGGCAGCGCGACCTTCACGCAGGGAGCCGCCGCCGGCAACGACACCATCCGTCAGACGACGACCTGGGGCGACCGCACCCGCGGCACCACCTCCGCCGTGCTCCGCTTCACTCACAACGGAAAGCTCTACAAGATGGACGCCGCCGCGAACTTCTCCCGCAGCTGGGATGAGCGCAAGGATCTGGATCATGGGTTCTTCCGCACCATTGGCGTGACCCAGGCGACCAGCCTCATCGCCCGGACGGACCGGCTCGACGGCATCTACGACCGGCTCGCCCCCATCGTGACCGCACGCACCCGCACGGGCGCGGTGTTCGATCCTTACGACAATGCCGAGCTGACCCTCAACGCCCCGACGAGTCAGCCCAACGAGATCGTCTCCGACGCGCGCCAGTTCACCTTCAACATCAGCCGCGAATTCAATCTGCGGGTTCCCGTGACCCTCAAGACGGGCGTCTCCATCAACCGGCAGCGCAAGGACAACACCTCCCAGTTGAAGACGTGGACGTTCACGCCGCCCGGCGGTGCCGCCGCCCGGCTGGTCAAAAACTACAATCTGACCAACGACGAGCTTTCGCGTCAGTCGTTCTTCAACGATACCCTTCAGGTGAAGTGGGTCAGCCCGGTGAAACTCTACGATCTGTTCGTGGCCAATCCGTCCTGGTTCGTGCTCAACGAGGCGGGCGCCTATACCTCGGGTGCGACCAACTCCCGGTTCCTTCAGGAGACGATCACCGCGGGCTACGTGCGGGGCGACGTCAAGTTCCTCGACAACCGGCTCTGGTTCGTCGGCGGTTTCCGCTACGAGAAGACCGACGACGTGGGTGAGGGGCCGCTCGACGACATCCGCGCCACCTACCAGCAGGACGCCAATGGAAATCTGCTCCGAAATCCCGCCACCGGTCGTCTGATCCCGGTGTCCACCAACGCACTCGAAACGGCCAAACTGCGCTACACCGAACGGGGCGCCACGGCCCGCAAATCCTACGACGGCATCTACCCAAGCCTCAACTCGACGTATTATCTGACCGATACGCTCGTTCTGCGCGCCGCCTACGCCCGGACCATGGGCCGGCCCAATCTGACCGAGATCATCCCGGGACTCACCATCACGGATCCGGACGCCGCCACCACCGCCCGGACCATCACCGCGGTCAATACAGGCTTGAAGCCGTGGACGTCCGACGGCCTTGACGTCTCGATCGAAGCCTACGGCATCAAGGGCGCCGTCGCCTCGGTCAGCCTGTTCCGCAAGGACATCAAGAACTTCTTCGGTACCGTCCGCAGTGTCGCCACTCCGGCCCTGCTGGAGGAGTTCGGCCTGTCCGACGATTACCTGAGCTACGATGTCATCACCAAGTCCAACTTCGGCGAGGCGAGGGTCGAGGGCTATGAGCTGAGCTGGCGCCAATCGCTCTACTTCCTGCCCTCGTGGGCCAAGGGATTCCAGATGTTCGGCAACGCCACGATCTCGCGGGTGAGTGGGGAAAACGCCCTCGATTTCACACCGTTCGCCCACAAGAATCTGAATTGGGGCATGAGCTACATCCGCAAGAAAGTCTCGATCAAGTTCAACGTCGCCTATGCCTACAAGGTCACGGGCGCACGGGTCGCGGCGAGCGCCACCGTGCCGGACGGCACCTTCTCCTGGGTCGCCCCCCAGATCACCCAGGACCTTTCGTTCGACTATCGTTTCCACAAACGTCTCACGATTTACGGGAGCGCCCGCAATCTGACTGGCGATCCGAAGCGCACCATGCGCTCGGGCCCGAACACCCCGGTCTTCACCCAGCCGCAGTCGATCCAGAATTTCGGTACCCTCATCACCCTCGGAGTACGCTCCGAATTCTAGGCGCCGCCTTGTTGTCATCATGCTGGAGTGCACACGCGGGCGTCGTTTCCGTCCTGGTTCCGTTCTGCTGGCTGTGCTCTCGCTGGGAGCGGGGATGCTTCCTCGCCTCGCCGCCGCCGAGTCACCGGCTCCGGCCACGCCAGCCGCCCGGGTCACCTTCGTCGCCAACACCGAAAACCTGACCCAGCCGCGGGTCCGCTACACCGGCCGGGCCTGGGCGGCCGATCCCGGCGGATTCCTTCGCGGCACAGGCGCGGGTCATCGGCTGCTGACGGAATCGGCTCCGGGTGAGGGCGACTTCCGCCTTGAGTTCGACCTGGCGCTGCCTCGCGCCGGCCGCACCAGCGCCCTGGTCGTGGGTGACGACAGCAGCTGGGAATGGACCGCCGGAGAAACGACCTCCACGCTGCGAGGACGCTTCTTCCTGGCGGCCGACGCTCCCCTCACTGTGCCCGTGCCGCGGCTTGCACCGGGACAACGCTTCGACCTGGAAATCGCGCGCCAAGGCGCCACCGTGCAGCTTCGCGTGAACGGGCAGGTGGTGCATGAGGGGCCGTGCCGCCCCGCGGCCCTGGGTCTGCTCGGCCTGGACCCTGGGACCGGCACGATCGACGTCTACAGTCTGCACGCCACGGCCCGGTTCCCCGATGCAGCTCCGGTTCGGGCCTTCGACAATCCGTTTGGCATGCAACTTCGCCCGCGCCCGCGCGACCTCGCCGGCGTCTGGGCGCCGGCGCTGGTGCAGGAAGCGCCAACGAACGAGCCCTGCCTGGTCGCGCGCCGCGACGGCAGTCTCGAACTCTACTCCATCACCAAACCCGCGAGCGACTCCGTCTCGGTTCAGCGTTCCCTCGACGGCGGCCTGACCTGGACGGAACCGTCCGTCGCGTTCCACCTGCCGGGCCGCGCCTACTACGCCATCCTTGCACTCGAGGCGGCCGATGGCTCGCTCCATGCCGTCGTCCATCTACAAGGGCAGGGCCCAGGTGGATACCGGGGCCGGCTCTACGAGGTCTATCACACCCGCCGGCTGCCCGGTGCAGCGAGCTGGTCACCCGCCCGGCGCGTTGTGCCCGGCTACGTCGGTTCGCTCAATGGCTTCATCCCACTCTCCGGGAGCGGGCGCCTGCTCCTCGCCGTCGCCCGTGCGGTGCCGGAGCGCGAGGCGCCCCCCGCTTCCGGCCCGGACCGGGGTTGGAACGACACCTTCGTTTACCTCACCGACGACCAGGGAGAAACCTGGCGCACCTCCCCGGATGTGTTGAGCCTCGAATTGTCCGGTCCCAACGCCACCCGCTATGGCGCCATCGAGCCCGCCCTGCTGGAACTGAGCGGGGGCCGCGTCTGGATGCTGGTCCGCGACCGTGGCGGCGTGCTCTGGCAGAGCACGTCTCCCGACGGCGAGCGCTGGCCGGAGCTCGTTCGCACCGCCTTCATCTCCTCCGATTCACCCGCGGACCTGCTGCGACTGCGCGACGGCCGGATTCTGCTGCTGACCAACGCGTGCCAGAACTGGACCGACCCACGCAGTTACGCCATGGGCGGCCGCGAGGTTCTGCACGCGGCCCTCAGTTCCGACGAAGGCCGGACCTGGCGGGGCTTCCGCGAGATCCTGCACGAAACCCGGCGGATCAGCGGCGGCGACCGCGGCACTTCCTACGCGTCCGTCGTGCAGAATCAACAGGGCCAGGTGGTGGTGGCGAGCGGCCAGGGTGAAGGCAAACGCGCGCTGCTGCTGTTCCACCCGGACTGGCTGGAAGAAACCAAACTCCAGGACGACCTGTCCCAGGGGCCCGTCCACTGGAACCAGTACGGTGACGACGGCCTGCACGTCGTCGAAGAAGCGGACGGCAGGAAATCCCTTGCCCTCCCCCTGAAGGCGTCGGGCCCCTGCGGCGCGCTCTGGAACTTTCCCGCCGCCACCGCCGGCACGCTGCGACTTCGGATTAAGATTCCCGCCGGGGTTCGCGAGTTGACGCTCTCGTTGCACGACCACTTCAACCGGATCGACGACCGCCAGGCCGTGGCTCATGCCGTGGTCGCGCTCGAAGGAGCGACGCTGGCCACGGACGCGCCGGATCGATGGCAAGAGGTGGTCCTCTCCTGGTCCGACCTCTCCACCCCGCGCGGCACCTGGCAAGCGTCGATCGACGGACGGTCCACCGGCCGCCGCCCCGCCCCCCGCGTTTCCGCCTTTGGTCCCAACTACCTGCGCATCGAGTTCCGCGGCCGGACCGAGCAGGGAGCGGTCCTCGTTTCGGACCTGTCCATGAACGTGCTGCCATGATCCGACTCCGCCACCCGCCGCTCCTCGCCCGCGGCCTCGCTCTCGCATGGGTCCTCGTCCTCTCACTGGCGGCGGCGCCGCGGGAACGTCCGGACTTCGGCCTCGTTTTCAACGACGACGCCGACCTGTCCTTCGTCGTGCCCGACCGCGCCCGGTCCGAGGCCCTGCTCCGCGCCAATCTGCAGGCCCTGGCGGATACACCGGTGAAAACCTTGGTTTACTGCATCGGCATGGGGGGCGACATCCTCTACTACAACACCGAGGTGGCGAGCCGCGTCGGCTGGCGGGTGTCCGCGGACGAGAAGCCAGGCTCCCTCATGGCCAAACGCATGGAGAACGCCCGCGTCTGCCTCGCTCAGGGTGCGGACGCGGTCCGGACCGCCGGGGAAACGGCCAGGGCCCTGGGCCTGCGCTTCATTCCGAGCCTGCGGATGAACGACGCCCACTTCATGGTCAAACCGGACGACCATGCCATGACGAGCGAGTTCTGGCTGAAGCACCGCGACACGTTCACGATCAAGACCTCGCCTCTCGCCTTCCAACCCGCCTACGGCAACCTGCTCGACTACACCCACCCCGAGGTCCGGCAGCTTCGACTTGCCACGGTGCAGGAGGTGTTGGCTCGCAATCGCGACCTGGTCGATGGTTTCGAACTGGATTTCAACCGCTTTCAGCTCTTCTTCCCGAAAGGCGGCGCCGCACAGGGTGCGCCACTGATGACCGACCTGGTACGGGCGGTGCGCGCCTCGCTCGATCAGCTTTCCCGCGAGGTCGGTCGTCCGCTGCACTTGTTCGTACGCGTCCCGCCCTCGCTCGCCGATTGCGCCACCGCCGGACTCGCGGTGGAGGATTGGATCCGCGAGGGTCTGGTTGACCTCGTCTCCCCGGCCCAGTTGATGACGCTGGCCGGAGACATGCCGATCGCGGACTTGATCACGCTCGCCCGGGCGCACGGCGTGCGCGTACACCCGTCCCTCTATCCCCGCACGAGCTGGCGCCTGCCGTATCCACCCGTCAGTGGCGAGCGTTACGCTGGCGTCAGTCCCTCCCGGGAGGCCACCCTGGCGGAAATCCGGGCGGCGGCCGCCGCGTATCGTCACCTCGGCGCCGACGGTTTCTATCTTTTCAATTTCTACAACGCCTTCGGTTCCACTCGCCCGCACGATCCGCGGCTCTACCAGGTCTTCCGCGACCTGGCCCGTTCGGAAAACGCGCTGGGACAACCTCTGGTCTACGCTCTGACCAAGCGCTACTACCACGACGGTCCCGGCTCTTACGCCTATGGGAAGGCCCTGCCCGCCCGACTGGACGCCGACCAGGCGCTCGCCCTAGCGCTCCCGCTCGGAGCATTGCCGGAGTCCGGCCCTTTTCCGCTGACGGGCTCCGAAGCGCGCCTCGGCTTCCGCGGGCTGCCCGCCGACGTCAACGTGGAGGTTCGTTTGAACGGGACGCTCCTGCACCAGGGTCCGGTTTCCGGCCCGAGCACCGCCGCCACCGCGCCGGCCCTGACCGGGATGCGGCGTCCGGCTGATTTCGCCGACCTGTACCTGCATCTGCCGCTGTCCGTTCCCGGCCCTCTGCACGCAGGCCGCAATGACTGGTCGATTCGCGTATCCAAAACAGCCCCCGGCGCCGAGATCACGGACCTCGAGGTGCGTTTCGACTTTCAGAACGATCTGGACGTGCTGTGGGAGCGGCGGACGGCTCCCTAGCCCCGCCTGGTTACGGTCCCCCCGGTCCGGCAAACCTTTTTCCTCGGCGGCGGCCCCGGCCTCGGCTAACAAGGGTCCGTGTCCAACGTGCCCCCAAGCAGTGCCTTCTCCTCGTGTCCGGTGCCGTTGCCGCATCGCTCCGAGATCACCGTCGGTCACGGCGGTGGCGGCCGTCTGACCCAGGACCTGATCGACCGGGTGTTCCGGGCCGCGTTTGCCAATCCCTCGCTCGACACGCAACACGACGGCGCCTTGCTCACGCTCCCGGGTGGCGGACGGCTTGCGTTTACGACGGATGCACATGTCGTGAGTCCACTCTTCTTTCCGGGTGGTGACATCGGTAAACTCGCCGTCAACGGCACGGTCAACGACCTCTGCATGTGCGGCGCCCGCCCGCTGTGGTTGAGCGCGGCCTTCATTTTGGAAGAGGGACTGCCCATCGCGACGCTCGAGCGGGTGGTCGCCTCCATGCGGGAGGCAGCCGCGGCCGCCGGCGTGACGATCGTCACCGGTGACACCAAAGTCGTGGAACGCGGCAAAGGTGACGGTCTCTATGTGACCACGGCCGGCGTCGGCGTGATCGAGACTCCGCTGGCCGTCTCTCCCGCCAGCCTGCGGGAAGGCGACGCCGTGGTGCTCAGTGGCGACGTTGGCCGCCATGGCATGGCCATCATGGCCACGCGGGCGGGGTTGACGTTTGAGAGTGACATTGAAAGCGACTGTGCGCCCCTCGTGGCGCCCGTGCAGGCATTGCTCCGAGCCGGTCTCGACGTCCACTGCCTACGCGACCTCACCCGCGGTGGACTAGCCACCGCCCTGGTCGAGCTGGCCGAGTCCTCTCGCCTCGCCATCGCGATCGATGCCGCACTCGTCCCCGTGACCGAGCTGGTCGGTGGAGCCTGCGAGATCCTCGGTCTCGATCCCTTTTATGTGGCCAACGAGGGCCGCTTCATCTGCATCCTGCCCGCCGCCCAGGCGGAGCAAGCCCGGCAGGTCATCTCCGACCACGCCCCCGGCGGACCCGCCGTGATCATCGGCCACGTCAAAGCCGGCCCGGCCGGCCAGGTGACCCAGCGCAGCGTCATCGGATCCGAGCGCATCGTCGACCGCCTGAGCGGAGAACAGTTACCCCGCATCTGCTGAAGCCGGGTAAGCGGGAGACGTCGAACGCGCGACAAACCGGCGGTGCAGTTCAAAGCGCGTCCCCACGGCGTCGACGGAGCGACGCCCTCCATCAAAGAATCGGGCGGGTACCATCGAGGGTGCGGAGAAAAAGCGGGCGCGTCCGGGGACGCGTCGCGGGCTCAACGAGCCCGCCTACAACCGTCCCCCGCGTCACTCGTCATTCCGCTCTCTTTCTGGGGTCCGTTTCGCCCTTCACTCTTCACTCTTCACTCTTCGCCCTTCCAGCCCCCAGGCTGGCTTCGTCATTCGTCATTCGTCATTCCGCGCCCGCTCCGCGGGCGCGGTACCGGTAATACGCCGCGCACGCGCCCTCGCTCGAAACCATGGGAGCGCCGAGCGGCTGTTCCGGGGTGCAGCGGGTGCCGAAGGCGGGACAGTGGTGCGGCTTCTTCACGCCCCGCATGATCTGGCCGCTGATGCACTCGGTATTGCTGGAACCCATCGTACGGCTGAGGTGGAACCGGTGGTTCGCGTCAAACTTGGCGTAGGCTGGGCGCACCGAGAGACCGCTGCGCGGAATGACGCCGATGCCGCGCCAGTCGCGGTCCGCAATCTCGAACACCTGCTCGACGAAACGGCGCGCATGGGCGTTGCCCTCCGCCTTCACGGCCCGCGCATACGCGTTCTCGACCTCGGCCCGGCCCGACTCGAGCTGCTGCACGCACAGCAGCAGGCCTTCGAGGATGTCGACCGGTTCAAAGCCCGTGATGATGATGGGGGTGCGATAGTCGCGTGCGATAGGTCCGTATTCGCCGGTGCCCATGATGGTGCAGACATGGCCGGCCGCCAGAAATCCCTGCACATGGTTGTCCACCGAACCGAGGATGGCTCGCATGGCCGGCGGCACGAGCACATGAGACGTGAGGATCGAGTAGTTGGCCACGCCTTCGCGCTCGGCCAGCAGCACGGAGAGCGCATTAGCCGGCGCAGTCGTTTCGAAACCCACGGCAAAGAACACGACCTCCCGCAACGGGTTCTCCTGCGCGATCTTCACCGCATCCAGGGGTGAATAGACAATACGCACATCGCCGCCCCGCGCCTTGGCCGTCAGCAGGTCGATGCCATTGCCGGGCACGCGCAGCATGTCGCCGAACGAGCAGAGAATTGCCCGGTGTCGCAAGGCGAGTTCCACCGCCTGGTCAATCAGCTCGGCGCTCGTCACGCAGACCGGACACCCGGGCCCGTGCACCAGGGTGAGGGTGGGCGGCAGCAGGTCATCGAGACCGAACTTCACGATCGCATGGGTCTGGCCACCACAAATCTCCATTACCGTCCACGGTCGGGTGGCGGCGCGCGCGATGGCCTCGGCCAGCTTGCGGACCAGCGCGGCATCGCGGTATTCGTCGACGTACTTCATGGTCCACCTCCGGTTGCCGGCGAAGTGGGTTCCAGTCCGTCCAGTTCGCCCATCTGCTTGAGGTAGGCGAAGGTCTCCTCCGCCTCCTTCTGATCGACGACGCTGATGGCGACGCCCACATGGACAAGCACGTAGTCACCAGGCTGGGCCTCCGGCGCGCAGGTCAGGCTCACCCGCTTGATCACGCCGGCAAAACTCACGCGCGCGGTGCGCAGCAGGGGATCATCCCCCTGGATATCGATCACTTTTCCGGGAACGGCGAGGCACATGATGGGGAGGGGTCAGGGGAGCGTTGAGGTAAAGGCGGGCCTCACCCGGAGACCGGGTTCGACCGTGGTGAGATTCCAAAGGGCCGCCAGGGCCTGACCCGCCGCAATCGCGCCATCGTTGGGCGGCAGGTCGCGCGCGGCCAGCACCCGTCGTCCGGCGGCGACCAGCGCCTCCTCGGACATCGACCGGAGCAAGGCGTTTTGAAAGCAGCCCCCGGCCAGCGCCACGGTGCGCGCGCCGGAACGGCAGGCAACCTCGGCCAGCACCGTCGCCAGGCCGCGATGGAACGCGGCGGCCTGCGCGGCCGGGTCCGTGTCCGGTTGATCGATCAAGACCTGCACCGCCGGACGCCAGTCGATTTCCCACAGGCTGTCCGCCTCGTGCCACTGCACGGCCAACGGCAGGCTGTCCGCGGACGGGGACGCACGCAGGGCGGCGAGTTCCACCGCGAGCGGCACCTGGCCTTCGTAGGCGTTGCGGCGTCCCAGTCCAAGCAGGGCCCCGACGCCATCGAACAACCGGCCGACGCTGGAACACACGGGCGCGTGCAGGCCGCGTTCCAGGAGGGTGCGCAGGGTGCAGGTTTCGGACAGACTCAGGCCGCCGCGGGACGCAACCCGCCCGGCCGCCCCGTCGCCCAGGTCGTGTGCCAGCGCCAGGGCCACGCGCCGGGCGTCGCGCACCGCCGCCTCGCCTCCCGGAAGCCGGAATGGACGCAGGCGCGCAAACCGCGAGGCCCGGCCTCCGCGGAGCAAAATGAACTCGCCGCCCCAGATGGTTCCGTCCTCTCCGTATCCGGTTCCATCCCACGCCACCCCAAGCACGTCGTCCGCGATCTGGCGGTGTTCCAGCAGGACGGCCAGGACGTGGGCGAGGTGGTGTTGCACCGGCAGGCAGGGCAGACCGGACGTCTCTGCAAACCGGGTCGAGGTGTAGTCGGGATGCTTGTCGCACACGACGCCCGCGAATTCCGCCGCCACCAGCGCACCGAGGGTTTCCGCGGTCTGGCGGTAAAGGCGATGGGTGGCCGCGCCCCCGAGGTCTCCCAGATGCGGACTGAGCACCACGCGTTCCCCGGTCGCCACCGCGAGGGTGGATTTCATCTGCGCCCCGGCGCAGAGCAACGGCTGCGGCAGACGGGCCGGCAGGGTCAGTTCGGTCGGCGCATACCCGCGGGCGCGACGCAGGACGATGGGTTGGCCCGCGCAGGTCAATCGGATCACCGAGTCGTCCACCGCCCGGGCGATGGGGCGGTCGTGGCCGAGCAGCAGATCGGCGATGTCAGCCAGCCGTGTCCGGGCCTCGGCGTCGTCGGTGCAGAGCGGTTCCTCCGCCAGGTTTGCACTGGTGGCCACCACCGGGCGGTCCATCGATTCCAGCAGCAGGAGATGCAGCGGGGACGAGGGCAGCATCGCGCCCACGAGCGGATTCCCCGGCGCCACCCCGGCCGCCAGCGGACGCCCCGCCTTGGCCGGCAGAAGCATAATCGGAGCCGCCGGGGACTGCAGCCAGGCGCGGGATTCCGGGGTGACCTCCACCCAGTCCTCCAGCATCCGCAGGTCGCGGAACATCACCGCGAACGGCTTTTCCTCCCGGTGCTTGCGCCGGCGCAACGCCGCCACCGCATCGGCATCCGTCGCGTCCACCAGCAGGTGAAATCCACCCACCCCTTTGACCGCCACGATGAGTCCCCGGCCCAGGGCGTCCGCCGCCGCCCGCACCGCCGCGGCGCCATCCGCCACGGGCTCCCCGGCGGCGGTGACGAGCCGAACCTGCGGCCCGCAGCGGGGACAGGCATTGGGCTCGGCATGAAAACGGCGGTCGGAGGGAGACCGGTATTCGGCCTCACACGTCGCACACAGTTGAAACCGCCGCATGGTTGTGCGCGCACGATCATAGGGCAGGCTCTCGATCAGCGAGTAACGCGGGCCGCACTGGGTGCAATTGATGAAGGCGTAGCCGTTTCTCCGATCCTGCGGATCCTGCAGTTCGCGGCGGCAGTCGGTACAGGGGGCGAGATCGATCGGGATGCTGGTTTCGATCTCCCCTCCCGTCACCCGGCTCTCTTCAATCAGAAATCCCCGCTCGGGGGCCGGAGGTTCGGCTGCGTCCTCCACCCAGTCCGTGCCCACCACCCGGGCCGCCGCGGGCGCGCGGTGCCGGACGCGTGCCGCCAGCTCATCGAGCAAGGCCGCCTCGCCCACCGCGCGCAGCAGGACGCCCTGCGCGTCGTTCCGGACCCAGCCACGCACGCCGAGCTCGGTCGCCACGCGGTGGACGAAGGGACGAAAGCCCACGCCCTGCACCGTGCCACGCACGCGCAGCAAACGATCCTGCGGCGGAGAGGAGGGGGGCATGGGGTGAAGGGGGTAATCGAACCGGGCAACCCGCGCTCAGGTGGGCAGCAGGCGTTGTCGCAAATAATCGTACCAGACCGATAGGCCCTCCCCGCTCCGGGCCGACAGCGGGATCAACGTCGCCTGCGGCGCGACGCGGCGGATGTTCTCGATCGCGAGCTGACAGTCGAATCCGAGCAGCCCGGCCACATCGACCTTGGTCAGCAGCACCACATGGGCCGACTTGAAAATCGGGGGATACTTCAGCGGCTTGTCCTCCCCCTCGGTGGCGGACAGCAGGACCACCCGCACCGCTTCACCCAAGTCAAACGAAGCCGGACACACCAAGTTACCGACGTTCTCGATGAACATCACCCGCACCCCGTCCAGATCGAGCGCCTCGACTCCCCGCGCCACCATGTCGGCATCGAGGTGACAGGCCGATCCGGTCGTGATCTGCGCCACCGGTACATGAGGCCGGTGCAACCGGCGCGCATCATTATCGGTCTCCAGATCCCCCACCACGACCGCACACCGGTGTTCCCGGCCGAACTCGTCCACCGTGCGCGACAACAACGTCGTTTTGCCCGCGCCCGGCGACGACACGAGATTGAGGGCCAGCATGCGGCGCTCGACAAACCGGGCCCGGTTACGGGCAGCCGCGCCGTCGTTCTTGGCCAACAGCGAGGCGTGGACCTCCACCGTCAGGGGCGAATGCGGCGCCGGTGTAACCGTCTGCACCCCCTGATCCGGCGCACCCGCGCCCGTCGCAGGCTTTCCCCGCAGCAGGCCGGGCGCCAGCACGCTCAGCACCTTGACCCCAAACGGGATGGATTTTCCACAGCCACAATCGACACACATGGGGATCAGCTCATTTCAATGCGGCTCAGTTCCAGTTCGCGGCCGCTTCGGATCTCGCCGCAGAGATCGCCGCAGTGGGGACAGGTAAAAATGGCTCCGCGGTCGCCGGGAAACTCGGTCCGGCACGCACCGCAGAAAATCAAGGCCGGCACCAGGTCGATGACCAGCTCCGCCCGCTCGGCCCGGGTGCCTCGCGTGACCACTTCAAAGGCGAATCGCAGGGAATCCGGCTCCACGCCCGACAACGCGCCCACCTTCAGCACGACCCGGTGTACACACGTCGCACGCTGTTCGTCGGCATGGCGCTGCACCAGTGCCATCGCGGACTCCATGATACCGACCTCGTGCATGATCGGACTCGGAACATGGGTATCCACCCAGGTCGAGCGGAAGCGTCGGAATCGTCAAAAACTGCGCAGGGCTGGCCAAGAACTGCGGAGGGTGAAATGCGAGGATCTTCTACAGTGGCGACGGGAAACTAATTTCAGTCCGAAACACTCAACGCCGGCACCCCGCGGCCCTCCCCTGTTATGGATATCCTGACTCCGAGTCCCTCCGTGGACTCTCGTGACACCACCACGGTCTATGAACAACTGACCTCGCGCGGCGTGTCCCGCCGCGATTTCCTGAAATTCTGCGGCTGGATGAGCGCCTGCATGGGCCTCGGATCCGAAGGGGTCGCCCAGGTCGCGCTGGCCCTTGAAACCAAGAAGCGGATTCCCGTGGTGTGGATGCATTTCCAGGAATGCACCTGCTGCAGCGAATCCTTCCTGCGTTCGTCCCATCCGATTGTCGCCGACATCCTGCTCGACAAGATCTCGCTCGACTACACCGAGACCCTGCTCGCCGCGTCGGGCCATCAGGCGGAGTCCGTGCTCCACCAGACCATCACGAAGTACAAAGGTGAATACCTGCTCTGCATCGAAGGCTCGGTGCCGACCGCCGCGGACGGTGTGTACTGCTGCATTGGCGGGCGTTCCGCGGTCGACATCATCCAGGAGGTCGCCGCCGGCGCCAAGGCCATCATCGCCTGGGGCAACTGCGCCTGCTCCGGCTGTGTCCAGGCCGCGAAGCCGAATCCGACGTCGGCCACGCCGGTCAGCAAGATCATCACCGGCAAACCCATCGTGCATGTGCAGGGCTGTCCGCCCATCGCGGAGGTCATGGCCGGCGTGCTCGTACATCTGCTCACCTTCGACCGCATTCCGCAGCTCGACGCCCTCGGCCGCCCGAAGGCGTTCTACTCGCGCCGGGTGCACGACACCTGCTACCGCCGGCCCAACTATGACGCCGGTCTGTTCGTCGAGTCGTTCGACGACGAAAACGCCCGCAAGGGATACTGCCTCTACAAGATGGGCTGCCGGGGGCCGACCACCTACAACTCCTGCGGCACGATCCGGTGGAACGGCGGCGTCAGCTTCCCGATCCAAAGCGGCCACGGCTGCATCGGCTGCTCGGAGTCGTCCTTCTGGGACAACGGGCCGTTCTATGAGCGACTCGGTAGCTTCCCGGGATTCGGCATCGAGACAACCGCCGACAAGATCGGGCTGGTCGTCGGCGCCGCCACCGTCGTCGGCGCCACCGGCCACGCCATTCTGACCAACATCCGCAAGCACCACGAGATTGGTGAACAACCCGGCGAGTCCGCCGCCCAGGGACCGTCCACCTCGGCCGGCGAATCATCCAACCAGGGAGGAACCCAATCATGAGCGAGCGCATCGTTGTCGACCCGATCACCCGCATCGAAGGCCATCTCCGCATCGAAGCGGAGGTGAAGGATGGCTTCATCACCGACGCCTGGAGCGCCGGTACCATGGTGCGAGGCCTGGAGATCATCCTGAAGGGACGCGACCCCCGGGACGCCTGGGCCTTTTGCGAACGCGTCTGCGGCGTCTGCACCACCATGCACGCCCTCGCCTCGGTGCGCGCGGTGGAGGATGCCGTGGGCATCGCCATCCCACCGAACGCGGAACTGATCCGCAATATCATGTTCTGCGTGCAGTCGATTCATGACCACGTGGTGCACTTCTACCACCTGCACGCGCTCGACTGGGTCGACGTGGTCAGCGCGCTCAAGGCCGATCCCGCCGAGGCTTCGCGCATTGCGCAAAGCATCTCCCACTGGCCGAAGAGCTCGCCCGGCTACTTCAGCGACCTGCAGAAGCGGCTGACCAAGTTCGTCGAAAGCGGCCAGCTCGGCATCTTCGCCAACGGCTACTGGGGACATCCCGCCTACAAGCTGCCGCCGGCGGTGAATCTGATCGGGGTCGCCCACTACCTGGAGGCCCTCGAATGGCAGAAGGAGATCGTCAAGGTCCACACCATCTTTGGCGGAAAGAATCCGCATCCCAACTACTTGGTCGGCGGCGTGCCCTGCTCGATCAATATCGACGAGGCCAATGCCATCAACGCGGAGCGCCTGGCCATGGTCACCCGCCTGCTTGAGCAGGCGCAGGTGTTCGTGGAGCAGGTCTACATTCCGGACCTGCTCGCCATCGCCCCGGCCTACCTCGACTGGGCGGCCATCGGTGGCGGGGTGAAGAATCACCTCTGCTACGGCGACCTGCCGACCAATGGCTTCGCCGACGTCGCCCGCTTCAAGTTCCCGCGGGGCGCCGTGCTCGACCGCGACCTCTCTCGCATCCATGCCGTCGATCCCAAGGATCCGTCCGGCGTGCAGGAGTTCATCGATCACTCCTGGTACTCCTACAGCGGAGGCGAAGGCAAGCATCCGTGGGAGGGTGAAACCACCTTCAATTATACCGGTCCGAAGCCGCCCTACGAGCACCTCAATGTCGAGGGCAAATACTCGTGGCTGAAGACCCCGCGCTGGAAGGGTCACGCCATGGAGGTCGGCCCGCTCTCCCGCATGCTCGTCGGCTACGCCGCCGGCCATGCCGAGATCAAGGACGCGGTCACCGAGACCCTCGCCGCCCTCAAGGCGCCGCCCGCCGTGCTCTTCTCCACGCTGGGCCGGACCGCGGCCCGCGGCATCGAGACGCGACTCACCGCGCGCTGGGCGCTGGAGTTCCACCAGCAGCTGCTGACCAACATCCGCAATGGCGACTCCCGCACCTTCACCAAGGAAAAGTGGGATCCCTCCACCTGGCCGACAATCGCCCGGGGCGTGGGGGCCAGCGAAGCCCCGCGCGGAGCGCTGGCGCACTGGATTGTGATCAACAATCGCAAGATCGAGAACTACCAGCTGGTTGTTCCAACCACCTGGAACGGCTCGCCACGCGACGCCAAGGGCCAGCGCTCCCCCTACGAGTCCTCCCTCATCGGCACTCCGGTCCACGATCCCAAGCTGCCCCTGGAGATCTTGCGCACGATCCACTCCTTCGACCCCTGCCTGGCCTGCGCCGTCCATCTTTATGACGACAAGGGTGCCAAGCTGCAGGAGTTCTCCACCGCCCCTGCACTCTAAACGGAGGTCGCCGCCATGAGCACGCACGCTCCATCCGCCTCACCGTCCGCGTATCAACGCATCTACGTGTGGGAGCTGCCGGTCCGATTCTACCACTGGCTGAACGCACTCTGCATCCTCGTCCTGACGGTCACGGGCTTTCTCATTGCCAACCCACCCGCGATCAACACGGCGAGCGAGGCGTCGTTCAGCTACTGGTTCGGGATGAACCGGTTCATCCACTTCGCCGCCGCCTACGTCTTTGTCTTCAACTTCGCCTTTCGCATCTACTGGGGCTTTGTGGGTAACAAATACGCGAACTGGAAGAACTTCCTGCCGCTGCGCTGGACCCAGGCCAAGGAGGTGGCAAAGGTGCTGCGGGTCGACATCCTCCAGTCCTCGAATACGCCGCTGGTGGCCGCCGGTCACAACGCCCTCGCCTACCTGACGTACTTTGTCATGTTCCTGGTCTTCGTCTTCCAGGTCGCCAGTGGGTTCGCGATGTACGCCAACATGAGCGATGCCTGGTTCCCCAGCTTGTTCACTTGGATGCTGCCGCTGTTCGGCGGAGACGCCGGTCTGCGTCAGTGGCACCACCTCGCCACCTGGTTCTTCATCATCTTCACGATCATCCACGTGTACCTGGTGTTCTACCACGACTACGTTGAGGGTCACGGGGTGCTCTCCTCGATGGCGGGGGGCTGGAAGTTCCTGCCGAAGAAGCACGTCGACGGCGACGGCAAATCCCGGTTCAGCGGCCAGCGCGCCGCCAAACCCGCCGGCGCGGCTCCGCGCTCCCCGTCATGATCGGCCCCGGAGGGGAGTTCTTTCCCGACACCGCGCCGGCCACCCGGTCGGAGTCGGCCTCCGTGCTGATCATCGGGGTGGGCAATGTGCTCATGGGTGACGAAGGGGTCGGCATCCACATCCTGCGCGCGCTCGAGACTGACCTGCCCGTGCCAGGCGCCGACCTGCTCGACGGCGGCACCGGCGGGATCAACCTGCTCGAGGCGATCTCCAGTGTGCCGAAGGTCATCATGATCGACGCGACCCGCGACGGCCAGCCGGCCGGAACGATCACCTTGCTCCGTCCCGCCCGGGTGGTTGATTTCCCCCGGGGGCTCTCGGCGCATGACTTCGGGCTGCGCGACCTCTTTGCGGCCGCCGCGCTGCTCGGACAGTTTCCGGAACTGCACCTGTTCACCATCTCGGTGGAAACGATCCATCCCATGTGCCTCGAGTTGACCGAGCCCGTCGCGGCCGCCATCCCCGAGGTGGTCCGGAGCGTGCACGCCCTCGCCCACCGGTTGGTGGCGTCCCGCTAGGGCTCCGACGATGGGACCGGACCTCACCGTCCTCACGTTCAATGCCGCGGCCGTCGCCCTGATCCACACGGCGATCGGTCCGGATCACTACCTGCCTTTCATCGTTCTTTCGAAGGCGCGGAACTGGTCGATGGCGAAAACCGCCTGGATCACGTTCGCGTGCGGACTGGGTCATGTTGCGAGTTCGGTCGTGCTCGGCATGGTCGGCTACGCCGCGGGCGCGAGTCTGCACCGGCTGGAGTGGATCGAATCGGTGCGCGGCGGCGTCGCCGCGTGGTGTCTGATCGGTTTTGGTGCGCTCTATGCAGCGTGGGGACTGTGGCGTTTGCACCGCACCCCGCCTGACGGACACTCGCACGATCATCTGATCCGGCTCCACGCCTACGATCACGTACACAACCCGCGAACCGGCGAGGAGGTCAGTATGACGCCGTGGATTCTTTTTGTCATCTTCGCGTTCGGTCCGTGTGAACCCCTCATCCCGCTGTTCATCTATCCCGCCGCCACCAGCGGCTGGACCGGTGCGTGGGTGGTGGCCGTGACCTTCTCGGTTGTCACGATCGGCGCGATGCTCGCCATCGTGCTCGCCGCAAAGGCGGGCCTCGCCTGGTTGCCGACCCGCCGGTTCGCCCGTTACGGACACGTCATCGCCGGTGGCACGATCGCGCTCTCAGGCGGCGCAATCCAGGTGCTGGGACTCTAGTTTCGTCGCGGCCTCAGCGAGGCCACCTCCAACGGACCGCCTCCAACCCGGGTGAACCGTAAGGTGCTCTCTTGGAGGGCGCCGCTCCGTCGGCGCCGGTTGCACGTGGCGTTCACCCGAACGGCCGGGCGCGGTGGTGCGTAGTCCGTTCCCCGGCGTCGACGGAGCGACGCCCTCCAACGGAGCCTCAATCCTCGGGGTTCTCTTGTCGCTTCCTCTTCAGAGGACGGAGGCGGGACCGAGGGTCCCGTCGCGGCCTCAGCGAGGCCACCTCCAACGGACCGCCTCCAACCCGGGCCAACCGTAAGGTGCTCTCTTGGAGGGCGCCGCTCCGTCGGCGCCGGTTGCGGGTCAATCTCTGAAAACGTGTCTCTATCTTTCAACTACATTGAATGTTCATGACTCGTCATTTTGGGTCAACCGGCGCGGAGAAAACACCAAAAGATGCGCGGCGTCAGGCATGCGGCTGCGCTAGCATGCGGACGATGATCCAACATTCACCTCGCATTCGTTTTCTTCTCGGGGGCGCTCTCGCCGCCGTGCTTTCCGCCACCTCGGCCCTCGCGGCCGAAGCCGGCACCTGGGGCGTTCGCCTGCGCGCCACGTACCTCGACACGGCCAACAAATCGGACGCGTTCTCCGCGCTCGGCCTGAATTTCGCGTCCGGCGCCGTCGAAGTGGAGAGCAAGCTGATCCCGGAGTTTGATGTTTCCTATTGGTTTTCACCGAACCTGTCCGCCGAACTCGTGCTGACGGTTCCGCAGAAACATGAGGTCACGCTCAAAGGCGTCGGTTCGCTCGGCACCTTCAAGCACTTGCCCCCCTGTCTGCTCGCCCAGTACCACTTCGCGCCTCAGGCCAAGTTCCAACCTTACATCGGCGGCGGTCTCAATCTGACCCTCATCTCGAGCGTCAAACTGAAGGTGGCGACGGTCCCGCTCGACCTCGAAAGCTCCAGTGTCGGCCTGGCCGTGCAGGCCGGTTTTGACTACGATCTGGGCAATGGCCACTTCCTGAATGTCGACGTCAAGAAGGTCGGAATCCGCAGCGACGTGCTCGCCGGCGGCGCCCGGCTGACGACGGCCAAGGTGGATCCCTGGCTGCTCTCTGTCGGCTACGGCTGGAGATTCTGAGCCCGCCGTCCCTCGCTTCTCGCTCTTCCGCCCTACCCGGTCCGCCCGAGGTCGTCCGGGAGAGCGATCAAAACGACGCCTGACTCCGGTCAGGCGTCGTTTTTCATTCCTGGAAGCCTTTACCTTCCGCCGACAGGGCGGCCTGCCCCCTGCCGCGGGGTGATGCGGCTTTCCGCTCGCGCATTGCTTCCGAGGCCCGCGTCCGCACAGTGGTCCTGACTCGCATTCCACCCCGGTCTCTCTCGTCATGAAAACGTCCCTGCTCGGACTCGTGCTTATGTGTTCCTTCGCCCTCACGGGAGCGGCCTCACCGACAGACGACGTCATCGCGGCCGAACGAGCCCGCGGTCGCGCGCTCGTGGCGGGAGACGCCCCCGCGCTCGCCGCCCTGCTCGCCGACGACCTCGTGTACGTCCACAGCAGCGGCAAACGCGAAACCAAGTCCGACGTCCTCGCCGGCTTCACCTCCCGGAAGGTCGCCTACGAACGCTTCGACTTGAGCCTGCTTGAAGCGCGACTCGTGACACCCGAGGTGGCCGTGCTCACCGGCACGATCGATCAGCGCAAACTCAGCGGAGGCAAGTGGAACGACTTGAAGCTCCTCTTTCATGCGGTCTGGCGCCGGGACTCCGGAGTCTGGCGGCAGGTGAGCCTCCAGACGGTGCAGCCGCCCGCACCCAAACCCTGAAGCTTCGCGGATCGGGAGTTAGGATCCGCCCGCCAGGTGAATCCTATTTCATGCTGATTCACCCTTGATTTCACGGAACGAGGCGAACAGGGAACGGCGAGTCAACCGTCACTGCGCCCCCACCCCGCCGCCCGGGTGCCCCGCGTTCCCATGCTCCGGCCCCTCCTCCTCTCCGTCCTCCGGCTGCTCGGCCTCTGCGCCGCTGCCTTGACCGCACTTGAGCCGGCGGCGCAGGCGACCACCCCCGCGTCGCGCCCCCCCAATATCGTTTTCATCCTTGCGGACGATCTCGGGTATGGGGACGTCGGCTGCTACGGCTCCGCCGCCATCGCCACGCCTCAGATCGATGCGCTCGCCCGGGAGGGCACCCGCTTCACCGACGCATACGCAGGTTCGCCCGTCTGCGCCCCCTCCCGTGCCGTGCTGATGAGCGGACTCCACACCGGTCATACACGTATCCGCAACAACAGCCCGCGCGTCGGGGGAACCCCGGAAGCCTTTGCCGGGGGTGCCGAGGGCGGAGTCCGCCTCTCCTTGACCGCGTCCGATCGAACCATCGCCGAAGGGCTGCGCGCGGGGGGGTACGCCACCGGCATCTCCGGCAAGTGGGGCCTGGCCGAGCCGGGCACCGACGGCATTCCCACCCACCGTGGCTTTGACGCGTGGCTCGGTTACCTCAATCAGAACCATGCCGCCTACCACTACCCGGAGTACCTCGACGAAAACGATGGCATCCGCGCGTTGCCGGAGAATCGCCAAGGTCGACGCGGCGTCTACAGCAACGATCTGATGACGGATTTCGCGGTGGACTTTCTGCAACGCCACCACGACCGCCCGTTCTTTCTCTACCTGCCCTTCACCCTGCCCCACGCCCGCCTCGAGGTCCCTGAACTTGGAGCCTACGCCGCGCGCACCGACTGGCCGGAGGAGGCCCGCATCTACGCCGCGATGGTCACCCGGCTCGACCACTCTGTGGGTCGGCTGCGGGCCGAGCTGAAACGCCTCAAGCTCGATGCCTCGACCGTCATCTTTTTTACGTCTGACAACGGTCCCGTGAAGGCGCCGCGCACGGAACTCCTCCGCTCCGCGAGCCACTGGCGCGGCCGCAAAGGATCGGTTTACGAGGGCGGTATCCGCGTTCCCATGATCGTGCGCTGGCCCGGGCGTGTGCCTGAGGGCCAGGTCAGCTCGGAGCCCTGGAGTTTCGCCGATGTCGCGCCGACCCTGCTGGAGCTGGCCGGGCTTCCGGTGCCCGCCGGGTTCGACGGCCGCAGTGTCCTGCCGGTGCTGACCGGCACCGTCGCTTCCCTCGGCGAACGCCCGCTGTACTGGGAGATTCCAAACGACCGGCTGCACCAGGCGGTGCGGCTGGGACCTTGGAAGGCGGTGCGCGCCGGGCTGGACCAGCCGCTGGAGCTCTACGATCTGGCCGCGGACCCCACCGAGAGCACCGATGTGGCCGTACGCCATCCCAAGACGGTCGCGACGCTGCGCGCCCTGCTCGACTCCTCCCATATTCCCTCCCCTCACTGGCCCGTCCGCTGATCCCCATGAAGCACACCCGCCGCACGTTCCTTCGGCATGCCGCGCTCGGCTCCGCCGCCGCCTCCCTGACGCAACGGCTTCGCGCACAGTCCGCCCCGAACCTGTCCACCCGGGCGCCTGCTCAGCCGCCCGCGCGCCCGAACCTGCTCTTTCTCTGGACCGATCAGCACCGGGGGGACACCGTGCCCTGGGCGGGCAACGCGGCATTGAAGGCCAGCGAGTTCTTCGCTCCCTTCGGCGAACGGAGCTTCGTCTTTCACGACGCCCACGTCACCCAGCCGGTCTGCACGCCCTCACGCGGGTCGATCCTGTCCGGCCTCTGGCCGCACAACCATGGCGCCGTCAACAACAACCAGCGCTACCGTCCGGGAGTACGCACCCTCGCTGAACATCTCCCTTCGGCGTACCGGACGGCCTACTACGGAAAATGGCATCTGGGCGATGAACATAAAGCCCAGCGCGGCTTCCAGGAGTGGCGCGCCATCGAGGACCTGTACCGCAAGTACTACACCGATCCCGCCGACCTCGCCCAGTTCTCCCACTATCACAACCATCTGCTCGCCCACGGATTCCCGCCCGACGACAAGAGCGATGATCCCAAAGGGGCCGCCGTCTTTTCGCGCACCCTCGCCGCCGCCCTGCCCGAGCGTTACACCAAGGTGTCGTTTCTCGCCGACGAGGCCGCGGCCTATCTGCGGGAACGGCGCGATGGCCAGCCGTTCGTGCTCCATGTCAATTCCCTCGAACCGCATCCGCCGAGCTACGGTCCCCTCAACGACCTGCATGATCCCAGCGCCATGACCGGGGGGCCGGCCTTCGCCCAGCCGCTGCCGGATGGCGCCAGCCGCCTCGCCCGTCGTCAGTACCAGCGCACCCACACGGAGGGGTACAAGAATCACCCGATCGCGACCGCGGGCGACTGGCGGCGCCTCCGCGCCAACTACTACGGACTGGTCTCAATGGTGGATCGGGGCTACGCCCGCATCCTGCGCGCGCTCGAAGAGTCGGGGCAGGCCGACAATACGATCGTGGTGTACACCTCGGACCATGGCGACATGTGCGGCGACCACTGCCTGATGCAGAAGGGCAATTTCTATCGGGGTTCCGTGCATGTGCCACTCGCCCTCCACGTGCCCTGGCTCTCCCGCCGTCGGGTCGACTTCCGGGGACCGATCAGCACCGTGGATCTGGTTCCGACGGTGCTCGATCTCATGGGCATCACCCCGGTCGTACCGCTCGACGGCGTTTCCCGCGCCCCGAGTCTGCGCAATCCGGCGCAGTGGCGTCGGGAGGACATCTGCGTCGAATGGAACGATCCGGATGATGCCGCGCTGAGCGGTCGCTCGCGGGTCACCTCGGACGGCTGGAAGCTCAACCTCTACCACGACGACATCCCGGAGCTCTTCGATCTGAACACCGATCCGGGCGAACGCGTCAATCTCGCGGGATCCTCCAGCCAGCGCGACCGTATCCGCCGGCTGACGGACGACGTGCGTTCCTGGCAACAGACCCACCGCGACTCGCTGTCGCTGCGCACCTGACGGCCATGAGGTCTCGTCCGCATCCCCTGGGTGAAACTGTCCGGTGGGTCGTCGGCGCCTTCCTGCTCTGTGGCGTGCTGCGCGGCGCCGACGTGTCACCCCAGACGCATGTCTACAAACGGGTCCATGGACTGGAGATTCACGCCGACGTGCACCTACCCACCGTCGGGGTGGCACCGCGGCCGGTCGTGGTCTACCTGCATGGCGGCTCGCTGATCAACGGACGCCGCGAGAGCGTCGAGAAGTGGCAGCCCCTCTCTTCCTTGCTGGCGGCGGGAGTCATCGTCGTCTCGCTCGACTACCGGCTCGCCCCGGAGACGAAACTCCCCGGCATGGTCGCCGATATTGAAGATGGGTTCCGCTGGGTCCGGGAACAGGGCCCAGGGCTGTTTGGGGCGGATCCGCAGCGCGTGGCCGTCGGCGGCTCTTCGGCCGGCGGCTACCTTGCGCTGGTGGCAGCGACCCGGGTTCCCGGTCTGCGGGCCGTGATAGCGGAAATGTCGTACGGAGACCTCCTCGCCGCGTGGCAGATGCGTCCGAGTGTCCACCGGCCCCACTACGAGGATTCCAACCTGTCCGAGGCAGAGGCGTGGCGGCAGGTATCCGGTCCGCCGGTGGCCAATGGCCGCGACCGGGCGGGAGACGGCGGCGCCTTCAACGACTTCATCCGCCGGACAGCCCAGTGGCCCAAGGCGGTCACGGGGTGGGATCCGCGCACCGAGGCCGAACGTTACACGCCGTACCTTCCCGTGAAACAGGTCACGGCGGCCCACCCGCCCACGTTTCTGCTGCACGGTCGGAACGACTCCGACGTGCCCTTCTCGCAGCCCGAGGCGATGGCGGCGGAGTTCGCCCGTCACGGAGTCAAACACCGGTTGGTCGGCATCGAGGGCGCCGAGCACGGCTGGCGCGGAGTGGCCCCCGAGGTGGTCGCCGCGCATCAGAGAGAGGGCACAAAGTTCCTGCTCAATCATCTGCTGCCCGATCTCCGGGCCGGCACGCTCCCGCCGGTGGAAACCCATGTCTACAAGCAGGTCGGCGCACTCCAGATCAAGGCCGATGTCAATCGCGCCCGTCGCACGGACCGGGCCCCGGTCGTGCTCTGGCTCCACGGGGGCGGATTGATGGGCGGAAGCCGCGAGCGCGAGCACGCCGGTGAACGGCAATTGATCGACGTCCTGCTCGCCGCCAGCATTTCCGTGGTGTCCATCGACTACCGTCTCGCGCCCGAAACCAAGCTGCCCGCCATCGCCGAAGATGTGGAGGACGCGATCCGGTGGGTGCGCACGCGCGGACCGGACCTGCTGGGGATCGACCCCGAACGTATCGGCGTGGTGGGCACCTCGGCCGGCGGGTACCTGGCCCTGCTCGCCGGCTGCCGGGTCAGCCCGCGGCCCCGCGCCGTGGTTTCATTCTGGGGATATGGTGACATCATCGCTCCCTGGTACAGCCAGCCCAGCACCCAGGCCCGTCACCACACCGTGGTGGTGTCCGAGGAGGAGGCCCGTCGCGCCGTCTCGGGCCCGCCTGTGGCCAACGCGAACGATCGCAACGGAAGTCACGCCGCGTTCTACCAACATTGCCGCCGGCATGGCCTCTGGCCGAAGGCGGTCACGGGGTGGGACCCCGTCGCCGAGGCCGCTCTCTTCCAACCGTATCTTCCCCTGCGCAACGTCGACGCTTCCTTTCCGCCCACCTTCCTCCTCCATGGCGAGGCCGACACGGATGTGCCCTGCGAGCAGTCGGAGCTCATGGCGGCGGAACTGTCGCGACTCGGCGTCGACCATGAATTCATCCGCGTGCCCGGCGCCGAACACGGACTGAAGGGCAGCGATCCCACCCTGCTCCCCTCGCTGGAGCGGAAGGCCGCTGCCTTTCTGCTGCGGCATCTGCAACCAGCCAAGGCCACCTCCGCTCGTTGAGCACTCCCCTTCGGCCCGACATCGGCATCGCTGTATCGAATCCACCTGATACTCGCACCCTCCGCGACCTAGCACCCGGTCACCCGACTCCCTTTCCCACCCCATGAAGATCCCGCTGCCCTTCTCCTCCCTTGTCCTGGTCACCACCCTGGCCGCCGGCGGAACCGTCGCCGCCGGCCCGGCCGGAGGCCCCGAGGAACCGGTTCGTTACATTGGCGCCGACCAGCCCGACGCCTCCCACCACGGCAGCCTCCGCCTCGCCGTGGGCGCCAAGAGCTGGCAGGCGTTCCGGGCCAACCGCGCCGACCCCGGGCAGGCCGAGGGGCACGGTTGGACCTACAACCACGCGCCCATGATCGCCTGGTGGAACCAGCGCTTCTGGCTACAGTACCTGAGCGGACCCGTGCATGAAAACAAGGGACACGGACAGATCCTCGTGCTCTCTTCCGCCGATGGCATCACCTGGGAAAAGCCCCGGGTCGCCTTCCCTCCCTACCGCATGCCCGACGGCACGCTGGCCATGCCGCACCAGCGCATGGGCTGGTATGTCGCACCGAACGGCCGGCTGCTCACCCTCGGCTTTTGGGGCATTCCCAACCACCCCAACGACGGCAACGGCATCGGCCGCGTCGTGCGCGAGGTCCACCGCGACGGCTCCTTCGGCCCCATCCACTTCATCCGCTACAACCGGCACAAGGGCTGGAATGAACAGAACACAGCGCATCCGTTTTACACCGCGTCCACCGACGCCGGTTTCAAGGAAGCCTGCGAGGCCCTGCTTTCCAATAAGCTGGTGACGCTTCAGTGGTGGGAGGAGGATCGCGGCCAGGACGGATTCTACCCCGATCTCCACGGGGTGCTCGCCAAGGCGTTTTCCTACTATCATCGACCCGACGGAGTCACCGTCGGTCTGTGGAAGAGCTCCTGGACCGCACTCTCCCGCGACGAGGGCAAGACGTGGACGCCTCTGGTCAAGGCGCCGACCCTGGTCATGGCCGAAGCCAAAGTCTGGGGTCAGCGCACACCCGACGGCCGCTACGCTCTCATCTACAATCCCCGCCGCGACAACCGGCACCGCTGGCCGCTCGCCGTCGTCACCGGTGACGATGGCATTCACTTCGACCAGCTCCTCACCGTTCAGGGCGAAGTGCCTCCCCGCCGCTATGACGGACTCGACAAGGCCTACGGTCCGCAGTACGTGCGCGGCATCGTCGAGGGCAATGGCACACCCCCGGGCCAGGCCTTCTGGGTCACCTACAGCATGAACAAGGACGACATCTGGGTCAGCCGCATCCCCGTGCCGGTGACCGGAAAAGTCGAAGGCCCGGTCGCCGACACCTTCGACTCCGGCGCCCTCGAGGACCTGCCTTGGAACCTCTACAGTCCCACGTGGGCCCCGGTCACCCTGGTCGACTCGAAGTCGGCCCAGAACCGCAGTCTGGAGCTACGCGATGCGGAGCCCGCCGACTACGCCAGCGCCACGCGTGTATTTTCCTCGTCCACACAAGGAACAGTCCGCTTCAAGCTGCTCGCCCGCCAAGCCGTGACCGGGCGACTGGAAATCGAGGTCCATGATCGGCACGGTTTCCGGCCTCCCATCCGGCTGGCCCTTGATGACCAGGGCCAGGTTCAGGCCATGGACGGCAATCGCACCGGGCTCCAGCGTCTCATCCGCTATGTGCCGAATGTCTGGTACGAGGTCATGATTCGCTTCGACACCGCCAAGGAGCTCTTCGACGTCACCATCGATCACAAGCTCGTGCTCGCCGATGCCGAACTGCTCGAACCCGTCGAGTCGCTTGAGCGCATCACGTTCCGCACCGGCCCGCACCGCGAGGAGCCGACGCTCCGCACCCCCAAAACCCCGGGAGAAGATTTTCCCGCGGGCGACGAGCGCGTGCCCGAGGCCGCGTATCTGATCGACGATGTGCGCGTGACCTATGGCCCGGTCGCGTTCACGGAGAAGAAAAAGTCCGACGGCGCCATGACCACGGTCCCGCGGTGACGTCCGCCGTTTACCCCGTTTCACCATGAACGTCATCCCTCTCGCCAGACTCCTGCTCGGTTCGTGGCTCGTACTGACGGTCGCCTCCGCGCGGACCGAGTTCACCGTGGCCGCACTCAAGGTCATGCCGGCGGCGGGCGACTCCGCCGCCAATTTCGCGCGTTTCGAGACCTACGCCCGCCAGGCTGCCGCCGCGGGCGCGGACCTGATTGTGACGCCGGAATGTTATCTCGATGGCTACATGGGCAGTGCCAAATTCCGTCCGGGCATGACGCGCGAAACGGTGCTGCGCTCCCACACGGAAACCATCACCGGACCGACCTTGCGAAAGGTCTCCGCCCTCGCCCGCGAGTTGAAGGTGCACGTCCTCTTCGGTTTTTCGGAGCGCCGGGGTGACGGTCTGTTCAACACTGTGGCGCTGTTCGGGCCCGAGGGCACGCTCATCGGCCGTTACTCCAAATCCCACCCCCTGCCCGGCGAATTCTACGATCCAGGCGGCGAGCTCCCGGTGTTTGACACCGCGCTTGGGCGAATGGGTGTGCTCATCTGTTTCGACCGCCAGCCGCCGGAAAACGCCCGCATCCTCGCCCTCAAGGGCGCTCAATTCATTGTCGTTCCCGCCTTCGGCCGCATCCGCGAGCCCATGGACGAGGACGTGATGATGCAGTCCCGCGCTCACGAGAATGGCGTCTGCATCCTCTACGTCAGCCAGCACAATGCCTTCGTCGCCGATCCGGACGGAGTCATCACTGACCAGGCACGGAGCGACACGCGCGACATGCTGATGTTCGGACGCGTCGTGCTGGATGAGCGTATCCACGACCGCAGTTCGTACCGGGTGCGTCACCCCGAACTCTATCGCCCGCTGCTCGAACCCCACCCCGTCGGCAAGTCACCCCCCCCATGATCTCGATCCGATTGTCCCTCCTCGCGCTCCTCTTCAGTGCCGCAACCTTGACCGCCCGCTCCGCCGCTCCCGCGGGCTCCTCCGAGCCCGCACCGCCCGCCGGACCGTTCCTGCGCGTCGCGGCGGTGCAGATGCGTTCCACCCGGGACGTACCGGCCAACGTCACCCGCATCACCCGCTTCCTCGCCGACTGCGCGGCCAAGGGGGTTCAGATCGCCGCCTTCCCCGAGTGTGCGGTTTCCGGTTACTACGCCGACTTCATTCCCACCCTGTCGGCGGACCAACTTGAGGCCGCGGCCCGCGACCTCGCGGCCGCGTGCCGCCAGCACCGGATTGCTGCGATTGTCGGCACACCAGAGATTCGCGGGGGAAAACGCTACAACACGGCGCTCATCATCAACGCGCAGGGCACCGTTCTCGGTCGCTACGACAAGGCGCAGCCCATCACCGTGGATCGCGCCTGGGGCTGCCAGTACGGAGCCGGCCCCTCCCCGGTGTTCTCGATCGGCGACACCCGTGCCTCGGTCATCATCTGCCACGACAACCGTTTCCCCGAACTGGCCCGACTGCCGGTGCTGGCGGGTTCGCGGGTGATCTTCTATATTTCCTCCGAGGCCTATGTCTCCAAGGAGCACAAGATGGGACCTTATCGCGCCCAGGCTCAGGCGATCGCCGCCGAGAACCGGGTCTATCTGGTCCACGCCAATCCACCCTCCGACGGACCGACCGAAGGGTCGCACGGTCAAAGTCGTCTGGTCGACACCGACGGTAATCTCATCACGGAGGCGTCGATCTTTCGCGAAGAGGTATTGATCGGCGATCTCGACCTGTCCAAGGCCACGGCCGAGTTTGCACTCGAGGCCTACGAAGGTCCGCTGGCTGCCTGGTGGCGCGAAGGCGTGAAGCGCGTCCCACGCCTGCCGTGACCCGGCAGCGCCGCACGCGGGTCTGCATCCGATGGAGGTGGCCTCGCTGAGGCCGCTGGGATGAGTGCCTAACCTCGAATCTGCCAACGGGGCGGGACCGGTGTTCCCGTCGCGGCCTCGGCGAGGCCACCTCCATCGGAGACGCGGTCGATCGCCACCACTGATTCCGGGACCATCGCGTGTCGCCAGAAAGACCTGTCCCTCAGTCGTGACTCAATGCACTGAGCGTGAGCTCTTGATGGAAAACCGGGGCGCCCGCAATCGTCACGATTTCCATCACCACGCTCGGATCGCGCACCGAGGGATCGAAGGTCAGACAGCCAAAGGCCGGCCCGTCCAGGTACTGAAACCGGGGAGCGCCGGAGCCCTCGGTCCCTTTTTCGTTCGTCAGCCAGCCACTCTCAAGTTCCCACAGGGGATACGCGCCCTCGCGCGGATGCACCCGCACATCGTTGCGATGGCGATCGCTGGAGAGCAGGATCACTCCGCCGATCCGATGTTGCGTCAGGAAATCGAAGATCTCCTTCCGCTCCTCGGGAAAGCCCGACCAGATATCCTTGGCCCGCACGATTTCCCCGGAGGGCGCCCGCTCAATCTTGGCATCGTCCGCCCAGGCCACGGGCGAGACCAGGAGTTTGAACGGCGCAGTCGACTCGCGCAGCGCCGCCAGCAGCCAGGCCTTCTGTACCGGCCCAAGCATCGAGGGATTGGGCAGGAGGAAATTCTCCCGGTAGTACCGGCCATCAAGCAGGAAACACTCGACCGGTCCGATCCGCACCCGATGCCACAGCCCGGGCCACGCCGGGGGAGCTCCGGTCGGTGGATTGTTCCAGTTTCGCTGAAAGAGTTTTAGGTGATCCACCTTCCAGGCAGGACGGTCGGGAAACGGACCGAGAAACACATCGTCGATGCCGGCATCGTGATCATCCCAGATGGCAAAGCTGGGCACGCCCGCCGTAAGCCGTCGGAACTCCGGTCGCGATTGACGCTGGTAATACGTGTAGTCGTGCATCGGCCCGACCCGCTCCGGAAGGTCCAGGTAAACATTGTCTCCCAGCAACAGCAGCGCATCCGGACGGCGCCACCGGATCGTCTCCCACATGCGCTCGTGCACGGGGAAAAACTTGGCGCAACCGCCGAAGGCAATGCGCACCGGGGTTTTCGCGGCAGGCTCCGGAAAGGTCTTGAACTCCCATCCGTCCCCACGGATCGCGGGGGAGTCGCCGATGCGCACCTCGTAGGGATACGCGGTGGCGGGATTCAGTCCCTCCACGCGCGCGACGCCGGTAAAGTCCTCCGCGGCGCGCGTGCGTCCGCGCCCCACGGCGTCCGGAAGCGCAAAGTCGCCCTTCGCACTGACCCGCACTTCAAACTCCGTTTCGTGTCGGCTGCGCACCCAGAACCGTGCGCTCCGGGGCGTGACATCTCCGAGCAACGGACCGTGCAACAAGCCAGACTGCGCCGCGGCGGTGCGCCGCCAGACCGGCGTGCCCTGCACCCGTCGCATCAGCGCACTGCGGTCCACCACCAACCGCTCCGGCGGCAGTCCGAGCTCGAGGGCCCGGGCCAGGAGCCGGTCCGCCTCCTCCATCCTGTCCTGTGCTCCCCGCGCCAGCGCCAGCACCAGCAGTGACTCCATGTCGGCGGCATCGGCCGCCAGCCGTTGTTCACACAGGGCCACCGCTTCATCCACCTTGCCTTCGAGCAACAACAGGTACTGGGGCTGGCCGATACGTGGGGGTTTCTCGTTGAAGAACCGCCGATCCCACGGATTCTCACTGCCAAAATACGGCAGGTGTTCACCGGGTAACCAGGCTTCCGGGGGCGCGTACTGCGGACGCTCGGCCCGGTCGGCGCCCAGGTGGGCCGGCCACACCGCGAGGCAGGCCAGGAGACGAAGTCCGAGCAGCCCAGCCCGCCTCCCGGAAGCGTGGCCACCCCTCACGGGATACGCTCTCCTTCGCGTTGCTTCACGAGCGCATCGGCGCGACGCTGCCAGGTTTCACCGGCGGCATCCACCTCCCGCAGGTAGGCAACCGTGGCGTCGGTGAAATTCACCTCGACCTTGGCCGCCGTCAGCGGGCGCGCCACCAGGGGATTCGCCGGGTCGCGTCCCCGGAGTTGTTCCACCAGTTTCAGCAATCGCGTCTCCCATTCAATCTTCGGCATGACCACGCGGTATCGCCGTGTCGCCTCGAGGTCCGCGCTCCAGCGCTCCCCTCCTCCGGGCACGGAGGCACGGCGCACGCGGAAGCCCGTCCACTCGGGAGGCTCGCGCTGCACGGAAACGAGCGCGTTCACATAGGCCTCGATCTCAGCACCCGTGAGTTCGGCGACGACCACCTCGCGCCCCCGATCTCCGCCCGCCTTGAACACCGCGTTCACGTCCACCCGGCCGGCGGGCAGCACCTCGCGGATCACCTGATACGGATGACAGAATCCGACGTCGACCCGGGCCGCCCGTCGGAGCGCCTCGGCCCCGAGACGGGCGACGGCAAAACCATCGAGCTCCGCCGGATTGTCCCCCACCCGCTGAGCGGCCTCCGGCGCGAGGATCGCTTCACGCTCCCGCACCCAAGCGAGCATCTCCCCGTCGGGTGTGATCGTGCCGTGATCCATGGGGACCAGCCGCCCCTGGTGCCGCACCACCCGACCCGTCTCGGAGGAAATCACCAGGTCGAGCCGACCGACCCACTGGGCGTACTTCCCCGCCTGGACCACCAGCGCTCCGGTCTCCGGAACCACCACGGGTTCGGCCAGCGCCTGGTGGGAATGTCCGCTCACAAAAACAGCCACGTCCGGCGCCGCCAGGGACCACTCCACACACTTGGGCACACGTTCGTGGCACACGGCCACGACGAGGTCGCACACGGCACGAAGTCGTTTCGCTTCGCGCGCCAAGGCCGCTCCACTTTCCTTGAAGTCCAGTCCACCCTGACCGGGCTTGCGGGGGACGATCATCCCAATGAGCGCAACACGAAGTCCTCCGCGCTCGACCACCCGCGACGCGGCGAACACCGGCCGGCCGTCTGCCTGGAGGATGTTCAGGCAGAGCAGCGCCTGGCCGAGCGCTGACTCGAAACGCTGAATACGCTCCGGCGGAACGTCGTCAAAGTCGTGATTCCCTACCGCCACGCCGTCATAACCGATCCGACGCATCGCCTCGTACGTCATCACGCCCTCGGTCCGGGACGCGACCAGATCCCCCTTTTCCGTCACATCGCCCGCATCCACGAGCAACACCGCCGCCTCCTCGGCCCGCACCTGGCGTACATAGCCGGCCACGTAGGGCAACCCGCCACGCCGGTCGTCGCCGGCGCGCACATGATCGTGAAGATCGTTGGTGTGCAGGAGCACGAGCCGGCGCTCGGCGCCCCAGGTCGCCACGGTCACCACCACAAACGCGAGAAGTCCGTGGATCAGGTGCCGCCAGAGTTTGGATCGGTGTCTCATTGTCTCCTTATTTCACGCTATTGTTTCCTTGATCGCGGACCCACCACGGCCAGAGCCTCAGCCCCTCCCCATGATCTGCCGTCATCCCTCCCAAGGACAGAAACTCGACGTCGCCGGCCTGAACGAAATCACTGTCCTCATCGACCGTTCGGAAACCGAACGCACCGAAGTCGCCATGAACTCCTGGAGCCCCGGACTGGACGGTCCGCCGCATGCCCACGACGCCAAGGAGCAGAATTTTCTCGTCACCTCCGGGCGTGGCGAAGTGGTCATCGGTCCGGACCGCTTTCCCGCCGCACCGGGCGATTTCTTCTACGTGCCCGCAGGCGTCGTGCACCAGACGGTCAACCTCAACGCGAACCAGCGGCTCGACTACTTTCTCTTCAACGCGTTCCTCGACGGAGACAAGGAGGGTCACGCGTCGTTCGCGGATCACATCGACAAGGTGAAGGCGACGCGGAAAGCGCAGGCCACGCACCAGCGTGCCGACGCCGACGTCACCCTCGCCGGCCGGACCGGTGCGACCCGCCGGGGCCGGCGCGCCTCCCTGCCGGCGGCGCTGGCGGCCGGCGTGGTGCTGGTGGCCCGGGCCGACACCGAACGCTGTGAGGCGGTGGCCTGGCATCTTGCTCCCAACCAGGTGGCCCGGCTGACTCCGGACGCCGCCAAGGAGCAGACGCTGTTTGTCTTTGCCGGCGAAGGCTCGCTCGACGTCGGGGGAGAACGCACCGTCGTCCGGGCGCGCTCGACGGTCTTCGTTCCCCGCAACACCACCGCGACCCTGTCCGCCGGTCACTCCGGCGGCCTTCAGATCGTGTCCTTCGGAACGCTGGTGCGCTAGTCGAGTCATCGTCAATTCCGGAGCTGATTTAGCCACAACGATCGCCCGAAGCACCGAGAAACGCGTCTGATCTCCGTTGAGCAGGGACTAACGCCTCACGTCTTGAGTGAAACAGGGATGCTCCGATGTTCTGGGTTTTCACTCGGTGTAGTCTGTGCTCCCCGTGGTCAAACGGCTGAGTCTGGATTTATCCCCCAAGAGAACGCATCTTGACCAAGCGGTTGGGGGCGCGATCAGCGATCGGTGATTGCGCCGTCGGGGAATCGCAGCGAGGAAAAGTCCTTTTCCTGATACGGAAACTTGGCCGCGACCTTTTCGTCCAACGTGATGCCCAGACCCGGTCGCTCGGGCAGCTCCGCGTAGCCGCGATCATACTTGAAATACCCTCCGGAAAAGAGGTCGTTCCAGAACGGATCCTGACCGCTGCCCACTTCGAGCAGGGTGGCGTTGGGCGTGCACGCGCAGACATGCAGCGACGCCAGGGTGCTGACCTCGCTTTGCGGATTGTGCGGCGAAACATCGATCCGGAAGCACTCGGCCAGCGCGGCGATTTTCCGCATCTCGGAAATGCCGCCGACGTGCACGACATCGGGCATGATCACGTCCACCAGACGTTCGCTGCAGAGCGGAGCAAAGTCGTAGCGCGAACACAGCCGTTCCCCGGTCGCCAGCGGCACCCGGGTCTGGGCGCGTATCTGCCGGGCCTCCTGGAGGACCTCACTCTCGAGCTGGGTGACTTCCTCGACCCAGAGCGGATGAAACTCCTCGACCCGGTTGCAGAACTCGACCGCCGCCAGCGGATTCGCCTTTCCGTGCACCTCGACAATGATGTCGAAATCCGGGCCGACCGCCTCGCGCACCTTTGCGAGGTGTTCCACGCCTTCGCGGATCGCCTCGCGGAAGTTCACCGCCTTGTTCTTCACCGGGAAGAAGCCCCCCTTGATGCAGGTCCAGCCATCGAGTTTCTTCTGCTTCCAGAGCGCGATCTCCTCCGCATCGTCCTTGAAGCGACGCTTCTTCGTGTGGCTGATCCGTCCGAGGTACCCCTCGTGACAATAGAGCCGCACCCGGTCGCGGGCCCGGCCGCCGAGCAACCGCCAGATCGGCAGGCCCACCGCCTGGCCGAGGATGTCCCAAAGCGCGATCTCGATCGCACTCAGCGCCGACATGAGCACCGGTCCGCCGCGGTAGCGAGGGCCGCGGAAAATGTCCTGGAAGTGACGTTCGATTTCGGTCGGGTCCTTACCGACCAAGTGACGCTTCAACTCGCCGATCGCCGTCGCCACCGTCAGGCACTTGCCCGAGAGGGTGCCTTCCCCCAGCCCGGTGATGCCCTGGTTGGTGTGGATCTTGACGAAGACGTAGTTTTCGTCGTTCCCGGCATCGACGAGAAACGTCTTCAGGTCGGTGATCTTCAGATTACGGACGTCAAACGCCTCCTGCGTGGCGGTGAACCCAGGCGTGGGAGCCAGCGCAGCACCCGCCGTCGCCGCCAATGCGCCGGACAGGAAGTGACGTCGGTTCATGGAGACAGGTTCGTTTCCGTGCAGGACGGAAGACCGCCCCGAGGTCCCGGGTCGGAGGACACTCAGAAGTTGAAGTCCAGGCCCACCCGGAAGTCGCGGCCGAGCAGACGGCTGTACTGCATCAGGTTGAAGACACCGGTCGAGCGCTGTTCCGGCTCTTCCGTCAGGTTGCGGACCGCCGCCGTGATCGCGTAGTTACCGGAGACGCGATAGCGGAAGAGCACGTCGAACTGGTCGCGCGGCACGCGATAGCGGTCATTGAGCACGTCCGAACCGATGGTCTCGATGGACTCGTCGGCATAGCTCCAGGCGATACGACCGGAGAAGCCGCCCTTTTCGTAGAACAGGGTGACATTGTAGAGACGGCTGGGCTGACGCAGAAACGGCAGATCGTCATTGGGCCGGAGCGGCACCTTTACCTCGGAGCTGATCAGCGAGACATTCGCGTCGACGCCAAATCCGTCGAACGGCGCCGGCAGGAAGCTGAAGGGTTGATACAGATTGACCTCCAGGCCCGAGATGCGACCGCTGTCCGCGTTGCGCACACTCGTGACGTTGAGAGTCTGCAGTCCGATGCCGCTGTAGATGACATTTTCCTGGGACTGCGTGTAGCTGTAGATCGGATTGTCGATCTCCTTCCGGTAAGCGGCGACCGAAATCAGGCCTCGCCCCTGGAGATAGTACTCCAGCGAGACGTCAAAGTTCACCGCCTCGTACGGCCCGAGCTCGGGGTTGCCGACGTTGAGCGAACCCGAGTGATTGTAGGTCGGGTTGTTGGGATTGGTGATGAGATCGTAGGTGAAACGCGCCAGCGGGCGGGCGTCCTCGTAGGCCGGACGACCGAGGACCTGGGTGATGGCGGCGCGACCGATCAAACGGTCGGAGAAACGGTAGACCGATTGGAGATTGGGAAACAGCTTGTCGTAGCTGGTGACTCCCGACTTCGGAAAGCGTCCGAGCAGTTGTCCTCGGAACGTACGCACCTCGACCGCGCGTATGGTGGCGTCGGTCTTCTCCCAGCGCAGGCCGCCGAGAACCGTCAGTTTGCCAAAGTCCATGCTGCCCATCGCGTAGCCGGCATAGATGTATTCGTCGATGTCGTAGTCGTCCTCGACCGAGTTGGCGGTGGAGTCCACCGGATCCAGCACGGTCAGCGCCGGGTTGCCGCGGATGTAGGCCCAGGTCGAGACGGGATCGAGAAGGAAGCCGCTCTGGAACCGATTGTCGTAAACGCCGACGGACGGGCGCGTGCTGACGCTGGAAAGGTTCCAGTTGCCCACCGGCACCAAACGCTTGGATTCGAAGTCCGAGATACGATCACGCTGGATGTACTTGAAGCCGGCCTTGAGGTAGCCATTGCGGCCCGTCCGGTTGTGCATGTCCCAACGCAGGTCGACCTTGGCTGAGAGGGTGTCCTCGTCGATGATCGCCGTGTCTTCGCGGGTACGACGGAGCGGATACTTATTGGCCGTGTCGATGGTGGGATCCACCTGCCAGCTCACAAAATCAAAGGCATTGTGATCGAACGTGATCGGGCCCGTGGCTCCGTTGGCGTTGCGGAAAGCGAGGATGTTGTTGAAGGGCGTGTTCTCTTCGGCGGCAGACAGGGCGATCATCGGCTCGAGGGTGAAGTCGCCGACGACCTTCTTGAAACCCGCGACCACCGTCATGAGCTCCTGCTCCTTGCGGGTATCGAAGTCGCGGCGCTCCGTGCGGTTGTTGCCGATGAACCGACCCGCGTTGAGACCGGTGAACTGCACCTGGCTCGTATTGCTGTTCGAGACCGAGTGAAGCACCTCGACGGTATGCTCCGACCGCTCCGTGGAGGAAAAACTCGGGCGCAGGTAGAACTGCGTGTTCGCGTCGGGACGGAACTCAAGGGAGAGATTGCCCCCCATGCGCTCCAGCTCGCCTTCCTCGGGTTTGATCTCAAATCCGTTCGGCACATACACGTTGGCGCCATTCAGACTGCGCAGATTCCAGCCGGTCTGGAGCCAGTGATTGGAGTACGCGCGCTTCTCGAAGCTGGTGCTGACCGCGATGCCCCACGTCTTCTTCGGCCCGAACAGGTCCGAATAGCTGATCTTCGCCTCCAGGTTGTTTTTGTCCGAGGAGTCATTGTGGTTCATCGACACGCTGCCGGACAGAAAACGCTCCCGACGATCAAACGCGCTTGAAGACTTGATGTTGATGGTTCCACCGAGGGAATTGGCATCAAGGTCGGGCGTGACCGCCTTGATCACCTCGACCTGGGAGACATCACCCGCGCCCAGGGTGTCGAGGGGCACCGCGCGCCCAAGGCGGCTACCGCCGGCGGCGGCCAGCACGGCGCCATCCATCATCACCTGATTCAAATTCGGATCGATGCCCCGGATCGAGACGTAGCGCCCCTCTCCCTGTTCCATGCCGGTGATGCTCACCCCCGGGGCCCGCGCCACCGCCTCCGCGACATTCCGGTCCGGCAGATTGCCGATGGCGTCGGCGGAAATGATGTCGAGGATGTTCGCTTGCGTACGCTTCTGCTGAAGCGCGCGCGACCGGCCCTCGCGATAGCCTTCCACCACCAGCGCGCCCATCTGGACAACCCCGGTGCCGAGGGAGACATCCGTTGTCACTTCACCCGCCTCCGGCACTGTCACGCGCACCTGCTTTCCTTCGTATCCAAGGTACTGCACATCGAGCGTGTAGTTTCCGGCCGCCAGGCCCGTCAGCCGGAAACGCCCCTCGGAGTCGGTGGACACCGCCCGACTGGTTTCCACCACGATCACCGAGGCGCCCGAAAGAAATGACTTGGAGCCCGGATCCGAGACCACGCCCGTGATGTCACCGGCGAAGGCTCGAGCGAGCAGAATTCCGAACGAGAGACCGGCCGCGAGGCCGCGAAGCGGCAGAGAGGACTGACGGATCATGGGGGTAACAGGGGTTCGGGGACGGAGAGGTGCCCTCGCAGGGTCGGGGTGATTCTCAAGTCCACACTGCTGGCACCGAGGTACCGGCGGTGCAGGGGCACGCCCATGAGCGAGTGATGAAATAATCTGGTGTCAACCACTGAAATAGTAATTCGCGAATGACATCATCCGATCCAAACCACAGTGGAAGCAGAAACCTCCTCCGTAACCTAGGTATCACAAGCGCCTAAATGGCGTCACATTTCCGATCCCCTAGTCGATGAAATAGCGCTCTATTTCATTTCACATTCCACAGCCGGCTCAAGGCGGCCTCATCCCCAAAGCCACCCGGTTTGGTCACCAGCGTGCACGGGGCCGCCCCGCTGCGTCGGAGCGTGGAAGCGACGAGGCCCGGTTCGAACTCCGCCCGCACCTCCAGGGCGGTGCCACCAAGGGCGCGGCAGACCTGCCAGGCGGTCTCGCCCCCGGTGACGCACCACGCCTTCGGCTGCACCTGCGCGTCAAGCGCGACGGCCAACTCCGCCGCCGCCGCCAGCAGCCGGCCCGACGCCTGCGCGCCCAGGCCTCTGTCCGCCCCCAGCCGCACCGCCACCAGCGGCCGTTGCCGGTAGGCGGCGGCCACCGTCGCGACCGTCGTCGCCAGGTCGTCGCGGCCCACGCAGTGCTCCTGCACTCGGAGGCCGAAGGTGCGGGCGACGTGATCCAGCTGGCGATGCGTGGCGGGGTGCTGGGTTCCGCTCAGGATCACAAGGTCGGAAAGGTCGGGCCGGCGCAAAGGTACGCCACCGGGGCGAGCGCGTTCCCGGGCGATCACGGCCGCCAGCGCCCCCGAGCCGACGAGGAGGGCGTCGGGTTCAACGGCCGTCACCGCGCGCACCAGCCGCACCAGGTCATTCGCCTCCTCCGCATCGGACAGAACCACCGGGCCCGCCGCCCGCAGCCGCCCAAGCGTCTCCTCCGGGCGGGTGCGCAGGTCGGAGAGCGGCAGCTCAACCGCGCCCTCCATTCCCTGGTTGCGCAGGAGGGCGCTCACCCGGCTTTCCCGGGCCGGCCAGTGCGGATCATGGCGAAAGTCCGTCTCTGCCAGCGGCACACCGTGGATACGCAGCAGGCCGTCCCGTACGGTTCGACCGGCCGCCGGATTGGCCGTGCACAGCACCACAAGGGGCGGCGTCCGTCCGGTCATGATCGCCCGGAGTTCCGCTCCAATGGGTCCGCGCAGCGTGGAGTCGATCTTCTTGAACAGCAGTGTCTGTCCGGCCGCCGCGGCCTCGGCCGTCACCCGACGCACCTCCGCCGCCGCCTCGGTCGCGGCGAGGTTGCGCGATTCCGTCGTCACCAGCCGCAGGGTGTCCGGCCCGGTCTCACCCGGCGCGTCCGTCAGGGGCAGCACCACCCGCCAGCCTTCGGCCCGGAAGGCCGCGCCGGCCTCGAGTACGCCGCTGAGATCGTCTCCGAGGAGGTAGGGGGTCATGGACACGAAGCACGACCGGCCGGCTCAGGGCCGGTCGGTGAACTGCAGCGCATAGAGCGAGGCCCCGCGCATGCGCACCACCAGGCGCACAACCCGGCCGGCGAGGGAGGAGACATCAGTCGTCACCTTCTGGTCCGACGTCAGCCAGCGCACCTCCTGCTCCACCCAATTTCCGTTGATGTAAACGCAATCATCCACCCCCAGGCCCGGCACAGGTCGTCCGTGCTCGTCCTCGAATCCGATTTGGAGGTAGCCGGTGGCGCCCGCGTCCACATTGAGCACGAGGCGCGAGCCGGTGAACCGCAGGGGGTGCGTGGTGAAGCCGCCTTCCTTCTCATACGGCGCGTCGATGGAGACGAATCCGTCGAGGCGCTGCGAAAGGCGCTGCACCACTGACGGCGGCACGCCCGGCGTGCGGCCCTCGCGGAATCCGTCGTGATAACTGGAACGCGTGTAAACGTACTGCCACAGCTCCTCTCCGCGGCGCACGAGGCCAAAGGCAATGTACGGTCGGAGCATGGGATAGCCCTTGAAATTGCCCACCGGCACATAGGCGGGCCGGGGGTACCGTTTCCAAGTGAGCCCGTCGCGCGACACCGCCAGCTGGGTCTCGACCAGTCCCGTTCCGAGCAAGAGGTCCGGATGGGAGAGGATGCGGCGGGTGTCCGGACCGTCCTCGGAATAGTGGAAGAACCAGAGGGGAAACGCGACATAGGTGTCAGGTGCCCACGGATACTTGAGGGCGCGGGTATTGTAGAGATCGGTGGCGAGCGGATCGATCGCCGGGTCGGGCCCCATGGCGATCGGGTACTCGATGCTGAACCCACCCGGGGCGAGAGGACCGTTGTCGAGCCACCAGGGATCGAGCACGCGGTCGCCCAAGCGCAGGGACTTCCGGGCTTCGGCCTTGCGCGCCTCGGTCACCGGCTGAAACGGCCAGGCGTCGAGCAGGTCCGTCACCTCGGTGCGAACGAAATTGCGTTCCGTCTTTCCGGCCGGGGTACGGGCGTAGTCGGTCCGGTGATGCGCCACATAGAGCTGGCGCTGGTCGTCGTAGTATATCGTCGAGGCCGAACCGGCCCAGAACGGCAGGGCGGTCACCTCGTTGCGGCGGAACGACCAGCCATCGGGCGAGGTGTAAACGAAGAAGCCGCCGCGTTCGTGCGAACCGGCGAGGAGTTTCCAGCGTTCCGCCGGCGGGGCGTTGGGGTCGATGAACACCGAGCCGCGGCGGGCGGGACTGGCCGCCACCTGGTTGCCGCGTCCTCCGCCGAAATCCGGGGTGTCAAAGTGAACGCCATCCTTCGAAGTCCAGACGGCCACGCCCTCGCGTCCCTCACCATAGAGCCGGATGAGTCCGTTCTCGTCCTCAATCACCGTACTCCAGCCGGTTCCGGAGGGCAGCACGGTCTCCTCGATGCGCGCCGGATGCGCCGTGAAGGTGGTGTTCGTCTGCCGCGCGATCAGGGCCTCGTCGATGAAGAGGTGCTTGTGACCCGCCAGCTCCACGACCGGGCCGACCGGCCGGCCACCGGGAAATTGGAGCGGGGGGCCTTTCTTCAAGACAATCGGCGCCGGCGGGGCGCTGTAGCGGCGGGAGAAACTTCCCGGGACCGGAAACTCCTCGCGGTACCGGGCTTCGTCCGAAATGCGCACCTCGTCGAGCGTCGCCGCGAGCGGGCGACCCCACACGGCATCGCGTCCAAGGCTGACATAATCCTCCTTGCCCTCCGGCAAAGGCGCCAGCTTTGCCGCCACCGTAGCCTTCAGCCGGCCATCCAGGTAGTGGCGCACCTCCGAACGCGACGCATCGTACACCACCGCACAGTGGGTCCATTCCCGAGTGAGCTTCGCCCGGTCGGTCGACAGGCGCGCAGTCACACCCGCGGGTTGATTGAAGAGTCGGAATTCGCTCGTGACCGGATCAAACGTCAGCCGCGTGACCACGTCGTTCTCACCCCGCGGTCCGGAGCCCACCTCGAACACCACCCCCTCGGCCGACGCACCGGACGCAACCTTGAGCCAGAATTCAATCGTGAACGCGCCGCGGCCGAGATTGAGCGCCCCCCGGGTCGGGCTGGCAAAGGGACGGCGCCGGAGGTGCTCATCTCCGTTGACGAAAGCGGCCGCGAACGTGGCATTGAACCACGTCATCGGCTCGACCGTGCGGCCCGCCTGGCGGGGCGGCGTCTCGAGTCCGAAGGCATAGCGATTCGCGTTGCTGAACTCCTCGTGCGCTTCGCGCTGCCGAAACACGGGCTTGAACGGTGCCGGCTCGATCGGCTGCAGGGCGCGACCGAACTTGCCCGGCACGACGGCTCCGCCCCGTCCGAGCACGAGGAACCAATCCTGCGGACCCGCATCATTGAGAATCGAACTGGGGTAAAGCTGCTCCTGCTCGTCGAAGAGCCAGAGTGCGACGGTGCCGGCGGAAAGCGGCACGGCGGACGCGAGGGCGGCCGCCACGATCAGAGTGGATCGGAGGTTCATCGAGGCGAGATCGGTCGCACCGCCGTGCGGGTGGCGCGCAGGCGGTTGCCGGCCATGGTGGCGGCGAGCTTGAGCGCGGCGACAAGGCTGCGGGGGTCGCCCCGGCCGGTCCCGGCGTTGGCGAAGTCGGTGCCGTGCTCCACCGAGGTGCGGATGATGGGCAGTCCCAGGGTCACATTCACCCCGAGCCAGATGCCGAGCATCTTCGCGGCGACATGGCCCTGGTCGTGGTACATGGCGAGGGCGCAATCAAACTCTCCCTGCAGCGTGCGGAAAAACACGGTGTCGCCCGCAAAGGGTCCGCTCACGCGCCAGCCCCGCGACTTCGCCTCGGCCACGGCCGGGGTGATGTACTTGATCTCCTCGTCACCAAAGAGCCCGCCTTCCCCCGCGTGCGGGTTCAATCCGGCCACGGCCACATGAGGATCGGCGATGCCGAGTTCCTGTACGCCGGCCCGGGCCAGTTCCATCACCGCGAGCAGGCGCTCGGGCCGCACGCGGTCAATCGCCTCGCGGAGCGAAACATGGGTGCTCACGTGGCAGACACGGAGTTTGTCCGCCACCAGCATCATGGTGACGCGTGGGCGTCCGCACAGCTCGGCCAGCAGCTCGGTGTGGCCGTCGAAGAGGTGACCGGCGGCATGCAGGGCGGCCTTGTTCAACGCGGAGGTCACCACGGCGTGGGTACGGCCCGACAGGGTCAGTTCGACCGAGCGCTGGATGCACTCGTAGGCCGCCTGCCCGGCCAGCGCGCTCATCTCCCCGCGACGGAGCTTCGTCAGGTCGACATGGCCGAGGTCGATCACGTCCACCGTGTCAGACTCACCGGCCCGGGCGGGATCCGTGATCACGCGCACCTCGGCCCCGCTGCGGGTGATCTCCGCGGCCGCCCGGAGCACTCCGGCGTCACCGACCACCACGGGCCGGCAGACCGCGCGCACCTCGGGCAGCACGAGCGCCTTCACAATCAGCTCCGGGCCGGTACCGGCCGGATCGCCCATGGTGACTGCGAGTATCGGTTTGTCCGTGGTCATAAAATCGCCTCCGCCGCCGCCAACTCGCGACGGATGGTTTCGAGCTCCGCATCACTCACCGGCAGCAAGGGTGGAAACACGTGCCGGCCACACAGGCCCTTGATTTCGAGGATGCCTTTGAGCGCGGCAAACAGCTGGCTGATCGTGCGGCCCTTTTGATAGGTGGCATTGATCGCATCGACCCGGCGCTGCACAGCGTCGGCCGCGGGGTCACCGGCCACGAGGCGGTCCATCAGTTCCCGCATGAGAGCCGGCGCGAAGTTTCCGCCGCCGGGAACGAAGCCATCGGCCCCGGCCCGGAGGGCGCGGCTGGCGAGTGCGACCGAACCACAGACGACCGCAAAATCCGGGCGGCCGAGGAAGCGGCGGGCGAGTTCCTCCTGTCGCGCACCATCGGGTTCCGAGTCCTTGATGCCCGCGATGCGCGGGTGATGGCTGAGCCGGTCCACGACCTCGAGGGGAATGCTCTGCTTTGTGGTCTGCGGGATGTTGTAAAGGTACATCGGTCCGCCGGCGGCGTCCGCGAGGCGCGAGAAGTAGGCCTCCATCATGTCCGGGGTGAGCGGATAATAGGACGGGAGGTTGGCCACGACCGCATCCGCGCCGGCAGCGAGGAACTCCCTGGCCAGTGTGACCGAATGCGCGGGGCAGGTGTCTCCAATCCCGCCGAAAAGCAACACCCGGCCCCGCACCGCCGCGGTCACCCGGTGCGCGACCCGCAGGCGCTGCGCCAGGGTGAGCGACGCGAATTCGCCGGTGGTGCCACAGTACATGATGCCCTGGGTGCCGCCGGCAATGACATGCTCGACGAGGCGCAGCAACGCCTCTTCGTCGATCTCGCCCCCGGCGGTGGCCGGGGTCAGCAAGGGCACGATGGAGATGCCGCGCAACTCGGCGCGGGAACGTCCTTTGACGGTGAGCAGTTTGGTCATGAGTAGGCGGCGCGATAAATTTGCTCCGCGTCGGCCGCCGTGAGATCACGCGGGTTGTTGCGGAGGAGTCGGGTCACCTTCATGGCCTCCGTCGCCAGCCGGGGGAGGTCCGACTCCGGCACGCCGACGTCGCGGAGACACCGGGGAATGCCGCAGTCGCGGGCCAGGTCCTCCAGCCGGCGCAACCCCGCCTCGGCCGTGGCGAGGTCCGTCGCCGCCCGCGGGCAGCCGAGGGCGACGGCGAGGTCGGCATAGCGGCCGGGCATGGCGGGCAGGTTGAAGCGGAAGACGTGGGTGAGCAGCAGCGAGTTGGCCACCCCATGGGGCACCCGGTACTCGCCCCCGAGGGGATAGGAGAGCGCGTGCACGGCCGCCGTATTGACGGGTCCGAGACACAGTCCTCCGTAGAGGGCCCCGAGCATGACATCGGCCCGGGCGGCCCGATTCTGGCCGTCGCGCACCGCCGTCTCGATGCTGCGACCGATGCGCCGCACCCCTTCCAGCGCGTACACATCCACAATCGGGTGGGCGTGCCGGTTGGCATAGGCCTCGAGACAGTGCACCATCGCATCGATGCCCGTGGCGGCCGTCACTCCCGACGGCATGGAGTACGTGAGCTCCGGATCGCACACCGCGAGGTCCGGCACGAGATGCGGGCTGACGACGCCTTTCTTCAGACGCTCGGACTCGTCGAGGAGAATGGCGTTGGGCGACACATCCGCCCCGGTGCCGGCGGTGGTGGCCACGCAGACGAGTGGCAGCGCCCGGCCGGCCAGCAGCCCGATGCCGAACACCTCCCGCACTCCCTGACGTTGATCGTGCAGGGCGGCCACCAGCTTGGCCACATCGAGCGGACTGCCGCCACCCACTCCGACGATGGCGGAGGGCCGGGCGGCGCGGGCGGCCGCGGCCACCTGCTCAAACAGCGCGATCTCCGGCTCGCGATCCACCAGCGAACAGACGTCGACCGTCAGGCCCGCCGCCTGCCAGGCGGCGAACAGGGACGCCTGCGCCGCCGCGACCTGCGGACTCGTGATGACCAAGAGACGCGACCAGCCGGCGCGCTTGAATTCGTCCGCCGCCGTGCGGCTGGTGCCGTCGCCGAACAGGATGCGACGGGGTTGCTGAAGGATGACAGGCATCATAGACTGTAAGGATTGACGGGATCTCCCGGCGGCGGCGCGGCCCGCTGGCCGCCGCGCGCTGGATCAAACGCCGGGTTTGGCACCATGTCCTGCGCCCCGACGGCCTTTCGCCAGGCGCGGAGCTGCTCGAGCAGGGAGGCCGCGCGCTCCGGCTCCTGTCGGGCGAGATTGACCGATTCGTCCGCATCCGTCTCCAGGTCGAACAGCTCCACCGGTTCCGACACTCCGGCGCCACCCACCGTCTCTTCAAACCATTCGATCAGTTTCCAGCGCCCCGCGCGAATGGCGCCGCAGGGGGCGCGCCCGAGGTGATGGTAATGGGGAAAATGCCAGAAGAGCGCCGCATGGGGTGTCGGCGCGCTCGGATCGCGCAGGAGCGGCACGAGACTGCACCCGTCGGACGCACGGGGCGGAGGCAGCCCCGCCAGCTCCAGCAGCGTGGGCAGAAGGTCCGTGCCAAACACCGGAGCGGAAATCACCCGAGGGCCCGAGCGGTTTCGGGGAATCCGCAGCAGCAGGGGCACCCGGATGCCGCCCTCGTAAAGATCGGCTTTTGCTCCACGCAGCGGTTTGCGTTCGTCGGAGCGACCGAACGCGCCATGGTCCGAGGTGACGACCACCACGGTATCCTGATCACGTCCACTCTGGCGCAGTTCGTCCAGCAGACGGCCCACACCGCGATCCACCCGCGCGACCATCGCACCCACGACCGGACGGTTGCAGTCGCGGTCCGCCCCTGGTTTCGCCGCGAACCGGGCGATCTCGGCCGCCGGAGCCATCTCGGGCCGGTGCAGGGCCGTGTGGGCCACCACACACAGGAATGGCCGGTCGCGCGGCGCCCGCATGAAGGCGATGGCGTCGTCGGTGATCCGGTCGATGTGGTGCGGATCCGCCTCGGGATCCGCGTCGGTCAGTGGTTTGCGCGTCACCCGCACCACGTCAAAGCCCTGGGATTCCGGGTCCATCGGCCGCCCCGGGCGGTAGTGATAGTCGGGCGCGAGGTGCCATTTGCCAAAGTGTGCGGTGGCATACCCCTGCCTCTGGAAGAGATCGCCCAGGGTATCCACCTCGACCGGCAGAAAGGCGCGCCACCGTGGAGTGAGCAGACGGGGATTGCTCGGTTCGGTGCCCGGGATGAAGTTGGTCAGGTGCAGCCGCGCCGGGTGCAGGCTGGTGTAGAGCGCGGCCCGCGCGGGCGAGCACACCGGACTCGCGCTGTACGCGGAGGCAAATCGCACCCCCTCCCCCGCCAGGCGATCGAGATGCGGCGTCTCATAGTACGCGCTACCGTGGCAGCCGAGTTGGTGGACCCCCATGTCGTCCACGATCACCACGAGCAGATTGGGAGCCCGCGACATGACCTAGGGAGCAGGGGTGGAGGCCGCCGCGCGATGCCAATACGTCAGGCGTTCCACGTCCGCCGGCCGGTAGCCGCCCAACAGACGGCTGGCGATCCAGCCGGAGCTGAAGAGCACCAGGTGGCCGACCACGCCGATCAGCAACGGATTGAGCGGGAAGTTGAACCGACCCAGGTCAAGCATCCGGCCGCCCGGCTGGGTGAGGATGGCCCAAGCGGTGTAGACCAGACACACCGCGATGCCCACGTAGCAACCGCGACGGGTGGCGATGCGGCTGAAGAAACCGAGACAGAAGAGGCCGAGCGTGCCGCCGGCGAGGATGGAGGCGATGATCACGACGCGCTCCATCAGCGGGGCCGAGCCATCCTTCGGCAGCAACAGCCAGGCCACAACGATCGTCGCCGCGCCGCCCACCACCACCATCGTGCGCCCGCAGGCCACCATCGCGCGGTCGGAAGCCCGGGGCACAAAGTGCCGGTAGTAGTCGGTCGTGAGCACGGTGGCCACGCTGCTCAGGTCCGCGCTGACGGTCGACATGGCGGCGGCGAGGATCGCGGCCACCACGATCCCGAGCAGGCCGACCGGCATGTAATGCGCGAGGAAGTAGGGCATCACGCTGTCGGGCATGGGCGGGGGCGGCAGTTGGCTGAGCGTGAAGAATCCGTTGAGGCAGGCGCCGCAGAACATGAAGAGGGCGAAAATCGGCACGCAGACCACCGCGCTCAGAAATGCGGCGCGGCTGGCCGACTTGTCATCCTTCGCCACCAGGTAGCGCTGCACCATGTGTTGGTCCGTCGAATACCGGCGGGTCCACTGTACGGCGTAGGCGAGGATGAACAGCCACATGGTGTGATTCTCCTTGGCGAAGAGGAGGTCCCACGAAAGCCCGCCGGTGCCCAGCGTGAGTTTGCCCTGCCGGTAGGTCTCGCCCACGACGGCAAACGCCGGTCCGGCCTCCGGCGCAAACATCAGGCGGGCCAGGATGAAGAGGCCGCCCGCCATCAGCACCACGCCCTGCACGACGTCGGTCCAGACCACGGCGGTCACCCCGCCGATCATGGTGTAGAGGATCGTGAAAAGCCCCACCCCGAGGATGACGGGCACGAGGTCCCAGCCGGTGAGCACATTCACGGCCAGCGCCGTGGTGAGCAGGGTCACACCGAGGTCGAAGATCCGGTCGGCGAGGAAACCAAACGAGGTGTAGAACCGGCCGCCGAGGCCGAAGCGCTCGCCGATGTACTCGTAGGCACTCATGCGGATCACCCGCCGGTAGAACGGGACCACCACGCGGGCGACGACCAGCAGCACCAGCGGCACAGTCAGGTGCGGGATGAGGAGAATGAGGCCCTTCTGGTAGGCCGTGCCGGGATGGCCAACGATGGTGCCGGTGCTGATGATCGTCGCCATCAGCGTAAAGGCGACCGCCCACATCGGGATGCTGCGGCGGGCGACGAAATAGCTTTCGGCGGTCTTCTGGCCGCGCGAGACATACAGGCCGACGGCGCCGATGGCGGCGAAGTAGACGGCAATGATCGACAGGTCGATGAGGGAAAGCGTCACGGCAAAAGGGGGTTGCGAGGGAAGCTCACCAGGGCATGACGCGCTTCGTGTGCCGGCGACCGATCTCGGCCGCCTCCTGGCTGCCGCCGGCTCCGATCATCACGCCCCAATTGAGGCGCTCAATGACATTTCCCGGCAGCACATTGTCGAGGTAGGGCCGGCCCGCCCGTTTGCAGGCCGCGAGCACTTCATCCACCACCGCCTGTACGTCCGGGGGCAGAGGCGGGTCGGCCCGCCCCTCGAGATGGCCGCGCAGCAAACTCTGGTCGCGCGGACCGGCCTCGCCAAAGGTGACGCCCGGCACGCGGAGGGACGCGTCGGCGTTGCGGACGGCATGCGCATCTTCGAGCTTCACCCCGAAAATGAGCTCACCCTTCGGATTGAGCGGCCAGGCGTCGGCCAGCCGGAAGTACTCCTGCGGCTTCACGCCCCAGATGGAGGCGGGAAAGTTGTGGGACCCGAAACCGCGGATCCCGTCCTCCAAGCCCTCGCCGACTCCTTGCGCGTGGATGGGATAACGCGCCTGGCGGATGAATTCGCGCACCGCCTCGGGATCGCGCGCCCGGTTGAGATGGAGTCCGTGGATACCGCAGGCGAGCGCCTGCTGGATCATCCAGTGGTTGTGGCGCACGGTCTCGCGGTCGAGGCCGAGCAGGGGAAGCGTGACCACGACAGCCGGGGTCCGGTGGCCGCTCGGCGTGGGACCGCCGGCCGCCAGCCCCTGCATGAACGCGCGCAGCAGGTTAAAGTCGAGCGGCGCGTGTTCCATGTCGTACATGATCAGGTCGGCCCAGGTGCGCGCGAGGGCGCGGCCTTGTTCGAACATCTCCTGGGACGTGCGGGCGGGATCCGTGCCCCGCGCTCCGTACGTGTAGTACACCGGCTGGCCGGCCTCGAGCAGCTCGATGACCTTGTTGATCCGTTTTGGTCCACCATAGGCCGCCGCGTCGCCCCCGGCGCCGTGCAGAGGAACCCACAGGACCCACAGGGCAAAGAGAGAGCAGATCAGGTTCGATTTCATGATTTCGGATTCGGGCGACGGGCGCCGAGCCCGGCGGCAGCGCTGGCTTTCGGCGTGAAGGTGCGAAGCACTTCAAAGTAGGCCGGGGCTTTGGTGACGGCATCGAGCCGGCCCCAGATCACGAGCTCCGTTCCGCTGGCGCGGGCGATCACGCGCCACTGGCCGCCCCGCGCCAGATTGTCGCCCAGCTTGATCGCACGGCCGGCGAGCTCCACCCCCTCCGGCAACCGCTCCCGCGTCGTCAGCACGGTCGTCAGGGTCACGGGATCAAACCGCAGGTCGGTCAGGCCTCCGCGCAGCCCGTCAGCGAGAAACACGTCTTCGACCGGAAGGTGGGGGCCGCCCGGCACCCCTTCCCCGGCCATGTTGCCGGCAAAGGTCACCCGCGCCTGGACGGCGTCGGCCGGTCCCTTGAGGATGTTGCCCGTGAAACGGCTGGGACCAAGCGTGGGTTTGTCTTCAACGAAGCGCCACTCCTGCCAGACGGTGTTGCGCTCGGCCACGACTTCGGACCGCTGCAGATAAAAGCCGCCGGCATTCTCCGCGATGACATTGTCCTGAAAGCGCGCACGGCTCTCCATCGTCACCCGCATCGCTCCGGAATTGCGGCTGGTGTTGGAGTTGCCGACGAACAGGTTGCCCTCGACCAGGATTTCGAACCGGTCGGCCGGTGGATAGGGGTCGAGCGGCGCGTCGTACCGGTGCTCCTGGCCGCCGAGAAAGAGTCCGCCGGCGTCGTCGCCGCCTTCGTTGGCCACGATGACATTGCGGCGAATCGCCGGGGCGGACCAGAGCGCGACAAAGACACCCCCGGCGTCGTTGCGGGTGAGCGACTCGTTGGCCACGACCACGTTGTCCTCGAACACGCCGCCGGATCCGTCGAAGTAGGAGACCGCGCCGCCGTCGGAGCTGCGCATCGGGTCGTCGAGCCCGGCGCGGTTGTTGGCAAAGACGTTGGCCACCACCCGCGGGCGGGCGCCCCGGTCGGCGGCGAGGGCGGCGCCGCGGCCGCACTCGGTCGTATTGGAATAAAAGAGACACTGTTCGATCCGGGGCGCGGCGCCATTGAGCACCATGACGGCGCCGCCGTCGTGCGCCGTTTCGTGCAGGAGCGGAGGATTCCAAGGCCAGGGGATCAACGTGCGGTTGCCGATGAAAAGGCAGTGAGTGACGGTGGGCGAGTTGCCGTCGCAGAGCAGGGCCGCGCCCTTGCCGCGCACCTGGCCGTCGACGAAGTGAAAGCCGTCGATGCGCGCGTGGTCGGCGCCGAAGGCGATGCGTTGCCGGCCCTCGCCGTCGAGCACCGTGGCGTGACGGTAAATGTCGCGTTCCCCGCCGGGCGAGGCATAGCCGCCGTACAGGTCCACGTGGGGTTTCAGGGCCAGGGTGGGCTGGCGGTAGCGTCCGGCCGAAACCAGCACCGCCACGCGCCCTCCGGCGTGCGGGCGGCCGGCGGCCTCGATCGCGGCGACCAGACCCGCGAAGGGCCGCTGCCGGGAGCCGTCGCCTTTGATGTCGTCGCCCCGCGAGAGGTCCACGTGCAGGACGACCCGGTAGGCCGACAGCTCCACCGCGGGGGCGGCGGCCGGGCCGGGCACGACACCCGCCCGCATTGGAACCGACAGGATCACGGCGACGAACACACCCCACCAGCGGAGCACAGCATGACCGGGGAGCGGGAAGGCCAGTTTGTTCATGAAACGGAGCCGGGGCGGAGCCCGGGGGTTAAATCGAGGCGACGGATCCGCCCTCGATGAAGGTCGGTTCCACCAGGATCTTGGTGACGATGGTGTCGTTCTTGTTGCGAATACGCCAGAGGAGCTGCTGCACCGCCCGGCGTCCGATGGCTTCCGCGCGGACATCGAGGGTGGTCAGCGCCGGCACCAGCCCCGTCACCAGCGGTTTTTCGTGGTTGAACGAGAGCACGCTCAGGTCAACCCCCACCTTGAGGCCGCGCTGACGGAGCGCGGCGTAAAGCTGCACGGCAATGCTGTCCGCACTGACCACCATGGCCGTCGGCCGCTCCACCTCGGGCAGCGCGGCCCAGCGATCCAGCAGGGGCATGACCTCGGCTGGACGCGTCACGGCCGGCAGCGGCCACTTGACCGGTTCAGACTGCGGTTTCTCAAAGTAGCGCAGATTGAGCCCCAGCCGCTGGGCGTGGGCGGAGAGCGCGCGCTTCAGCCCCTCGGAGCGCGTCTGCCCGAGGCGGGGGTGCAGGTAGCCCACGCGCCGGTGACCCCGGCCGTGGAGGTACTCCATGCCGATGCGGGCGCCGACATCGAAGTCCATGCCGCACATGTCTCCATCCCCCGAATCCGGACGGCCCAGCAGCCAGACATGCGGAACGCGGTTGATCGCCTCGACCAGGGCGGGGCTGGCGCACAGCCTCAGATCCCCCAGCAAGGGACTCTTCAGAATCAGTCCATCCACCTGGTTCTTCGCCAGAAACACGGGCACCCGGTCGGCGTTGGGCACATTGGCGAGCATGAGATTCATGCCTTCCGCCGCCATCGCCAGTTCCACCCCGTGGAGCGCCTCGCTGATCACCGGCAGGTGCGTCAGCGAATCATCCATGCCGAACAGCAGCAGGCCGAAGTTGCCCCGGCGCCGGTATCCACCTTGTCCATCCATCACCAGGCCGCCCTTGCGCCGCTTGCGCAGCGGCTTGTAGCCCATGCGCTCCACGGTCGCCATCACGCGCTGGCGGATGTCCGCCCCCACCGCGTCGGGAGTATTCAAGACACGGGACACGGTGCCGACCGAAACATCCGCCGCCAATGCAACGTCAAGGACTGTGGGCTTGGCCGGAGCCAAGGGGGTAGCGCGGGTCACGGCGCCTTTAGAGTCCCGCCCTCCGGGCTCGGCAAGAAAAAACTGAAATAGGGCCATGAAATTGTTCTTTCACCTTCTCATTCAGGAATCCTCGGGCGCGGCGCGGCCCTTCGATCCATGTCCCTCCACCTCTGGATTCCACTCGTGTTTTCCCTCGCAAAGGCGGTACGACAGCGAGTCCCGTCCCGACGGGCATCGGGCGGTTGGAAATGCGTTCGCTATTTTCAGATATTTCAGACTGGTTTCCTGGCCCCCGCCCCCGTTATCCCGCGTTCCGATGAACACCCCGCATCGCTGGCTGGCCCTGCTTCCCTGGTTGCTCGCGCCTCTCTGCTCGGCCGAACCCCTGGCCCAGTCGCTCGGCCTGCGGCTCCTGCCGGTGCCGGCTGGGACCTTCCGGATGGGGGAGACCCGTCCGACGCCGCCGGACACGTACCAGGTGGCTTCGTATTTGAAACAGGGAGACTGGGATGAGCATCCGAGTCACGAGGTCACGATCAGCCGCGCTTTTCTCCTCTCCGAGCGGGAGGTGACCGTCGAGCAGTTCCGCGCCTTCCGTCCGGGCTACGTGGGTCCGGAAGGCGGGGGCGCGGCCACGGGCGTCAGTTGGGACGACGCGGTGGCGTTCTGCGCCTGGCTGTCCGCGAAGGAGGGACGCACGTTTCGCCTGCCGACGGAAGCGGAGTGGGAGTATGCGGCACGAGTCGGCACCACGGTCGACGCCGGCGGCACGGGTGACGCGCCCAATGCCTGGGGACTGCGTTCCATGCTCAGCGGCGCGGCTGAATGGTGCGCCGACTGGCATGGCGAGTATCCGGCCGGACCCCAGACCGATCCGGTCGGTCCGGAAGCCGGCTGGGCGCGGGTCGTGCGCGGGGGCGGACTGGACAAACATACGCCCTACTACGCCCGGGCGGCGAACCGGGCCGGCATGCCCCCCAACTTTCCGCCGCTGCCCTTGGAACAGCTGCGGAGGTTCATTGCGGGAGAAGCGGCGGCCGGGGCCAAGGCGCCGCAAGGTGTGGGCCAGCAGCGCACCAGTGACTACCGGAGCGAGTTTCTCTATCAGGCGTTCACCCGCTCGGTTCTCAACAATCAGGGCAATCACTCGATCGGATTTCGTGTGGCCTGCGGGCCGGCGCCGGGCACGGCACCGCGGCCGGCGTTTCGCAGCCTGGCCCAGCTCGGAGTCAGCCAGTCGGGGCCGGGCGCGTCCGTGGGGCCGGACTTGACGCGTCCGTGGTTTCGCCGGAGGTCCCTTCTGCCCACCCCGCCGGAAAACACGGACCCGCAGCACCTCCGGACCTTTCGCTCCCTCGGCTGGCACCGCGCGTTTCTGCGTCATCACCATAGTCCCGCACTGGAAGTGGCCAGCAACGGGGACGTGCTGTTCATCTCCTTCACAGCGGTGTCGGAAACCGATCCGGACGTCGCGCTGATCGCGACGCGGCTGCGTTTCGGCGCGGACGCCTGGGATCCGCCCGATCTGTTTCTCGATCTGCCCGACGTGGACGATCATGCGCCGCTGCTCTGGAACGACTCCGGGCGGCTCTGGCTCTTCTTCGGCTCCAACAAGCTGGATTCCGGGTTTCCTTTTCAGTGGACCACCTCTGATGATCACGGCGCCACCTGGAGTCCGATCCAGTTTCCCGTTTTCACCACACCCGTCGGCGGACACTCGGCTCAACCCATCACCAACGCGTTCCGCGACGCGACCGGCCGCATCTACGTCGCCAGCGATGCCATCGGGCCGGAGTCCGTGCTCTGGCAGAGCGACGACCATGGCCGGACCTGGCGCGATCCCGGCGGGCGGAGCGGCGGTCGCCACACCACCTTTGTCCTCCTGCGCGATGGCCGCATCCTCGGGCTTGGGGGCAAGAGCTCCAACATCGAGGGATTCATGCCCCAGTCCATTTCCAGCGATGGTGGCGCCACCTACACGGTCTCGAAAACCAGCTTCGCCCACCTCGGCAGCAATCAACGCCCGACCTGCATCCGGCTCGCGAGCGGGCGGCTCTTCCTGGCCGGGGACCTGCAGAGTGAGAAAGGCGTCCAGCCCGCCGGCTTCACCCAGCGTGGCTGCTACGTGGCGCTCTCCGACGACGAAGGCCAGACGTGGAAGGTCCGCGTCCTGCCCGCCACGCAGCCGCATGAACGCCCCGATCGTTACGCCGCCATGCAGGGCCACACCCTCGGTTATGCCGTGGCCCGCCAGGCGCCGAATGGCATCATCCATCTGGTCGCCACCATGACCGAACCCTGCCTGCACTATGAGCTCAATGAGTCCTGGATCCTGCACGGCGCCGCGGCCGGTGGGGACGACGCGGCCCTGCTAACCTCGTCGGCCACCACCGTGCGCGACCTGCGCACGATCACGGAAACCGACCCGCAGGGCCGGCGCACGCTGGTCGCCAGCGGCGGCATCGGCAACGACGGCCGCTACCTGCTGCATGGTCCCTGGACCGCCTTTGACGCCAACGGCCGGGCCCGACGCGAGGCCACCTACGCCCTTGGCCGGCTGCGCGGCCGCGAGACGGTGCGCGACGCCGCAGGGAACGTGTCATGGACCCGCGACTACGCCGAGGACGGCACCGAGGTCTGGACCACGTACTGGCCCGATGGACAGACGCGCACCCGCTCCACCTGGCGCGACGGCCGCGCGGAGGGCGAAGCCGTGCTCCACGACCCCTCCGGCCGGGCGTGCTACCGGGTGGAGTTTCAGCAAGGGCGTCCCGTCCGCGAATCCGGCGATCCCGGAGACTATTGAATCCCGCCGTCATGCCCACACTCCGCCTCCTGCGTCCTTCGCCGCACGTTTCCACGCTTCCCAGGCCCACGGGACGGCCGCTGGTCGGCCGGCTGATCCTTGCGCTCGGCCTGCTCGCCTTCGCGGGCCTCGAGGTCCGTCTCTCGGCCCAGCCCGCCGAGGGGTCCTCCGCGCGTCCGCCCAATATCGTCCTCATCCTGGCGGATGATCTGGGCTGGAATCAGGTCGGCTATCACGGCTCCACGTTCTACGAAACGCCCCACCTCGACCGCCTCGCGGCGCAGGGCATGCAGTTTCGCCACGCCTACAGCGCCGCGCCGATCTGTTCCCCCACCCGCGCGGCCCTGATGACGGGACGCGCGCCCGCGCGGCTCCACCTGACCGATTACATCCCGGGCCGCACGTGGGAGGACAAACCGCTCGTCACCCCACGCATGCAGCAAGGCCTGCCTCTGGCCGAGGTCACCCTCGCCGAACACCTGCACACCCGCGGCTACGTGTCCGGACTCTTTGGCAAGTGGCACCTCGCCGCCACCTACGACTACGCGCCGGGACGGCCGATGGATCCCGAGTCGCAGGGCTTCGACGTCGTGTACCACACCAACAAACCCGACGAGGCCAATCGCTCCAAGCCGGACGCCCACAACGCGGTGTCGATCACCGACGAGGCCATCGCCTTCATCCGCCGGGAGCGCACCCGTCCGTTCTTTTGTTATGTCGCCCACAACGTGGTGCACCGCCCCCTGACCGAGGACCCCGCCCGGATTGAGAAGTACCGGCGCAAGACCGGCGCGCAGCTCCCGGAAAACGTGCCCGTGATGGGCGCGATGATTGAACGGATGGATACCGGGATCGGTCGCCTGCTCTCCACCCTGTCGGACTTGGGGCTGGAATCGTCCACGGTCGTGGTGTTCATCTCCGACAACGGCAATGTACTCGCGGACCAGAGCCAGGCTCCGTTCCGCGGAGGAAAGGCCACGCTGTGGGAGGGAGGCATTCGGGTTCCCCTCGTCGTCCGCTGGCCCGGCCGCATCGCCCCCGGCACGCGCTGCGACGTACCGGTGATCACCCAGGATCTGTTCAGCACCGTGATGGACATTGCCGGCGCCTCCAGCGACCGCCGGCCGATCGACGGCACCAGCCTGCTGCCCTGGCTGACCGGCCGGGACGTCGCGACCGCGCGGCCCCCGCTGTTCTGGCACTACCCGCACTACCATCACCTCGGCGACATGCGACCCGCCGGCGCCGTGCGCGACGGACGATTCAAGCTGATCGAGTGGTTCGAAGGCTCCCTGCTCGGGCGTGGGCCGGCCGCCAGCCTCTTTGATCTCGAACAGGATCCGGGCGAAACGCGCGATCTTGCCACCGAGCAGCCGGAGCGGACGCAAGCCCTGCTCGCGCGCCTGCGGCAATGGCGCCGCGACGTCGGAGCGCAGGAGATGACCGTCCGCTAGCCCAAAGCCCGGCGCACCGCGGATTCTCCGGGTGGCATCGACGCTCGGACCGAGCCGACTCTACTTGCCGGACAGGCCGCTGCGCAGCGCCTCAAAGCGCTGGAAGGCCTCGTCTCCGGAGGGGGTGACCGCGGCTTCCAGCAAACGGGCGCAGGTGAACTTGGCGTGATTGGGCTCCCAGGCGATCTCTTCCCCGGGCAGACCAAAGCCGCGGTCCGCCGCGATCGCGCTGGCGACATTGACCAGGGCCGCGATCGGGTGGTTGGGGGCAAAGGGATCCGGAATGTACTGCTCGAGCACGCCGGCGACCACGACATCGGGAAAGCCCCAGACCTTGAGCACAATCGCTCCGGCTTCGGGCGAGGTGATGCCAAAACGATCCTGCTCCCAGGCCTCCAGTGTGAACCCGGACGCCGCCGGGTAGTCCGGACCCGACACCTTGGCCGCCGCACTGCCGAGGACCAGTTTTCCAATCGAACGAAACAGTCCGACCGTATAGGCCGCACGCGGATCCGCCCCCGAACGCCGGGCGAGGCTCTCGCAGGCCAGCGCGGTCAGCAGCGAATTCTCGCTCAGCTGCAACGGGGTGAAGCCGTAGGCGACGGTGGGGATTTCCGCCAATTGGTTGACGGACGCCAGTCCGGCCAGCCGGTAGACTTCACTGAAGCCCACCCGCTGCAGGGCGTCCTCAATCGAGGCCACGCCTTCGCCCCGGTACGCGGGACTGTTGGCCACCCGGATCACCCGGGCGGCGAGCGACGCGTCGCGCCGCAGCAACTCGGCGATCTGTTCCAGATCGGCATTCGCATTGTGCAACAGCGTATTGAGCTGCGCCATGATCTGCGGCGCGGCGGGCAATCGATTTGCGTAATCGAGCAGACGGTCAGGAGAAAGGGCGACAACGGACATAGGCAGCGCTTCATCGGCACATTTGCCCGCCAAACCAAGGGCCAAAGTGGTGCCGTGCAACGGGACCGGAGGATTTTTGTCGACCCGGATCGCCGGGCGGAAGGCGCGGCGCCCGACGCTAGGCCATCACCCCACGCACCACCTTGCCCGCGATCCCCGTCAGGCGGATGTCGAGCCCCTGGAACTTGGTGTTGAGACGCAGGTGGTCCACCCCCATGAGCGCAAGCAGGGTGGCGTGCAGGTCGTGCACATCCACGACGTCCTGCGTGGCGCGGTAGCCCAGTTCGTCGGTGGCGCCATAGACTGTGCCCTTCTTCACGCCGCCGCCGGCCATAAAGAGACTGAAACCGAGGATGTGGTGGTCGCGGCCGGTGCCCTGCCCCATCGGGGTCCGGCCGAACTCGCCTCCCCAGAGCACGAGGGTGTCGTCGAGCATGCCGCGCTCCTTCAGATCCGAGATCAAGGCGGCGGTCGCCTGATCCACCGCCAGAGCCCCTTCCTTCATGCCGCCGACAATGTCGGAGTGATGGTCCCAACCGCGGTGATACAGCTGGATCATGCGCACCCCCCGCTCCGCCAGACGGCGCGCGAGCAGGCAGTTCGAGGCGAAGGAACCGTCGCCCGGCTGCTTGATCCCGTAACGCTCCAGCATGGCGGGAGACTCGCTCTTGAAATCGGTCAATTCCGGCACGCTCGCCTGCATCTTGAAAGCCAGCTCGTACTGGGCGATCCGGGTCGCGATCTCCGGGTCCAGCATTTCCTCGGCCAGACTGCCATTGAGGCGCTGGACCTCCTCGATGACCTGCCGCTGGGTGCTTTGACACACGCCATCGGGATTGCCGATGTAGTGCACGGCATCACCCTGGGATTGAAACTGGATGCCCTGAAACCGGCTGGGCAGGACGCCGCTGCTCCATTGGCGGGCGGAGACTGGCTGGACCCCGTTGCGGCCCTTCGAGGTGAGCACCACAAACCCCGGCAGGTTCTCCGACTCCGATCCGAGTCCGTACAGCAGCCAGGATCCCATGCTGGGCCGGCCCTTGATGATGCTGCCCGTATTCATGAAAGCATGCGCCGTGTCATGATTGATCTGCTCGGTCTTCATGGACCGGATGACGCAGAGTTCGTCCGCCAGCCCGCCAATGTGGGGAAACAAATCGCAGACCTCCATGCCGCACTGGCCGCGCCGGCTGAACGGGGCGATCGGCCCGCGGGCTTTCAACACCGTGTTCTGGAGCTGGGCGAGTTGTTGGCCCTGGGTGAACGAATCGGGAAACACCTGGCCATCGAGGCGGACCAGTTCCGGCTTGTAATCGAAGGTCTCGAGGTGCGACGGCCCGCCCGCCATGCACAGGTAAATGATGCGTCGCGCCTTGACCGGAAAATGCGGGTGACGCAACGCCCCGCGCCAGCCCGGCTCCGCCGGCTGAACGGTCTCGGAACCAAGCAGGCGGTCGGCCAGCAGAGCGAAGGAAAGGCCACCCAGGCCGTAGGCGCTGCGCGTGAGGAAGGTGCGCCGGTTGATCTGGTCGGGAGTCAAGAAATTCATGGCAGGATCAGTAGCGGGTGATCGTCTCTTGGGCGTTGAGCAGCACGCGGCCCACCTGGGTCCAGGCGGCCAGGAGCGGAGCCGGCAGGGTAGCGGGAGAACGCTGCAGTCCCACCGCGAGTAGACGGCGGGCGTCGTCGGGGTGGGCGCGATAGTGTTCGGTCTGCGCGGCGAGCAGGGCGACGAGGCGATCGCGGTCCTCGGGTTTGGGCGGACGGCCGACGGCAAGCACAAAGCCGCGCTCGATCCGCTCGGCATCGCTGCGGCCGGGGCCGGTGAGGAGGCGGACGGCAAAGGCCCGGGCGGCCTCCACGAACGTGGGGTCGTTGAGCAGGGTCAGCGCCTGCTGGGGGGTGTTGCTGAGGGAGCGTTGCGCGGTGCACTCGTCGCGATTGGGCGCGTCGAAGTTGACCAGCATGGGATGCAGGAAGGTGCGCTGCCAGTGCATGTAAACGCCCCGCCGCCACTGCTCCTCGGCGCCGTCGTCCACGTAGTCGCGGTCCGGAAACTGGAGCGCGGCATAGTGTCCAGCCGGCTGATACGGGCGGATGCTGGGTCCGCCGATCGCGCGGAGATCGAGCAGGTCCGCCACAAAAAGGGCGTTGTCGCGCACAAACTCGGCTTCGAGTCGGCGCGGGTTCTGCGCGGTGAGGAGTCGGTTGGCCGGGTCGGTCTCGCGCAGGCCGGGCCGGTGAACACTGCTCTGCCGGTAGGTGCGGCTGGTCACGATGAGGCGCACGAGGTGTTTCACGTCCCAGCCGCTTTCGCGGAATTCCGCCGCGAGCCAGTCGAGGAGTTCGGGGTGGGAAGGCAGTTCGCCCTGCGATCCAAGGTCGTCCACGACCGCGCTGAGCGCGGTGCCAAAGAAGGGCTGCCAGAGGCGGTTGGCCACGGTGCGGGCGGTGATCGGGTTTTCCGGGGAAACGATCCAGCGCGCGAGGTCGAGCCGGGTCAGTCGCTGCTCGGGGGTGCTGACGCGTTGGCCGGGGAGAAAACTGGGCGTGGCCGGGAGCACGACGGGGCCGGATTCATCCTGCCAGTTGCCGCGGGGCAGCACCCGCACCGGGAGGGGATCAGCGGCCTCGGTCACGAGCGTCCACGCCTTGCCGCCTTGAAACGTGCGGATCTCGGACGCGAGGCGCCGGGCCTTCGCCTGCGCATCGGCGTCGCGCGCACCGGCGCCGAGCCAGGCCTCGGTCAGGAGGGACTGGCGCGCGGCCGGCGCCATCCGTGACTTCGGATCCAGCGCCTGCACCAGTTCGTCCTGGAGCAAGCGGCGGGGGTCGAGGGTTGCAAACGGGGAGAGCGAGAAACGCACGGCGCCGGTAACGTCGTACGCGAGGCGGAGGTGCAGTTCGTCGCCCGGTTTGACCTCGATCGGTTGCTGAAACACCCACGCACCCGCCAGCGGCTCCGCGCCCGCCTCCGCCGGCAAACGCCAGCCGTCCGCCACGCCGTCGAGTTCCGCGCCATTGCGGTAGCGGGGGCGCTTCGCGGTGGCGTCGGCGAAGTGCACGTCGACGCGGCGGTGGGCGCCGCCCGAATGAAGCTGGAAGGCAAAAACGCGGAAGCCGGAACCTTCGTTGTCCTCGACCGGGAACGCCACCCCGCCCAGGTCAATCCGGAGCGAAGCGTAGCGTCCGGGCGCAGGCTTGAGGACGACCCTGATTTCGTCGCCCGAGCGGGCCTTGGCCCCGAGTTCGAGCGCGCCCGTCGGCGCCACCCCGAGCGGCCCCACGGGATCCGTCTGTCCCCGCTTGTAACGGAGTCCGCTGGCCTCGACCGGCTGCCAGAGCCCGGCGTGGGCCGACACCCAGGCGCGCGCGGACCCGATCCAAGCGGCGCGTTCCGCCGTCGCGGGGGATTTCGCGCCGGACCACGTGTCGAGGTACTGCACGAGCGCCGCGCGCGCGGCCCGGTCGCGGTCCTGCAGGTAGGGGCTGTCGACCTGCAGCTCCGGCGGGAAGGGATGGTCGTTGCTGAAACCCTTCAGGTCCGGATTCGGCGTGTAGGTATAATCATGGTACACCCCCCACTGCTTCACATCCGCGAAGAACGCCTGCAGCTGGTAGAAGTCGCGCGTCGGGATGGGGTCAAACTTGTGGTCGTGACACTCGGCGCAGCCAAAGGTGCTGCCCAGCCAGGCGGCGGCGACCGAACGCACGCGTTCCGCCCCGTACTTGGCGAGGTACTCCTTCGGCTGCGCCCCGCCCTCGCGCGTCATCATGTTCAGCCGGTTGTAGCCGGTCGCCACCCGCTGCTCGACCGTCGGCGAGGGCAGGAGATCGCCGGCCAGCTGCTCGATCGTGAACTGGTCGAAGGGCTTGTTGGCATTGAAGGCGGCGATCACGTAATCGCGGTAGGGAAAGATCCGCTGGTTTTGATCGCCGTGAAATCCGACGGTGTCGGTGAAACGTGCGATATCGAGCCACCAGACAGCCATGCGTTCCCCGAAGCGGGGTGACGCGAGCAGCCGGTCCACCACGCGCTCATACGCCCCCGGGGCACGGTCGGACAGAAAGGCCGCGCGCTCCGACTCCGTCGGCGGCAGTCCCGTCAGATCGAGCGAAAGGCGGCGCAGCAAACGCTCCGGTGACGCTTCCGGCGCAAACCCGGCGGACGAGGCGGGATGCCGGGCGCGGACAAAGGAATCGATGGGATTCTCCTTCGACCCGGCGGAAGGTACCGCCGGACGCACCAGGGGTGCATAGGCCCAGTGCGGTTCGTACTCGGCGCCCTCCTCGATCCAGCGCCGGAGTTTGGCCTTTTCATCATCGGTCAACGTCTTGTGGCTTTCGGGGGGCGGCATAACCTCGTCCGCGTCCTTCGAAAACACCCGCTTGATCACTTCGCTCGCCTGCACGTCGCCCGGCGCCAGCACCAGCAGCGCATCCTCCCCGCGCAGATCGAGCCGCAAATCGGCCTTTCGCTCGCTGCCATCGGGACCGTGACAGTGGTAACAGCGGTCGGAAAGGATGGGACGAATGTCCCGGTTGAAGCTCAAACGCGGCTCCGTCGCCGTCAGGACCGACGGAAGCAAGCAGACACCCAGAAGGAAGCGGTGGAGGAAATTCAAGGGGAGAGGGGCAAAAGGGGGAAAACCCAGAGCAACAAAACGCGAACGTCGCCGAAAGCAAAAACTACCCGTGGACCCGGACGCGATTGCGCTTCCGAGGAAGAGCGTCCATCGTCGCGGGATGCGCAGGTTGCTCTTGGTTCCTCTTGTTCTCGCCGGGCTTGCCGTCCGTGTCCCGGCCTTGGAATACCCGAAACTCCTGCCTGAACGCTTCCTGGCGGAACTGAAGTTGCCCGACGATCAGGGGCGCCCCTGGCGGGCGGCACAGGAGGACTGGGAGGGCGCTCGCCGGCGGATCGCCGACGATCCGGGCTGGAAGGCCTGGCTGGCCAAGGAGCGGTCGGACGTGGAAGCGTGGATGGCGAAACACCGCGACCGCGTCGAGTGGGTCGCCGGCTGGTCTCATGATGGCGTCAGCCCCAAGGACGGATCGCGTCTGGTGTGGAACGAAAAAATCCCCGGCGAGGAGGTCTCCCACTTCGCCAGTCCCTCCGACCCGCGGGTGGAAATCACGCCCAAACTCAAGGCCTGGTGGGTGGTCTCCTTCCGCGACCGGCACGTCTCCATGATCGTGCGCTCCGCCCGCCTGCATCGCCTGACGGGGGACGCGCGCTTCGCCACCTGGTCCGCCGCACAGATCGACTTCTATGCGGATAATCTCCTGAAGTGGGAGGTTCAGCGTCCCGAGCAGGGCGCCCGGCTCTTCTGGCAGTCGCTGACCGAGGCAACCAACCTGGTAAAGTTCACGGAGGCCGTCCGACTGCTCGGCACCGCGGTCGAACCTGCGCGCCGCGAGGGATGGCGGACGCGGTTCTTCCTGCCCGAAGTCGAGGTGCTCAACCGCAACTTCCAGATGATCCACAACATCGCTGTCTGGCAGCGCGGCGCCGCCGCCCAGGTGGCCCTCTTGTTCGGCGATGAAGCCCTCTGGCGCGAGGCGATCGACGGGCGGTTCGGTCTGCGCCGGCAAATCGCCGAGGGCATCACGAGCGACTATCTCTGGCATGAGCAGTCCCTCGGCTACAATGGATACGTGGTGCGCGCCTTGGTGCCGCTCTTTGTCGCGGCCGGGCTGCAGGGCCGGGCAGCCGACCTCGGCACGGAGATGGCCGTGGCGCAGAACCTACTCCTCTCCCCGCTGACCCTGCGCTTTCCCGACGGTCAGCTCCCGAATCCGGCCGACAGCACGAGCATCGGGCGGGCGCCCAATGCCGAGCTCTTCTACGAAGCCTACCGCTGCCTGCCGACCACGCTCGGCCGGACCGAGGCGGCGAAGCGTCGCGACTGGGACACGCTGATCGACCCGCCCGCGGGCGCGGTCGCCGCCCGGGCGCTGCCGGAGGTGACCAGCCGCAACCTTGAATCCAGCCGCATGGCCGTGCTCCGTGCGGGCGACTGGCAGGTGTTTTTCCACTACGGCCAGCGGGTGCGCTCCCATGCGCAAGCGGAGGCATTGAACTACTCCGTCTCTCACGGAACGGTCGACCTTTCCCACGACTCCGGCGTCGCTCCCTACGGTTCCCCGCTCTACCGGGGTTACTACACGCGGGGCCTCAATCACAACGTGCCCCTGATCGGCGGCGAAGGCCAGGAAGGCATCCACCCCGGCGAACTCGTGGAGTACACCCCGACCCGGGTCACCGCCGCGCAGCCCAAGTACCGTCCCGGGGTGTCGACCCGACGCACGCTGGAGCTGAAGGACGGCCGCCTCCGCGACACCGTCGAGGTCGACCGCCAGGCCCCCGCCACGGGCGCACTGGGGCTGGCGCTGCACCTGCAGGGACGCATCCGGTTCCCCGCGACAGCGGCACCCGATCCGGACTTTGCGCGCCAGCGCCCGCCCGCCTTCACCCATTGGCGCGACGTGCAGGTTACAACCGCCCGCGATGCGATCGTGCTCGAGGTTGAAACCGGTGGCGTCCGCCATCAGGTGACCTTGACCGCCCCGGGTTCGTTCCGTGTCTGGCGGGGCGACTCCCCGGATGTGCCCCCCAAACGCCGGCAGAGCCTCTACCTCGAACTCGACGATGCCGCCGTCGCGCAAGCCACCTTTGTGACGCAATTTGCCCCGCTCCCCTAGGGAATCCTCCCCAGCGGGCCGTCATTTGGCCTTTCCAAGACCGGCGCCGCCGCCACAGTTCCGCACCACGGTCCGTCCATGAATCTCGCCACCGCCGAAGCCCTCGTCCGTTCCCAGCTGCGCCGCATCGACGCCGCCTACCTGCGCACCCTCTTTGAAGAGTGGGCCATCCTCGGGGTGGACGGCACCGGCGCGACGCTGATCAGCTATCACGGCACGCGACGTGACACCTACCGCGCCCGCCTGCCCGAGGACAGTCTCCCGCTTCGCGCCGCCATGGCCCGGCGGGCGTATTCAGTGGGCGACTTCGAGTTCGCGCTCGAGGCCGCTGGAACGGGCTACGATGCCGGCATGAAGATTGGCGAGTCCGCCTACCTGGTGTGCAACAACCTCGCCGCAACCATGGAGGAGTTGCGCAAGGATCCGCAGTGGCTGAAAGCCCAGGTCCTCTGGTTGGAGCTGGGCGAAAAGTTCCGCGCCGATCCGCTGGTCTAGACCGGCAGGCCCAGATAAAGAAACAGCGCGTAGGCGGCCACGAATCCCCACCCGGCCCACCGGGCCAGTCCGCCTCCGACCAGCACCGCCACGAGGTGGGCGCCGAGCGCGCCGCCGATCAGGAGCAGGCCGTCGGCGAACGCGGCGGGCAGCAGCATCGGTTGCGCGAGTGCGGACAGGCCGAGGCAGAGCGGGATGCAGATGTGTCCATCTCCCACCTGGGAGGCATACACCACCTCGGCCCGGCGCCGGGCGGCGTAATAGAAGGCGATCAGTCCATTGGGAACCACCATGAGCAGACCGCTCATCCAGCCCAAGGAACCCGCGCCCCAGGCGGGCCCGCCCCCGCGGCTCAACCACCCCACGAGCCAGTCGATCGAGGTGTAGAGCACGCCCGCCGCCAGCAGGACGAGGAGGGTGTCGAGGTAGACGGAGGGCGGCAGCGTGCGGTTGCGGTGGACATTGTACTTCAACACATCGAAGACCTGCACGATGATCCAAAAGACAAATACGCCGACGAGCATGGCCCCGTCCGCCGCGTCCAGCCGCCCGTCGCGACCGAGCACCCAGGCGGCGGCCGTAAAAAACAGACCGGCCACCAGGGTGAAGACGAGCGAGAGCCGGTTCAGCCGTCGCGCCGTCCCCGCCGCGGCGCCCGCCCGGGCGCGGGGGGACCGGCCTTTCCGGGCGGGAGCCTCCAGGGACAGGCCGAAGAGCACCGCCGGCAGACCGATCAGCAGCGTGAGGTTGGTGGCGTTGTTGACCAGGGCGTTGGTTGCGATCTCGCCGCCATCGAGTCCTTGCCGGTGCACAATTGCGACGAACAGAAGGTTCCCGAGCCCGGAACAGAACGGCATGATCACGGTGCCAAGCGCGGTTCCTTCCAGTCCGCGCGTCGCCATGACTTCCAGGCGCCAGATCATGAAAAGCGACGCCACAAAAAAGAGCACCAGGTAGGTCCAAACTCCAGACAAACCCAGCTCGACCAGCAGCGAAGGGAGGGGGTTCATCGCTCTGGGGCGAAAGCAATCGGATGGCGGCGTTGGCCCCACCCGCATTCTGCCCCGCGGGTCATGCGGCCAGGGCCCGCGCAGCGCGCTCCCAACGATAGGGAATCAAGGTCTCTGCACCCCAGGTGGTGAAAGTCGGATCGGCCATGGGCGTTAAAGCCCCTCTATCGCCCGTCCGAAGGTCCGCTTTAGCCTTTCCCGCGACACCGTTCGGGAGGAGGAGGCGTTACACCCTAGAGAGGCATGGGGGATTTACAAAAAAATGGTAAATGCCGACGAATTTCCAACTTCGTCCAGATGAGCCTGTCCACGGAACCGTTAGCGGACCATGGGGTCTTGCCCGCATCCCGCCAACCTCCAGCTCCCGCACCACTCGCCCACGCTCCCTATCCCCCGTTCCAAGACTGACATGCCATTCCTGCTCGTTCCGACGCACTGCATTTTCACCCTTTGTTCCCGTTTTTTCCGCGTCTGGCTTTCTTTGTTCACGACGAGTCCAGCGCCCAGGCAACCGCGGTGTGCCCCCCAGCTCGTCGGCGCCGCTCTCGTTCTCTTCGCCATCGCCTGGCTGCCAGGCGCCCGCGGAGCGGACCTGATCCTCAGCTGGACAGACAACTCGAACAACGAGGAAGGGTTTCAGATCGACCGATCGGTCGCGGGCGGGCCGTTCGTGACGATCGCTCGAACCGGACCGAATGTCGTCACTTATACCGATAAGACGCTGCTGCCCGCCACGTTCTATTCGTATCGTCTCCGTGCTTACAAGGGTGCACTGGCTTCGGCCTTCACCACGGTGGTCAGCGCCACCACCGCCGCCGCGCTGCCCAGCAGCAACGGGCCCGTTTCATCCAACACGCCGCCCACGGTCACCGCCATTTCCTCCCGCTCCCTCACCGTGGGTGCGGTCACGGCGGCCATTCCATTCACCATCGGCGACTCCACCACCGCCACCACCTCCCTGGTGGTCAGCGCCACGTCCAGCAATCCCGCCGTCCTGCCGCAGGCCTCTCTGGTGCTGGGCGGAACGGGCGCGAATCGCACCCTGACGCTGCGTCCTCCGTCCGCCGTCGGTTCCACGATCATCACCGTCTCGGTCTCCGATGGTGCATTGTCCGCGACGCAGACGTTCACGGTCTCGGTCGCCGCGCCAAACACGCCTCCCACCATCAGCGCGATCACGTCCCGCTCGATCGCTCTGGGAGCCGTCACCGCAGCCATCCCGTTCACGATCGGCGACTCCTCCACCGCCGCCACGGCTCTCACCGTCCGCGCCACCTCCAGCAATCTGGCGGTTTTGCCCCAAGCCTCGCTCGTGTTGGGCGGAAGCGGTGCGAATCGCACCTTGACGCTGCGTCCTCCGTCCGTCGTTGGCTCCACAGTCATCACCGTCTCGGTCTCCGATGGTGCGCTCACCGCGACGCAGACGTTCACGGTCTCGGTCGCCGCGCCAAACACGCCCCCCACGATCAGCGCGATCACGTCCCGCTCGATCGCTCTGGGAGCGGTCACCGCAGCTATCCCGTTCACGATCGGCGACTCCTCCACCGCCGCCACGGCTCTCACCGTCCGCGCCACTTCCAGCAATCTGGCGGTTTTGCCCCAAGCCTCGCTCGTGTTGGGCGGAAGCGGTGCGAATCGCACCCTGACGCTGCGTCCTCCGTCTGCCGTCGGTTCCACGGTCATCACGGTCTCGGTCTCCGATGGTGCGCTCACCGCCACGCGGTCGTTCACGGTCTCCGTCGCTTCCGCCAACACTCCCCCCACGATCACGGCCATCACCTCTCGCTCCATCACGATGGGTGCGGGCACCGCGGCCATCCCCTTCACGATTGGTGATTCCACCACCGCCGCCACCGCCCTCGTCGTCCGGGTCACCTCGAGCAATCTCGCCGTCCTGCCGGCGGCCTCGGTCGTGATCGGTGGATCCGGAGCCAATCGCACCCTGACGCTGGCCCCACCTTCCGCGGTCGGCTCGACGGTCATCACGATCTCGGTCTTCGACGGAGCGCTGACAGCGACGCGGGCCTTCACGGTCATGGTCGTCGCGCCCAACACGCCGCCCACGGTCGGAGCCGTCACCGACCAGAGCGTGGAAGTGGGGACCGTTTCGCTGCCAATCCCCGTCACGGTCAGCGACACCACCACCCTCGCCTCCGCCCTCTCGGTCAGTATCGCTTCCAGCAATGTCGCGGTGCTCCCGCTCTCTGCCCTCACGTTGGGCGGATCGGGCGGCAATCGCACCTTGACCGTCAACCAACCGGCGGTGGTCGGTTCATCCGTCGTCACGATCTCGGTCTCCGACGGGAGCCTGACTGCGACGCGGTCGTTCACCGTCACCGTGATTCCGTTCGATCCGCCGCCCACGCTCACCGGCCTGGAGAACGTGAGCACGAGCGCCAACGGTCTCGTCTTTCAGGGGTTTACCGTCGGCGACTCGACCTTGTTGGCAACCGCGGGGAACAATCAGATGTCGAATCAGACCCCGTTGATCGTGACCGCGGTTTCGAGCAACGCAGCCCTGCTGCCGTCCTCGTCGATCACGCTGAGTGGCACCTCCACCGCCCGCACGCTGAGCGGTTCCCTCGTGGCGGGCGCCACGGGCACGACGATGGTTACGGTGTCCGTCAGCAACGGTCGGAAGATCACTCGAGGGTCCTTCAACCTCACGGTCGTGGCGCCCAACACGGCGCCGTGGATCTCCAACCTCGTCAGCGAGACCTCGCGCCCGGCTCCGTTCTTCGGCCAGCCGTTCACCGCGGGCGACGTCGAAACCTCGGCGGAGAGTCTCCTGGTCACCGCCACCTCCTCCAATCAGGCCTTGGTACCCGACTCCGGCATCCGGCTTTCGAGCAACGGGATTGACCGAGCTATTCTGCTGCTTCCGGTCCGCGACCAGACGGGCACCACGACCATCAGCGTGCGGGTGACCGACGGGGTGCTGACCACCACCAAGACCTTCAACCTCACGGTCACGCCCTAGGGCCGACCCCGCCCCCCCCGGACGGGATGGGGCGGTCAGTCGAGGTGGAACACTTCGCGCAGGGGCTTCGCGCCGGCGCCGCCGCCGGCATCGGGCACCACGAGGTCGCTCAGGAAGCGTCCCCAGCGGCGGTAAACCGGGGCCTCCTGCACCGCCCGCCAGGCTTCGTCGCTGGCCACCTCGACATAACCGAAGAGGTGGTTGGAACCTGGTTCATGGAAAAGTGAATACACGGAGACGCCGTGTTCGCGCAAGGCGAGGGTCAGTTCGGCCCAGGCGGTCTGGTGCCGAAGGACAAATTCCCCGGCGGCGCCGGGCTCGAGTTGCAGCAGGAAGGCGCGGCGGCTCATGGTTCAGTGGGCGGACGGCAGCTGGTCCTCGACAAAGGCCCGGAAAAGGCGGGCCTCGATGTCGCGACTGCACAGGATGGGTTCCCGGATCGCGGGAATGGACTGGAGACCGGCGGCGCCCGGGGCGGCCTGGATCGGCGCCACCTCGTGGACGCGCTCGATCAGGGCCGTGTGGTGCAAGGCCAGGTCCGGCTCGCAGACGAAGGTCTCGGGGCGGTGCAGCCGGTCGACGACATCCTTCATCATGGAGCGCCGGGTTTCACTTGTGAGCGGGAGCGGGCGGCGGTGCACCACGCGGCCGTCGCATTCGAGCACACAATCGCGCTCATGCCGCCACACCGCGCGCCCCCGGTCTCCCTCGACCACGATCTCGGGTTCGCGGTTGGCGGCGCAGGCGTGGCTGGCGCCGAACCACAGCCGCACCCCGGCGTCGGTCACCGCCCGGACAACGCCGGTGTCAAAACTCTCGATCGCATTGGTCCGCCACAGCACGGCCTCCACCTCGCGGGCCGCGCCACTCTCCGCGAAGGACGGTCCGGCGAGGAAAAGGCCGAGGTTGACGAAGTGGGCAAAGGCATTGTTCAGGGGCGAGTCGAGCACCGGCACGCCCTCCGCCACCAGCCGTCCGGCCCACCCGTTCCGGCTGAAGTAGGACGGTGGGCGCGGCCAGAGTCCAAGAAAACGCACCGACCGCACGCGTCCGATCGCCCCGGCCACGAGCCTCTCCTTCAGCTCGCGGGCCACGGGTTCGTAAAGGTCCTGAAACCCCACGGCCACAAACCGTTTCGCCGCCACCGCCGCCGCCGCCATGGCGCGCCCCTCGGCCACGGAACCACTCAACGGTTTCTCGACCAGCACGTTCATGCCCGCCTGCAGCGCGGCCAAGGTCATCCGGGAGTGCCAGGCAATGCCCGTCGGAATCAGACAGAGGTCGAGGCGCCCTTCCTCTCCGCGCAGCATCTCGCCATAGGTGCCGTAAAGCCGGCAGTCCGCGGCCCGGAGCAGTCGGACGTTTTCCGACTCCTCCTCCGGGTTGATCACCACCGCGGCCGCCAGATCGATCTCACCGCGCGCCACCCATTCGCGGGCCAGCTGGAGATGGATGCGTCCGTAACCGGAGATGCCAATGATCCCCACACGGGGACGCCGCACTGGTTCGCCCGGGCTCATGCCACGACGCTTCCGCACACGGGGAAGACAACGTCAACGGGGCCGGTACAGCCCCAACGCGGATCGCAGACGAATCGCATGGAAAAAACAGGGGGGAAGGGGTGCGGCCTCCGGTCCGTCAGCAACGGGCCCTCCGCCGTACGAGGCACCATGAAAGCCGTCCGCCGACCCGCCACACCCGGAGTGTCTTGACAGTCAGATGAATCGGCCGGCGGGCGAGTCTGACTGTCCGTGCCACTGATCCCGCGGGCATGGGCGGAAGCGGCACCACGGTCGGCACGATTTTCATTCCCATCCCTTGGAACCGGCCTTCGACTCTTCCTTTCCGCCCGCTCACGGGTCGGTCTTTCTTCTTCCCGCCATGAAAAAACAACGCATCGCCCTGGTCGGCACCGGAGGCCGCGGCATTTCTTTCGTCGAGCCCGTGGTGGGCCCCTACTCCGCCAGCAACGAGCTGGTCGCCCTGTGCGATCTGAGCCCGACGCGTCTGGCCTATTACAACGAATTGCTGGCCAAGCGGTGGTCCCACCCCGCGGTGCCCACCTACCCGGCGGACCAGTTCTCCCGGATGATCGCGGAACAGCGCCCGGACCGGGTCATCATCTGCACGATCGACCGCACGCATGCCGACTACATCGTCCGCTCGCTCGAGGCCGGCTGCGATGTCATCACGGAGAAACCGATGACGATCGACGAGGCATCGTGCCTCCGGATCATGGAGGCCATCCAGCGCACGGGGCGACAGGTCCGGGTGGCCTTCAACTACCGCTGGGGCATCTTCCGCACCAAGGTGAAGGAGGCGCTGGCCGAGGGCCGCATCGGCCGCGTCAAGTCGGTGAATCTTGAATACCTGCTCGACACCTCCCACGGGGCGGACTACTTCCGGCGCTGGCACTCGCAGCGCGCCGACTCGGGCGGTCTGCTCGTGCACAAGTCGACCCACCACTTCGACCTCGTCAACTGGTGGCTCGATGCCATCCCCGAGCAGGTGTACGCCCATGGCGACCTCGTCTACTACGGCCGCCAGAACGCGGTGGCCCGCGGCGACGAAGCCTGGACCGCCTACCCGCGCTACACGGGCGCGGACACCAAGGGCGACCCGTTTGCGCTGGATCTGAATGCGACCGAGAGTTTCCGGCGGCTCTACCGCGACGCGGAGGCGGACACCGGGTACCTGCGTGATCGCAATGTGTTTCGCGACGGCATCGACATCCCCGACCAGATGAATGCGCTCGTGCGCTACCGCACCGGGGAGGTGTTGAACTACTCGTTGATCGCCTTCAGCCCGCGGGAGGGCATGCGCGTGACCTTCAACGGCGACCGGGGGCGTCTGGAGTACAACGAGTTCACGGGTTCGCACATGAACCGGGCCGTAGTCAGCGATGAATTCCGCCATGAGCACCACGGCAGCGCCGAGGCCGAGGGGGAATGGGTCCGCATTTTCCCGCACTTTGCCCCCAGCTACCTCCTGCCGGTGCCGGCGGAAAGCGGACCGCACGGCGGGGCGGACCGGGTCATGGTCGAGCAGTTGTTCTCGCCCACGCCTCCGGCCGATCCCTGGTCCCGCACCGCGGGTCACGAACAAGGCGCCGCCTCCATCCTCGTCGGCATCTCGGCCAACCGCTCGATCGAAACGGGCCGGCCTGTGCGGCTCGACGAGCGGGTTCCGCTACGCCCGGGCGCCCGGCGCCTGAGCGAGTTGATCTGAGCGCCGCGGAGAGCCGTCCCGGGAAACGCCGCTCCGCCGACGCTCACGGGGGGCCGTGCGCGGGTCCGGACCGCGGGTCGGTTTTGTTTTCGTGGCCGCAAACTCGGAGTTGCCGTAAGCCGTTGAATCCGCTGGGGTCGAGGCGCGTTTTGCTCCTCCCCTGCGCGTTTCGACGCTGAATCACTCCATGACTTCCTCCATTCGCAACCGATTGTTCTTCATGATGGTGCTGGAAATCGCCATCTGGGGCGCCTGGCAGATCAAGATCTTCCCCTACATGGGAATGCTCGGCTTCACGGCCGGCCAGCAGGCCTGGGTGGGGTCGGTCTTCGGCATCGCCTCGCTGATCGGCATGTTCTTCAGCAATCAATTCGCCGACCGGAGCTTCTCGGCCGAGCGGTTCCTCGCCTTCAGTCACCTGGTGGGTGGCATCGCCCTGATCGCCACCTCGTTCGCCCAGACGTTTCCCACGTTCTTCGCCCTCTTCCTGGTTTACGGGCTGCTCTACGTTCCGACCATCTCGGTCGCAAACTCCCTCGCCTTCGCCAACCTGAAGGACCCGGCCAAGGACTTCGGCTTCGTCCGCATGGGCGGCACGGTCGGGTGGATCGTCGTCAGCTGGCCGTTCATTTTCCTGCTGGGCGACAAAGCCGACGCGAGTGAAACCCGCTGGGTCTTCATTGTCGCCGGGGCGCTCTCCCTCGTGCTGGCCGCCTACAGTCTCACGCTGCCGCACACGCCCCCGCGCAAGGACGCGGAGGGGCTGGACCGGTTCGCCTGGCTGCGGGCCGCCAAACTGCTGCGCATGCCGTTTGTTGCCATTCTGTTCCTGGTCACCTTCCTCGACGCGGTCATCCACAACGGTTACTTCGTGGTGATCGACAGCTTTCTCACGCACGTCGGCATTTCGGCCAAGATGACGATGGTGGTGAGCAGCATCGGCCAGGTCGCCGAAATCGTGACCATGCTGGCGCTCGGGGCCGTGCTGAAACGGCTGGGCTGGAAGTGGACCATGATCATCGGCATCCTCGGCCACGCGGTGCGCTACGGGGTCTTCTCACTGTTTGCCGACTCCGGTGCCACCTGGCTGATCGTCGCCGTGCAGGTGCTGCACGGCATCTGTTACGCGTTCTTCTTCGCCACGGTTTACATTTTTGTCGACGCGGTCTTCCCCAAGGACGTGCGCTCCAGCGCGCAGGGCGGCGCCAACTTCATCATCCTCGGCCTCGGCATGGTGGTCGCGAGCCAGCTCTTCCCGCGTCTCGTGGCCGCGTTCTCGTCCGCCACCGGGGCGATCGATTACCACAAGCTCTTCCTCGTGCCGACGGCGGTCGCGATCGCGGGCATCCTGCTGCTCCTGTTCTTCTTCCATCCCCCGACCCGCGCCCCCGGCGAAGTCGGCGCCAGCTCGGCCCCGCACTGAGGTGCTGCGTTCGCGGCGGCGACCTCGGTGTGGCCCCTTCCGTTGGAGGCGGCCTCGTTGAGGCCGCGCCGGGACCGACGGCACCGCCTCCGCAGGCCGTTCTTTAGTTGCGACGCGTGCTCCCGCGGGGTCGACGACCCCACCTCCAACTGTAGCGACCCCCGCTCCCCCTCCTTCCCACCCCTCTTCCATGACGACTCCTCTTCGCACCCTTGTTGTCGGCTGCGGCCATATGGGCCTCTCCCATGCCCGCGCCTATCATGCCATGCGCGCCGACTTTCAAATCGTCGGTCTGGTCAGCCGCGGGGCGACGTCCCGGCAGGCGGTCAATCGGGATCTCGGCGGCGGTTATGCGGAGTTTTCCGGATTTGCCGAGGCGCTCGCGGCCACCCGGCCTGACGTCGTCTGCATCAGCACCTATCCGGACACGCACGCCGCCTACGCGATTGCCGCACTCGAGGCGGGTGCGCACGTCTTCCTCGAAAAGCCGGTGGCGGAAACCGTCGCCGAATGTCGTCGCGTGATCGATACGGCCCGGCGAATGAAACGGAAGCTGGTGGTGGGTTATGTGCTGCAGGTGCACCCGTCGTGGAAGCGGTTCGTCGAGCTGACGCATACCCTGGGCAAGCCGCTGGTCATGCGCATGAACCTGAACCAGCAGAGCTCCGGTGCGAACTGGCTGACGCATCAGAACCTGCTCAAGTCGCTCTCCCCCATCGTCGACTGCGGGGTGCACTACATCGAGGTCATGTGCCGCATGACCCGCTCGCGCCCGGTGCGCGTCAGCGGCATCCGTGCGCGCCTGACGGACGCACTGCCGCCGGGGCAGGTCAACTACGGCCAGCTTCAAGTCACATTTGAGGACGGCTCGGTCGGCTGGTACGAGGCAGGCTGGGGCCCGATGATGAGCGAAACCGCCTTTTTCGTGAAGGATGTGATCGGGCCCAAGGGCTGCGTCAGCATCTCGGCTCGCAACGCGAGCAGCGCGGGCAAATCCGCGGACGTCGACTCCCACTCCAAGACGGAGTCACTGCTGCTTCATCACTCGGACCTGGATGCCAAGGGCGCGTTCACCCGTCAGGACGAATGGATCGACGTCTCGGATGAGCCGAACCACGACGAACTGTGCCGGCGCGAGCAGGAGGTGCTGCTGCGCGCCATCCGGGACGACGTCGACCTGACCGAACACTGGGACAGCGCGATCGACAGCCTGCGCGTCGTGATCGCCGCCGACCAGTCGGCCCAAGAGGGCCGGGTCATCACGCTCTAGCCGCCGACCGGCCTCAGCCCTTCGCCGGCGGCAACCAGCGCTGGAATCCTTCGATGGCTTCGTAGTTGGCCAGACCGAGGCCGTCGTAGGTCGCGGCCAGCGCGCGGTTATGCTGCTCGGCCTGCTGCCAGGGCTCGCGCAGCCCCATCGCCACCGGAGTCTGGCTGCGCTGGCTCTTGTGGTGGAAGACGGCCTGGGTCTTCTGCGCCAGTTCGCGGGGACTGAACGGAACCGCCATGTCGATCTCCGAGGCCGCCCACGGTGTCTCAACTCCGCGGTACAACCAGACCCGGCACTCGGCGAACCAGTCGTCCGTCGCCACCTCGGCGCAGGCTTTCCGGACCAAGTCGAAACACACGGCCGTGATGGACGACGGATCGTCGCGATCACCGGTCGCGAACACCTGGTGCGGCCGCAATTCGCGGAGCATCGCGACCACGGAGGCGACATCCGCCCGGTCCGGGGAAAACTGGCGGTAGCGGCCGCGTTCGTAGAACGCCAGGTCGGAAAACCGTATCTGAGCAGCCGCGACACCGCAGCCCTTGAGCGCCGCCCGGGCCTCGCCCCGGCGGAGCAGTCCCTTCAACCGCCGGATCGGCGCCGTGTCGCCGTCAAAGGCCGATTTGGCCAGCAGCTCGCGCCCGGTGTCGCGGGCAAACACCGCCGCCGGACCGGTCGAGGTTTCAAACGCGGCCGCCAGTTCCGCCACGAGATCGACCGCCATGATGGCCTCCTCGTCCGGCACGGCCAGGTTGCCCGAGGTCTGGTAGACCACGGTGACGTCGTGGCCCTGCTCGACCAGGCGGCGCAGGGTTCCGCCCATGCCAAGCACATCGTGCGACGGTTCCGGGCTGAATACCACGACGCGTTTGGGATGCGGAGCGGCCCGCTCGGGACGGCAGGAATCGTCGGCATTGGGTTTGCCGCCCGGCCAGCCGGTGATCGTGTGCTGAAGCTCGTTGAAAATCTTGATGTTGAGCCCGTAGGCCGGACCACGCTCGGTCAGGAGGTCGGCCATGCCGTGTTCGCTGTAATCCTCGTCGAGCAGCTTGAGCACCGGCTTCTGCACCTGTTGGGAGAGCCAGACGACCGACTGCCGGACCAGGGCCGGGGTCCAGGTGACCGAACCCACGAGCCAGGGGTGTCGCACGCGGGTGAGCGCCGACGCGGCGGCGCGATCGACAAAGAAGCGCACGTTCGCATGGCCCTGGAGAAAACTGGCCGGCAGTGTCTCCGTCGGCGCCGCTTCCACCGCCTGCGCGATGACTCCGGCCTTGGCCTCGCCCCACGCGAGCAGCACGATCGCCCGGGCATCGAGGATGGTGCCGACGCCCATGGTGATGGCATGGCGCGGCACATTGGCCTCACCCAGGAAGTCACGGGCGGCGTCGCGCCGGGTCAGTCCATCCAGCGTGACCAGCCGGGTGCGCGACTCGCGCGTCGATCCCGGTTCGTTGAAACCGATGTGTCCGGTGCGTCCGATGCCGAGGATCTGCAGATCGAGTCCGCCCGCCGCACGGATCTTCTCCTCATAGGCGCGGCAGGAAGCAAAGACATCGGCGCGGGGCACGGTGCCATCGGGCACATGGACATTCGCCGCCGGAATATCGATGTGGTCAAACAACTGGTCGTGCATGAAGCGCCAGTAGCTCTCGGGGTGCGTGCGGGGCAGACCGTAATACTCGTCGAGATTAAAGGTGAGCACGCCCTTGAAGCTGAGCCCTTCCTGACGATGCAGCCGGATGAGCTGGCGGTAGAGCCGCACCGGCGTGGAGCCCGTGGCAAGACCGAGCACGGTGGGACGCTGCGCCGCGTCATTGCGCCGGATCAACGCGGCGATCTCCGTGGCCAGCCGGACGCAGGCCTCGTCGGCATCACCGAAAATTTCGGTCGGAATGCGTTCACGTTGCTGGGACTCCAGGGTATGGACGTTCATGGCGAGGAAGCAGGAGAGCGTAAGGATGCGAGGGTCGCTGCCAATCCCTGTTCGAGCGTGCCCCGCGGCCGGAAGCCGGCCTGCTGGAGCTTGGCCACGTCGGCGCGAGAGTGTCGCACATCTCCCGGTCTTTCAGCAAGATACTGAATCGGCGACGCCGACCCCGCCAACGCGAGGATCCGTTGGGCCACCTCCAGCACGGTGATCTGCCCGCCGTAGCCGACATTGTAGACGCCGGTCAGTCCCGGGGTGGTGGCGGCAAACAGCAGCGCACCGACCACATCCTCCACATAGACAAAGTCGCGGGTCTGGCCGCCGTCCCCAAAAATCAGCAGCGGCCGGCCGGCCAGCGCCCGCTCCATGAACAAGGGAATGGCCGCCGCATAGGCCCCGGCGGGATCCTGTCGCGGGCCGAAGACATTGAAAAAGCGCAGCGCGGCCGTCTCCAACCGGCCGGACTCCGTGTACTGGTGGCAGTAATACTCGCCGTCCAGTTTCGTGACCGCATAGGGACTGCGTGGCTCCGGCACCATGTCCTCCCGCTTGGGCACCACGGGGTTGTTGCCATAGACGGCGGCCGAGCTGCTGAAGCACAGTTTGCGCACCCCGGCGGCCGCGGAGGCTTCCAGGACATGGAGCAGGCCGGTGACATTGATCTCAACGCAGTCGTGGGGCCGGGCGACCGACTCCGGCACGCTGACCAAGGCCGCCAGGTGGAAGACATAGTCCACCCCCGCCACCGCGCGGGCGACCGCCGCGCGATCAAGGATGCTGCCTTCCATCCACTCGACCGACAGACCGGCGAGGTTGCGGCGGTGACCGGAGCGCAGGTTATCCAGCACCCGAACGGTGGCCCGGCCCTGCAGCGCCGCCGCCAGATGGCTGCCAATGAACCCGGCGCCGCCCGTGATGAGCACCTTCATGGCAGGGGGTGCCGCTGCACCATCGACTCCATGACCGCCTGCTGGGCCTCGAGGCTGTGCACGAGCGCGAACTGGTTGCGCGCCCGGTCGAGGTTGTGCTCGGGGTGACGTGTCTTGAAATAAACGTCGCCCTCCAGAAAGTCGGTGAGAAACCGGATACCGATCTCGTAGGTGATCAATCGTCCCGAAAAGACGAGATGGGCGCGTTCCGCCGCGTTCAGGAAGGCGCCGGCCGTCGCGAGGTAACCTTCGACAAGCGCGGCGAACACCGGCAGCCGCGCCTGCACCCGGGCGGGATCGGGGTCGTCCTCGGCGGCGGCATTGGTGGCCGAACGCACCATGTCGCCAAAATCATAGAGCGCGAGCCCCGGCATGACGGTGTCGAGGTCCACCACACACAGCCCTTCGCCGGTGCGATCGTCGATCATCACATTGTTCAGCTTCGTATCGTTGTGGGTCACCCGCTCCGGAATCTCCCCGCGCGCCTGCAGGTCGAGCAGTACGTCGACGATCCGCTCCTGGCCCAGGGCAAAGCCGATTTCGGCCCGCGCCCGCGCCGCCCGGTTGCGCGGATCGGCGTCGATTGCGGCGCGGAGGACATCAAAGCGACGGCGGGTGTGGTGAAACTGCGGAATGGTTTCGTGCAACCGTTTGCCGGGCAGGTCGGCCAGCAAGGCCTGAAACGCGCCAAACGCACGGGCCCCTTCCCTCGCCTGCGCCGGACTCTCGATCACGTCGTGCGTCCGCGCCCCTTCGATGAACAAAAAGCAGCGCCACCACGAACCCGTGTCGTCGCGGTGACAGGCCTGGCCATCCCGCGTTGGCACCAGGACAAGAGAACGGCGGGAATCGGCCGGTCCGGAACCGGACGACACCCGGGTCTGGCTGTGCTCACACACCCGGCGGATGTTTTCCATCAGGCCCGGTACATCCTTGAAAATCCGGTGATTGATGCGCTGGAGCAGGTACCGGACGCGCACGCCCGCCTGGTCGAACTGCACCGCGTAGGTGTCGTTGATGTGACCACTCCCGTGCGGCGCGCCCGCCACATAGCGGCCGTGAATCACGAAGGCCGCACTGGCGGCCCGCAAATCCGGTGCGTGGGCGGGATTCGTCATGGGTCCGCGGAGTCAGGCGCGCAGCGAAGGTGGATACTCGCCTGCCGCCACCAGCGCCCGCAGGGCCGCCTCGACGCGCGGCTTGTCTTCGCGGTAGGTCACGCCGAACCAGGTGGAACGGGTCGGCAGCACGGCCACGATCGCCTCGCCGTCGTTGATCATGCCGGACACGGCTTCGGGCAGGTAGAACTCGGCTTTCAGGTCGCCGCCTCGCGCCGCGAGAAAGGCATTCCAGCGGCGGTCGAGGGCGGGAAAGAGCGCGGGGGTGAATCCCCAGCAGTTCATCGAGACGATCTCCTCGCCCGAAAACCGCCGGCCCGGTCCGACCTCGTCGCGGAGGATGCCGGTCTGCTCAGTGATCTGCCGCAGCACGCCGTGCTCCATGGCGCAGACTCCACGCGAGACCGCCCCGTGTTCGGACAGGGTCGCCGCCAGTCGGAATCCGACCATGGCAAAGGCCGCGGGCGGACGGCTATCGGCGTGCTGGAGGAACTGCGCGAGGTGCGCGAACGAGTCGCGTCCATAAAAATCGTCCGCATTGATCACCGCAAACGGACCGCTCAGCGCCCCGCGCGCGCACCACAGCGCGTGACCGGTTCCCCAGGGTTTGACCCGTCCCTCGGGCACCGTCCGGCCGGCGGGCAGGGAATCGAGCGACTGGAACGCGTAGTCGATCGCCACGCGGTCGGCATAGCGTGACCCGATCTGGCCGCGGAATGCCTCCTCGAAATCGCGCCGTATGACAAAGAGGATACGGGTGAAACCACAACGACGGGCGTCATGGACGGCGTAATCGAGCACCGTTTCGCCCGAGGGCCCGACCGCGTCGAGCTGCTTCAGTCCGCCGTATCGACTGCCCATGCCCGCCGCCAGAATGACCAGAGTGAGACTCATCCCGCCAAGCCATCGTCTGGCCGGTCCCTTCGCAACCGTATTCTCGCCGCCGCTCCTAAGCCCGGGGAAGTCGGCCTCGCGGGGGCCGTCTTTCCCTGCAGCCGTAAAAACGGAGTCAAAGCGGCCTCAGGGTCCATAGACGCGAAGCTCACACACCCGCGCATGGTCGATGCCCTGCGTGGCCAGCACGGTCAGCCGCAGCGCGGTGCAGCGTTGCGGCGCGGACAGTCGATGGACCCGTCGGCGCTGATGGTTGCCCGTCACGGTGACCAGCACGATCCACCCCGACGGGGTCTCGCCTTCCAGCGTGTAGTCGCGCACCGTCTCCGGTTGCGGGCGACCCCACAGCATCTTCCGGGTGTAACCATCGGCCTGTGACAAGGTGAGGAACCGGTGCAGTCCGGTGTCGAAGATCGCCTGCACTTCCTCGATCACCACCGGTCCGGGCCAGCGTAGTTCGATCCAGGCGGGCAGTCCGGCCGCCGGATCGCTCATCCAGCGATGCAGTCCGGGGTGCGCGCGATCCGGTGGCGCCGAGGCGCAGCGGCTGACGGAATGTCCGGGGGACTGGCCGTGCAACACCTCGTTCCAGAGATTGCCCCCCTCCGCGGTCGGCGGGGCACCGGCGCCATGGACCGAGCGGGTTTGGCCGGAGAGCACCGCTTCGGGTCCGGCCCCGGGCTGTTGCGAGGAGGCGCGGGCCACCGCCTGGCGCGCCCGGTCCTGGTCATCGCCATTGAGCCGGCCCACGAGGTACGCATCGTCCCGGAGCAGGCGCTGCTGGATCCGGTGCACGAGGTCCGGCTGCGCGGCGATGTCGACCGGATCGACCCCGTCCCGCAAGGCGAGGGCCGCAGCCGTGCCCACCCCCTGCCCGACCACGGCGCAGGTGGCCATCACCCGGGTGGAGGCGAACGCGATGTGGGTGGCGGAAAGGTTGCGACCCGCGAAGAACAGGTTGCGCAGGGTCGGGGCGACGCAGCAGCGCAAGGGAATGTCGTAGAGGTACGGCACGGGGTGCTGGTGGCACGGCGCCTGATCCGGCGCATCCACGCCCTCGGGGGGATGGGTGTCGATCGGCCAGCCGCCAAACGCGATCGCATCGGGAAACGGCCGCGACGCCAACACGTCGGTTTCCGTGAGCACATACTGGCCGATGAACCGGCGGGTCTCGCGTTTTCCCGGCACGAAGCCCACCCAGTCGAGCGCCCAGTGGGACACGTCGAGCCCGGACTCGTTCTTGATGTAGGCCCAGACCCCCAGGGTGATCGCAAGGAGTTCGTCGCGGATCGCCTCGTTGTCCTTCAGTGTATCCAGACAGCCCCCCCACTCGATCCACCAGTAGCCGTACTCCAGCCCGAGGTCCGAGTCCGAACGGCCGAAGGGACGCAGCTTGAAGTCGTCCGCCGTGAAGCGACGCACCCACGCGGGCGGTGTGTACGGCATGGGCCGGTCGTGACGGCGCGCCTGAAAGAGCAAGGTTGAACCCAGCGTCCGCCGGTCGCCCTGCGGCTCCGCCAGGCGCTCGCCAAATTCGTCCCGACCCTCGCGGCCCTGCCGGTGAGGCGCGCCTGCCTCCACGCCGAGCCGCCCGTCGCCGGTGCAGTCGGCAAACTGGCGGGCGCGCACCACGAACCGGTCCTCCGTCGAAGGCCGCTCCGCGGTCACCGATGTGATCCGTCCGTCCACCACCACGGCTCCGGTGACCGTGGTGTTGAGCAGGAGCGTCAACAACGGCTCGCTCCGGCACAGGTCGTAGAGCATGAGGTCCATCATCGACGGCGAGCGCTGGGGATTGCGGACTGACTGTTCGAGTCGCATCTCTTCAATCAACCCGCCCTCCCGCGGTTCGAGTTGCAAGGGTTGCCCCGCCTGGAGCCCGGTGGCCCCGACGATGTGCATGCGAATTTCGCTCGAGGCGTTGCCTCCCAGCACCGGACGGTCCTGGCAGAGAATGACGCGCGTCCCCAACCGAGCGGCCGCCAGCGCGCAACAGACCCCGGCCATGCCGCCCCCCGCCACCAACAGATCGCAGTCGAGGACGTGCTCGTTCAAAGGACTCATGGGGTTGGTGGCGTAGGCGGCAGGCCCGCACCGGGGCAAGCAGGGAAGTCCCGCACAGGCTCTGCACTCACCACGAACGCGCCCGCGCACCTGGGGTCAACCGAGCTCCCTCCGCAGGGGCACGGAGATGCAGCTTGCTTTGGTATACCAGAAAGTCAAGTTCTCCTCCGGCGCGTTCGGCGCGGGCTCGCGGAGGTCGCTTTCTCCTCCGGCATCCCTGCGGCCCTGCGTCCGCACACGGCCACCTGCCTGCCATGACCCTTGATCCGACCTCCACGACGCCCTCTCTCCACCTGATCGCGGCCCTGGTCACTCCGTTCACCCCCACGGGCACGGTCGACGCCGGCAGTCTGTCGCGACTTCTCGACTACTTGGCCGAGGCCGGGGTGACAGAGTACTTTCTCGCCGGTTCCACCGGAGAATCGCCTTTGCTCGACGAAGCGGAACGGCTGGCTCTGGTTTCGCATGCGCGGGCCGCGGCGCCGCGGGCCCGTCTCTACGCCGGCATCACGGGCACCGGCCACCGGCAGGCGATCCGGCTGGCCCGGCAGGTGGCGGAAGCCGGCGCGGACGTCGTGGTGCTGATGAGTCCCTACTTCATCGCCTTGAGCCAGGAACAGTTGGTGGACTATTGTGTGCGGGTGGCGGACGAAAGTCCCCGGCCGCTCACGGTCTATCACCACCTGCGCATGCCGACGCCCTTCCTCCCGGAGACGGTGGCGAAGCTGGCGTCGCACCCCAATATCGCCGGCATCAAGGATACGTCCGGGGGCGACCACGACCGCTGCGCCGAAATCCGGGCTGCGACGGCGGGACGAGACTTTCGGTTTTACCAAGGGGTCGAGAAGCTCACCCTCTCCAGCCTGGCCGCCGGAGCGGACGGCTGCGTGCTCGCCCAGGCCTGCATCGCCCCCCGGTTGTTTCGCGCGCTGTTTGATGCCTGGCACGCCGGAGACCACGCGCAGGCCACGCGCCTCCAGGACCGGGTCACCACCCTGTGGTCGATTTTCCTCCAACCCGAGGTCCGCCAGTCGTTCCTGCATTTCCTGCTCACCCTCAAACGCCCCCTCGTGCAGCGAGGCGTGATCGACCGCGCCGACTTCGCGCTGCCCGGCGTCACCTTCGACCCGGCCTACGAGAGCCTGATCGACACCTTCATGCGCGAGCATCCCGACCTCGCGCCGACGGCCGCCACGCCCGGGCGGTCGTCCCCGGCAAACTCGTAGGCAGCGGCCTCAGCGAGGCCACCTCCAACGGGCCGCCGACAACGGGTCCCCCGCAGGGTGCTTTCCTGGAGGGCGCCGCTCCGTCGGCGCCGGTTGCGCGTCGCACACACCCACACGATCTAGCGCGGTGATGCGTGGACCGTCCCCCGGCGTCGACGGAGCGACGCCCTCCACCGGAGCCCAAGCACCGTGTTCTCTTATCGCTTCTCATTCGGAGAGCGGAGGCGGGACCGAGGGTCCCGTCGCGGCCTCAGCGAGGCCACCTCCAACGGGCGTGGGCTTTCACTCCCTCACTCCGACTTGGAGGGGGTGATGACGGTCTGGAAGGTCAGGCCGGCGAGGTGGGGCGTTTTGCGCCGGTCGAACGCACTGACGAGGCCGAGCACCAGGGCGGCGAGCAGGAAGCCGGGCAGGCCCACCCAGACAAAACTGATGCGCTCGGCCGCCGGTACGCGGTAATAGAGCAGGTAGGGCGCACTGAGGTTGCAGACGATGCCGACGATCAGAGCCGCGCGGGCGCCGCGGGCCGTGGCCCAACGGGTGAAAATGCCAAACAGGACAACGACCAGCAGGATGAGCCAGAGGCCGCTCCAGACCTGTGACACCTCCAGCACGGTCGATTCGATGGAGCGCCCCGCGTAGCTCAGCACCAGCGCGAGGGCCATGGAGAGCAGGCCCCAAAGCGCGGTCAACCCGCGTCCCCACGCCACCGTCTGCAGTCCCGGCCGGTCGCGCCACCGGGGCACAAACGCCAGCAGGTCGACGGTCGTCACCGTGGCCAAGGTCGCCGCGGTCGCACTGACCGTCGACATCAGCGCCGAGAGCAGCGCCGCCGCGACCAGACCGGGCATGGGCGAGGGCATGTGTTCGCGGATGAAGACCCCGAGGACCTGGTCGCCGGCCACGCCGAGCGGGGCTTTGACCACATGATCGTAATAGAAATAAAGCAGCAGACCGATGGCGTAAAGCGACAGCGACACCGGCAGCGCGACCAGCGTCTTCAGCCAAATCGCCTGCTTGGCCGCCGTATAGGTCTTGGACGAAAGCATGCGCTGCACAAAAAGCTGGTCGGTGCCGTAGTTGGTCAAAGGACCGATCAGGGCCAGCGCCAGCGCCGTCCAGGCCGTGTAACGGGCATGTGGATCCAGACGGTAGAACTCAGCCGTCGCCATCACCCCGAACCCCCGACCTCCCTCCTGCACCGCGGACCACAGGCCGGCATAGTCGAAACCGATGAGCAGGCTCAGCTTGATCAGGATGAAGACAATCGCGGAAATGATGATCACACTCTGCACCACATCGGTCAGGGCGATCGCCTTCATGCCACCCTGGTAGGAGTAATAGACCGTGAAGAGCCCCACCCCGAGCACGGTGACCCAAGGCCGCCAGCCCAGCAGCGTCTCAAAAATGCTCGCCGCCGAGTAGAACACGACCGCGAGGTAAAGCAGCCGGGCCACGAGAAAGACGATCGCCCCCCAGACCCGCACCCCGCGGTCAAACCGACGCTCCAGGTATTCGTAGGCCGTAAAGGATGAGGTCCGGTAAAAGAACCGCAGGAAGAGCCAGACCGCCAGCGGCGTGAACACCGCATACCCCATGGAATTCAGGCTGAAAAGCACCCCGTTCCGGTAGGCCTCGCCCGGAATGGCCACAAAACTGACCGTGCTGAACAGGGTGGCGTACAGGCACAGTCCCACCGTGATCCACGAGAGGCTGCGATCCGCCAGAAAGTACTGCGCCAGGGTCGAACGACCACCCCGCGACAGCTGCGCCGTGACCAGGATGCCGGCCAGGTAGAGCCCCACGATCAGCCAGTCGAGGAAGGAAAGATTCAAGGGAAAGGGACGACGGCACCGGCGCGTTCGTTTAGGTATACCATTTTTCCCGACCCCCTCTGTCAATTCGCAAAGCCGGCCGACCGCCCCGTATCCAGGCGCTCGGCCGACGGGAAGGAATCGGGCCGGGCCCGCGAGTCGGAGCTTCCCTCGCCGCCGACGGGCTTGTTTACTGCGGCCGCGATGCCCAAACGCCGCGTATTCGAGCCGAGTATCGAACGGACGCCGCCGAACCTGCAAAAGCTGGTGCGGTTGATCTTCTCGGAGGCGTTTCTCCCCGGCGACCGCCTGGTGGAGCGCGACCTCGCCCAACGGCTTGAGTTGAGCCGGATTCCCGTGCGCGAGGGCCTGCTGAAGCTCGCCTCGAAGGGTATTCTGCTGAAGGACGACGTGAACAAGGGCCTGCGCCTGCGCGACTACACCCCGGCGGAAGTGGCGCACCTGCACGAGTACCGGGAGGCCATTGAACTGGCCGCGGCCCGCGCCGCCTGCCACCACCGCACCGCGGCCGACCTGGAAAAGCTCGCGACCCTCTGCTCCGAAATGCAGGAAGCGGCTCCCACCGCCCCGTCAGCCCGCTGGTTCGAACTGGACTGGCGGTTTCACCAGACGATCGTCGACGCAAGCGGAAACGAGAGGTTCATCAACGACTTCGACCTGCTGATGTTCGAGTGCAACTACGTCTTCTACCGCCTGCCCTCGACCATGCTCCCGGCGGGCCACCGCGACCATCCCTTGCTCACCACCCTCGTGCAGGGCGTGGTGGACTCACACCGCCAGATCGCCCGGCTGCTGGATGCGCGCGACACCAACGGCATCGTAGACTCGATGCGGCTCCACCTCGCCGGCTTGGGCAACCGGGTGCACCGCGATGTGGTCAAGGACCTCCTCCAACGCCAACCGTGAACCCCGCCGGCCGCGCCCGCCGCGTCCGCGTGCGCGGGGTAAAGTAAATTTTACCAGGGCTTTGCAATTGATCGCTCGCACTCTCCGGTCGGTTTCTTCTGCTTTTGGTGTAACGTCCGGCCTCGGCCGGCGTCTTCAGTCCAAGATCCTCTTTGTTGTCCGTATCCGCGCGGGAAGGCGGCCGGGGCCGATAGCTTCATCGACCTCCTGGGCCACCCCCCGCCGGCATTCTCCGCCGCCGTCGGCCGTCATCCCGCTGCTTCCGGGACGCGTCCGCCCGGCCGTTCCCTCCGCCTGTCCGGTCTGTTTCCGTACCCTTTCTCTTTGCGCATGAACTTCCAGCGACTCGCCTGTCTACTCCTTGCCGCCGCCAGTCTCACCGCCGGCCGCGCCTTCGCCCAGGATTCCCGCCTGATCAACCTCGCCAGCCGCGCCGATGTCGGCACGGGTGCCAACATCCTCTTCTGCGGCTTCACCATCGCCCCGGGAGCAAACAAGACCGTGCTGGTGCGGGCGGTCGGTCCCACCCTCACCTCATTCGGCGTCTCCGGCGCCCTCGCCGATCCGCGGCTGGAGCTCTTCTCCGGCACCACCCTGCTGAACTCGAACGACAATTGGAACGCCGCGGATGGCGCGACCTTCTCCACCGTGGGCGCCTTCGCCCTGCCGGCGGGATCGAAGGACTCCGCCCTGGTGGCCACCCTCGCTCCGGGTGGATACACGGCCCAGGTCAGTGGCGTGGGCAACGCAACCGGGGTCGCGCTGGTCGAAATCTACGAGGTCGGTTCGACGGGGCCGCGCCTGACCAATCTCTCGACCCGCGCCGTGGTCGGCACGGGCGGAAGTGTGCTCATCCCCGGCATCGTCATCAACCCGGGCACCGGGGCTCGGCGGCTGCTGGTCCGGGCCGTCGGGCCGACGCTGGCGGGCTTCGGGGTCAGCGGAACGCTCGCCGACCCCACCCTGGTGGTCAAAAACGCCGCCGGCACCACGATCGCGAGCAATGACAACTGGGGCACCCCGGTCGGCAGCGCAGCCAGCGCCGCCTCGCTCGCCTCCGTTTCAAGCCAGGCGGGAGCCTTCGCCCTGCCCGCCGACAGCAAGGACTCCGCGGTGCTGATGGATTTCGACCCTGGCTCCTACACGATCCAGGTTTCCGGGGTGAACGCCACCACCGGCGTGAGTCTGGTCGAACTCTACGACGTGACCCCGACGGGTCCGACCGTCGTCGCTCTCGCCGCGACCCGCGCCTCCACGGACGAAACCGGCGCGAGCGTCGGCAACATCACCTTCACGCGCACGGGCGACACCTCGACGTCACTGCTCATTAACTACAGCGTGGGTGGCAGCGCCACCAATGGCATCGACTACCTCGGGCTCAGTGGCACGGTCACCCTGCCTGCGGGCGCCGCCAGCGCGGTGGTGGAAGTGAAACCCTACGTGGACACCACGCCGGAAAGCACCGAAACCGTCACGATCACCCTGCTCGCCGGCACCGGCTACACCCTCGGCACCACCACCACCGCCACCGTGGCCATCGCCGACAGTCCGGGCACGCTCTACGTCTCCACCCTGCGTCCGGCCACCGGCGCGGCCGGCTCGGTCGCCAGCGGTCTGGCCAGCATCATTCTGAGCGCGGACGGATCGCTCGCCACGGTCAATGTCAGTTTCTCCAATCTCAGTTCGGGGCAGGTCGGGTCGCATCTCTTCCTGGGTGACAGCACCTCGGCGGGGGACTACGTGCTCAACCTGCCGCTCGGGCAGGTCACGGGCTACCAGTGGAACATCTACAACACGGCCACCGCCACGGCGGCCCAAATCGTCGACGCCATCAAGTCGGGCCGCATCTACGTCGGCATCGACACCGCCAACTATCCCGCGGGCGAAGTGCGGGGCGCCTTCCTCTCCGCCACCGGCTCCCAGGTGTTTGTCGCCCCGGCGGCGCCTCCGGCGGTGAACACGGCCGCCATGACCGCCAGCGACGCCGCGCGTTTGCTGATCCAGGGCACCTTTGGACCGAAACGCACGGAGATCGACAGTCTCGTCAACACATCGGTCGACGCCTGGATCACCGCCCAGATCGCGGTGCCGGCGACCGATTTCCGCGCCGCCGAACTCGATGAATTTGCGTACCAACTCTCGATCAATCCGGACCTGCGTCCGAACGACAACTTCCAGCCGTTCAAGCAGCGGGCGTGGTTCAAGGTCATCCCCTTCGCGCCGGACCAGCTGCGCCAGCGCGTGGCGTTCGCCCTCAGCCAGATCCTCGTCATCGGCGACGATGGACTCAACTCCGGCCAGACCGAGGGCGCGGCCTACTACTGGGACATCCTGGCGAAAAATGCCTTCGGCAATTTCCGGACGCTGCTCGAACAGGTGACGCTCAGCCCGATCATGGGCAGTTACCTCTCCTCCCTGAAAAATGCCAAGGCCGATCCGGTCGCCGGCACCAACCCCGACGAGAACTTCGCCCGGGAAATCATGCAGCTCTTCACGGTGGGCCTGGTCCAGCTCCAGCCCGACGGCACGCTCAAGCTCGACGCCGCCGGACTGCC
>JAEUGY010000018.1 GCA_016794625.1 Opitutaceae bacterium
CGGCTGGTACGCCTGGGTAAAGGGCCCCTGCATGCGCTTGCTCAGGGCGGTGGCCTGGACGTAGTCGCCCGCGGCCAGGGCGGCGCGCACCGCGGGGAGCGCCGCCCGGGCGCCCGGATTGTTCCAGTCCTTGGGTGCGCCTGACCAGAGCGAGCTCTCGTTGAGTTGCAGGAGTTCGGTCGACAGACTCCCGTAGACCATCGCGCCCAGCCGCCCATTGCCCACCGGCAGGGCTTCTGTCCAGCGGATGGCGGGCTGATCGTAACGAAGCGTGAGGGGATCGGCGGCGGAGGACATGGCGGCGAAACCGAGCAGACCGGACAGGAGGAACACGTGCAGCTTCATCGGAAGGAGGGCAAAGGACCCGCTCCTCTACCGCTCAGGCGGAGAGGAGAGGGCGGCCAGTCTGAACCTGGGCCGACGGCGACACAATCCTGGCGTTGCGATGCGAAGAGGCAGTCCCGACGCCGTCCCCGACCGATCCCCGCGATCACCGCGTCGCCAGCAGCGGGAAGTCGGCGCGACTCAGCCAGCCAACGGCGCCGAGGCGCTGGGCGAGACCGACGGGCAGGGTTTGCCGCGAGGCCGGGCCGTAGCGATGTTTGAGGTAGTCGCGAATTTTGCGGGCTCCCGCCTCGATGCCGGTCACGACCCGGGGTTTGGCCTGTTTGTCGAGACGGTCGGTCCCGACCAGGGCTTTGGCGAAGACGTTGCGGTTTCTTGGACCGAGCACCGCTTCGAGGTCATCGACCACCATGTCGGCGAACGCCGTGCGGTCGGCCTTGGCCGGGTCGGCGAGCAGGCGCCCGGGCCAGCGGGCGAGCTGTTCGTTCAAGGGATCGCGCAGGTCCTTGTGCTGGGAGCCCGGGTCCCAGGTATCCAGACCGATCGGAGTCATGGCACCGGATTTGTTGGCGGCGATGAAGACATTGCCGACGTTGGCCAGGCACTGAAGACGGGTGCCCTGCCAGTTCATGCCGCCCTGGCCATCGAAGGCGAACCGGTCGTTGTTCGCATTGAAGGCATCCGCGGCAATGATCGAGCCCAGCGCTTCCAAGCCACCCGGGGCGTTGAGCGCCTTGGCGATCAGACGCACGTCGGATTTGTCACCCGCCAGCGCGGCGTTGGCCGCGCCCTTCAGGTCGATCAGCCCCTGCGCCGCCTTCATTTTCAGCCAGGTGCCGGTTTGGGCCAGGTCGCTGACCACGGCGCGGGCTGCGGTCGATTCCGGGTTGGCCGTGCTCCAGGTCCGCAGGGCCTGCAGCTCCGCCGGCTTCAGCGGCACGGCCGTCGCGCCCGGGCTGACCGCGTGCATGATCATGGCGTTGGTTTTGACGTTCTTCGCCGCGATCGTGCTCTCCTGCTTGATCACCAGCCCGGTGCCCAGCGTCCATCCCTCCAGCAGGTACACCGGATGTCCCGGCGACAGAGCCTTGATCGAGAAGATGGAACTGGGTTCGATGAGGGTGTTGAGGTCGAGAGGCATGGGAGTCGTGGCGAATTCGGCGGGTGGAGAAGGAGAACCGAGCGGAGTGACGGCCCGGCGGGAGCCGGCGTCGGCGCAGTTTGTTCCCAAGTCAGGGCGAACCGCAATTCCCAAGCGTTGGGTGGTGACACGCTTGTTCGGCGGTGCGAACGAGATCGGTCTCGGAACTCAGGACCGGGCCGGGGCGGGACGCAGGGTCAGGGCACTGAAGGCGATGGTCAGCAGGCAGCAGACGATCATGGTGCCAAACACGCCGGACCAGCCCCAGCGGTCCGCGATCCAGCCGACGCCGGTGCCGGCGATGGCTGAGCCGAAGACATAGCCAAAAAAGCCGGTGAATCCCGCCGCTGTGCCAGCGGCCTTCTTGGGCACCAGGTCGAGCGCGTGCAGACCGATCAGCATGATGGGTCCATACACAAAGAACCCGATCGCGATGAGGGAGACCATGTCGATCCAGAGCGGACCGTGGCGGTTGAGGCCGTAGGCCACGAGCGAGACCAGCGTCAGGGCCATGAAGAGGATGGTTGCGGGGGCGCGTCGGCCGCGGAAAATCCGGTCGGAAACCCAGCCGCAGAGGATGGTGCCGGGAATCGCGGCATACTCAAAAGCCGACCAGGCCCAGCTCGATTGCTGAAAGGAAAAACCCTTGGCTGTCTGCAGGTAGGTGGGGATCCAGTCGACCACGCCGTACCGCACAAAATACACGAAGGCATTCGCCACCGCGATCGCCCAGAGGAACCGGTTGTTCAGCACGTGGCCGAAGAAGATTTCACGGAACGAAAGTACGCGCTCATGTTCGGCCGAGTAGTCCGGCGGATAGTCCTTCCGGTGCTCCTCCACGGGCGGCAGTCCGCAGCTTTGCGGCGTGTCGCGCAGGAGCCAGGCCACCAGCAACGCACAGGCGGCGGCAATCATGGCGTTGAAGTAGAACTTCGCGCCCCAATCGTGAAAGAGCGTCACACCGGCCAGCGCCAGGGTCGCCACCAATCCTCCACCGATGTTGTGGGCCACATTCCACACCGCCACCGTGACGCCGCGTTCCTTCGTGCTGAACCAATGCACCATGGTTTTGCCGCATGGGGGCCAGCCCATGCCGTTGAACCAGCCGTTGAGTGACTGGAGCGCGACAATGAGGAAGAGGGAGCCATAGATCGCGGGGAACGCTCCGAAGGCGAAGGTCACGGCGCTGGTCAGCAGGAGGCCGAGGGTCATGAACCAGCGGGGATTGCTGCGGTCCGAGACCGAACCCATGATGAATTTGGATACACCGTAGGCGATGGAGAGCCCGGTCATGGCCGACCCGAGGGCCGCCTTGGTGTAGTGGGGGTACTCCTGCAGGATGTCGGGAATCGCGAGCGCGAAGTTTTTCCGCACGAGATAGAATGCCGCATAACCCAGGAAAATGCCGGCGAACACCTGCCGCCGGAGCCGGCGGTACTCCGGATCGATGCGGTCCGCGGGCAGTCGCGGTACGGGGGGCTGGGGACGGAGGAACGAAATCATGGGGTGGGGGAAACGGCGGAAGCAACGATGGGAGGGACGGCGGAGGAGGCGACTTCAGTGTGGTAGTCCGTCACCTGCTGGAGGGTGTGCTCGGGGCTCCAGCCGGCCGCGTGCGCCATCCAGGCGGCGACGCGCTCGACCGGTCGCTCTTCGGGTCGTTCATGGTAGTGCCAGCCGCTGCGCCGCACCATCACATCCGCCAGTCGCACCGCCCACTCGTGTTTCACGTAGTGGCGAACGGCTTCTTCCGTGCACGGGGGCGGGGCGATGCAGCTGAACGCGGTCGTCTCCTCCCGTGGCAGCAGGGGCTCGGCGGCCGTGCGGCAGGGGGGAACCTGAAGGTCGAGCTCCCGCACCACCGCGTCCACCGTCTGTTCGGCCATGAGGCGGTAGGTGGTCAGTTTTCCGCCGGTGATGTCCCACCAGCCCGGTTCCGGCGACTTGATTTCATGGGCGCGGGAGATGTCCGACGGCGTGCCGTCGGCATTGGCCACGAGAGGGCGGAGACCCGCCCAGGCGCTGATGACGTCGCGGCGCTCCAGTCGCACGGGGGGAAAAAACTCGTTCACCGTGCGCAGCACGTAATCGACATCGCTGGTTTCGACGGAAACGTTCTCGGGTGGACCGTGGTAGTCGGTGTCCGTGGTGCCGATGATGACCCGGTCGCCCCAAGGAAGAATGAACAGAATGCGTTTGCCGGCGGTGATGACGACGGCCGAAGGCACCGGGATGCGCCGGGCGTCGAAAACCAGGTGGATTCCCTTGGTCAGACGCAACCGCACCGCGCTGTGGGGCAGATGGTCGGACCAAGGACCGGTGGCATTGACGACGGCGCGGGTGGTGAGGGGGGTGGACACCCCGCTCAGGCCGTCCGTGACGACGGCCTGCCAAGATCCGCCGGTGCGCTCAGCTGAGACCAGGCGGGCGTAGTTGACCACGCGAGCGCCCGCCCGCGCCGCGGAACGCAGGGTGTCGATCACGAGTCGGGCATCGTTGGTCAATGCGTCAAAGTACCGGACCGCGCCGCGCAACCGTTCCCGGCGCAGACCCGGCAGCAGGTTCTGGGTGGCATCCAGTGAGAGCACGCGCGACGGTGCGAAATTGCGGCCGCTGCATAGCAGGTCGTAGAGTTTGACTCCGATGCGGAGCTGCCAGAGCGGCGGACCCTCGCCCTGATAGGCGGGGAAGACAAACCCGAGGGGCTGGGCCAGATGCGGAGCAATCTGCGCGAGGATCCGCTTTTCCAGGCTGGCTTCCCGCACGAGCCCGAATTCGAACTGGGCGAGGTAACGCAGCCCGCCGTGCAACAGCCGGCTTGACCGACTGCTGGTGCCGTAAGCGAAGTCGTGCTGCTCCACCAGCCCAACCCGCAGTCCACGGAGGGCGGCGTCGCGGGCGACCCCGCTGCCGACGATGCCGCCGCCGACGACGAGCAGGTCGAGGGGTTCGGCGGTGAGCTGATGTATGACCCGGGCTCGCGGATCACCAGGGGAAGAAGTCATGCGATCAATCGTTCAGGAAGCGCGGTCGGACCCGTGGTGTGGGTTCAACCCCGCCCATCCGGCGCCCTTTGCTTTGCCTCGATTCCAATCGGATGGCGAGGCGGTTTCCGGGCAGAGGGAGTAAACCCATCCGCGTCGCCCCCACCCGGAGACCGGTCGCCTCCGGGTGGCGTGGCGTGAGGCGGAGAAAGATGGCACAGGCCTAGAATTTGCGACTCAGCTCGAGGACGAACTGACGGCCGCGCGCATTGGCGGTGCCGGCGGAGTAGCCGTACTGTTCATCCGCAAGCGGCGGGACGGTGTCGAAGACATTGTTCACGGCCACGCGCGCCGTGATGCCGCGGAGCACCGTCGCCGCATCCTGGGAGAACCGGTAGGTCACCGACGCGTTGTGGGTGATGAAGGGCTTCACGCGATACAGGTACCGGGTGATGCCGTTGTCATCGAACACGCGGATGTAGTCCGGCGATCCCAATGCCTGATAGACGGCGGCGGTGGTCGCGGCGGAGGTGTCGACAAAGCTACCGTAGTAGCTGGTGAACCACCGAGCGGTCCAGGACTGGCGACGCCAGCCGAGGCTCGCGCTGGCGCGCCATTTCGCGCGTCCGTTGCGCTCCAATTCGTCCAGCGGCGCGGCACCCGGTTCCGCTTGGGAGCGCCGGAGCAGGTAGTGCGTGGAGTCGCCGGAGAGGGTGAACTGGCCGAGCCTGGACTTGGGTGAGCGCCAGTCGAAACCCAGTTCGTAGCCCTGGATGTCGCGGCCGCTCAGGTTCACGTAGTCATCGATCACGCTGACGATTTCGCCGACCGGCGCCCGCCGGGCGGCATTGGTGGTCTGGCGGGCATTGTAAGCGGCGAACGCGGCCCGGTCCTCCGGGCTGACCGGTTTGCGGGTCACCTTGTTGTATCCGGCGTACGAGCTCGTGCCCGAACCCAGGTCGATCTGGTCGATGGTTTTGCCGGAAGCGAGGCCGGCCTGTACGGCGAGGTCGAGGAGCAGCTCGTCGCGGTCGATGACGGCCCCCGCGCCCATGTTTTCGATGACCTTGTTCTGGTTGATGTGAAAGTAATCGAAGGTGAGCGCGAGGCTGCGAACTTTTGGCACCTCGAAGACAAATCCGGCGGTCCAGGTTTGGGCTTCCTCGGGCACGAGGTTCTGATTGCCCTGGCGGAAGGTCGTGCGCTGGGCGGTGCCGTCCGAGGCGAGGCCGGTGACTTCCAGGCGATACGGATCGTCGGCGGAGATCTGCCGGCGCAGGGCGGTCAGGTTGGTCTGCACGAGATTGGGCGCCCGAAAGGATTCGGCAATGGAGGCGCGCAGCTTCAGCCGGTTGAAGGGATTCCAGAGCAGGCTGGCCTTCGGCTTGGTCGTGTCGCCGAAAATGGAAAAGTGTTCATAACGTGCCGCGAGGGTGAGTTCGAGCGCCTCGACGAGCAGCCGCCGGTTGGAGCGGGTGACAAACGGCAGGGCGACTTCCACGTATCCGGCGTAGATCGTCTGGTCGGCGCTGATCGGCACGTTGGAGCTGAGGGCGAGAAAATCATTGTCCCCTTCCCGGTAGAGCGGGAACTGACTGCCGGAGCCCGGCGGGTTGAGTCCGACGAAGGAGGCCCGTTTGTCGTCGTAGGTCTCGTGCCGCACCTCCAAGCCGCTGGCGAGACCGATTTCGCCCCCTTTGAACAGCGACCACAGGCGGCCGTTCACCTTGGCGTCCCAAAGGAAGAGGTTGGTCCGGCCGAAACGATCTTCATCGTCGTAGAGCGGCTCCAGGACCGAGTCGGGATTGGTGAACGCCTTGTCGACGACAATCTGGTTGTTCGTGATCTTGAACGTCACAGGAAACGGATTGAACGCCGTTGCCAGGTCCGTGCGATTGAGGGCCTGCCGCAACCGCGATTCGCGGACCTGGAAGTGTTCGTACTCGTGGGTCTGCGCGCCCGAGGCCATCAGGCCGGACTCCCATTCCCAGGATTCGCCGAAGGTGCCGCGCAGGCCGCTCAAGACACGAAACGAGTAGCTCGTGACTTCCGTCTCCCGGGGTTTGAAGCCTCCGCCGGTGTTCTGACCCGGAGAAATGCCGGTCCAAAGGGAGACGTCGGCCGGGGTCCCGGTCAGTCGCGGGGTCCCGTCCGCATTGGCCAACCCGGTGGGATGGTAGAAGCGAACGCCAAAGGGATTGTAGGGGTTGGCGGCGGGCAGGTAGATACCCTGGTCGTCCGTGTTCTTGAAGTTCACCGGCTCGCGGCCGGTGACCGATTTTGCGGTGTAGAACAGGACGTCACCAAAGAGTCGCACCCGCTCGTTCAGCGGGCGGTCGACAAAGGCGGCCAGTTGCAACCGGTCTGACCTGGGCAGAAGCATTTTCCACTTGTTCCAGTTCGATCCGACCGCGTTCTCCGCACTGTCAATGTTGCGCGACGGAGCGGTCTGTTTGAAGAAGACCGAGCCGTCCGCGCCGGGTACCAGGTAAAACATGCCCGTGTTGGCCATGGTGGCGACACCCGCGGCGGGGGTGGTGCTGGTGGTGATCCCGGTATTGCCGGTCGGGCGCGAGCCGACGAAGGTGAGGAAGTCGGGCTGGATGAAGCCGCGCTGCCACTGGCCCCACTGATTGACCGCGTTGGTGTTGTTGAAGTCGTTGTCCCGGACCGTGGTCCCGTTAGCGTCGACGATCGGACGGCCGTCCCACGGCGCGGGCAGGTTGCGGTTCAGCCGCAGGTCCGCCTGGCTCGCCCACTCCCGGTCATGGGCGGCGAGCGCGTCGCGATGGAAGTAGTCGAGGGCCAGCGACACCCTCGTCCGCCCGATGCGGAAACTATCGTAACCCGAAACCGACACCTCATTGGCACCTCCGTGCTGGGTGACCGAGGCGGAGACCTTCAAGCCGCGCCCTTCACCGGACGGGGCGATGATGGTGTTGATGACACCGGCGGCGGCGTCAGCGCCGTAGATGGCCGACGCGCCGTCGCGCAGCAATTCGATGCGCGATACGAGGGCGCGCGGCACGGCGTTGATGTTGGCCGCGAGAGAGGGGACGCCGTTTTCCGCCATGGAGATCGGATGCGGCGCCATGCGGCGACCGTTGATCAAGGCCAGCGTACTGCCGGAACCGATACCGCGCAGATCGACGGAGGCCACATCGCCCCGCGCCAGTTGCGGCCCGTTGTTCAGTTCGGTGATGGCGGACGGTTCGGCGAACCCGATGGTTTCGAACAGCTCCGACATGGTGGCGGCGCCGCGGGCGTCGAGATCCTCCTGCGCAATCTTGCTCACGGGCAGCGCCGTCTCACTGTCGAATCGGCGGATGTTCGAGCCCGTGACGGTGAAGGCCTCGAGTTTCAGCACCGGGTCCGCTCCACTATCCGCCACCCCGGGGGACGGTTCGGGGCGGCTGACGACGTTTTTTTCCAGCGGAATTGATTCCCGGGAGGAGCGAGTGATGCGGAAGACGCCCGATTTCTCGTCGCGCACCGCCTTCAGTTCCGTGCCGTCGAGCAGCCGCTTCACGGCTTCGAGCGGAGGCAGTTCCCCGCGCACGGCGTTGGTGCGGACATTCGCCGCCACCTCGGTGGAAAAGATCAGTTCGACGCCGGCCTGGGCGGAGAACGCCCGCAAGGCCGTTTCAGCCGGCCCGGCGGGAATGTTGAACTGCCGGGCGCCGGGCGTGGCGGCAGCCAGTGAAACGCAGAGCACCAGCAGCGGCCAGAGGCGGCCGAGACAGGAGCGCAGAGGGATGGTGTGAACCAGGAGTGCGGGGAGTCGGATCATGTCAGGGTTTGAGGCCGCCCGGCACGTTCCGCACGGCACCACTTGCTTTGACGCCCCACGACCGGGCCAACCCCACAGAAAATTTCCCGACTAACGGGCGCGGTGCACCACGATACGGTCCGCATTCCGTTCGACGCGCAAGCCGAAGTCGCTCTCGAGGATGGAGATCAGGGCTTCGAGCCGGTCCGCGCGGAGTGAGCCGCTCAATTGCAGGCCGGCCAGATCATTGTGGGCCAGGATCAGCGGCACCGGATTGTGACGGTTGAACTGGGCCGCCACCTCCGCCAGGGGCGTGCCCGCGAATCGCAGCAACGGAACCCGCCACGACAGCCGGTCGGAGAGATCCTGGGCGGAAAGTGCTTCGACGACGGGTTTGGCTCCCGAGCTATCCGGCGTCACGGAGACGCGCCGGCCGGCGGACAGGTCCGCCAGCAGGAGCGGTGCGGGCGCGCGCCCCGCGCTGGTTTCCACCGCCACCCGGCCCTCCGTGACCAGAACCTCCACCGATGCCGGAGCGAGATCGACCACAAATTCGGTGCCTACGGCGCGTACCTCGACGTCGCCTGCTTTGACGATGAACGGACGCGCCGGATGCTTCGCCACCGCAAAGTGGGCCGCGCCCTTTTGCAAGGTGACCCGACGAAATGATTCGCTGAAATCCACGCTGATTTCGGCACCTTCGCGCAAATCGACCACGGAGCCGTCGGGCAGGACTTGCCGCGGCACCCGATGTTCCACCACCGTCGACACCGCCGATTCGGTCCCCATCTGCATGTCGGGTGCGGCGGGTGGGCGCAGCCAGGCGAATCCCAGGATCACCGCGGCCACGATGGCTCCGCCGATGACCGCGCGTTGCTGCCGACGCAGGCGGGCCCGACGGTCGAGTCCGCGGAGGACTTCCTCCGTCACTCCCGCGTACGCCGGCCAGTCGAACTCGGTGCGGCCGCCGGCCTGCTCACCGGAGGTGGGATCACCGGACGTGCGGCGAGGGTCGGGGACGTTGGGCAACTCAGGACTCATCATCAAAGAGACTCTCAACTCCCTGTTTGCGCAGGTAGGCCCGGCAGCGATCCAGTCCGCGGGTCAGTTGAATTTCGACGCCCTTTTCCGAGATACCCAGACGTGCGGCGACGTCTCGCTGGGGGACGAACCGGAGTTTGCGCAGGATCACGACCTCGCGGCATTTCGGTGGCAGGCGGTCGATCGCGGCGATCAGCAGTTGGACCTTTTCGTTGCGGCTGACGGTGGCACGGACCGCCGGCCGGTCCTCCGAGACGTTCAATCCGCTCAAATCGCCCACCGTTTCAATCGGCGAACGGCGCTCATGCCGCAGTCGGTCCAGCACCAGGTGCCGCGCCACTTTGAACAGGAACGCCCGGGCCGATGCGATCGGCTGGGCCGTGCGTGCGCGCCAGACCCTCAGGTAGGATTCCTGCACCACGTCATCGACGTCCCGCACGGCTGGGAACGAGCCGTGCAAATAGGAACGCAGCGAAGGCTCGTGCGGATGCATGTGCTCGACGAACCACCGGGCGTGGTCCGTTTCGTGCGGAGGGATCACAGGGGGAGCAGAAGGTTTGCGTGGAAGTGACAAGGCCGGGGTGAAGTCACGTCCACGTCAGTTAAATGCGATTCAGAACCTTGCACGGCGAGAGGATTTAACCTCGTCGTTGCAAAAAAACCTTGTGGGGATTCGCAGGCCCAACACGTCTGAACCCGGGTCGCGACGCGTTGGCCTCCCTCCCGGCGTCAGTCGCCGCTGCCACCCACCCGGAAGTCATCGAAATCGGCGGAGCCGGCGCCGCTGGCAAACAGTCCGAACTTGGCGCCGACCCAGCGCGACTTACGCGCCTGGAATTCAGGTGCGCGGATCGGTTGGAACACGATGCCGTCCTCGCTCCAGGAAAACCGGCAGACGGCGCCGGCGGTCACCGTGACCCGCAGCCAGACGGTGGTGGCAGGGGTCGTGCTGACGACGTGGTCCCGTTCGACGCCGCCAGCCTCGGCATCGCGGCAGGTCGCGAGCACGAGGGCCTGACCTCGGCGTCCAAGCCAGGCATAGTCGAATCCGAACACGATCAAGCCGGCGCAACGTCCGGCCGGGTCGGGTCCGGCGAAGTCGAGCGTCACCGTCGCGCGGAAAGACTCGGCGGGAAACTTCTGGAGCAGCAGCGAAGGCACGGAGAAGAGGTTGCCCAGGGCGGGACGTGGCTGGGCGGTGAGGCGCAGCCAACCCGGTCGCGCGTCGAGCGAATGCCATCCCGGCTGCGGGTTGGCCTGCCATTGCCATTGCCGTCCCAAGGCGGGACCGTCGAAGCCGTCGCTGGTGGCCGGAACCTGCACGGGCTGTGCGGGACTCCTCGGCTTGCGCGCCCGCAAGACCGGCTGTCCGGTGCCCGTGCCCGCGGGGTCGTCTCCCATCACCGGCCAACCGTCGCGCCAGGTCACGGGTTGCAGGTGCACAATGCGGCCGTAGGCGTCCTTGTCCTGAAAGTGAAGAAACCAGCTTTCGCCGTCGGGCGTGTCGAGGAGTGCCCCTTGGTGCGGGCCATTGATGGGGGCGTTGCCTTGCGCCAGCACGACCCGGTGTTCGTAGGGGCCCTGAAGGTGGCGGGAACGGAACACGGACTGCCACCCCTGCTCCACGCCGCCGGCCGGCGCCGAGATATAGTACCAGCCATTGAACTTGTGCAGCTTGGGTCCCTCGAGGGTCTTGAAGTTGGGATAGTCGACGCGGTCGCCGTCCAGGATCACGCCATGATCGGCGATCACCCGGGTGCCGTCGGCGGAGAGTTCGAGCAGGGTGAGTCGATTGCAGATACCGGACCGACTCTTGGCCCAGGCGTGGATCAGGTAGACCCGACCGTCGTCATCCCAGAGCGGGCAGGGATCGATGAGGCCCTTGCCGCCCTTGACCAGCAACGGTTCGCTCCACGGTCCGCGCGGATCGGCGGCGGTGATGAGGTACAAGCCGAAGTCCGGGTCCGGGTAGTAGATCCAAAACCGACCGGCGTGATGCCGGATCGCGGGCGCCCAGACGCCCTTGCCGTGCTGAGGGGAAGCGAAGACGTCCTCCGGGACCAGGCGGGGCAGGGCATGGGCGACCAGCGTCCAGTTCACCAGATCGCGCGAGTGGAGCACCGGGAGGCCGGGTACGTGACTGAAGCTCGAGGCGACCAGCCAGTAATCCTCGCCCACGCGAATCGCATCGGGATCCGAGTAGTCGGCGTGCAGCACGGGATTGCAGTAGGTGCCGTCGCCCTGATCGGGCTGCCACGGAGCATGGGCGCTGGGGAGCGAGGCGGAAACGCGGAGAGAGCCGGTCGGCATGGAACGAAGAAAGGTGAGGCGGGCCAGGGCTTCAAGATTTGGCGGGTGAGGAGTCAATCGGTGCTCAAAACGCGCCTTGCCTGAGCGCGGGGGACACCCGAGTGTCTCGGGGCCGCATCCTGTGCGTCCTGATCTACGACTTGCCTTCCGTGTCGCCGATTCCTCGCCCCTGCTTGGAGGTTTCCCCGTTCGCTGCCCTTTGTTTCACCGATGAGTTTCCTCCGTCTCTGTTCTTCGTTGCTGACGCTGTCCTGCCTGCTCGCCGGATTGTCGCCCCAGGTGGGACGGGCCGCGGACGCTCCGAGTTGGGTGCGTGACGTCGAGTATGGCCGAGCCGGCGAGGTCAGCCTGCGGCTCGATGCCTGCACACCTCCCGGCCCGGGGCCATTCCCCGTGGCGATCCTGGTGCATGGCGGCGGCTGGTCGGGCGGCACGCGCACCGGCGCGGAGAAGCCGGGCAGCGGGGCCGATATCACGCCCTGGTTTTCGACCTTCACGGAGGCGGGCTTCGTCTGGTTCTCCATCGACTACCGCCTCGCTCCGGCCCACCGCTGGCCCGCGCAGCTGGAGGATGTGTTGACCGCCATCCGTTGGGTGAAGGCCCATGCCGGCGAGTATCGCGGCGATCCTTCGCGCATCGTGATCGTGGGGCATTCGGCCGGCGGACACCTCGCGCTCCAGGCCGCGGTGGTGGCGGAGGCGGATACACGGGTTCAGGCGGCGGTGGGATACGCACCGGTGAGCGACCTCGAGTTTGACTCCGAGGTGCGCGGAGGACCGAGCTCCTCGCTGCAGAACCTCTTCCAGGTCACGCGAGAGCTTACACCCGAGACCCGCGCCCGGTTGCGGGCCAGCTCCCCGATTGGGCATGTAAAGCCGGGTTTGCCGCCCATGTTGATCCTGCATGGCGACGCTGATCGCACGGTGCCGGTGGCAATGTCGCGTCGCTTCGAGGAGAAGATGCTCGCCGCGGGCAACACCTGCGATGTGGTGGTCTTGCCGCGCGCTCCGCACGGCTTGCTCGCCTGGGATAAACTCGTGCCGACCTACCGCGCGCAGCTCACCACCTGGCTCCAGGCCAAGCTGCTCCCGTAGAGGAACGCGGAACGCGTTTCTGCATGCGGAGGAACTCCTCGCCTCCGTTCGAGGCTCGCAAGCCCGAGGGTGGTTTGCAGTCTGGGCGCATGAAGTCCTGCTGGTGTCTTCTGCTTCTCCTTCTGGTCGGTGGGCGCGCCCTTGCCGCCGCGGCGGCATATACGCCGCCGGTTTTCACCGATCCGGATCGGCCGGCCAAACTCCGCGCGGTGCTGCCGCGTCTCGACCGGCTCTATCTCGAGCAGGTCGCGGAAAAACACCTGCCCGGACTGATCTGCGGCGTGATGGTGGACGGCGAACTCATCCACGTGTTTGCGCACGGCCAGGCCCATCTTGGCGCGGGACGGCGCGTGGAGCGCGATACCCGGTTTCGTATCGCGTCGATGACCAAGAGCTTTACGGCGATGGCGATCCTCCTGCTCCGGGATGAAGGTAAACTCGCCCTCGACGCCCCCGTCGCCACCTATCTGCCCGCCTTTCGCGCGGTGCAACCGCTGACCGCGGACTCGCCTCCGGTGACGCTGCGCCACCTTCTGCGCATGTCCGGCGGCTTTCCCCAGGATGACCCTTGGGGCGACCGACGCCTGGCGGACAGCGTGGGCCAGCTTGAGCAACTCGTCAGCCAAGGACTCAGCTTTTCACGTCCCACCGGCGTGCGCTGGGAATACAGCAACCTCGGGTATACCCTGCTGGGCCAGGTGGTGACGGTGGTCGCCGGCCAGCCGTATCAAGAGTTCATTCGGAACCGGCTGCTCCAGCCCTTGGGCATGACCTCCACCGTGTGGGAGGCCGCGGAGGTGCCGGCCGATCGCTTTGCGACCGGATACCGGTGGGAGAAGGGAGTCTGGCGGGAGGAGCCCGTCCTCGGTGACGGCACCTTTGGGGCGATGGGAGGACTGATCACGACGATCGATGACTTCGCGCGGTATGTGGCCTTCCATCTCGATGCGTGGCCGCCCCGGAACGATCCCGAGGCGGGTCCCGTGCGGCGCGCCACCCTCCGGGAGATGCACCGCCCGTCCGAGGTGATTGGCGTGGTCAAGGACAGCCTGGCCGCCGATGGCAGAGAGGTGACGCGCCTCGCGGCCTACGGTTACGGATTGAGCTATAACCAGGATGATCGAGGGATTGTTTGGATACGTCACGCCGGCGGTTTGCCCGGGTACGGCAGCGAGTACCGCTTCCTGCCGGACCACGGCGTCGCTCTGATCGCGCTGTCCAACCTGACCTACGCCCCGATGACCGCACTCAATGCGAAAGCCATGGAGGTCCTGGTGACCGGAGGCGGCTTGACGGCGCGCGAGCCGGTGGCCTCGCCCGTGCTGCAGCAGCGCGCCCGGGAGTTGACGCTCCTCTTGCAGACGTGGGATCCAGCGGTGATGGCGGCGGCGCTCGCGCCCAATCTGTTTCAGGACCGTGATGAGGCGGACTGGCGCCTGGAGGCGTCGACCCTGCTGTCGCAAACCGGAGCGATCCGTTCGATGACCCCGGTGGTCGCGGAGAACCAGTTGCGCGGCCGCTTCCGCCTCGTGGGAGAGCGAGGCAGTATCGACGTTTTCTTCACGCTCATGCCTGAAGCCGAACCCAAGGTGCAGGAGCTGAAGCTCTCGTTCTCGCCCCTGACCCGCGGCTGAGCGAGGGGTACAAGGTGCTGCGGCGGTGCGGTGCGCGCTGCGACGCGCAAGCGGCGCCGACGGAGCGGCGCCCTCCAACGGAGCCCCAATCACGGGGGTTCTCTGGTCGCTTTCTCTTCGGACGACGGAGGCGGGACCAAGGGTCCCGTCGCGGCCTCAGCGAGGCCACCTCCAACGGATCGCTTGCAATCGGTCACCCGTAGGGTTCTCTCGTGGAGGGCGCCGCTCCGTCGGCGCCGGTTGCGCGTGGGGTTCACCCCAAACGGCCAGGCGGGTGGGTGCGTGGACCGTTCCCCGGCGCCGGCGGAGCGGCGCCCTCCACCGAAATTGGACTGTGGCGACTAGCCGCTTACTGCGTCAGCCACTCGAGATTGAAGCGGGTGGCGACGATGTCGTTGGCTGCCTCATACAGGCAGAGCACGGTGCCGTCCGGCAGCACGGCCAGATCCGAGTAGGCGGCCTTGCCGGCGTCCAGGGTGCGGCTCACGGGCCACGTCCTGCCGTCGTCCCGGCTCATTTTGATGGTCAGGTTCTCGCGCAACCCCCGTCCGCCGGGGACTTCCTTGCCTGCGGCGTCGCGAGCCAGGGTGTGCGGGTTCGAAAACAGGAGCGTTCCGGGACTCGACGGATGCGCGACGATGCTTGCCATACAGCGGGGCTCCCAGAGCTGGTCATGGAATGCAGGCGGCCCCCAGCCCGTGGCGCCATCCGGGCCGATCGTCACGAGTTTGCGGTTGGCCTTGGAGACGCTGCGCGACACCAGCATGACCCGGCCGTCGGAGAGGGCGGTCAGCATGGTTTCGTTGGGACTGAGAAGATCGCCGGCGTTCGGCACGGCGAGATCGCCCGCCTTCCATGTTGCGCCGTGGTCGTCGCTGTAGATCGTGGCGGCGGCGGAGGGACCGTGGTCGCCGACCTGGCCGAAGGCGATCCACACCGGAACGACAAGGCGGCCGTTGTCGAGCTGGATACCATGGCCGGGGCCGGTGGCGAGGACCTTCCAATCGTAGTGCCGACGAAACGGTTCGAACATCGCGGTGATGTCGACCGGCTTGCTCCACGTGACCCCATCGTCGGTGCTGCGCATGGAGAAGCAGCGCGCGTAGTTGATGCAGTAGAGGAACTCGATCGCTCCGGTCGTCCGGTCGACGATCGCCACCGGATTGTTCACCGTTTGCTCGTGCTCACCGCCGGACTTCTTGCGCGGATTGCCTTCGATGCGCAGCCCCCGATGCGCAATCGTTTGCGCGGGCTGCCAGGTGCGACCCCCGTCGAGCGAACGGCGCAGGTGGACTTCAATCTCACCCCAGTCGGCGCTGCCATGGCGTCGCGCTTCCGCATAGGCGAGCACGGTGCCCTTCGTCGTGATCACCACCCCGGGTATGCGATAGCGGGCCACGCCGTTCATCGCGACCGGAAAGACGGGAGACGATTCGAGCAGGGGCGCGGCGGGGAGCAGGTGTGCGCCGACGACGAAGATCAGGGTGAACAAAAGACGATGCATGATGGAGGGGCTGGTAAGCGGCGGACTCTGGAGGTGTGGGTTTACGGATGAGGGCGGAATCTCTTTGCCCCGCCCTGGTTTGCGGTCACGGGGCAAGTACGCTCCGCAGGTCGCGGCCGTTGAGCAACCAGCTCAGATTGAATGAAGCCACCCGGACGCCTTCGTAGCAGTGCTTTTCGCCGGCCTCGAAGTGCAGGAAGATTTTTCCGGCGCTTGGGGTGCCATGGCGTCCGACCCCGAGGTTGGAGTAGGCGCTCGGGCCGGCGTACACCGCGCGCTTGACGGGCCAGGTTTTGCCGCCGTCGAAACTGGCCCACACCGTGATGTTCTCCCGGCCGTTCGAGGTGGAGCCGCCGACCTTGTCGGGCATCTTGCCGGCAACGGTGTCGAGATTGCTGTAGATCAGGACGTCGGCGCCCTCGATCGGCAGCCGGATGAGGCCGCCCATGCACCCGTAGGAGGTACCCCGGGCGCCATCGGGCAGGGTGTCGCTCTCCCAGGGGTCGAGCCACAACTCACCGCCGTCGTAGCTCCAGCCGAAGAAGCGGTTGTTTTTTCCCATGTGCTCGCGCGAACTGTAGAGGATGCGGCCGTCGGAGAGCTCGGCCAATGCTCCCTCGCCCGAGCCGAGAATCGGGAACGGCGCGCTCACCTGCCAGGTGGCGCCATGGTCGTCGCTGTACATGGCGGCATTGTAGTGGTACGGTCGCCACTCCACGTCATTCGAACCGGTCGGCCCGAAGACGCGGCCGGGCACCAGCAGACGTCCCTTGTGCCGGCCGAACTGCAGGGTGACGCCCGGCTGGAAGGCTCCGACTGCGAACGGGACTGTATCCGGAGAGCCGTGTTTGAATCGATTCGGCGAAATGCGGATCGGGGCGCGAGTCCACGTGCGGCCATCGTCGCGACTTCTCCAGAGGAATCCCTTGTCGGCGCGCACGAAGAGAAGGTCTCCATTGGTTTCGTCGAGGACGATCTTGCCACCGGCGTCCGGGCCCACATCGCGCACCGGTCCCCAGGTCGCGCCTCCGTCGTCACTCTCCCGGAACGTGTGGTTGTGAAACGCGAACACCCGCCCGTCCCGCGCGGTCACGATGTCGCGGCCACCGCGGCCGGTGAAGAGTGACTGTACCACAAACGTGGGCTCGCCGAGGAAGGGCTTTCCGGAAGTGCGGAGGGCGTGGTCGATGGCGGACGAACCGGACGCCGCGGCCAGGGCCGGGGCCAGCCATGGGATCAGGGAGAGAACGAGGACGGCGTGTTTCATGGGAGGGGCGGAGCGGGGTGGAGCAGGCCTTTCTTGCCCCCGGGGGGGGGGGGGCGCCGGGAACACGACCAGCTTGGCGATCGGATGGAGCGGACAAGCTGAATTCCGTGGTACCCTCACGACACCTCTGGGAGCTACAGCGCCGACTTGCCTTGGCGAGGCGGCCGCCAAACCTTCTCTCCATGTCGATTTTTCGTGAGCGTCGCTCTCTCAAACCGGCGGCCATGGATCCCGCCCGGGACCTTTCCCGCGAAGCCGTGACCGCGTTGCTGGAGGATGCGCAGTGGGCGCCGACCCACGGGCTGAATCAGCCGTGGCGGTTTCATGTCTTCCTTGCTCCGGAGGCGCGGGCCCGCCTGGCGGACGGACTGGCCTCGATTTATGACGCGATCACGCCCGCGGCGAAGCGGGATGAGGACAAACGCGCCAAGCTCGGCGTAGGTCCGCGTCGCGCGGCGGTGGTGATTGCGCTGGTGGCCAAGGTGGAGCCGGCAGGCAAGATTCCCGAGTGGGAGGAGATGGCGGCGGTGGCCTGCGCGGCGCAGAACCTCCTGTTGTCGGCTCACGAACGCGGACTGGGTTCGTTTTGGAGTTCACCGCCGGTCGCCGCGTCTCCGGAGTTCGTGCACTGGCTGGGTCTGGAGAGGGCGACCCACCGCGCCATGGGCCTCATTTACCTTGGGTGGCCTTTGCCCGGGCAGCCGGCACCGCAGTCCGTGCGCGCGCCGCTCTCCGCCTGCACGACGTGGCACGAAGGGTGAGGGGGCCGCGGGGCGGGCTGAACCAAGGCCCGCGAGCACGAAAGCCGTTCCGGCTTCCGCTACGAGGAGGGCGCTGAGGTCGGTCGTAGCGGAACGCGGAACGCGTTTCGTGGATTGAGGTGGCGGATGCACTTCATTTGTTGGACGCCTTGAACATCGCATGCTCGGGTTTGCCTCCGCTCAGGACGTACGCGACGAGATCCAGGATTTCCTCCTGGGTGAGCATGCTCAGCAGCATGGGTGGCATGGACGAGATTTTTGAGACCTCCATGCTCGTCACCAACTTCCGATCGACGACGACGCGTTGGTTGGGATCGCTCAGGTCGGTGTTGAGCGTGACCTGATCGCCGTTGAGGTTCACGATCACACCGCTGACGACATCGCCATTGTTCAAAGCGATCACGACCGGGGCGAACTGTTCGTTGATTTCCTTGCTCGGATGGAGGATCTGGTCGAGCAGATCGCGCGCTGAATAGCGGCCGCCTGCTCCGGTCAGGTCCGGGCCGTTCATGCCGCCGCCGTCACGAAAACGATGGCAGGCGTAGCAGGCGGCGGCGGCGAACATTTTGCGGCCGTTGGCAAAGTCGCGACCCTTCAGGCCGGTGTCAGCCGCGGCACTGAGCTCGTCGAGAGTCCACATCCTGGGGGTGCGCCCGGCGAAGACGGCCCCGAGATTTTCAAAGGCGGACACGGGTTCCGACTTCTTTTCGATCAGTGCGGACAACGCCTTCCGCTCGGCCGCGGTGAAGGTGGCGAGCGCGTCATTGCGGATGAATTCGATGAACTTGGCGAAGCTCAACCCACCCCGGTAGTTTGCGGCTTTGAGGAACCACTCCAGGTAGGCGGTTCGCAACTCGAGCGTCCATCCGGTGGTAACGAAGCGGAGGCTGCGGGCGTATTCGAGCTGCTCCTCCTGCGAAACGGCGTCCTGCAGGAGGGCGATTCCCTTGGCGGCCACCCGGGGCGCCTGCAGGTAGGCGAGCGTTTCGCACAGCAGCCAGTTCAACGAAAAGGAATCCGACGGAAAGGCGGGATCGAGTGCGGCGATCAACGAACCCGCGTTCGAGCCGGGCCCGTCGAAACGGTTCAGCACGATCTGCACCGTGCGCACATAGGTGAGCTGGGAGTCGCGCGGGAGCGCCTTGAAGTTGATGCTCACCAGCGAGGAAAGGATGCGATCGCGCAGCGCGAGGTCCGGAGCGGGTGTGGGCGTGGCCCCGGCGGGAAGCGGGAGCATCTTGATCGCGGGTTCGCCGGCCGGCGCGCCCAACGGCTTGGCGGGAACGCGGTGGTACGGACAAATGCCAGCGGCGCGGGCGAGACCGAGCAGGGCTTCGGTCCGTTTCGTCGGATCAGGTTCGTTGAGAGCCTGCTCCGTCCAGGAGGCGACGGGCTGGTGCTCGAGTGCGGTGCGCGCGGCCCAGCGGACGTGGCGGTCGGCATGAGCCAGGTGGGGCCAGGCAGCGCTGATCGCGCGGGGATCCTGCCGGCCATGCCAGGCCTCGAGGCGGTGGCGCAGGTTCGCCTCGGGTGTGACGGTGAGGTTCGGCGTGGCCGGACGGGTGTCGTCGGTGCCGGTATAGGTGACGCGGTAGAGTCCCGACTGGACCCGGCGCCCGCCAATCGCGAAGTACATGGCGCCGTCCTTCGGATGGATGAACGCGTCGGTGACGGGCAGGGGAGCGCCCGAGAGGAAATCTTCCTTCACGCCGGTGTAGCTCGCGCCGTCCGCCGAGAGGTGGATCGCGTACACCTTGCCCCAGCTCCAATCGAGGATGAAGAGGGCGTTCTGGTATTTGGCCGGAAACTTCGCGCCGTAGCCAAAGGTGGTCCCCGTGGGTGATCCCGGGCCGATGTTGACGGTGGCCGGCAGATTGTCGGAGTAGAATTCCGGATACTTTCCGGCTCCATTGCGCCAGCCGAAATCGCCGCCGCTGACGACGTGGTTCACCCGGGTGGGGCGGTACCACGGCGTGTTGAAGTCGTACTCCATGTCCGCATCATAGGTGAAGAGCTCGCCGGTGTGGTTGACCGAGGCGTCGTAGATGTTCCGGAAGCCGGACGCGATGCGGGAGAAGGCCTTTCCGTCCCGCGTGACGCGGTAAATGATGCCGCCCGGGGCGAGGACGTGACGATTGTGTCCGCGTCCGTCAGGCATGCGTGTCAGCAGATGATCTTCGCCCCAAACGGCCGGTACGGGAGACGATGGAACCGCTTCGGTCAGCGCGGTATTGTTGCCGCAGATGAGGTAGAAGTCCTGACTGCCGGGCACCGGCACCACGGCGTGAACCCCGTGATCGCTGCGTGACTCCATGAGGCGAAGCAGTTCCACCTGGTCGAGGCGGTCGTCGCCGTCGCTGTCGGAGATGCGGTAGAAGCCGCTCGCCATCTTGGTCTCGTAATCGTTCACCCCCGCGTAGAGGGCGCCGTCGGCGAAGTGCATGCCGTTGATGGCGCGAATCGGCGCGGGAACATGCTCCACGGCGCTCGGATCGAGCGGTTGCCCGGCGGCGGGAGCGGGAAAGCGATAGAGACCGCCGTATTGATCGCTCGCGTAGATGCGCCCCTTGTCATCGGCGCAGAGCGCGACCCAGGACCCCTGTTCCTTGCCCGGCACCGAGTAGAGCAGTTCCACCTGGAAGTCCTTCGGTGCCTTGATCCGGTTGATCGGAGTCGCGACATTCGCTCCGATGGCCATGCCCACGGAGCCCTGGCGGGCGGGGGCGGCTTTGGCGGCGTCGCCTTTCGGTTGCGCCGCCAGGGGGCCGGCCAGACCTGCGGCCGTGAGCAGAAAAACACAGAAGACTCGTCGGTTCATAAGCGAAGGTAGTGGGAGGGAGGTGCGGTGCCACACTAAAGGAGACACCTTCGATCCCGTCGATACGGGAGCTTGACCGTTCACACCCGCGAGGCCACCGCTGATGCAAAAGGATCAGACGGACGCTTCACGGCTCAAGCCGCAGTTCCCTCGGGGGCCGGTAGACTGCGGCTTGGATTGCCCAGCCTCCAGACCACGAAAGCCGTTCCGACTTCCGCTACAACAGCGGTCGGGCGTAGCGGAACGCTGAAAGCGTTTCGGGTTTTGCGCGGACGGAGGGCGTAAGCCCGGCCAGGGGAGCGGGTCGACTCGGGCTGACGAGTTCGGCGGCTCTTTGCAACCGGACAGTCCATAGACGGACAGCCGGGCTTAATCCGTAACGAAATTTCAAGCCGGGGTTAAACGGCTCGACTCCCTGCCTCCGAGGAGGGAGCAATGTCCGAGTCACCCATGGAATCACTCAGCCCGGAGGCCGCCCGCTGGTATGCCACGGAGGTACAGCCGCACCGTCCGGCGCTGCGGGCGTGGCTCTTGGCGCGGTTTCCCACGCTGCCTGATGTCGAGGATTTGGTGCAGGAGAGCCTGAGTCGCGTGCTCCGGGCGCGGGACAATGGGGCGATTCACTCGGCCCGGGCGCTCCTCTTCACCACGGCTCGCAATCTCGCCCTCGACACGGTGCGCCGGCAGCAAGTGGTGCGTTTTGAGCCCATTTCCGAAGACATGCCGTCGTCGGCCTTGGCCGATGCCGCGGACGTCGTGGAAACCGTGAGTAAACAGCAGGAACTTGAGCTCCTGACCAAGGCCATCCAGTCGCTGCCCGAACGTTGCCGACAGATCCTCACGCTGCGTACGGCCTACGGATTGTCGCAGAAACAGATCGCCGATCAACTGGGGGTCTCCCTCAGCACGATCGAAAAACAGATGGCGCAGGGCATCCGCCTGTGTGCCCAATACTTTGCCCGTCCGCTTCGTCCGTGATCCACCCCGCCATGTCCCACCCTGAATCCGCACCCACCGACCCCATCGATGCTGCGGCGGCCCTCTGGCTCGCGCGCCGCGATCGCGGCCTCTCGCCTGCCGAGCAGGATGCCTACCTGCAGTGGCTCCATGCTGATCCCCGTCACACGGAGGCGGTGACCCGGCATGCCGCCGCCCTGGAACGGATGATGCAACTCTACGAGTGGCAGCCGGCCCATGACACGGAACCAAATCCGGATCTGTTCCTTCCGCGTCCGGGCCTGGCGTCGAAGGCAGGCAAACCCGTGCTTTCGCGAGGCCGATGGATAGGGACGATCGGTTTGGCGGCGGCCGCCGCCCTCGTCGTTGGCTCGCTGGTGCTGCAACCCGGTGCGATCCCGCCTCTGAAGCCGGCTCAGCCCCCGAAATCCTACCTGCATGTCAATGAGCGACTGGCGTTGCCCGATGGATCCCGCGTCGAGTTGAAGGACGGCACCCGGGTCGTTGTGCAGTATTCCGAGACCGAGCGACGCGTGAAACTTGTCGGCGGCGAGGCCCATTTCAGTGTGTGGAAGGATGCGAACCGTCCCTTTATCGTCGACGCGGCGGGAGTCGAGGTGCGTGCGGTCGGCACCGCCTTCAATGTCAGGCTGGACGAAGGGTCGGTCGAGGTCCTCGTGACCGAGGGACGGGTGAACGTGGCGGCGACTCCGGAGCAGATCTCTGGTGGGCTCGAACGCCTGCCTGTCATTTCTCAGGGGGAGCGCACCGTGGTTACGCTCGACCGCACGGAGGGCGCGCCACCGGCGGTGCCTGTGCCGGTGACGGCCGCCGAAATCAATCAGACCCTGGCCTGGCAGGCACCGTGGCTGCAATTCCGGGAAACGCCCTTGGCCGAGGCCGTAGCCGAGTTTAACCGGTTGAACCGGCATCAACTGGTGATTACGGATCCGCAACTGGCGCGCGAACCCATCGGCGGCACGTTTCGCCCCGATAATGTTGAAGGATTTGTGCGCGCATTGACGGTCACGCTTGGTCTCCAGGCGGAGCCCGACGGAGAGAACCGCACGCGGTTGCGACGCGCGCGGTAACGGAGTGGCGCTGAGAACGTGGCGCCGGCTTTAGCCGGCGATGATCACCTTTGAGGCCAGAGCTGCAGCCACTTGGTACAATGCAATGCGGCTAAAGCCGCAGCCACGTTTGCGGCAAAACTCCTCGGAACCTTTACGGGTGCTGCCCAGCAGTTCGTCGTGATAGGTAGGACGGAGCACCCGGCCGACCCATTATCCACCACCCACCACCGCCCGCACCATGGCCACCCTTCGGCTTCTCCTCCGTGCCCTGTTGACCTCGGCCTTCCTTGCAATGTCCGCATATGCGGCTGACGGAAAGAAGTCCTACGACGTACCTGCCACCACCGCCGAACGGGCCCTGAAGCGATTCTCGGAAATTTCGGGACGCGAGACCCTCTTTGCCGCCGAAATTGTGCGCGGCGTCCGCACCACGGCCGTCAAGGGCGAGTTCACGCCGCAGGAGGCGCTCGACCGGATCTTGCAGGGAACCGGTCTTGTGGCCGTGCAGGATGAAAAGACCGGTGCCATGGCGGTGAAGAGGGACTCCGGCCCAAACGGATCAAGGGCGGCGCCAACCATCGAGAGCGGCGTTCGCCCTGACACCAGCGGAAAGGTGGAGAAGGGCGTTCTGGTGATCGAGGCCGTGCAGGTCACCGGTTCCCGCATCCGCGGACTCCTCGCCGGCGCCACCGCACAGCCGGTGCTGACCATCAGCAACGCCGACATTGAGCGCTCCGGGGCGCAGAGCATCGGCGATGTGTTTCGCTACATCCCGCAGGTTTCGGCCTTCACCACCGGTCAGGCGAACACCCAGAATGGTCGCAACGCGCTGATCAACTTTCAAACAGGTGCGACGACCTTTCTTCCGGGCACCACCCAAATCTCCGCGGCGGCCGGACTCGTGACGGCCACGATCCGCGGCGCCCCGGCCGGTGCCACCCTGCTCCTGATCGACGGCAAACGCGCCCCGAAAAACAATCAGTCGCGCAGCGGAGACGGGTTTGATCTCAACGGCATCCCACTCGCGGCCGTGGAGCGCATCGAAGTGCTGCTCGACGGCGCCAGTTCGATCTACGGAGCCGACGCCATGGGGGGCGTCATCAATGTTATCCTCAAAAAGAGCTATCGTGGCTCCGAAGTAAGGATCGGATACGAAAACACGTTCGACACCGATGTCGGCGTACGCACCGCGAGCCTTTCGCAAGGCTTCTCCGCCGGCAAGCTGCGGGGCCTCCTCACCGCCTCGTGGGAGAAGTCCAACGAAATGATGCTGCGCGACCGCGACTTCGCAGCCAGCTATGATCGCCGGCCGTATGGCGGGGCCGATGCCCGCGCGGCAAACATCCCTGGCGGCGCAGGGCGCGTAAGCCGCACCGGCACCGTACCCCTGCCCGGGCTCACCGTCACCAACACCGCCATTCCAGCGGGGACATCCGGCACCGGTCTGACGCTCACCGATTACCTCAACGCCGGGGCCATTGCGGCTCCCTTCGACGCCGGTCAATATGCGCAATATGCGGCGGCGTATGAACGCACCTCCGTGCTGGGCAAGTTCGACTACGCTTTTCGTGACTGGCTGGAGGTTTACGCCTCGGTGCGCTGGGGCTATAACCGCAGCTCGCAGCTCAATACTCCAGTCCAGGCGAACGGGCTTTCCATTCCAGCGGGTTATCCGGGCAATCCGTTTGGCATCGCGGTGTCGCTCAGCAAGACGTTTTCGGATCTCATTCCTCTGCGTACCGCTTACAACGATACGAAAGCCTACACCTTCGGTGCCACCGGCCGCCTGCCAAAGTCCTGGCACTACGACGCCTCAATCAGCTTGGCCGACAGTCACACGCGCAGCGAAGGGGACTCTGGCACCACCCTCGTCTCCACGCTCTTCACCGCTGCTGTCGCCTCGGGGCGGACCCCCAACCTGTTCTATGACGGCACGCGGGTCGCAAACCCGAACGCCGAGGGGGTGATCGAGGCGCTCACGTCTCCGACACTCGACGAGGAGAAGGATCAAACCTGGACCTATTTGCTGCAGGTGGACGGTCCGATCTATGAGTTGCCGGGCGGCCGGATCGCCGCCGCTTTCGGGCTGGAGCGCCGCGAGGAATATGCCAAGTTTCCTTTGCGCACTGCAGCCGACACCACGACCGCTTTGCCGGGTCGCAATAATGTAGACGCTTACTTCGCCGAGGTGAACGTGCCCGTTTTTGGCGAAGACTTTCACCGGCCCTTGCTTCGGCAACTCAGTCTGTCCGGCTCGTACCGGTTTGAAGACTACGGAATTGGCGGGTCATCGAAGAATCCAAGGGCAGGCATGGCTTGGCGGCCCGCTGCGTGGCTGGTCGTGCGGGGTGGCTTCGGCGAGGGCTTCAAGGTGCCCACGCTACAGCAACGCAATGCGCCGGTCACCGTGGCCAACAGCACCACGGCGGCGACGGCTCCCAATCTCGACCCGGCGCGCGGCAATACGGTGAACCCCGTTCACCCGGTCACCCGTGGAGGCAAACCTGACCTGCGTCCGGAAAAGTCCGAGAACACGACCGTCGGTATCGTGGCCGAGGTTCCGTCGTTCCGGGGACTGTCCTTTTCATTCGACTGGTTTGACGCCCACTACGCCGACCGGATCGCCACGCTCCTGTTTAGTCAGATGGCGCTTCTTTATCCCGAGCGGATCACGCGTGGCGCGAAGCTTCCGACGGACCCGGCGGGCTGGGCCGGGGTCGTCACCGCGGCGGACCTGCGCCCGATCAACGTGGGTTTCAGTCGGACCACCGGCTTTGACATCGGTGTGAAGTATGACCGCCGCACCTCGTGGGGCGACGTGCAGTCCAGTGTCACCGGAACAAACTACACCCGCAATGTCTTCATCCCGTCGCCCGGGGGCGTGCCTTCGCCCACCGTGAACACGGACAGCCTTCCGGTCCAGATCAACGGAAATGCCTTTCTTTACCGCAACGCGTGGGGTGCGGGGGTGATCGTCACCTACCGCGCGGCGAATCGCGTGGCCACTGACCGCGCGGCCACGCCTTCGGCCATCCGGTGGGATGCTCAGTTCAATTACGATTTCGCCAAGGCAGTGTGGCTGAAGAGCCGTCCCGCTGGCTGGGGAAAACGCGTCCTGGGTGATACCAAACTCAGCCTTACTCTCTACAATGTACTCAACACTCGACCGCCATTCGACGACCTCGCCATGCCGGACAATACCGTGCTCGATTCCCGGTTGCGTCGGTTCGCGGTGTCGCTGCGTCGGACGTTCTGAGGCGCGCCTGATCTTGCACCCATGAAATGCCTTCTCGCATGGCTTGTGCTTGCTTCGGGGCTGGTCGCGGCGGAACCGGGCGCGTTCTCGCCCGCCGTGGCCGACCTCGCGGCCGTCAAGGCGATGCTGTCCGAACGCACGAACGTGCGGGTTACGTCCGGGGTGCCGTTGACGCAGGCAGAGCGGGTGCGCCAGATGAGTGACTTCTCGAGCCGCGTCTGCGCGGCGGCTCTGAAGGTCTACGAGACATATCCGAACGATCCACTCCGTTGGGAGGCGGCGCTGATTGCGCTCCGCACGCTGCGCAGCTTCGTGGTTGAAATCAAACCGGGTTACGAGGAGGCCATCGCTGCACGCGACAGCGCGAAAATCCAATCGCTCATCGTGCGTGACGACGCGGCCCGCGCCGCGTGGGAGGCAAAGATGGATACTCTGGAGTCCGCGTTGCTCGCCGCGCCCGATGTGGCGCCCGGTGTGTTGGCCGAGGCCTATGCCAACGCCATCTATCGCGTCACGCTCCAGCGTGGCGCGTCGGCCGCGGAACGCTGGTCCCGCGCGAAGCCGATCTTGGAGGCGATGGAGCAACGCGTCACGGACGGGACCCAGCTTACCCGTGCCTTCGAACTCATCGCACGATTCGCACAGACGGCGGACCCCGATGGCTATGCCGATTTCCTTCGTGTGCGCTCGCAGAGTCCGATTGCCGCGGTAGCCACCTGGGCCACGGGCAAGGCGAATGTGCAGGCGGGCAAGGTTCAGTCGCTGGAGATGAAGTTCACCGCGCTGGATGGCCGTGAGGTGGACCTTGCCCAACTCCGAGGCAAGGTTGTGCTGATCGATTTCTGGGCGACGTGGTGCGGACCGTGCAAAGAGGAATTGCCCAACGTCCTCGCCAACTACCGCAAGTACCATGACCAAGGTCTTGAGGTGATTGCGATTTCCCTCGATGCCGAGAAGGACAGGCAGACGTTGATCGACTTTGTCCGCGAGCACCAGCTGCCATGGCCGCAGCACTTCGACGGTCGGGGATGGAAAAACGAGTTCGCCACCCGCTTCGGCGTTCGCGCCATCCCCGCGATGTTTCTACTCGATCAGACGGGCAAGGTGGTCACGACCGAAGCCCGCGGTCCGAAGCTTGAAACCGAGATTCGTCGGCTGCTTCAGCTCGACGCTGCTCCCGCGGTCGATGCCGAAGGCGCAAGGAAGTCCATGCTTGCACCGGGAGTGCTCGCCCCCGACTTCGTCTCGTTGACCAGCGATGGCCGCCCGGTGCGTGTCTCGGACTACCGTGGCCGGGTCTTGATTCTGGATTTCTGGGCGACGTGGTGCGGTCCGTGCATCGCCTCGATGCCGCACACGCAGCAGATTGCCGCCAAGTATGCCGATCAGGGCGTGACCGTCCTTGCGGTTTGCACGGGTGACAAACGGAAGCGGTTCGAGGATTGGGTGAGCCTCAAAGCCAGCGCGTACCCTGCGTTGCGATTCACCTTTGACCCGCATGACCAGGACACGCCGGCGCGGGACCAACGCGCGTCACGCGTGCTCTACGGTGTACCTTCCATTCCAACCCAGTTCATCATTGATCGTGAGGGCCGGATTGCCGGAACCACCAACGGTTATCGCCCTGGCGATACCTCGCTCGAACATGCGCTTGCGGCCGCCGGGGTAACGATCGATGTCCCTGCGGCGGTGGAGAAATCGGTCACTCCCAAGGTCGTCGCTGACGTCCCGGCTACTGGAGGGCCTCGGCTTGTCGCCCCTGCGGCTGCGGACATTCGCGCTGATACGGCGGCCACCGCCGGTGTGCGCCGAGTGGCACCGCCTTTCACGGAGAGTGTCGGGAAGGTCAAGGCGGGGGATCTGTTGGTGGACGTCGAATTCCAGGGATCCAACGGAGCGCCGAGCCGCCTGTCCGACTTTCGTGGCAAGCCGCTGGTGCTGCTCTTTGCGCCGGCCGAGATGATTCCCGAGGAGTATCTCAATGGCATCGTCGAGCATTATGGCGCATCGACCGTGCAAGTGCTCGCACTCGTCACCCGCGACACCGAGGAAAACTATCGGGCGTGGCTTGGATTGCACGGTGCTCGAGGCAACCGGTTCATGACGGCCTTTGATCCGGTGCCCGCCAGCGATCCTCGCCGCGGTGTCATCAACCGCCTCTTCCAGTTTGGCGCGCCGACACCCCTTTCGATGGTCGTCGATGCCGAGGGCAAGTTCGCCGGGCTATTTCCATGGAAACTGCCCCAGGGCCGCCAGGGCCTCGCGGAACTCCTGCGTCGCTGCGGGGTGCCGGTGAAGGCGGAAGACCTGCCTGCCAGCCCGGCTGCGCTTTGAGTCCGCCGACAACCGCCGGGCGGAGTCGGGCGCGCTCCGCGACGCCGGTCCGAACGGCGTTCCGGCATCTGTACCGGCGCTGGGATTGAACCATGGATACGAAGACGGCTTGAGAAGGATTCCCGTGTGACCAAAACGGGAAGCATGAAGACGACGATTGACCTTCCGGAAAAGGAGCTGGTGGCGTTGTTTGACTGAGCGGGTGCCGAGGAAGAAAGGCGTTCCGACACGAAAGCCGTTTCGGCTTCCGCTACAGGCGTAACGGTTGCACGGGTTTTTGAGAGGCTCGATGCGTCGTTTCTGGGTGAATTCGGAGCCGCCCCTCGTGCCGAACGATCACTGCCTCCAATCGAGGCACGGGAGTCCTGTCACCCGAACGAACTCCCGCGTGTTGTGGGTGACCAGGGTGCGCCGGGTCCCGCGTGCATGTCCGGCGATGAGCAGGTCATAGGGACCGATTTTCAGTCCGATTTTCTCCAGATCGAAACGAAGTTTGGCCGCCTGCGCGGCGGCGGGAGATCGTGCTGATCCGGCTGCGGCGCCGCCAGTGACGGCCACCGTGGTTGCGTCATACAGCCGGGCCGAGGGCCAGCGCGGATGGCAGCGCACTCTCATTCCGGGTGACCAAAAACGAAACAGCCGAAGGACTGTGCCTTCGGCTGGGGTGCGATACCGACCGTCCAGCCAGGTCGGGGCGGACGGTGCGCGACCTGGGGGTTACGACCGGGCGCGACGCAGGCGGGCGAGACCGAGGAGCGTTAGACTGAAGAGCACGAGTGTCGATCCGCCCTCGGAAACGCGGCTAACCACGAGGAACGGGCCGGATGCATCGCTGAGAGGAAAGTCGCTTACGTCCTGGTTAGGAAGCCCAACTACGAATCCGGGGAACCAAGTACCCGAAGAGAGGGCTAAGAGTAACGAGCTTGGACTGGTTGAGCCTGCCCAGTTGCTGTCCGGGAGGAGGGCTTGGGTGGCTACGGTTCCGCCGATGCTGGTCGGAATTGTACTCAACGAGTTCAGCAGCGACGCGAGGTCGACCAAGAATTGGCCCGCACCCCCATTGACGGCGAAATAGGGTATGTCGCCGCCGAAGGCTTGGTTAAAGGACACGCCCAGCGGGGCCACCTCCACATTGTAAAGAACTCCGGCAGAGAGAAGGTTCTGCACTCCGGTGACGGTTTGGCCGCCATTGCTGGTCAGCACAATGGGAAGCGCTTGAGCGGAGAATGTCAGCGCAAAGAAGGTAACAAGCAGAGCGATACGTCGGGCGATCATGAGTTGAATCCTGGAAGCAGGCGGTGTGTGTGGAGGGCGGGCAAAAGGGTCCAAGGACGTCGGTCGGTGGATCGGCCGAGTACAGGCGAAGCGCCGAGCTCTCATGCGTAGAAAACTGCGGTGCGCGGAAGCGGCTCGCGATTAGCAGTTTCGGTGCCGAGTGTAAGATTCGCTACATAAAATAATGGTATGTAGCTGGATAAGGCAATTCGGGTTCTCGCGTCGCGCATCGGAGATCCTGCTAAGTGTATGGAATTCCGACACCTGTGTCGGACGTAGCGGAACGCGGAACGCGTTTCGGGATCGAGGACCACCGCGTCACGGCGGAGGTCGGAAACGTCCGCTGAGTGCGGGGGCGGTGTCGGTCGGGGGAATCCGGGTGTCCCGAATGAGTCGCTGGGTTTCGGGTGAGAGTTGGGATCGATTGATCTCCAACAGGCGATTCAGGTCGGACAGCTCCTGACGGCGCTCTTTGTCAAAGTCCGCCTCCAGCAGGAGGAGGGCGGAGCCGGGGGTCGTGCCCGGATAGCGGCGGCGCGCGAGGGAGAGTTTTCCCTTGGGAGTCAGGATCTCGCGTTCCTTGAAAGCGGGCAGCCGCTCCTCGGTGACGTGATACGGATCGAGCGACAGCCGATCGGAGTCGTCCCCTGCGGGTGGGGTGGGCGCTGTGTCTTCCGCCGGGGCCTCTGTGACCGGCGGCAGGTCGCGCGTGAGGAGGTTCGCGATCTTGCCGGACATTTCCGGAGAGAGCGTCCGGCGGTGGGAGGGGGCTGCGGCGGACGCCTTGCGCGACTCGCCCACCCGTCGCCCGCCTTTGCTCGCGGTGTCGCTGCCAGAGGCCGACTTGGGGGCGAAGATCGGTGGCGGCAAATCCGCCGGTCCATGCCGCACGACGGCTGCGGAGGGTTCTCCTTCGGCGAGTGACACCCGGCAAAGGACGAGGGAGACCACCAGGTGGCTGCGCAGACGTCGGGACGGCATGAAGCAGAGAAACCTACATCGAAGAACCTTCACGGGAGGAGACAGCCTACCCCGGCCCGGCCTGGGCCGTCGGGGCGATCATGGATGGAGGCCGGGGATGTGGCGGTGGTAGGTGTCACCGGTTGGGCGACCGCAGTCCTGCCGGCGGTGGCATGAGCTCGTGGGACGCCTGCCGGCTGGCGAATGTTCCGCGGCACCTTTGGAGGTCGCGCACCTTTCTTTGGTTTCATTGTCGAATTCCGGGCCGATCGTTCGGTTAACTCTCGGAGCGCATTCCATTCCGGGTGCGTCGTCCGCTCCCTGAACCTCATGAAATTCATTTGTCTTGGTCTGATTGATTCCGATGCGTTCGCCGCTCTGCCCGAGGGCGAACGCAACGCGATGATGGACGCTTGCTTCGCCTACGATGACCAGCTCCGCGCCCACGGTCACTTCGCGGGCGGGGAAGCCCTGCAGGCACCGTCGACGGCGAAGACGTTGCGGTTCGCCAATGGACGGGTGGTGGTCACCGACGGGCCTTTCGCCGAAACCCGCGAGCAGCTGGGCGGCATTTTGATCCTGGAAGCGCGGGATTTGGACCACGCGGTCGAGTTGATCTCGCGTCATCCGGGCGCCATGGCCGGTCCGTGGGAAATCCGCCCGGCGGCCGATTTGGGCGAGATGGTGCGCCAGAGCGAGGCCCGCCGTCGACGGGCGGGTAAGCTCTAGGCCTGCTCCGGGGGCGGGGTATCGGCGCGGGTGTAGAACTTTTGGTGCGCGAGCAGGCTGAAGTGATGCATCGCGAGGCTGAGCTCCGCGTAGGTGTCGCCGTCCGCGGGGTCGGCCTTGCCTGATTCCACCCGTCGCTGCGCCCGCTGGAAACGGTCAGTCAGGGCGCTTTGCTCATCCGTCTCGCCGAGCTGGTGCAGGAGCTGGCGCAGGTGATCCGCCTGTCGTCGTGCTTTTCGCACCGACCGCAGCGCGGCGGGAAACGAAATCCGGCCGGCGAGAGCGTCTTTGTACACGCCGCACTCGAAGGAGCGACATTGCCGGGGGCGGTCCGCATAGACCCGGCAGGTGCGGTCCACGCAGAGGGCGCCACACGGCTGGGGAAAGCGGGTGACCGGGGGCTTCGTGCGGGAAACCGTGACCGGCAGTCCCTGCGCTTTCAGTCGCTTCGCATCGTCCTCGGGCCCGAGGCGTACATGGTTGAAGAGGGTGCCGTCGCAGCACAGTCCGCAGGCGAGGCATAGCTGTTGCGCGGAGTTCACGCGGTCACTCTTTTCCGAAGGAGGGCCGGGGTGCAAGCCAGCCACCGGTTCCCTCGGGTGTCGGCGGTCCCCCGGGGAGGGGGCGACGCCGGATGGAGGATGCAGCGGTGGTTCCAACTCGGGCCTCAGGCCTGGGGTGCGCCGCTGTACCGTTCGACCCGCACGCGGGCGGTGATCGCGTGGGCTTGCATACGCTCGACGTCGCACTGCCGGGCGGTGACCTCACCGACACCGACGCTGGCGGCGGCCGTCATGCGTTGGTAGGTGACGGTCTTTAGAAACTTCCCGACCCACACACCGCCGGTGTAGCGGGCGGAGCGGCTGGTGGGGAGAATGTGATTCGTGCCAATGCTCTTGTCCCCGTAGGCCACCGTGGTCTCTTCTCCGATGAAGAGGGATCCGTAGTTGGTCAGACGGTTGAAGTAGTAGTCGGGATCCGCCACGTGGAGTTCGAGGTGTTCCGGAGCGTAGTCGTCCGAAATCGCGATCGCTTCGTCGCGGCTCTCGGCCACGTAGAGTTTCCCATGGTCGCGCCACGAGAGGTGAGCGATGTCCCGGGTCGGCAGGACGGCAAGCTGGCGCTCGACTTCGCGCAAGGTTTCGCGGGCGAAACGCTCGCTCAGGCAGACGCAGAGCTGGCCGCTGTTGGGATCATGCTCCGCCTGGCCCAGCAGATCGCAGGCGACGAGCGCGGGGTCGGCCGAGTCGTCGGCGATGATGGCGATTTCGGTCGGTCCCGCCAGCAGGTCGATGCCACATTGTCCGAAGAGCTGTCGTTTGGCTTCGGCGACAAACTTGTTGCCCGCACCGCACAGAATGTCGGCCGGTTCCACGACGCCCATGCCGAACGCCATCAACGCCATCGCCGGCACACCGCCGACCACGAAAATGCGGTCCGCTCCCGCCTTCTTCATGGCGTTGATGGTGGCGGGAAAGTATCCGCCGCCTTTGACCGGAGGCGTGCAGGCGATCACGGTCTTCACACCGGCGACCTTCGCGGGAATGATGCTCATCTGCGCCGAACCGAACATCGGATAGCGTCCGCCGGGCACGTAACTGCCGACGCAACGAACCGGAATGTGACGATGCCCCAGCCACACCCCCGGACGCGACTCCACCTCGAGCGGGGTCAGCGTGCGAAACTGGGCTTCGGCAAACCGGCGCACATTGTCCTGACAGAAGTCGGTGTCGCGCAGCAGCTGCTCCGAACACTGCGCGACCGCTTCGTCGATCTGGCTGGCCGACAGTTCAAAGCTGGCGGGGGACCAATGGTCAAATTGCTCACTGAACTCGCGCACGGCCGCCAGGCCTCGCGCGCGGAGGTGTTGGAGCATGTCCGCGACGTACCGGACGGTGTCCGGATCCGTTTCGAACAAACGATGACCGCCTTCTTTGATGATTTTCATGGGGGGTGGGAGATGCGTGTACGCGGCGAATCCGTCGGGGACGTGGAACGGAGCCGCGCCCGCCCCAAGGTCAGCCCGGACCGGTCAACCGTGCACGCCCGTGTGGCCGGGACAAGTCGAGTTCGGGACCGAGCGGGACGATGCGCGTGGGATTGATTTCGGTGTGAGTGACGTAGTAGTGACGCTTGATGTGCGAGAAATCGACGGTGGCAGCGATTCCTGGCACCTGATAGAGATCCATTAGATACGCCTGCAGGTGGGGGTAGCTGGCGATGGAACGCAGGTTGCACTTAAAGTGACCGTGGTAGACCGCATTGAATCGCACGAGGGTGCAGAAGAGACGCCAATCGGTTTCAACCGGAGTGGGACCGAACAGGTAGCGTCGCGTGGACAGACGCACCTCGAGTTCGTCGAGCGTGGCAAAGACCCGGCGCACGGCCCGTTCATAGGCGGGCTGGCGGGTGGCGAAACCGGCGCGGTACACGCCATTGTTGACCCGTTCGTAAATCAGCTGGCTGAGTGCCTCCTGTTCGGCGGCGATCGCCGGCGGGAAGAGATCCATGCTCTGGCTCGCAGGCACAAACTCGGAGTTGAACATCCGGCACAGGTCGTCCTCAGAGTTGTTGACGATCCGCCGAGTCTGCCGATCCCACAGGACCGGCACTGTCCACCGCCCGCGAAACCCCGGGTCGCTGGCTAGGTAGGCCTCCGAGAGAAAACGGAAACCATTGACCGGATCACCCGCCTGACCCGGTCCATCGCCGAAGGCCCAGCCCCGCTCGTCCCGCACCGGGTCGACCACGGTCACGCCGATGGAGGCATCGAGTCCCTTCAGATGCCGCACGATCAGCGAGCGATGGGCCCAGGGGCAGGCGAGCGAGACGTAGAGGTGGTAGCGCCCGGGCGTCGGCGGGTAGGGCGTCGAGCCATCCGCCCGCACCCAGGCGCGGAAGGCGTCTTCCTGACGCTCGAATTCTCCATCCGAGCTTTGTTCGTTGGGAAATTGGCCGCGGGTGCTCACCGCGACCACGTTAGCCCCGAATCGCGCCGGATCCAGCCTGTCCTTTGCGGGTCGGCCTGTCCACGAATCAGACAGCGACGGCGGGGTTGAGTCACGACGAGGGCCGGGTGTCACTCAGAGGCATGCCCACCCAGGCTCCTGGTTCCCTCCCATGTCTGGCGCGAGTTTTGGTGCTCGCTTTGTCCCTGGTTTTTCCGGCGCGGCAGGTCCTTGCCCAGGCGCCCGTCAACACCGTCGTCCTCGAGCTTCAGCCCACGAAGGAGTTTCCGCGCAATTCGGAGGGCTCGTTCATCACGCTCAAATCCGGACGGATCCTCTTTGCCTACACCCAGTTCTATGGAGGAGACCGCGATGAGAGCGCGGCCCGGATTGTGGTGGTGGCCTCCGATGACGCCGGAAGGTCGTGGAGTCCCAAACCGCGCGTGCTGGTGGAGAACATCGGCGGCGCCAATGTCATGAGTGTTTCCTTTCTGCGCCTCCAGAACGGCCGGATTGGATTGTTCTACATCAAAAAGCGCAGCCGGATCGAAGGGTATCCAATGGCTCAATTCAGCGAGGACGAGGGCGAAACCTGGAGCCCGCCCCAGACGGTGGTCAAGGCGCCGGGGTATTTCGAATTGAACAACGACCGGGCCATCCAGCACACCCGCGGGCGCATCATCCTGCCGGTGGGGTCGTATCGACTGAAAAGTACAGATACAAGCACCTATGACTCACTCGATTTCCGGGCGATCACGATGTGGTTTGTCTCCGACGACAATGGAACCACCTGGAACGAGGCTCCGGAGTGGCTCGCGGCGCCCAATCCGAAAACGCGCGAGGGCCTGCAGGAGTCTGGTGTGGTGGAGTTGGCGGACGGCTCCTTGCTCGGCTGGTTCCGCACCGACCAGGGCTCGCAGTATATGGCGCGTTCGCAGGACATCGCGGAATCGTGGACACCGGCGGCGCCTTCCGAGTTGAAGTCGCCGACGTCGTGTGCCGCGATCAAGCGTCTGCCGGGTTCAGCCACGCTCCTGGCGGTTTGGAATGATTTCAGCGGAGCGTTTCCGGTGCCCACCCTGAAGGTCACGGATCCCGCGCTCCAGCGACGCATGGCCAATCGCCGGACGCCCCTCGTGGTGGGGTTGTCGACTGATGGCGGACGGACTTGGCCGCAGCGCCGGTTGCTGGAAGGCGAGCCCGATGGCTGGTATTGCTACACCGCGGTGCACTTCGTCGATGGGGCCGTGCTGATGGCGTATTGTGCGGGTGATCAGAAGGTGGGTGGCTTGAATCGCCTGCGCATGCGGCGGATTGATCTCGAATGGATTGCGGGCAAGTGAGGTCTCGCTGCTGCCTCCGCCTTCCTCGTTGCCTCGGCCCCCACGCCGGGGTGGCTGAAACCGTTTCTCCGCATGCAGGCTGACTTTTCGTTTTTCCACTACGCGATCCTGGTTCTCTATGTGGCCGCGAGCCTCGCGCTGGGCCTGTGGTTCGCGCGGGGCCAGCGCAGCGCGGAAGGCTACTACATGGCCGGGCGCTCGGCGCCGTGGTGGGCGGCCGCGATTTCCATCATTAGCTCGGACATCACGGCGGTCAGCTACCTGGGTTGCGCTGCGTTGGTGTTCACCAACGACCTGCAGCTGCTGATCGGCACCTTCACGCTGCCGCTGGCGGCGGTGTTTGTCAGCGTGGTCTTCGTGCCGTTCCTGGCCCGGAGGAAGGCCTTTACGGTGTATGAGTTTCTCGAACAACGCTTCGGTCGCGGGGTGCGCACCATGGCGTCGGGGCTGTTTCTCCTGACCCGGGGCAGCCATCTTGCCGTCGCGCTCTATGCGGCGGCGCTGGTCACGTCGCAGGTCATCGGTCTGTCGCTGGGCGGGTGCCTGTTGCTCATCGGCGGGCTGACCACCCTCTACACCGTGCTCGGTGGCATGAAGGCCGTGCTGTGGACCGACGTGGTGCAGTTTTTCGTGCTGATGGGTGGAGTGCTGGCGGTGCTGGCGGGCATCGCCTATCAGTTCGACTGGAATCTCGCGGAGATCTGGCGCATTGCCTCCGAGCCCGTGCCGGCCGGCGCGCCGTGGCTGCACGGAAAAGTCGAGACGGCGGGTCATACCCGGTTGATCGATCTCTCGATCAACCTCACGCAGATGAACCTCTGGGCGATTGCGATCAGCTCGTTTCTTCAATCGATCGGTTCCTATGGCAGCGACCAGGTGCTGGTGCAGCGCTACCTCTCGGCCGGTTCGCAGCGACAGATGGTGTGGTCGCTGCTCGGCGGTGGCCTGCTGATCGTGCCGGTGAACATGCTCTTGTTCGCGACGGGCGTCTTTCTTGTGGCCTACTATTCCCATTTTCTCGGCTCGCCGGGTCACGCCTGGGTGGCGGAACTCACCGACGCCAACCGCGTCATGGCTCACTTCATCGGGCACGGTTTGCCGGGAGCGCTCGGCGCTCTGGTGCTGGCGGGGCTCTTTGCCGGCACGATGTCGAGCTTCTCCGCCGGCCTGCATTCCCTCAGCACGGCGACCTATGCCGACTTTCTCGCGCTCATTCGCTCCCGGCGCACGGACGACCGGCGCGACGTGCAGGTGGCGAAGCGGGTGACCGCCGCGTGGGGCGTGGCCATCGTCGGAGCGGCGCTGCTCCTGGGTGGCCATGACACGATCTTCGCCATCCTGGCGAAGGTCATGAGCCCCTTCTCCGGGCCGCTGGTCGGCATTTTCCTTCTCGGCATGCTCTCCCGGCGGGCCACCACCCTGGGGGCGTGGGGCGGAACCCTGGCGGGTGCGGCGGCCACGGTGGCCGTGACGCAGTTCACCCGTATCCACTGGCTGTGGTACTATGTGGTGGGATCGGTCGTCACGCTCGCGCTGGGATACCTGCTGAGCTGGATCCCGCGGGAGGCGCGAGCGACGCTGCCCACGCCCGGACGGTGATGACGGCCCAGGCTGTGGCCCCCGGGTGACCACGCTGGGTGAGAGCGGGCCATCCGGCGACCACGACCTGAAGGCGTGCGACCGCGCCTTACGGCACGAGCACCGTGTCGATCACATGAACGACGCCGTTCACCGCGCGAACGTCCGCGGCCACGACGGTCGATGTATTGATGCGCACCGTACCGCCCGTCAGAGTGACCGTGAGGGAACGTCCGGTCAGCAGGGTGGGGGCGGTTTGACCATTGGTCAGCTGGGTCGAGAGGACCTGAGTGCCGACCACGTGGTAGCGCAGCACATCGGCCAACTGGGCGGGATTGGCCAGCAGCGCGTTGAGCGTCGCCGCAGGGAGTTTGGCAAACGCCTCATTGGTTGGCGCAAACACTGTAAACGAACCACCGGCCGCGAGGGCGGCGTCGAGACCCGTGAGACGCAGGGCGGTGACCAGCGTGCTGAGGGAGGGCGTGGCCGCGGCCAATCCACTGATGCTCTGCGAGGTCTGACCCGCGCCTACGGCCCCGTATTCATAGGTCTCCAGCAGCACCGCGCCGGTCGCGGCCGAAGCCTGGGCGGAGCCGAGCTGGGCGGTGTAGGCGCCGGCGGGCAGGCCGATGAGCACGGCCGCCTCATTGGCGCTACCCAGGGCGAAGGCGCCGGCGGCGTTGGATACCGTCGTGAGCAGCGCCAGATTGGGGGCCGTGCCGACATTGTCATTGGCGGCGATCACCGTGCCCTGGGCGTCCTGGACCTTCAGGGTGGGATCCGCCAGCGTGCCGGTGACGCCGAACTGCCCGAGGGTCGGTCCGACCCCGCGGAGCAGCACCCAGCGCAGTTGTCCGGGCGGGGCCTGGACCACGAATCCAGAGATCATCGTATGACTGCCCGAACCCGCCACGCCACGCGTGGAAGAGTTGACCAAACTGCTGGTCTGAGCCGAAGCGGTGCCGGCGAAGAGAGCGAGGCCCGCGAGTGCAACGAGAGAAGACTTCATGGGAGTAAACAATAGAGGATGGTTCGTAGTGGATTGAGCCGGGTGGCCGGAGCGAACCCCAGTCACGTCGGTGTTGGGGCAACGCCTGAGTCCCCTTCCTTGGATGCGGCGGCCCGGTGGATTTTTCCGGGGAATTTGCGCCGGATTTCCACTTGCGAAGCGCGTGGTTTTGACAGGCAACGCCGACACGGAACGCCCCCTCCGTTCCACCTGCTTTGCGTTCAGGTGTTTGGGCGACGAGCAGGTGCGTTGCCGCTCTTTGCCTCCCCGATTGAGCTCAGATCCAACGGCCGGGGCGGTCGGACCGGGAAGATCCGAGCGCGCCGTCGCCTTGGGGAAAACGATTCGCCCGCCGGCCCGCATGTTTGCGCTTGAGGTTGGCTCGATTGAGGAACTCCGTTCGTCCATTGCCACCTCGTTGGCCGCTCCTTGGCTCCGCAACCCAATCGACACGATGATTTTGATCCGGCTCATGTGTTTCCTCGCTTGTTTGCCGCTGGCCTCGGCGGCGGAGCCGCTCCGCAGTTTTGCGGCGGTGCGAGCCCTGACCCATGAAGCCGCCGCCATGGCCCTGCCGGTCGAGGTGGAGGCGGCGGTCTTGGGTGCGGATCCCGCCTCCGCCTTGAGTCTCTTTCTGCATGACGGCACCGCGGGCTGTTATGTGAAACTGCGGCCGGAGGCGGAACCGATGCACCTCACGCCCGGCACGCGGGTGCGGGTGGTGGGTGTTTCCATGGCGCTTGGATACTATCCGAGCGTGGAACGCGCGCGTGTCGAGGTGGTCGGGCCCGGCAGCCTGCCGACGCCTCTGCGGTTGGAAGCGGATCGTATCTTTGCGCCGGAACTCGACTCGGCCTGGGTGGTGGTTCCGGCGATGATGGTAGGGTATGAAGCGAAAGACGAGCGGGTGACCCTGGACCTCGAAGTCTACGGCCTGCCCTTCAAGGCGGAACTTCCGTTGGAAGAACGGGCGGAGGAACAGGCGGCAGAGTTGATGCAGCGGCCGGTGCTACTGCGGGGGGTGCTGGGGACGATTTTCAACCGTCAGCGCCAGATGACGGACCGCCACTTTTTTGTCTCCTCGTTTGCGGCGATTGAGCCCGTGCTTTTGCCTGCCGAAGGGGCGGAGGCTCCTCTGATCCGGATCAGCCAGATGTTGACCGCCGGTTTTGGTCCGCACACCCACATCCAGGTGGAGGGCGTCGTCACCCAAGCGGCGGCCAAGGGGTTCTACCTGAGGGACGAGACCGGCAGCACGCTGGTCATAGCGGCGAGAGGAAGGCGCTTCCCGCCCGGAACACGGGTGCGGGTGGATGGCTTTGCCAGCGTCGCTCCGTACCGGCCGGTCTTGCGGGCTGCATCGGTCGTGGAACGCGAGAACACGCCACCGCCCCGGCCGGTTCCGTTTGTGTACAAGCGCGCGGATTTGCCGAAAATGCAGGCCGAGCTGGTCACGCTGGAGGCGCGTTTCCTGGCGCGGCAGGAAGGGCGTTCAGAGGTCATCCTCGAGTGCCAGACCGATCAACAGATCTTCGAGGTCCTGCTGCCCCTGCGAGGCGGTGCGTTGCCCCGACTGACGGTGGGGGACCGCCTGCGCCTCGTGGGTATCTGCGAGCTTACCACGACCCATGCTTTGCCGCGGATTGGCTGGGTGGACGGGTTCCGTCTGCATCTTTCCGGACCAGAAGGGGCCGAGGTGATTGCGAAGGCTCCGTGGTGGACGCCCCGGCGCCTGCTCGTGGCGCTGGGAGTGATGAGCGCCGTGGCCTTCGTTGGATTGGCCGGCACCTGGGTCCTGCGCCGACGGGTGCGCCGGCAGATGGAGATCATCGGCGACAGTTTGCGGGCGGAGGCCGTGGGCAAGGAACGCGACCGGATCGCACGCGATCTGCACGACACGCTCGAGCAGCAACTGTCCGGAGTGGCGCTGCAACTGGACGGGCTCGATGACGTGGTGAAGGGCAATCCTGCGGCGGCGTCCAAAGTGCTGCTGGTTGCCCGACGGATGCTGCGCTACACGCGGTTGGAAGCCCGGCGTTCGGTCTGGGACTTGCGCTCAAAGATTCTCGAGGAACAGGGATTGCTTGCCGCCTTGCGCGACATGGTCGAATCGTCCGCCGGACCGGCGGGGCCAAAACTGGAGGTGCAGGTGGTCGGCGGGGAGCGCGGCCATCCGGCTGGCCTGGAGTTCCATCTCTTTCGCATCGCCCAGGAGGCACTGGCCAATGCGATCAAACATGGTGAAGCCCGCACGATCGTCATCCGGCTGGAAAACACCCCGGGATGCTTTCGCCTGAGCGTGTGTGACGATGGCCGTGGGTTTGATCCCCAGGCGAAACTGGGTGCGCCCGGACCTCACTTCGGACTGCTGGGCATGCGGGAACGAGCGGCGAAGGCCGGGGTGGAGCTGAATGTGGACAGCGCACCGGGAAAGGGTTGCACGATCAGCGTCACCGTGACGGAGTCCCGGGAACCGATCGCTTCTCATCCATGAAAACCCAACGTATCCGAATCTTGGTGGTCGATGATCACTTCATGGTCCGGGTGGGGCTGAACAGCGCGCTCGCAAGCGAGTCCGATCTACAGGTTGTGGGCGAGGCGCGCGACGGAGCGGAAGCCATTGCCGAGCATGCACGACTCCGTCCCGATGTCGTTCTGATGGATGGCATTCTGCCCGATCTGCATGGCATTGAGGTCACCCGTCGCATTTGTCTGTCGCATCCGGAGGCCCGGGTCATTCTGGTTTCGATCAACGACACGGCGGAGGATGTTCACCGCGCGATGGAGGCGGGCGCGTGCGGCTACATCCCGAAGTCCTGCGAAAAGGACACCATTGTCCGGGCCATTCGTGCCGTGGCCGACGGAGAGCATTTTCTTCTGCCCAACCTTGCGCGCAAGCTGGCGGATCGAAAGTCCCGGGTCGGTCTGAGCGCCCGCGAGTCCGAGGTCTTGCGTTTGATCGCCCAAGGCAAGGCGAACAAGCAGATCGCAGCGTCGCTCGGCTTGAGCGAAGCGACCGTCAAGACTCACATCGCCCATATCTTCTCCAAACTTGATGCGCCGGACCGCACGCGGGCGGTGACGGTGGCGATGGAGCGCGGGCTTCTGCGGATGTAGGTATCCTCCGGATGGCAGAGGGGTGGGGGTCTCCGGTCCTTCCGGGCCCCATCCCCCTAAAGGATGATGGTGGCCCCGTTGATTGGTTTCGCGGGAGCAACATTGTCCCTGCTTGGGACGTGTCGGCTGCTTTCGCCGGCACCTCCTGACCCGGCTGCAAACCTCCCCGGGGTCCTCCGCGTCTCGGCCCACCTACCCACCCCAGAACGAATGAAGACGAACCCCACTGCCTGGATTCCGGTCCTGCTTGTGCTCGCGAGCGCGACCGACCTGTCCGCCCAATCCGCGGTTGCCGGAACGACGGCGCCGACCAAGGAGGAAACGCTGGTCTTGTCACCCTTTGAAGTCGCGGCCACCCAGGACACCGGCTACGCGGGCCAGGACACCTTGTCCGGCTCCCGCCTGCGCACCAATCTCAAGGATGTCGCGGCCGCCATCAGTCCGATGACCGCTGAATTCCTGCGCGACATCTCGGCGACCAGCATTGAAAGTGCCATCGAGTACGGCGTTGGCACCCGCATGGAAACCGATGACGCCCGGGCGGCGGGGCCGGTGGCGGACAGCTACAATGACAGTGTACGCTCCATCCGGATCCGCGGCCTGCCGGGAGGCGGGCGCAGCATCAATTTCTTTGGCGCGCCTGGTGAGGTGGACCTCTACATGACTGACCGCATCGAGGTGTCGCGCGGACCGAATTCGATTCTCTACGGCTTCGGCTCGCCGGCGGGAAAGATCAACATCTCCACCAAGCAGGCGATCCTGAACAAAAACACGTACGCGGTTTCCAGCCGCCTCGATTCCTGGGGCGGAGAGCGGTGGACGGCGGACGCCAACTGGGCGCTGATCAAAAACAAGCTCGGGCTGCGGGCGGTGGTGCTGCGCGGGCGCGAGGAGTCGTGGCGCGTGGCCGGACACAATGACCAGGACCGGCTCTTCCTGGCGGCCAAGTGGCAGATCGATCGCAAGACCACCTTGAAGGCCGAGTTCGAAATGGGGGAGATCGACCGTTTTGTTCCCCGCCCGTTTTTTGCGAATGACATTCGCTCGGTCTGGGAGGCGAACGGACAGCCCATCTTCAATAATTTCTCGGTCAGTTACGTGCCCGGCACTCCGGGCACCGGTGTCGTCGGTACGCCCGGTACCCCGATTCTCGACAGCGGCGCAAACAACCTCATCGGCGTGCAGCAGCGTTCCGGTGGTGATTGGGTGGTGGTGAGCGACCGATTCCCGTTCGCCCAGAACTTCCGCCAGTTCACCGTCTCCGAAGTGCCCCTCGGACCGCTGCGGAACGACTTCGAAATGGGCCGGCGCAATCCGGAGGCCGTGCTCGAGGCCAATTGGGTCGGCGGCAAATTCAATGTGAGAAACGCCTCCGCATTCTTCCAGCGAGAGCTGGCGCGCGATCTGAATCTGGAGCTCGGCTTCAACCGTCAGACGTTCAAACGGGATATCCAGAATATTCTGACGTGGAATTTGATTGGACTCGCCGCGGACACGAACCGCTACCTGCCCAACGGTCAGTTGAAGCCGGTCGAAAACCGGTACTACTTCGATGTGACGCCGAATCACGTCTTTTCCCAGGAGGAGATTGACCAAGGGCGCATCACCCTGTCTTACGAAAAGAAACTGCGCGACCTGGTGACCCTCCGCATGGCCGGCTTGGGCGAAATGGCCAGGAGCTCGGCCCGCGGCGGGAACCGTACCCTCTCCTGGCTGAAGGGGCCGGATCTAGCCAGTGGGGGAGCGTTCAATGTGACGCCCGAGAACTCCGCCAATCAGGTCTATTACCGCTACTACATCAATGATCCCGGACTGCTCAACGATCGGAATTTCCGCATCCCCGCCCCTTACAATCTGTCCGGAGCCACGCGCTACCAGGACCCGCGCACCGGAACGGTGAGCAATCTTTACGCCCAGGAAGTCGAGCGTGCCCAATCGGTCGCCAGTCCGGTGGATCGCGAAACGAGTGCGCAGATGGGAGTGTTGCAGGCCTACTTTCTGAAGAATCGCATCGTCGCCACCTACGGCTACCGCCAGGACCGCGTGGAGAATCGGATCGGACTGGCCTTCCGCGATCCGGCGGCCGCGCTCAACAGCGGCGTCTGGACGCCGGGCGATCCGGATTCCGCGACCCCGACGGTGTTCAGCGGACACACACAGACGGCGGGAGGCGTGGTTCACTTCACCCCTTGGCTCTCCGGCTTCTTCAACTCGTCGAACAGCCTCACCACGCCCGGCGTAAACTTCATCACCCCGAGTGATCCGCGCAAGACGACGCTGGCGGACTACACGCCGGCTCCCTCAGGCGAGACCACCGATTACGGGATCAAACTGAGTCTGCTCAAGAACCGCGTCTTTGTCACCGCGACCAAGTATCATACGATTTCGAAGGACGAATACGGCTTCTCGGGTTTCAACCGTTCCAATGTGATCAACATCTGGACCGCGCTGGCCAACTCCACCGCGCTCAACGATGAAGAGACCACGTTTGCCCGCCGGCAGATTGAAGTCATGACCCAGGTCTCGGGCTACACGCAGGACTCGGAGAGCCGAGGATATGAGTTTGAGATCGTCGGCCAGCCGCTTCCCGGCTGGTCCGTCTCGGTCAACTACTCGAAGAACGAGTCGGTCCGATCAAACATCGCCCGGGAGTACCGCGCCTACCTCGACTATCACAAAGCCTATTGGTTGAAGTACGGGGATCTCTCGCTGACGCAGAACATCAATCTCCCGCGGCCGCAAAACGCTCCGAATGCCCAGAGTTGGAATACCCCCGCGGTCATTGCTGCGACCGGCGACTTCACGGTGAACACCGACAGCATCTACGAGGCGATCTCGGATGCGGAGCAGCTCTTCTTCGAAAACCCGTTCGTGTTTGAGGGCAAACGCTTCATTGGCGACCCCCTCCACAATCTCAACCTGCGCACGCGTTACGACTTCAGCCAGGGAGTACTCAAGGGATTCACGGTCGGAGCCGGTATGCGGCTTCGTCAGGGGCGGGTGGCCGGTGCGCGCACGGACTACAGCATCACGCCGGGATCGAACTACACCGATACCTGGAATGGCCGCACCATTGACAATGTGGCCACGGTCGATGCGGAGGATCAAAACGTCTATGATCTTCAGCTGGGTTACACGCGCGTGTTCGGCCAGCGAAAGCTTCGTTGGAGCGTTCAACTCAACGTCAACAATCTCACCGATCAGCGTGAGTTGGTCGTGAATCAGACCCACCCCACGACCCTTGCGCCCACCACCTATCGCTATCAGGATCCCCGTCAGTACATCCTCACCAACACGTTTTCCTTTTGACCCGGAGTGCTGAGCTACGTCGGCGCTCCCTGCAACCACGGCTCAAATCCGTCCGGCTTCGTATGGGTGTCGTCAAGTTCATGACGCTGGTGATCTTTGCGAGCTCCGCGTTCGCAGGCGCGCCGGTGTCAGCGGCGCCCGCCGAGTCTCCGGGGCTGACCACCGATGCGCTTGTCGCGATCCGGGAGGGGGTGGCGGCGAGAGCCGAAGCGATCCTCGGAGCCCAGCGCGGCCAGCCACTCGTTCGAGCCGAGAAGAAGCCGCCTCTCGGGACAGGGCGGGCCGCCTTTGTCCGCGCTTACTCGTTTTCCTTGGTTGAGTTTGCCGCGCGGTCTCTCTGGTGGCACGAGTCGATCGAAGCTGCCAACGCCGCGCTTCGCGAGAACGCCGAGTACTACCTGGCGAATCACCCGGAACTGTACGACAAGGACAACTTCCACTGGCACTCCGAGGCCGTGTTGCGGTTGGTCGAGTTCTATGGCGCGGGTGGAAGCAGGCGGGCGGGCCTGATCCGGCCGGAGACCGAGGAACGGATCTTGGAGGCAATCTGGCTCTATTGTCGACGGCAGGACAAAGGGGCTGCGAAACACTCCAATCTGGCGGAGGCGGATGATCTCGAGTCGGCCACCTGGTGGGTGAAGGAATCCGAGAACCACCATGTGCAGAGCTTCACGACGCTGTGGCATTTTGCCCGGATCGCCCGTCACCGTGAGGCGTTCCAGAACCGGCGTTTTGACGACGGCCGCACGGTCCAGGATCACTACGCCTCCTGGAATCGCTACGTGAAGCGGTACCTTTTGGAGCGGGCGCGCAAGGGGATGTTCATCGAAATGATGTCACCCGCCTACAACGCGACCCTGCTCAAGGGCATCTTCAATGTGTACGACTTTGCCGATGATCCCGAGTTGAAACGCCGGAGCCGGCTCTTCCTCGATTTGTATTTCGCCTACTGGGGGCAGGAGCAGATCGACGGAGTGGCTGGCGGCGGAAAGGCTCGCATCTATTCGGACACCAAGCCGCGGAGCCTTGATCTTGGTTACGTCTTCTTCGGCCTGGGCCAGGTCCCGGAGTTTGAGAGCGAGCTTTTCACCGCGTTGACCACGAGCTACCGTCCGGCGCTGGTGGTCGTGGATCTTGCCTGCGATCGCCGCGGACGCGGCGTTTACGAGGTGCAGCAACGACCGTTGGGGTTGGCGCTGTCGTCCGAGTATTTCCAGCCACCCACCTATCGCCTCCGGACCGACTACGGCGGCAATCTGCGCTACACCTACTGCACCCCTGAGTTTGTCGTGGGGACGACCATGAGTGAAGCCCGGCCGGAGCCGCATTGGACGATGATCAGCTCGCAGAACCGTCGACAGGGGGTGATTTTCGCGGGAGATCCGGTGGCGGTGATCTCGCCGCAGGTGGAGGCCACGCAGAATCGCCGGGCCTACAACACACAGTGGTCGGTGCAGCGGAAGGGCACGCTGGTCACGCAGAAACTGAAGACCAGCCGGGGGGCGGGTGCCGCCCGGGTGTGGTTCTCGGGTCAGGGTTTGACCGAGCCGGAAGCGTTGGACGGCTGGATCTTCACTGAGTCGGCTGGCGCCTATGCGGCGGTGCGAGTGGTGGAGGGCGGCGGGAGCTGGGTGGCGGCCGAGGAGGCGGGGACCGGCCGCTGGCTGCAATGCCAATACGAGTTTTCTCCGGTGATTCTCGAGGTGGCGCGCAAGTCTGACTACCCGTCGGCGCAGCATTTCCGTGCGGCTGTGCGCCATCGACCTATCATGATCGAGACCGACCGACGGCTTCGCTTCCGAAGCATTTACGGGGATGACTTCACGTTCTTCACCGACTACTCGGCGCCGCCGCGGATCAATGACGTGCCGGTCGACTACGCACCGGACAACGCCTTTGCGAGCCCGTTTCTGGAGTCCGTCTGGGACAGCGGGGTGATCCATCTGCGCAAGGGCAACCGCCATGAGATTCTGGATTTCAATGCTCCGAATGCGCAGTGAACGCCTCCGCCGGCTGGCGTGGTGGATGATGGCGGCGCTGGCGGTCCCTGGGTTGCGCGGGGAGGATGAACTGGCGCTTCGGTTCAAGCACCCTCCGGATGCCGCGCGTCCCTGGGTCTGGGCGCACTGGCTGCATGGGAATGTCAACCGGGAGGGGATCACCCGCGACCTCGAGGCGATCAAACGGGTCGGACTCGGAGGCGTGACGATGTTCGATGTGGCGCAGGCGGCGATCCCCCCGGGTCCGCATGGTTATCTCAGTCCCTCGTGGCAGGCGCTGTTTGCCCACCAGATCGCTGAGGCGAAGCGCCTGGGTTTGGAAGTGATGAGCCACAACGGCCCGGGTTACAGCGGAAACGGTGGACCGTGGATTTCGCCCGGACAGGCGGCGCAGAAGCTGGTTGAAAGTGCGACACGTATCGAAGGGGGGCGCCCCTTTTCCGGCGTGTTGCCGGTTCCTCCCGTCAACGGCGACTTCTACCGAGATGTGGCCGTGCTCGCGTTGCAGGAGACCGAAGCGCAGGCCTCCTATCGGATTGAAGGGATCGAGCTGAAGCGTGTGGAGTGGATCAATTTTATCCAATGGACGGGTACGCGCAGCGCCGCTTGGGACGCTCAGGCGCCGGCGACCGTGTGCATCCCACTGCAGGCCGTGGTCAATCTGTCGGACCGGATGGATGCCGCCGGCAAGCTCGACTGGGATGCCCCTCCGGGAGTCTGGACGGTGCTGCGTTTTGGTCATACCTGGACTGGACAGAAAACACTGCCGGCCACCCCGGAAGGACTCGGGCCGGAATGCGACAAACTCGATCCGCGGGGAATTCGCGCCCACTTTGCCCATGTGATGCAGCGGATGGTGAGTCTGGCCGGATCCTCCGTCGGTTCGACCTTCACCTCCTTCTTTGTCGATAGCTGGGAGGCCGGTGGCCAGAATTGGACGGAGCGCATGCCGATCGAGTTTCAACGCCGTCGCGGCTACGATCTCATCCCTTACCTGCCCGTGCTGACGGGTCGTGTGCTCGGAGATTTGCAACGCTCCGAGCGCTTTCTCTATGACCTGCGCCAGACGGTGTCGGAGTTGATCACGGAGAACTTCTGGGCTGAAATGCAGCGACTATGTCACGCCCACGGTATGAAGCTTGCGGTTCAACCTTACATCACCTCTGGCAACGACCTCGATGCGGCCAACTACACCGATGAACCGATGGGGGAGTTTTGGACGGCCGGCAACACGCCGACGGACTATGCGATCACGGTGAAATCGGCGGCATCGGCCGCGAACCTGAACCGACGGACGCTGGTGGGCGTCGAAGCCTTCACCGCCAATCACACGGAACGATGGCTTTCGCATCCGGCAACGCTGAAAGGAAGGGCCGACCGGAGTTTTGCCCTCGGAGCCAATCGCTTTCAGATTCACCGGTTCGCCATGCAACGCTTCGCGCAGGTGGCACCGGGCATGATGATGGGAGGGTGGGGCCAGCAATACGACCGCACCCAGACCTGGTGGGAGTGGTCGAAGCCGTGGCATGATTACCTCGCCCGTTGCCAGTTCCTGCTGAGCCAGGGACCGGTCGTGACGGATGTGCTGGCGGTGGTGCCCGAGGAGCCGCTGTACCGGTTTGAGCACCGGCCGATTCCCGGGTACGACTACGATGTCTGCGGACCGGACGCGTTCAAGCGGATCGTTGTCACGGCGGGAAAGGCGGGCGTTCCGGGCGGGCCCCGGTATCACCTCATCACGGTCGACCACGACGGAACGATGACCCTCGGCCGGCTCCGTCAGCTCAAACAGCTGGTCGAACAGGGAGCGAATCTCTTGGGCGAACCTCCCCTGGCCACCCCCGGGCTCGCGGGATTTCCTCAAGCCGATGCGGCCCTGAAGCAATTGGCGGAAGAACTGTGGGGCGTTCGACCCGAGATCATGCGTGCCGTTGGCCGAGGACGGGTGTTCCGTGGCCTTTCACCGGCCCAGGTGCTGGAACGGCTCGGCGTGGCGCGTGACTTCATCGGACCGGAAGGGGTGGTGTGGATTCACCGAGCCAGCGAGGAAGCCGACATCTACTTTCTGGCCTCCGCGGAAGGGCAGCCCCGCGAGGCCGCCTGCTCCTTCCGCGTGCACGGCAGGCCGGCGGAGCGTTGGGATCCGGAAACCGGAAAGACCTGGCAGCTCCAGACGGTATCGGATGATGGAGTACACACGACGGTCAACGTGCCGTTGGAACCCCAGGGCTCGACCTTTGTGGTCTTTCGCCGCCGCCAGGCGGCGCGAATGGGCATGGAAATGGACCGTCCCTCTTCGGACGCAGGTCAGATACCGTGGATATCGATTGCCGGCCCGTGGAATGTCTCGTTTCCGGAAGGCAGCGGAGCGCCGGCCACCGTGAGACTGGGTGCCCTGGACTCGTGGAGTCGGCATCCGGACGAGGGAATCCGGCACTTTTCCGGAACCGCCACGTACCAGACGACCTTTGAGCTGCCCCGGGAAACCCCCGCGGGGGACGTGGTCCTCGATCTGGGTCGCGTGGAGGTCATGGCTCGCGTGAACCTCAACGGCCGCGATTTGGGCGTGCTTTGGAAGCCTCCGTTTCGTGTGGAGGTGACGACCGCGCTTCGACCTGGCGCCAACACGCTGACCGTCTCCGTGGTGAATCTTTGGGTGAATCGACTCATTGGTGACGAATCCCTTCCTCCCGACAGTGCCCGTGAGAAGAATGGTCGACTGAAGGCCTGGCCCGACTGGCTCCTGGAAGGAAAGTCCAGCCCTGTCGGACGCCGGACGTTTGTGACCTTTCCGCTTTGGAAAAAAGGGGAGCCCCTCGTGGATTCCGGCCTGTTGGGTCCCGTCGTACTCCGGCGAGTAGTGTCCCTCCAACCCTCTCTATGAGACATCCCATGCTCCTGCTTCCCGGTAGACTACGAATTTTCGGTGCGGTGTGCACCGGTGCGTTTTGCCTGCTTCCCACCCTGGGGCGAGGTGAGATCAAAGCCTTGCACAACCCCGTCTGGACCTCGGTCGACAATCTGCGCGATCCCTCGGTCTGGCGGACGCCGGAGGGCTACCAACTCTTCTACTCGCGTTTTTCGACGGGTGACGGACGGGCGAGCAACCCTCAGAATTGGGCCATTGCCCGGGTGTTCACCAAGGATTTTGTCACCTTTGAGCGCGATGCGGATATTTCGCCCAAAGGTTACGCGTCACCAGGCGACATCGTTTTCTGGCACGGACGCTACCTTCTGCCGTATCAAAGCTATCCTGCCAAACCCACTCTGCTTTGTGTCAGCGAGTCGACGGACTTGAACGTTTGGTCGCCACCCAAGACCTTCCTCGCCGAGGCCGCGGAGCTGCCGTGGAACACCTATCGCCGCGTGATTGATGCCACCTTTGTGGTCGATGGCGATGTGCTCCACTGCTATTTCGTCGGCACGGCCGACCTCCCCACGTCCTCCGGACGGCTTTTGCGTTCCAATCTCCTGGGCCATGCAATCACGCGCGACCCCAAGCTGGAGACCTGGGAGATCCTCACGCGGGAGGCACCGCTCCTGGGTACCTCTGAGCGCGCGCCGGATGGGGTGGAGAATGTGATGATCATCCGGACCGGGGACCATTGGACCATGATCTACAGTGAGGGACTGGAGAATCAGCACCTTGCGCTGGCGACCTCGACCGACTTGCGCGCCTGGCGATGGGAGGGCCCGATTGACCTCCCCCGGCAGACGTGGATGAAGCGCAAGCGTGGAGCTCCCTTCGTGTGGAAGGACGAATCAGGCTGGCGCATGATTCTGATGGGCACCAATGAGCAAAACCGCACCACGTTTGGTTTATTGTCCTCCACCGATGGACGCCGCTGGATCCCGTTGCCCGAAGCAGACGAGATGCGGACACCTCCCGCACGCTGAAGACTCCTTATGACGTCCAGTGTTCCTCCAGGCGGGGAGGTTGGATAAGGTCGGGCGGCAGGGTCGACCTCGGCTTGGATCCGTTTGGTCTACTCCAGACACGTGGGTGCCCCTGTCAGGACCAAGGGTGTGCCCTCAACGCTGGAGCGTCACTCCTGCGGCACGCAAGGCGGCGAGCAGGCGCGGGTCCTCGTTTCCGCGGCCGTAACCGAAACCCAGGTACGAACTGACGATCTTACCGTCGCGACCGAGCACGTAGAAGCCCGGCAGCGAGCCGCGGAATTCTTTCATCGCTTTCATGGGATCTTCCGCGTCCACCCGACCGAATTTGAAGCCGTAGTCACCGGCGTGCTGCTTCATCCATTTCTCATAGTCGGAGAGTTTCTGATCGAAACTCACCGCGACGAACACCACGTCCTGATCGGCGAGTGCCCGACGCGCCTTTTCGTAGGTCGGAAACGCCTCCTTGCAGAAATAGCACCACGACGCCCAGGTCTCGACGACCACGACCTTGCCTTTTAGGTAGGAGATGCGGAACGGTTTGCCGTCCGGCCAACCGGTGAACGTCATCTCAGGCAGCGTGTCTCCCACCGCAAACACCTCTTCTTTCAACACCGGCATGGGCTGCCCGTTGAGTACTGCCGCTACCGCGTCGCGCTCGAAGCTCGCCTGGGAGAAATCCTCGGGCGTCAGGTGTGCTTTCGAGTCGTAGGTGATGCGCTGGTCGAGCCAGTCGCTCTGTTGCCCAGATTTTTCGTCGCGCGCGTAGGTGATGCGCTCGATGAGGCCGGCGCGACTGACGAAGAAACGCGTGGTGCTGATGGCCGTCACCGCGTTTGGGCTGTCCGAGGCGCGATGCTCCAGATCGACCGCTTCCACCACGTCGCAACTCTGTCCGCCGAAGGTCTCATGCCCAGCCCACCGCACAAAGTCAGAATCGGTGAACGCGAGGTCAAATTTCAACCAGAACTCCGGACGATTGAAGGCGTCAGCTGGGGAGACGGTGCCCTGTACCCCCTTGGAGTTGCGGAATACAAGGCGGTTCACGGCGAGGTCCTGGCACTTCGCGATTGCGAAACGGCCCTCTTCGTTGGAATGCGTGGCCGCATAGTATTCCGCCGGGCCATGGCTCCGGAGGTAACGTTCCGTGGTCTGCATGTTTCGAGTCTTGGCTGAGCCGGAAGCGAAAAGGGTCGATTCCATCACGATTGTCGCGGTCCAGCCATCGATGGCCGCGCGAGCGGCAGTGACTCGATCACGGACCGCCTGGGCCTGCGGCGAGATCCAGGGTCTGGTGGCTTCGTCGGCCGCGGCCAGACCCAGCGAGCATAATGCCATCGCAAGACCAGCGAGAACAAGGCCTGAGCGGTGCATAAGATCAGAAGTGTTTCTTGATTGTGAGGGAGTAGCGACGGAGGCGTGGGTCTTCGATGTTTTGGAATCCAGTCCGTTCGGACGTGCCCGCCCGTAGCGGTGGCTCGCGATTGAAGACGTTCTGCAGGCCAAGCGTGAACTTCATGCCGGAGAAGGGCCGGAGCCAGCCCTCGGCCTGGCGTCCAAGGTCATAACTGATCACGAGGTCATGATACACCTGGGCATTCCACCGGTCGGTGCCTTGAGTGCGCACGGTGCCGGCGCTGAAATCGCGGCTCGTGAATGCGTAGATGAACTGCGCATCGTAGTATTGAGCGTTCCAGCCGGCCGACCATGGGCCGCGGGTCCAATCGAGGCCAGCGTTACCCTTCCACTTGAGCGGGCTGCCCAGATAGCCTACTTGGTTGTTCAGCTCGTCCGACGGTACGACCTGCCCGGCAAAGAGCCGATTCCAGGTCGCAACTGCGTATCCGCGGAACTCACCAAACGTAGCCTGGCGGGTGTAGTCGACCTGAAAGTCCACCGCCTCGACCTCACGGCGGGAGAAGTTGTAGTACACATTCCTTATCTGGGTGATGGCACCACCGGTGTAGCCAGCAGCCCGGTCAGCCGGGGTGAGTGGCTCGCGCAGGATCGTGCCGGACGGCAGGCTGTCCTCAAAATCCAGCAACTGCTGTTCGGTCAGGAAGGCGATCTCGTCGGATTTCTCGATCTTGGTGTAGTCGACGGAGACCCGGAGGCCGGGCCAGAAACGCGGGGTGTAGACGATACCGGCCGCGTAGCTCTTGGATCGCTCCGGCTCAAGATCGGGATTGCCTCCGATGATGTAGTCGACCGGGCCAACGGTTTCGAGGATGCCACCGCGCTTCGGATCGCTGACGTCGATGGGGATGGAGTCGAGTTCAGGCCCCATCAATTGGGAGGTGTCGGGTGCGAGAAAGCCGGTGCCGAAACTGGCGCGAAACACGAGATCCGTTACAGGCGCATACCGCAGTCCGGCTGTGTAGCTCGACGAGCTGAAATCGCGCGTGATCATCGGTGTCGCTGGAAAAGGACCTTGCGGGCTGGGAATGAGAGGAAAGTCGGGCCTGGCCACGGTGGTGGCGCGGGAGGAGTCGTAGCGTCCGGCCACCTGCAATTCGAGGCGCGCTTGCTTCGACGGGCCGTCCTCCGCGGCCAGCAGCGGGACTCGTGCTTCCATGTAACCCGATTTGCCCTCACCGGAAACCTCCGGCGTATAGTAGAAGTAACTCAACGTCTCCTCTGAGCCATCCCGGCCGGCGGACACGTTCTCGGTGTTGCGATCGTCCCGCCATTCGACACTGGCCGAAACCACCACCGGTCCGTTCGGGAGTCGGAATGTCGGACCAGAGGTGCGCAAGGTGAGCGAGTTACTCAAGGACTTGCCATGATCGTCGGTGGCTTGTCCGGAAACGAGGTAAGGCTGGTAGTTGAGCGGGCGCAGGTTGAGGTCGCGCATCACATCGAGCACACCTGTCGAGAGGGCGCTTCCGTACGTCGGCCGCAGCAGGGGATTGTCGTCCTGAAAGCGAAACGCGTTTCGCCCCCACACATAGTCGAGCCCGGCTTGCCATTCGCCTGGAAGCTTGGCCACGAGCCCACCGGCCACGCGTGTGACGGTGTTTGAGGTCTTGAGACCAGTCCACAGCCCTGTGAAGGGGTAGGCGACGTTGACCGCGGTGGTGAAAGGATTGTTGGGTGCGCTGGCTGCGAGCGTGAAATTGCTGCCCACATCGAAGCCGAAGAGCTGGGAGCTGATCATGCGATTGGTGTTTCGCTGATAGTCGACGTAACTTTCGAGCCAGGTCGTGATTTTCTGGCGCAGACCCAAGCCGACTGAATCAAGGGGCGATGCCGTGGTCGCAAGTCGCGACCGCCCGCCGCCCACGTCGTCGGGCAGTGCGAGATTGTAGCGTCCGGCGTTGGCCACGAGGGCGGCGGCGTTGTCGGAGGTGATTCCGGCGTAACCCACCGGCACGGATGTGAAGAAGGAACCCAGCGTGGTGCCGCCGTATTGTGGCTTGAGTGTGAGGTTGGCGCCGTTGCGACTGCGGATGTTCGTGGTGTAGCCACGGGGGGGCGAGGAAGGGCCGGTGAAAGCGGCGGGATTATTGGCGAATCCCTGTTGCCGGGCCCGCACCGCGAAGCTTCGGTCTTGGGTCAGCAGGTCATTCGCCTCTTGAACGCTCGCCGTAAGGGTGAGCAGGGTGGCGCCTCCGCGCAGGCTGGTGCTGAAATTCAGCTCGGCGCGCCGGCGCGCGGTGTCCGTGTCGAACGTGTTGACATAGCTCAGTGTGAAGTCGCCCCCGCTGTAGTCCTTGCGCGTGATGATATTGATGACGCCGCCCGTGGCCCCGCCACCGTAGATGCCCGAGGCGGTCGAAGGCAGCACCTCAATGCGCTCGATCATGCCCAGCGGGATGCCGTTGATTTCGGGCGTGATCGCTCCACCCAGCGTGCCCGGAGTCGTGTAGTTCGGCAGCCGGCGTCCGTCGACGAGGATCAGGGTTTGATTGGTGCCCAGGCCGCGGAGATTGACGGTTTGGCCGTAGGGATTGCCGCCGGTGAAGGTGCTGAGTCCGATGTTGGTCGCCATCGGCAGCCGGCTGCGGAAAAAGTCCTGGAGATTGGTGGCCTGGGCCTGGGTGATCTGTTCGCGGCCGAAAACGACGTAGGGCTGCGCGTCGTCGCGCGTGCGCGGGAGGTCGAGGTTGATCGACTTCGAGCCGAAGACCTCGAAGGTGTCGAGTTTGACGACCTTGCCGTCAAGGTTTGCTGTCGGGCGGTCGCTGGCGCTCGGCGCCGCCCGAAGGCCGTTTGGGGCTTCGGTGCTCCGTATCATCCACGCACCAGTCTTTGGATCCTCAAAGACCTTCAGTCCGGTGCCGGCGATCAGGCGGTCGAGGCCCTCGCGCACGGTCAGTTCGCCCCGGACCGCATTGGTCTGCACGCGGTCCAATCCTTCGCTTGGATAGAGAATTTCGCGTTTGGTCAGCTGCGCGAATTCTTTGAGCCGGCGGGCGGCGTCGCCGGCCGGTAGGTCGAAGGCGACCTTTGCGCTCGGTTCGGCGGCGGACAAGACGGTGGCGAGGAATAGGGCCAGGATCGCGGGCATCAGTACCCGATGGAACACTACAGTCAGGAGGGAGGTGACGGTCACGGTGGTGGTGGGTCTCTTTCCACAGATGCGCACGCGCGCGATTTCCTCTAAAACAATTTCGATCTTCGGAGCGCAGCGCGGGCCGCCGCCAGGCGGTGGTTGCGTGACGCCTATCTGCGTTCACTGCGCTTGACGCAGCGTGATGGTGTTGCCCTCGCGCTCCGCCTTAACGGCGAAGCCGGCCTCGATCAGGCGGATGAAGCCCTCCACATTGTCCGATCGCAGCGAGGCGCTCACCTTGGTGCCGGCCAGCACCGAGTCGGCGATGAGCAGCCGGATCGGGGCATTGTGGTGATTGAAGTCCTCGACCACGCGGGAGAGCGGCGTGGCCGTAAAATCGAGCATGCGCGGCTGCCACGCCAGGAGCGCCTGGCTCTCGGACGGGGTCACGGGGGCGACCCGCGGAGTCACCGGCTGCTCGGTCAGGTGCACGCGGGTACGCTCTCCGGTCTCGAGCACGGCCAGTGGAACGGGTTCGACGCCCGGGTCCGCACCCGCGCCGGCGGCTGGCAGCACCTGAACTTTTCCTTCCGTAACGAGCACGTCGACCGCCTCGTCCGCGAGCCGGACGTTGAAGGCGGTGCCCACGGCGCGCACGGTGACCGTGCCGGCGGTGACCGCGAAGGGACGCTCCGGGTTCTTCGCCACGCTGAAGTGGGCCTCGCCGCGCTCGAGGTGCACGCGACGCATCGCCGACGTGTAGTCCACGGTGATTTTCGCTCCGCGATTGAGGGTGACCATGGAGCCATCGTCGAGCGTGCGCTCGACGATGGTGGCGATGGGCGCGACGGTGGGCTGAGTGGCCCGTTGGGAAAGCGGCAGCGCCGACCAAAGGAAAAAGCCAACGATCAAGGTGGCGGCAAGCAGGAGTGGCCACCACCGAGGGCGTCGATCCAGCAAGAGGGTGATTCTGGATTGAGGCGGCGGGGCCAGCAGATCGCGGTTGGGACGCGGGCTGTGTTCGGGTTTCCAGTCGGCGAGCCGATCCAACCGCCGCCAGTTCCGCCGCTGCCGCGCCAGTTCCGGGCCATGGCGCCGGTCCTGCGTGAGCCACTGTACGAACTCGTCCTGCTCCGCCGCGGTCAAACCGCGTTCGATGCGAATGACCCAGGTCGCGGCTTGCTGAGCGACCGGTCCGTTGGCCTGAGGTTGAGGGGGGTGGGGGCTCATGGCCGGGGGGAACTCCGTTCGTGGCGGGCAAAGAAATCGCTCAACTTGCGCAGCGCGATGCCGCTTTGCACCTCGACCGTGTGTTCGGCAATGCCGAGCTCGGCCGCGACTTCCTTTTGAGACAAGCCGTAGATGCGCCGGAGGGTGACGATTTGGCGGCAGCGGGTGGGCAGGGACTGGATGGCTTTGGTCAAAGTTTCGAGCTCCTCGGCGCGGGCGACGGCCTGGGGCACATCCACGCTTTCATCGAGGATGCTCCACAGCTCCATTTCCGTTAACCGGTCTTCACGCACCACGCTGGATCGCCGCAACTGCATGAGTGCGAGATTGCGGGCCGTCACGAACAGCAGGGCCTTGGGTGCGCGCACTTCCCCTAGGGCGTGGGCCCGCAAGACCCGCATCATGGCCTCTTGCACGATGTCGTCCACCTCCGACTGCAGGGAAAACTGGCTCCGCAGCCAGGCTCTCAGCATGGCTTCATGCGGTTGCAACTCGGTGGTGAACCAGCGGTGTTCCTCTGGATTTTGCGGCGGCAAGATTTAGTGGAGGCCCGGGTGGTGCCACGGCCCCTTAGGATCAGGATGCGTGAAACCGAAAAACCTGCTAAAGGAATTTTGAAGCTCTCTCAACTTGCTGTTTTACGGGAAGAAAGGATTGATTAGACCGGATGCGATTCGTTGAAGCGGCCCGGACGCGAATCGACTCGGACGAACCAGGCATCGGGGGTGCGAAGCGTCGGTTGACGCGGGGGTGAAGTCGTTTCCGGCGCTCGATTTCTGGCCGGTGAATCCAACGGTCTCAGCCGAGACCCAGATAGCCCCGGATCTTCCGGGCAATCGCTACGCGTCGATCACTGCTTACGGTGCCCGCCTGCCGCAGAACGGAGGACTCACGTGCGACATAGACGTGGGAGCAGTCGACCAGAGTGAGGAATTCCAGTCCGTCGGCTCCATTCAGGATCACCTGATGATCACCAGCCGATGCTGCCGGCCGTTTCTTGGTACCGACGAGGACGTTGAATCGCTGTTGTTTCGCGTCGGTGAGTGTGTCCGCGCCCTAAAGCTCAATTCCGGGGTGACCCGCGGGATCTTCCTAGTCGACACGGAGAAAGACAATGTCGCATCGACGCAGATTCACAGGGAATTCCCGAAGGTGTTATGCAGTTCGAGTTCCCGCGCTGTGAGCTTGAGGGATCCGGACTTGGCTGGCGGCACTTCCTCGGGAAGGTCGTAGGGAGCAATCTGGACCAAGCCTGCCGGAGTGCGAACGACCACCGGACGGCGAGTCTTGATGACACGGCGGGTCACTTGACTGAATCCGGCCTTGGCCTTGGAAGCCGTGAGCATTTGCATGCGTGCAAGTCTCACGTCTGACCTGATTTTAGTGAACCGGTGGGACGCGTGCCGTCGCCGGGCGGGGAATCATCACGTCCTCGCGCCTAAACCCAACCTTGACGCAACGAGCTTAGCACCCAGCCGGCTGAAGGAGTCCCGTCTGCACGGCGCTCTGCTGACGGTTGCGCAGGCCGTTGGGAGCTGCCGCGAGGGAGATGGCGTTCACGCCTGCTTCGTTTGCGAAGTGGAACCCCTCCGTGTTCTCAAATCCCACCGGCGCCGTCTTGATCGCACGGATCAGAGCGAGACTGCCGAGAGCGAGAACGATCAGGAAAGAAAGGGAGAGCGTGAGCATGGGAGGCAATTGAGTGAGCAAAGATTACCCGAACGCGGCCGTTCCGACCATAGAGCCCATTGCCCAACCTTGGGGAGAAACGCACCCCACGTACATCTGCGCAGTCGCTGGTTGGTAGTTACACGTACGAGCCGATCGATCGCGGCCAAACGTGTAGTCAGCGCTTCCTGACTCCATCGGCTACTTTGGTTGGGATTTACTCTTCGCCCTTCGATTTTCGCTCTTCGCCGCTCCGCGGCGCCGGCGTGGCCGCGAGGGCCAGCCCCACAAAGAGAAGAGCGTAGGGTGCCTTGGTGGCGGCGGTGCAGGTCGCAGTGGCTGGCTAGCGTACGAGCGTGGCGGCCATCAGGCCGATGACGACTTCGTTGGAGAGGGTGCGCACGGTTAGGGACTGCAGCTGGCGCGCGGAATCCAAGGGTAACTCGAGGACGGTGGCTGCGCCTCCGGGCACGGTGCCGCCGCGGCCCTTGAAGGAGGGGAGCTCGGGGGTGCGTGTCTCGCCCGTGCGCAGATTCACCCGGAGCGGGAGAAGGGGTGAATCCACCCGGAACTGAAAGTCGTCGATGAAGTAGTCCGCGTCGATGGGCCACCAGGTGGTGGGGTTCTCCAGCGCGAGGCGGGCGGTGGTGCCGTCGGTGTAAGTCACGACCACTTCGCCATTGTCGATCCGGCTTTGCATGAAGTTCGTGGAGCCCGCCATGAGCAGATGCACGTGCCGTGCGCGTCCGCGCAGAGGCACGGTCACGGCCCGCGGGTAGTTGTCCCATTGCGACGTGAACGCGATGTTCTTCGCCTCTGCGGCGGATGGGGTGGCAAAGGGCACGCCGCTGGGCAGGATGAATCGTTCGCCGTGCTTCGCCGCGGCGGCACGCAGCCCGGAGTCGTCGATCACGGCGGTGGCGTTCACATGGCCGGCCCAGGCACCGATGCCCTGCTTCGGCATGGCCAGTGAGACGTAGGGTGAACGGGGCGAGCGGTATTCGTTCTTGAAGATCTGGGTCACGCGGTCGTTGAACACCGCGGTAAGATCGACAGGTTCCAGCGCGCCCTTCGTCGGACCCCGGATGACGCGTGCGTCCGCGGGGGCGCGTACGGGGTGCGGTGCCGCGAAGGTCCACCACCGCATCTGGCCCTGGGTGACCTGGGCGAAGCCTGGACGCGCGGTGGGCGGCGTCTGCGCCGGAGTGGCTCCGGCCCAACGGACCGTGATCGCGTGGTGCGCGCCGGCCGGAATCGTCATCTCAATCCGAGGCGTGCCGATCGACGTTTCGATCACCTGCCAGGGCACCTCGCGACCGTTGACGGTCACCTGTGCCACCTGATCTCGCTGGGCCCGGAGGCGCAGGCGGAGGTTCATGGGTCGGGGGAAGCGCGGTTCGATCGTATAGGTTTCCGTGTCGCCCGTCCGCTGGAACCGCAGGCTGACCTGAGGATGCCGCAGGGAAGCGTGGTTCCAATCCCCCGGGAAGCCGGGCTCGAGTTCGAGTTCGCCCGCGAGCACGTCCGGGCGGAGGCCGAAGAGCCCCTCGACCAGCGTGCGCGCAAGCACACCGGATCCGTCGGCGAAATCCCGCTGGGACTCCCGCCGATACACGTCGAGGTACGACATGGACCCCACGTTCCCCGGGCAGATCCCCATGTACATCGCGGCGAGGAGCGATCCCTTCATCATTTTCCAGGCGTCCTCCGGTCGCCCGGCCCGGTAGAAACCCAGGGCGGTGTGCATGACTTCCGCCATGACCACATTGTTGATCGACCAGGAGTACGGCATCCAGCGGGTGGTGGAGAGGGTGTACAGCCCCTCCGGCACTCCGGGCCCGCGCACGGGCAGGCGCGGGATTTCGGTGTCGACCTGACGCATCATCTGCCAGGCCTCCTCGGGAGTGGGCACCTCGGAGTCGACGGTGTGGTAAAAGGTCCAGAGAGCCGCGCTCGGGTGCACCCGTTGCAAGCCGAGCAGATCCTTGAATTCGCCGAAGTGGCCGCGATCCGCCAGCCACAGGTGTTCGCGCATGCCCCGGGCGAGCAGCTGCGCCTCGCGTTCGTAGGGGGCTGGGTCGGCGCCGATCAACCGGGCGAGCCGGGCGGCCTCCCGGTGGTGAAGGAAGTTGTAGGCCGACGCGTGCATGGCGCCGCCGCCGTGATACTGGAGATCATCGCTCGCCCAGATCGCAGCGTAGGCCTCGTAAAGCGGCAGTTTTTCCGGACCGAACTCGCGCCGAAACAGCCGCTGCTCCCACGCCAGGTGGCGTTCGATCACGGGCCATACCGTTTTTGCGAAATCGAGATCCCCGGTCCAACGGAGGTGACGAAACAGGGCGTCGATGAACACCAGGTTCATGTCGTAGTGCGAATTCGACAGGTCGCCATTGCTGTGCAGACCAGCTTCGTTCCGGGCGAGGTTGGTGTTCTCGTCCGCCGGAGGCAGTGACTCCGGGATTGGCTTCGTATTCTGCCGGCCGGTCCAATACAGGAAGTTGGTGCGCGCTCGATCGTGCCAGCCGAGGGTATCCAAGGCGTAGGGTCCGCGCCATCCCAGCAGTTTCGTGCGCCACGCGATCGCTCCGTGCATGATCGCCTGCTGCGGCTCGTCCCAGACCGCATCGGCCGCCACATTCAGGGCCCCGACGGCCGCGTTGAGGAAGGGATCCGGCGTTTCGACGGCGACGCGTGTGCGCAGTTCCGTGAAGTGCTGCTCGGTCTCGGCGAAACGAACACGCAACTCCGCCGGATCGAAGGCCGGCGGCAGACGCAGGGCCGCGACCGGAGCCGCTCCGACGGCCCGGTAGGTGGCGAGATCCTCGGTCACCACGCTGTCGGCGGCGATGCGTTGCAGCGAAATCAGCAATGGCGTGCGGTTGGCGAGAGCGACGCGGCCCGTCACCACCGGCCGCGCGGGCGGGGGGCCAGGCGCGGTGGAAGCGCTTTGCAGCAGAGCGGGGAGCTGGTTCCAGTGGGCGGCGTCTGCGATGCCTTGACGCGCCCCCGTCGGGACGATTCCGACGAGCGTGGCGGGTTTGGCCCGCAGGGTGAAACCCGTCTCCGTCAGGTCGAAGCCATTGTCCTCACAGAAGGCCGCCTGCAGTTGGAAATACTGGCTGATGGGCACCCGTTCGGTGCCGATATCGCCGTCGCGGGCCCCGCGCTGGCCGTTGACTCCTCCATAGGCCCAGACCAGCTCAAGGCCGGAAGGAAGACCCTCTGCCTCCACTTCGACCACCAGACCCTCGGTCTGGAAGTAGGCGAGGGCGGTCAGCCGCACGACACCGCCATCGCCCAGCAGCGGATCACGAATCTCGTAGCGTAACGACCCAGGCCGGTAGCGCATCGTGATCCGGGCGGCTTCGTGCAACCAGCGCGCCCCGCCGGCGCTTTGTACGCCCAGACGCAGGTTGCCGCCGCGCCCGGGTAGGTAGAGCAAGAATTCCGGACGATCGCCACCATCGACGCGAAAGGCCGTGTTGCCGCCGTAGAGGGAGCGATTGAAGGTCTCCGCGCCCGATTCGATCACGAAATCAGGTCCGTCGGGACGGTAGCGTAGCGGCCGCTCGAGGTTGGATTCGAGATTGGGGACGAGTCGCGACGCGGCCGGTGCCTGGGCGGCGGCCTCACCGAGGCCCAGCAGCGCCACCAGGACCGGGAGCCGCGCGAGTTTGAACGAAACGAGAGCGAAGGAATCGATCCGGAAGAAATTGCCCGCGCACATGGAGTCAGGGTGTGGGGCCGTATGGATCAAGGCACTCAAAAAACGGGAGAAGGGGACCCGGTCGCCGGGGCGCGGGCCCGGCGACCGGAAGGTTCCCAACGGAGCGCGACAAGCAGACTGGCCAAGAGAAGCCTTCGCTGTTTGTTTCGTGGTCACCGATGACTGCCCACCCCGCCTGGCGAGCGACGGACCGCTCCGCCAGTCCGATGAACGACCAGCCCTGCCGGGGCCCCTCGCCCATGAAACACCCCTCTATGAAGACCCCACCTTGGTTTTGGCTCGTTTATCTGCTGAGTGCGGTGGCGGCGATGGCGGCGACCCCCACGCGGCCGCCCAACATTGTCTTTTTCCTGGCGGACGACCTGGGACAGCGCGACCTCGCGGTGTATGGCAGCAGCTTCTATGAGACCCCGAACCTCGACCGGTTGGCGAAGGAAGGGGCTCTCTTCACGGATGCCTACGCGGCGTGTCCGGTGTGCTCGCCGACCCGGGCGAGCATTCTGAGCGGTCAATGGCCCCAACGGACCGGCATCACCGACTACATCGGTGCGCCCGCCACGCCCGAAGCGTGGAAACGAAACACGAAGATGCTGCCGGCCCCCTACGCGGATCGACTTGCGCTCGACGCCCCGACGCTGGCCAAGGCGATGAAGTCGGCTGGATACGCGACCTTCTTCGCCGGCAAGTGGCACCTCGGTCCGGAAGGCTGGTGGCCGGAGAACCAGGGGTTTGATCACAACCTCGGGGGGATCGACCGCGGAGGGCCCTATGGTGGCAAAAAGTACTTTTCCCCGTATGGAAATCCGCGACTGAAGGACGGTCCCGATGGCGAGCACCTGCCGGATCGCCTCGCGACGGAGACCGCAAACTTCATCGCCGCCAACCGGGAACGTCCGTTCTTCGCCTACTATTCGTTTTACGACGTGCACACCCCCTTGATGGCGCGGCCGGACCTGCTCCGAAAATACGAGGAAAAGCGGGCCCGTCTCGGACTGAAGGAGGCGTGGGGACGCGAGCACGAGCGTGACGTCCGTCTGATCCAGGACCATGCGGTGTATGCCGCGATGGTGGAGGCGATGGACCTCGCCGTGGGCAAAGTGCTCGCGAAGCTCGATGAGCTCGGACTGCGGGAGAACACCCTTGTCATCTTCACCAGTGACAACGGAGGATTGTCGACCAGTGAAGGCTGGCCGACTTCGAACCTGCCGTTTCGCGGCGGCAAAGGCTGGATGTATGAAGGAGGTATCCGTGAACCCCTGCTCGTCCGCTGGCCCGGCACGATCAAACCGGGCCTGGTGGTGTCGACCCCGGTCAGCAGTCCCGACTTCTTCCCGACGTTGCTCGAAGCCGCCGCCGCGAAACCCGCGCCGGGCCAGGTGATCGACGGCGTCAGCCTGCTGCCCCTCTTCCGCGGAAAGGCCCTGGCCGAGCGGGCGCTCTTCTGGCACTACCCGCACTATGGCAACCAAGGCTCCGCGCCGGCCGCGGCGATCCGTCGCGGACCCTGGAAACTCATCCACTGGGCTGAAGACGACCGCGTGGAGCTCTTTCGCCTCGATCAAGACCCGGGAGAAACGGTCGATCTGGCCGCTCGTGAACCGCAGCGCGTCGCCTCCCTGCGCGCCGAATTGAACGGCTGGCAGCGTGACGTCGGGGCAAAACACCCCGTTCCCAATCCCGCCTACGACCCGGCGAAACCCAGCGGCCGCGCTTCGATCCGACCGGGAGCGACGGCGAACCGCTGAGGTTTCGTTGGTTTCCGGAGGTGCACGTGTGGTCCGAAAATCAACGACACGAGCTTGAAGAGAAGGGACCGGAAGGCTGCTTGGTCACTCCGGTCGGTAAAGCTGAAGCTCGGCCACTCCCGGGGAGCCGGCGTTGCAGGTCAGGGTGAGGCGAAACGTCTGACCGGTGACGAGGGGAAGCGCTTGCTTCACGCCGTGACCGTTGGTTTTGCCCTCGGCGACTTTGCGCCACGCGGAGCCGTCACGGACTTCGAGCACATAGGTCTGTTTCAAGCGGGGCCAGACGTCGGGCTCATCCAGGCCGAAACCGGCGATGGCAGCGGGTTGACCGAGGTCGACTTCGAGCCAGGCCGACGTCGCGGTAGCGGGTGCGCGCCACCGTTTCGCACCCGTGCCATCGAGCGCGTTCGCGGCGACACTGTCCGCCAGCTCGGCGGACGCGGTGGCCTTGGCGGACGCGGTCGGTAGTGGCGGTACGACCGGGTCTCCGGCCAGTTCGAGCACGACCACACTGTTCACCGGATCCGATGCCACCGAAGGCAGGGACACGGTGAGGCGTTCCGTTTCGCGTGAAACGGAGAGTTTCCGGCCGGGTTCCTTGAGGAGCCACGCGCTCTTGACGGCGGTCTGCAGAGGGACGCGAAGTTTCCCGTCGGCGGGCCAATCGAAGACGTGCAGGTAGAGGCGGTGGCCCTTGCGCGTGGCCACACCCCAGGAGAGGTGGGCGAAGGGGCCCGCGCTGGTTCCGTAGATGGACTCACCCTGGGCGCGCAACCACTGTCCCATCTCCCGCAGACGCTGAATTGAGTCCGCGGGGAATTCGCCCTCGGCGGTGGGGCCGACATTGAGCAGAAAATTGCCGCCTTTCGCGCAGATGTCCGCGAGTTTCCGGATGAGCTCCGCCGAAGATTTCCAGTTGTGATCAGCCGCGTTGAACCCCCAGTGACCGTTCATGGTCATGCAGGTTTCCCAGTCACCCTGGTAGCCCGTGACCGGAACAAATTGCTCGGGAGTCGCCGTATCTCCGCCGGCGCCGAGGCGATTGTTGGTGACCAAACCCGGGCGCAGCGCAGTCAGCGCCGCGAGCGGGGCGATGCGCGCCGGAGTCATGTGCATGGGCGTGTCCCACCAGAGAATATCGATGGGGTAGCGCGTGAGCAATTCGCGCACCTGAGGCACGGCAATCGAGGCGAGGTAGGTGTCATAGCTGCCGCGGTGGGCGGGATCCCAGCCCTCGCCCTCCTTGAAGCCCGACTTCGCGCCTCCCGGATGCATCCAATCCTGCGACTGCGAATAGTAGAAACCGACCTTCAGTCCCTTGTCGCGGGCGGCGGTGACCAGGGGCTGGAGCAAGTCACGACCGTAGGGCGTGGCGTCGGCGACATCCCAGGTGGTGACCGCGGATGGATACAAGGCGAAGCCATCGTGATGTTTGGCTGTGATGACCAGGTACTTCATGCCGGCGTCCCGGGCGACCTCGGTCCAGAAATCAGGGTTGTACTTCACCGGATTGAACCGTTGCGCGTACGCCCGATACTCCGCCGCCGGGATGCGGGCGGACTGCATGATCCACTCACCGTAGCTGGTTTTCTCGCCGTACTGGCCGGCGGGCACGGCGTAGACGCCCCAATGGATGAAGAGTCCAAACTTCGCCTCCCGCCACCACTGCATGCGCGCGTTGCGTTGGGCGGGCGATTCGCCGAGGGCAGACGGAGCGGCGGAGGCGGCGTCGATCGTCACCCCTTCGCTGGCGGGCGCGGCGAGAGAGGAAGGTTTGCTGGCGGTCGTGACCGCGAAACAGGACGCATCGAAAACGAGTCCGGCGCAGAGTGACAGGAGTTGGGACGCACGAGTGAGTTTCATGGGATGAATCCAGGACAGGAAGGGCAGGGGCATGACGAACAACGACCTCATCGCCTGCGGGCCTGTGGGCATCCCGGGCAGTGCTATGGAACAAGGAAGGTGTAAACCGCCCGCGGCCGGGAAGCAAACCCGCGGAAGGTGAACGGTTCACCGGGCCGGCGGGCGCGCACCCGCGACGTCCCGGCTAGTCCCGGGGCACGGAGGTCGTGCCGGTTGAATCCGGGCGACACCAGGACATGCGAAGCGCGAAGTCGGCTTGAAAATCGGGTCGCCACCGGCTGACGGTCTGCGGCGGTTCGATGCCGTGTGCGGGATCAAGATCGATGCACCAGCCGTCCGGGGCGCGCCGGAACTGACCACCCCATCCAGGTTGGGTCGGATCGTTGGGGTGGTTGCCTCCCCGTGGCAGAAAGAAGAACCACGAGGGAGTGTCGCCTTCCTTCATGCACGCATGCGGGTTCGGAGCCGTCCAGGTTTTCATGGGATACAGTCGTCCGAGCGGCCCGGTACTGCGAACATGGCGTTCGATCCACTCAGGACTGGTCAGGGACACGTCTCCGGTCAGGTACATGCCGCGAAAACTGCCTTGGCGCTTGTCGACGCCGTCGGGAGCCTTGGAGAGAATGTAGAAGAGACCGGGAAACTCGGTGCGGATCCATGCGCCGATGCCATCCTGATCGGCGATGTCATAGACGCGGACTTTCCGGATGAAGGCGCGGTAGCCGGCTTCGTCGCGGGTGTGTTTGACGCGCCAGAGAACCTGGGCGAAGTCGGTCTGGCCACCCCAGATTGTGAGGTTGAGTGGGCGGTCAGGGGTGCCGGCGTCGATCCGTTCGAGCAGGAACGTCGAGCCTTCGGTGTCGTGACCCGGGCCAATCGCGTCCCGGCCCCGCTTGTGGTTGCCCGACTTGACGACCGAGAGGAGCGCTTCGGCGGTCGGCCAGCCCGTGGCGTGGCGGAGCAAGGGAGTCCGAACCTGTCCATAGGCGGCGATGATTTCCCGGATCAGTTCCGGTTTGGTGACCTCCACGCTGAGCTCCCGTGGCGTGCCGGCGGCGCTGGCGATCAAGGCTTCGATCTCAAATTCATTCGCATACACCATCAGCCGGATGAGCGACTGCTGGTCGTCGGGATCCCCGCCGATGTCCGTCAAAACCGCGAGCCGCGGTCGCTGTTCCACCCCACTCGCGGCGTGTGCCCCGCCGATCGGCAAAACTTGGGTGAGCCACGTGACAAATAGAGCGACCAGTAGCACCCTGGGATTGGTTTTCATGGAAGGAATGGGGGGCAACCGCTTGGATGTGCGGCAGGTTCAGTCGACGCCTGCCATCCGTGCTGCGTACCAAGCATGAATGAGACCGGCCTGATGAAACAGGATCGGTGCGGTAAATCCGGCGGAAGCAATGATGGCACTGACCTGGTCCGCCGGCAAGACCGCCACATCGTGTGTATAGGTCACGCGCAGACGTTCTAACTGCTCTGGCTGAGAACCTGTCTCCCGCATCAATCGGAGCCATACCGAGAGAAGGCTTTGGTAGGCCGGAGAAGTTGTATCTGACGCCAGATCTGCGCTCGCCAGGAGACCCTCTGGCCTCAGTCGGTGGGCAATTTCCCGGAAGAAAGCGACCCTGGCCTCTGTCGAGAGAATGAACTGCGAAACAAGCAGCGAAGTCGCGGCATCGAACTCCGTCGAAATCGGAAGTGAATGCAGAAAGCCTTCGTGAAAGATGCAGCGCGGTGTGATTCCGCAATCCCGGGCTTTGTGGCGGCAAATTTCCAGCATCGGACCCGAAGGTTCTACCACGGTGAAGTTCCACCCCGGGAATTTTCCGGCGAGGTAAATCAGCTCGTGCCCCGTACCGGCGCCGACACAAAGAATGCGCGCCTTGGCGGGCAGGTCGGCGAACACGGCGCTGATGAGCAAGTGCAGCGCATCGCGCATGGCGGCAAGTTTGACGTACTTCTCGTCGTAGGTGGCAGCATGGGCCTGGCCGAAAGCGACGGGAGGATTTTGGAGCGTCATGGGCGTGCAGTGGAGAGGATACACCGGGACGGACTGCCAGGTCCAGGCAGGCCGACACCGAAACTAGGGAAACAATCGGTCGACGTACGCCTCCCGCAGGTCCCTTGTTCCGTAGAAAAGTCCCCGGTATCGGCGGGATCGTTTCCACTTTTCGCAAAAGCGAGAACGCCTGCTCCGCTGATTCATTCGCCTAACGAAGTGCCGTCAGCTGCTGAACGAGCGCCTGGATCATGCGCGGCAGATCGTAGGGGAAGCGTGCGGTGATCAGGTTGCCATCGACGACGCAGGGTTCGTCGAGCACGATGGCGCCGGCGTTGGCGAGGTCGGGATGGATGTTCCAGACCGCGGTGGCCCGGCGACCCTTGAGGATTCCGGCGCTGACCATCACCCACTGGCCGTGGCAGATGCCGCAGGTGGGTTTGCCGGCCTCCAGCATCCCGCGGACAAACGCCTGAGCCAGCGGATCAGCGCGCAGTGCGTCGGGATTCCAGCATCCGCCCGGAAAGATGCAGCCGTCATAGTCCGCGACCGTCACCTGATCCAGATAGCGGTCGATCTTGAGCCAGCCCGCGTTCTCCATCAGCCGGATGGCCAGCACATGCGTGGCGCACAGGGCGGGAAACCGCAGCCCCATCGTAGGATGAAAATCACCGATGCGCGGGGACACGACATGAACCGTGGCCCCGTGCTCCGTCAGCCACCGGATCGAGCCCGTGATTTCAACCTCTTCCACTCCATTGGTGCAGCAGATCGCGATGATCTTTCCACGCAGAAGGTGAGGGTTGGATGGCGGATCGAAGAGAAAATGGTGCAGCTCCCGATTCAGTTCACCGTCGGCCGAGGCCAGAAGCTCGGTTGAGATCGAAGGCACCAGCGCAGGCGTCATCAGCCCCTGGGCCCGCAGCAGCGCGGCATTGCGATACGGCACAGCGTTGTCGGAGGAGTTCATAGGCAGCGTCCCCCACGGTGAACCTCGAACCCGCGGGCTGGCAAGACTGCGCCGTGGGTCAGCCGACCGCACGCGCACAGCGGAACGCCCCTTGTCCGAAGCTTCGGTTGGGGTTCAACCCGCGCTTCGATTCCGGACCAGCATGGCTTGGATCTGCTCGACTCGTTGCCGGGTCAAAGGGTAGCGGCTGAGGATCAGGAGTGCGGTCAACGTTCCAAACGCCGGGATCGCACAAAAGAGTAACCGCATCGAAAGAACAGTGCCAGCGGGTTGGTTGTTGCCCAGGGTGGCATCGAATCCGGTGACGCTCAGCACAAGACCGGCGAAGATAAACGAGAGCGAAATCCCCATTTTGGTGATCCAGCCGTTCGCGGCCGCGATCAGCGCCTCGCGCCGGCGTCCGGTCAGGAGTTCATCGTAGTCGACAATGTCCGCTGTCATCGAATTCACCAGGATGAGGTAGGCGGCCAGCCCGGGCGCGTGGAGCAGGGCCGTGGCGAGCTGGAGGTAGGGGAGCGACGGGGTGTAGAGCACCCACTTCAGCACGGCGGAAATGCTGACCATGCCGAGGGAGAGCATGATCGCCCGGTGCTTTCCGACCCGGTTCGACAGCCACAGCATCATCGGAATCGAGAGCATGGCAAGCAGGTTGAACAGCGTACCCCAGATCCCCATCATCGTGGCCGCCGCCAGCTTGTCGCCTCCGAAGACGTGGTAGATGTTGATGTAGAGACCGAGGCTGGAGACGGTGTAGAGCGAGGTCATGGTCACCAGGCAGGCGAGCGAGAAGATAAGCAGCACGCGGTTGCTCATGACCGCCTTCATCGCGTGCAGGAAGGGCTCCGGTTTTTGCCGCTGCATCGCGGTCGTGTCGGGCGGTTCCTTCAAGGTCAGGGCGGGGATGAGGCAGATGACAATGATGAGCGTGCCGCAGACGCAGCCGACAATGTGGGCGCCGTCGAGCACCGTCTGGAAGGCGGCCAGCTGGCAGAGCGGGTAGAGCCAGCCGGTGGTGAAGCCCACGATCTTGTGCGTGACTCCGACGTAGGCGAACAGCTTGGTTCGCTCTCCGTAACCAGGCGCGGAGGCGATGCCGAGCGCGGTCCAGGGGACCGTGAACAGGGTCATGCCGGTGAAGAACGAGAGGATCGTGAAGAGAAAGTATCCAAAATAGAAAGTCTGACTCGCATCACGCGGAAGCCACCACATGGCGGCGAAACTCACACCGGTGAGGATTGCGCCGACGACCATGAAAGGCCGGCGGCGTCCCCAACGCGTGCGGGCATTGTCGGACCAGTTGCCGACCAGCGGGTCGGAGACGGCGTCCCAGAGCCGGGCGATGGCAAGGACGATGCCGATGTGCACGGGATTCATGCCCAGTGCGAGATTGAAGATCGGGTTGGCGAGGTACTGCGGCGCGGTATTGCCGAACTGCTGCAGCCCGCCGCCCACGGAAAAGACAATCTTCTCCCGCTGGCTGAGCGTGTCCGCGGCGGGTGCTGGGTGTTCCGAAGAAACGGATGGGGGCATGGGGTGGGGCGGGAAGCGGGTGAAACGGCGGGGGCGCTGGATGACGGCGCCCGGGAAGACGGAGCAGCAAGCCGCGGCCCAGGTGAGCCGCGGCGTGACGACGGAGCCTCAGCCCTCGCCGTTGTAGATCGCCAGCGCGCGCGCGGCGTCGGCCCGGTCGTGGATCATGGCCATGAACGCGGCGACAATGCGGGCCGGATTGGGGTGCTGGTAGATGTTGCGGCCGTACACGAGTCCGTGCGCTCCCTGGGCGAGGAACGCGGCAGCCTCCTTGAAGACGGTTTCGATGGGCTTCTTGCCGCCGCCACGCACGAGAATCGGGCAGCGCGCGGCCTGGACGACCTCGTGATAGTCCTCGGCGTGCTCGGTCGGGTCGGCCTTGATCACGTCCGCACCCAATTCACGAGCCTGGCGCACGAGGGGGATGATGAGCTTCTTGTTGCCATCGACCTGGTATCCACCCTTGGCCTCGTTGGGTTTGAGCACGAGCGGTTCGATCATGAGCGGCATGCCGTAGGTTTCGCAGACGACCCGCAGGCGCGCGGCATTGAGCACGGTTTGCCGGTGCAGATCGGGTTCGCCGGGCATGAGCAGCAGATTGCAGACGACGCACGCCGCATCGAGCCTCAGCGCACCCAGGATCGGTTCATCCCAGTGCACGAGCTGGTTGAACATGACCTTGTGTGTGGTGGGATTGTAGAGATTGCCGACGTCGGTGCGGAGCACCAGCGCCGGTTTGCGCGCACCCGGCATGGATTGCAGGACATCAGCCTGGCCAACGTTCATCTGGATCGCATCCGGGCCGGCGGCGACGAGGGATTTCACGACTGCGGGCACGTCCTCGAGACCGTCGAGGAAGGCGTGTTCGTTGAAGACCCCGTGGTCGATGGCGACATCGAGGCAGCGACCGTCGGGGCCGAGGAAACGATTGAGACGAACTTTGTGAGCGTTGAACATAGGGGTCAGGAGGGCGGGGAAAGGGTCACGCCATGGCGGCTGGCGAGGATCTCACGGGCGCGGGCCGTCTCGGCAGCGCGATGGTCATCGCTCCATCCGAGTTCTTCGGCGGCGATCCGTGCAAGGGTGTCGAGTCGCCCCGCGTCCAGGCGTTCGTACAGGGCGATGGGCGTGCGCCGGAGCAGCAGGTCGTCGAGGTGCACGACGGCCTCTTCGCGCAGGATCCTTCGCAGGTCGGGTTCATGGGCGGTTCCGGTCGCGGATTCGCCCGGGATCGGACGGTCGGCCGACGTGGCCCGGCGTGGCCGGCCGAGGTCCGCGAGGACGCGGTCCGCCACCTGTTCACCGAACGCACGGAACGTCGTCCACTTTCCGCCGATCATGGCATGCACCGGCCAGGGCCGGTCCGCGCGGGGAGGCAGGGAACGGCAGGAATGGTCGCGGCTGATCCGGCCGGTGAAGCCGTCACCGCTCGCGGTCAGCGGGCGCACGCCGCAGAAGTGCGAGAGGATGTGCTCGCGTCCCAACCTCAGGTCGGGAAAGACCGTGCGCACGCTCTCGAGCATGTAGTCGATCTCGCGGTCGTCGCAGACCGCGGTGTCCGGCGAGTCCACGCGGATGTCCGTCGAACCGACGAGCACGCGGCCGTTCACGGGAAAGAAGATGCAGACCCGGCCGTCGGGATTTTCGTAGAAGAGCTGTTCGCCGCGACACGCCGCGAGGAGGGCCGGGTGGTCGATCACGAGGTGCGAGCCCTTGGTGCCGCCGATCCAACGCGTGGGCTCTCCGAGTGCGGTGTTGGCCAGATCGATCCAGCCGCCGGTGGCGTTGACGACCACCCGGGGGCGGACGTGGAATTCCCGTTCGCCGGGGGCGTCGCGCAGCACGACCGAGGCGCCATCCCGACCAATGAGTGAACAGTAGTTCAAGGCCCAGGCCGCCGGGTGGACGGCGCAGGCGTCGGCGATCAGGTCGAGGCAAAGCCGTTCGGGCAGGGCCACCTGCGCGTCCTGGTAGGTGGCGGTGCAGACAATGCCGGGATGCAGGTGCGGACGGAGCCGCAATGCTTCGGATCGTCCCGTGAAGTGATGGGTCGGCAGCACCCGCCGCCGGGCCGTGAAGAGGTCGTAGAGACTGAGTCCGACCTTGATCAGCAGGGCACCGCGGCTCGAGGGCGGCGTCGAGCGCCCGAGAAACCGCTTCACGGCGTTGCCGAAGCCCGACCAGCGTGAGAAAATGGGAATGGTGGTGGGGAGCGGACCGACGGCGTGGGGGGCGAGCCGCAGCAGGCGGTCGCGTTCCCGGAGCGACTCCCGCACCAGACGGAACTCGCCATTCTCGAGGTAGCGCAGCCCGCCGTGGATCATGCGTGACGAGGCCGCAGTGGCGCCGGCGGCGAAGTCGGAGCGATCGACGAGCAGGGTGTCGACGCCGTTTAGCGCCAATTCGCGCAGCAGGCCCACGCCGTTGATGCCTCCGCCCACGATCAGCACGTCGACCTCCGGACGGAGATGGAGCGCGGCGAGGGTCGCTGTGCGGGGCGGCAGGCGCATGGACTCAAAACGTGTTTCCGCCGTTCACCGAGAGACACTGGCCGGTGATGAATCCCGCCTCTTCCGCCGCGAGGAAGGCCACCGCCCCGGCCACGTCGGCGGGCACCCCCTGGCGCTGCAGCGGCACGGCCTGGGCGTAGTGATCGAGCGCCGCCTGTGGCGTGCCGGTGTGGCGGGCGACCGGAATCCAGCCGGGGGCGACGAGGTTGACGGTGATCTGCCAGGGTCCGAATTCCCTGGCCCAGGCGCGGGTGAGACCGACCATCGCGGCTTTGGCGGCGACGTAGGCGCTGAACTGGGCGTTGCCGAGGTCGGCGACCTCGCTCCCGATCAGGATGATCCGCCCCCAGCCGGCACGCTTCTGGGCGGCAAGGGCGGCCTGGGTGAGCAGCACGGGAGCCTTGACGAAGAAGTCGAGCTGATCCTGGAAATCGGTCCAGGTGTAGTGCTCCAGTGGTTTCATCGGCTGCGGACCGGTGGCGTTGTGGACCAGGATATCCGGCGCGCCGAACACGCGCGTCGCTTCCGCGACGAGCGCGCCCACCTGCGCCGAATCGCGAACGTCGGCGCGGACCGCGAGGGCCGCGCCGCCCGCGGTCCGGATCTCGGAAACCGTGGCCTCGGCGGCCGTGGCCGACGCCAGGTAATTGACGACCACCCGGTGGCCGGCGCGGGCGAGGCGCAGGGCGATGGCCCGACCGAGGCCCTGGGAGGCGCCGGTGACGACGGCGGTGCGGAGGGGGGTGCTCATGCGGCGAGGAGACAAGACGGGATGACGACCCCGGAGGGGTGGACGGGAGGGAGCAGCCGGTGTCTGGTCGGATCGAGGCGAGCGGCGGTACCTGCCTCGCTCCGGACCCGGCGGGCGGGTTGCACCCCCGGCTCGTCTGCAGATCGGGCCGGGGGGCGACCGTGGCGGACGGCAGGAGAGAAGATGCTGGGAGGAGTCGGAGATTCAGGCATCTTCGTGGTGCAGATAAGCGACAAGTTCGGGTGGACGCGGCCAGGACAACTCGACGTGCTGAGCCTTGAGGCTGGCGCGGAGGTCGGCGCTGGGAAGGGCGTCGAAGCGGTCGAGTCCTTGTTGTGTCGCGAGCGCGGCGGCGGTGCCGGCGGCCTGGCCGAGCTGCATCATGGTGCGCGAGAGGCGGCAACTGGAGGCTGCGACCGAGGAAAAACTCGCGCCCCGGCAGGCCACGGCGAGGTTGTCGAACTCGCTCGGGAGCAGGCAACGAAAGGGCACTCCGTAGGGTTGCGTGAGTTCGCCGGTGCCAGCGCGGCCGGTGTCCGCACCGTGTGTGTCGCGGGCGTGATCGGCGATCGTGACCAGGTCGTCATGCGTCTGCCCCGAAAGCCCCGCGATCAGGTCGTGTTCGGTCAGGACGTAGCGGCCGATCAGACGCGGGCCTTCCCGCACGCCCAGGCCGGGCGCGACCCAGACGACGCGGTAGGCCTGGAACTCCGGGAACACGCTCTGGAGGTGGTGCCAGTGCGCGACGATGCGGCGCCGGCATTCGGCGTAGGCGGGGAGATAGCCGAGGCTGGCGGTTTCGCGGCCGGCCATGACCGGCAGGGCGTTGATGTTGTAGTCGCCGTTCGGGTACTGCGTGCAGGCGGCGTGCGGGAAGGAGTCGGCCCACCAGCAGCGCGAGGGAATGTCGGCCGGAAGAGGATCGATCGCGGGAGCGGCCTTGTCCCGGCGCGAAATGCGGTAGATCAGCGTGGTCCCATTGAGCCGGTCGTTCGGCTCGCGCGGTGCGCTGGGTTCGCCGTACCGCGTGCGGGGTTCCTGACCGAGGGTGGTGCGGCAGCCCAGGTGGCGCGCCAGGTGGATGTCGGCGGTGGCGTCGACAAAGTATCGCGCCGTCACGGTGGAGCCGTCGTCGAGCGTGAGGGACTCCAGTCGCCTGCCGCGGGCCTGCGCACCGGTGAAGGCGCGTGGCGTGAGCACCGTGCAGCGGCCGGTCTCCGCGAGCATCCGTTCCATCTCCGCTGCGTAGGGCTCCGGCTCGTAGGGCACGCCGTGCCAGTGGGCGCGCCGGAAGGCCTCCGCCTGTGGCAGGGGTGGCGCGCCGAAGCGGCGCAGGGTGTCCAGGTAGCGGGCATCGGGGTCGATGACCTGTTCGCCACCAGGGAATTTAGGGTTCACCTCGGGACCCTGCCAGGCGTAGTGCCGTCCGAACTTGTAGATGGCGATCGCCTGGGGGATTCGCTTCAGGCGTTTGTAGAGGTCGAACGGGATGCCCGTCCCGCCCACCCCCGGCTCCCAGTTGTTGACACCGCCGCGGGCGGCATTGCCTCCCAGGGAGTCGCTTTTCTCGATCAGGACAACGCGCGCACCGAGCCGGGCGGCGGCCAGGGCGGCGCCGAAACCACCCGAGCCGGCACCGACGACGGCGAGGTCGAAGTTGGTCGGGGCATCGGTTTGGAGCGGTGGGGTGGTTGCAATTTGCGTGGCGGTCCCTGGTTTCACAGCGGATTCACTTCCTGGACCATTGGCCAAATGATAGTCTCCTGCACGCAGAGATGGGGGGGGAGGGCGCAGATGTCGGCGACGAGACGTCCGATCTCTGAGGGATGGATACACCGGGCGAGGGTTGCGGGATCGCGTGAACCAAGTCCTGCGGCGTCGGTGAACTCCGTGACGCCCCATGAAGGACTGATCGTTGTGACGCGCACTCCATGCGGTCGGAGCTCAAGGAAGAGCGATTTGGAGAAATGGCTGAGTCCGGCCTTTGCCGCGCCGTAGACTCCCCACATCGGCCAGGCGTGGTGGCCGGCGACACTGCCGATATTTACGATGATCCCCGATCCTTGTTTTCTCATGATAGGAGCGACCCGACGGCAGCCGTAAATTGCTCCGCTGAGATTGAGTGCGACGGCGGCGGTAATCATGTCATCGGACTGATCCTCAGTGTTGGCGATCCTGAGTGCACCTCCCGCGTTGTTGACGAGAATGTCGATTTTGCCCGTCGTGCTCGTGATTTGCTCCAACAGTCGATCCCAATCGTCCGGGGAGGTAACATCAGCTTGGAACGGGGTGATCCCATTGATTCGAGCGGCAGCGTTCAGAGCCAGCTTATCGCGGCCGGTGACGCACACCTGGGCCCCGGCCCGGACGAGTGCTTGTGCGATGCCGAGACCATAACCTTTGGCGCCGCCGGTTACGATCGCGGTTTGTCCTGAAAGAGAATCGAGCATGTCTGAGGAGGGAAGAAGAGAGTGGAGGGGCGAGAAACGGTGGAAAATAGTCGATTAATAGAACGTAGGACTGTATGTAGAACAAGATAATTTCAAACTTATGACCCACGTTGCCAGTGTTGCTTTGGTGAATTGCAGACTAAGGATGTAGCTTCTATGGAATCGGAAAAAATCAGTTCTGACGTTGAGAACTACCAGGTTCCGGCGCTTGACAGGGCATTGACGATCCTTGAGTTGCTTGCACTCCATCCGAATGGGATGCGGATGCGTGAGTTAGCTGATAGACTCTCGTTTCCACCCAATAGTGTGTTTCGCATCACGGGAGTGTTGGAACAGCGGGGCTATCTCTTTCGTGAGGGAACCGACATGCGCTACAGATTGAGCCGCAAACTGCTGTCGCTGGGCTATGCGGCGATTGGCGAAGACAAGTTGATCCAACATTCGCTTGAAATCATGCAGCAGGTGCGGGATGGCACCCAGGAGACAGTGCTTGTTGGGGTTCGTGCGGATCTGCAAGGGGTGGTTTTGGAGCAGGTCGCATCGACACAGCCTGTAAAGTTTCTTGTAGATCCGGGTACCCATTTTCCACTGCACACATCGGCGCCCGGAAAGGTTCTGGTGGCATTTCTGCCGGAGGCGGAACGTGAATCGGTTCTCGCGAGGATTGAATATACGCGATATACGGACCAAACGTTGGATAGTAGGTCGAAATTCGAAGCCGAGCTGCGCACCGTGTGGGAGACGGGATACGCCTTGGATTGTGGCGAACAAATTGAGGGGCTTCGTTGTGTGGGAGCGCCGATTTTCAATCATCGCGGTTATCCGATCGCCGCAATCTGGGTGACCGGCCCCAGCTTTCGGCTCTCGGCTTCGGCATTGAAGCCGATCGGCCGGGAGTTGATGGAGGCTGCTGGCCGAATATCCCAGAAATTTGGCTACAAGTTGCTTCCAGCGTCGGCTGGGTCGAGCTCGCCGGCCGCCTAGACGGCAGAGGTTCCTCCGACGGTGGTCGGTGCAACATGTCTTGCCCCCGACGTTTCTCTGATTCCGCATGGTGCTAGTGCGACAACGCGGTCGCACTCGGAACAGGGAGGAGAAAGGGACCGAGTGGCAGGCCTTCCTTGCTGAACAGTTGGGGAGCAGGTTCAGGAAAGCCTGACCACAGGTACCGGATCTGTGTGGATGACCCCGCCCCCTCGATCTCAATGGTCGTGGGATTGATCAGAAGCGCTTTGGTCGGGCGAAAGGCACCGTTGGCATCCTGTACTTCGAATCCAGCCACGGAGCCGGTGGTGGCGAGCAGGCCGCCTGGGCAATCAGACACTTCGATTTGAAGCCGCTCACCTGCCACCCTGACTGCGCTGACGGTCGGGAACGCATTGACGTCTGACCGGCCGTAGGAGTCACGCAGTGCGAGACGAGCCAGACGACTACCGATGGGCTCCTTGTTGGCGGGATGCACATCGTCCTTGGACCCGAGGTCAATCGTGACCGCGAGCGCGGCGTGGCCGATGGAGGAGGTGAACTGGCGCTGCACTTCGCGGAAAGCCGGCCAGTATGGCATGTTATGGGCTGGAAGTTGCACCATCAGCCAGGGGAGGTCGGGTGACCGGAAATTCGCCCGCCACGTGTTGACCAGCAGGGGGAGAAGTTCGGAGGCCAGGGCAACTTTGCGTTCGGATCCGGCCTCGGATTCCCCTTGATACCAGATGACGCCTTTGACTTTCAAGGCTTGCAGCGGCTGAATTCCCGCTTCGAACAAGAACGCCGGCTCGCACATCCATCGGTAAGGCATGCGCCCGGCCAGATAGGGCTCTCCCGGTTTCAACAGGTGTTTGAAGGCGTCTCGGGCCCGGGCCTGGTGCTGCGGCTTGACATCGGGATGATGGAGCCAGTCGCTTGTGTAGAGAGTCGCGGATTCCGGGTGTTGGCGCAGTGCAGATTCGGGAATCCAGTTGTTGAGCGCAGAACCACCGACGGCAACTGTGACAAGGCCGACAGGAATTCCAATCGCCGGCTGGAGCCTGTGTCCGAAATACCAGGCCACCGCTGAGGCGTCATCCGTTGCCTTGTCTGTATCGATAATCCAGTTACACGCAAAGAAGTCTCTCGTGTTGCTGCGTTCGAGTTCCGCCTGCGTATAGCCGTCGGGCGCCACCGAGCGCGGCGTGGAATGGTGGGCAATTCGCACCAGCGGGTTTGCCGCGCTCACGCGATCCTGTTTTCCGCGAGGCGTCAGTCGCAGGTTGTAGCCCATGTTCGACTGGCCTGAGCAGAGCCAGACATCTCCCACGAGCACGTCGTGAAAGGTCTCAGCATTGATCACCAGGTTCTCGGGTTTGTCGGAAGGACCGCGGGCCGCCAATCGCACCGACCAGCTTCCACTCGGAGCGACTCGGGTGGAGGCGGTTTCCAGGCCGAAGGTCACGGTCACGCTGTCACCCGGGGGGCCGACGCCCCAGACATCAATGGGTTGGCCGTGCTGCAGCACCATGTGCGAACCGAAGATTTTTGCGGCGCGCACTTTGCCTGAAGGGCCGGGAGGCATGGCCTGGGCGTGGCTGAGGAGCCGCCCAGCCGCGAGCAGCAGCGCGAAGACGGCCCACACCGAGAGTCTCAATCTGAGGGAGTGTTTCATTCCAGAAGGCGGACTGCGAACGGACGCATCATCCGGATGCTCAAGGATCAGAAGTTGGTCCGTATCGTGAGCCGGATGCTCCTGGGGTCCGCCAGGCTCGTTTGACTCACCAGATTGTTCGAGTCGTTGAGATTGTTGAGACCAAGCACAAAGGAGGTGTTGTAACCCGCGAGTCTCGCACGGTACTGGACCGAGGCATCGATGCGGGTATAGGCTTCGAGCAACGGGAGGGTTGCGGTGCCACGGCGGTCGCCCATGTAGACGATCCCAAACCCTGCCGAGAAATTCTTCAGGGGCCCGCTGGTGATGGCGTAGCGATTCCATAGACTTGCCTGATCCCGGGGCGTGTTGACGGGAACGAGGCCGACATTTTGCGGTCGAGTCGGATCACTTGTCACCTTCGCATCAACGTATCCATAATTCGCGCTGACTTGCCAGGCCTTGTTGACCCGACCCACGATCCTGAACTCGAACCCCTGGGAGGCATCGTTGCCGCTGGGGATGCTGCTTCCGGGGTGGTCCGGATCCGGCTGCAGCACGTTCTCGCGCTTGACCGTGTAACCCTGGACCGCGCCCATGAGCCGGTCCTGGAGCAGCGAGTACTTGATGCCGTAGTTGTAGCCCGATCCCATCAGTGGAGCGAAGACCTTCCCTTCAAAATCGAAGAGGTTGTTCTGGGGAACATAGGATTCGGAGTAGCTGAAATAGGCGGAATAGGTCCGGTTCATCTCATAGGAGATGCCGCCACTCCAAACATCGGCGCCGGACGCGTCGGCTGTGGCCTGAAGCCGTCGCTCGGCGGTCGTGGTGACCGCCGTGTTCGTGACGGTCTTTCCGTATGAATCTCCCCTCGTGAACCCCTGGACCAAAGTCAATCGGCCTCCTAGGGCGGTCGCGATGTTGCTGAGCGAGGTGCGACGCTGGATATACACGATCTCGGTATCGTTGGTCAGCCTGCCCCAGGAGCGAAAGTCGGAGAAGCTGGGGTAGGATGGATTGTCGAGATCGAGCCGGCTGAAGGCGGTGGTGCGTTGTGTGCGACGGTTGTATTGCCACGGAGTCAGGTTTTGGTCGTGGCTGAGAAGCACCTTGTGGGTGATCTTTCCGTATTCAAACGTGCCTAGCAAGCTGGCCTGCGGCGAATACCAAAACGAATTTGCAGTCAGGGTCTCCGGAGTGAACGGTACGGTTCTGGCCCCCGTGGTTGCGTTGATGGCAACCGTGTTGGCTCCGGTGACCTGGAGTTGGTCGACTTCCTGCCAGCGAGCGAAACAACCCACGCGAAACAGCCAGTTGTCATTGATCCGGTGAATGACCCGCAGGATTCCCCGGATCTGCACAATGTCGGAAAAGGACTCGGGGCCCATGCGGTTGAAGCTGCGGCGCACGGGAACGATGCCCGGAGTTCCGGCAAGCGTGTAGATAGGTGACGTGGTGGGGGTCTGGCTGGCGTTGCGGGACTCGGCGTCAAGCACGACGCGGGTCTTGTCAGAAATCCGCCACTCGATCGAAGTGCCAAGCGACAGACTTTCGTTTTGGAAGAAGTCGGCGGGAGCGCGGCCGTTTGCATAAGTTGCTCCCAGTCGATATGACACCCCCGTGGTGCCCACCGGACCCGCCAGGGAAAACTCGGAAACGAGACGATCCCAGGATCCCAAGGCAATCGAGGCACTGGCAGACCGACGCTTGGCTGCCCGTTTTGGTATCACATTGACCGTGCCACCCGGCTCGATGGGACCGGTAAACGTCGATGAGGGTCCGCGGATAATCTCAACGCGGTCCATGAAGAGCGGACTGAGCCGACCATCCGTGCGAAAACCATCGTAGTAGACACGATTGGTCGAAAAGCCGCGGATCGAGTAGTTCGTGGCAACGTAGGGAAGGGTTTCGTTTTCGTTCTGATTCTGCGCGAGCCCGGCCCCGTATTCCAGAATCGTGCTCAGTTCGGTGGCTCCAATATCCTGGATGAATTCGGAGGTGATCACCTCCACGGGCATGGGGAGCGCCTTCAATGAGGTGTTGAGACCGGTTCCGGAAATCACGGAGTCCGCTCCGAAACCGCCGCCGGCGCTGTCCCGCACCTCAAAGGGTGTGAGTTCAACCGGTGTGTCGGATCCTGGATCCCGCGCTGCGGGCAACGGACTGGCCTGTGCGTGCGCATCGAGGCGGAGGATAAGGGCAAGAAACGTGATGCTTAAGGTGCGGAGGGGTTTCATGGATGGTTTGTTCCGGAGGTTGCCGGAGGGAGGAGTTCGGGGAGGGGGTTGGGCTCGATGTCGGACCGGGGAATCGTGTCAGGGATCTTCGCCTGTCCGCTCGCCCAGCGCTCGTAGAAGTCGTTGTAGGCGGGATAGGAGAAGGGAAAGGAGTCAAAGTAGTCGGGTTTGCCCAGTTGCCGGGGGTCGCCTTGCGCGGTGAGCTGCTCCTGGAGTCGGGCCTGCAGGCTGGCGGCGCGGTCGTGGTGGGCGGAAGATGAGATGAGATTCTCAATACAATCAGGGTCGTTCTTCAGATTGTAGAGTTCGCGTGCCGAACGCCGCCCGAACGTCATCTGCCAGTAGGTGTCGGCTGGCTCCGAACGTCGCCGCTGGATGATGACACTCTTGGACGGACCGGTATCCACCTCCAGATAACCGGTCTCTGGATTTCCGCCCGGCCACCGATCCGGAGCTGCGTTTTCGATGTACAGCCAGTCCTCTTCTATGATCCCGCGGCTGGGGAATCCCTGGTTCAAAGGACGCCCGGGTGCGTTGCGTTCGCGTCCGATCAGCACGAAATCGCGGTTCGTCTCGATTCTGCCGCTGCGGGAGGAGTGAAGAAGCGGCATCAGGCTGCGTCCGGTGAGGGGCTTCATCCCGCTCCGGTTCCAGTCCAGCCGTGCGGCGTCGAGGATCGTCGGCGCCAGATCGATCAGGCTGACGTAGTCCTCGATGTTCCGGCCACTCGTCCCGATGCCCCGCGGCCAGCGCAGGGCGAGTGGAACATGGTTGGAGATCTCGTAGCACTCGCTCTTGGAGCGGGGGAAGGGCATGCCATTGTCGCTCGTTACCACCACCAGGGTGTTTTCTTCCGCACCCTGTTCGGCGAGCACCTGCAGGATGCGTTGGAGCTGACGATCGAAGTGTTCGACCTCGAAGCCGTAGTCCAGGACATCGTTGCGCACCCGGTCGTCCTCCGGCCAATACGCGGGAAGCGCACCGAGATCCGCCGGCTTGCGACCGGTCTGTGCGGCCCCGGAACCGTACTCATACGGGCGATGGGGTTCACTTGCGCCAATCCAGAAGCACCACGGGGAGCCGGAGGTCGACGCCGTCTTGAGGAACTCCCCGAAGTTGCCGGCATAGTCGTTGCGGGAGATTGCCGAGGTGGGCGGCGCCAGGGTCCTGCGGTCGAAAGCGGATCCCAGCAGCCGGCGGGGAAGATGATCGGCCGTCAGCGCGACTCCGGGACTCCATCCCTTTCCCGTGTAGCCCACGACATACCCTTCGGAACCCAAGGCTTCGCTGTAGGTGCGATACTGCAGCGGGAAGAATCCCCGGTGCGCGAAGGCTTCATCGAGCTGCCAGGGGTTTCGACCGGTCAGCAGGGATGCCCTTGATGGGGAGCACTTGGCCACGGGGGTATAGGCCCGCGTGAAGAGCAGGCCTTCTCGGGCGAAACGGTCGAAGGCGGGAGTCTTGACCCAGGAGTTTCCATAGATGCCGGCGTGCGGGAAGGACCAGTCGTCCGCCACGATCATCAGAATGTTGGGACGCGGATGGTCCGCCTGGCCGGCGCCAGACACGGCGTTCAGGTGAAGGAGGGATCCGAGAAGGAGGAGGTAACGCCACATGGATGACAGAGCTAGCGTGGAGGGGTGGCCGCGGGCCTTGCGGCTGGTTTTTCGGGCCACGGATGACGCAGGCGGCCGGTGGCGGGGGCGATGGGACCGGGTGGAAGTGTCCGGCTCCAGTCGAGGAGCTGCTTTCGCATGTCCTCGGTCAGGTCTTTCCTGTTTGCGGCGAGATTGTCGACTTCCAGCGGGTCCTCCTCCAGGTGGTAGAGTTCCGTGCGCGAACCGTCCCGGTTGGTGAGGAGTTTCCACCCGCCATCCCGGATGGCGAGATGGGGACTCTGGTGGATCGCTTCCCCTGAGGTCGCATAGCGGGTCTCCCAGAAGAGAGGGCGTTGCCGTGGTCGGGGTCCCTTCAGCAGCAGGTCGCTCATGTCCTCGCCGTCGATCGCCGGTAATTGCGGTGCAGTTACACCCGCCACGCTACAGAGGGTCGGCAGCAAGTCGATGGCGGCGACGACCGATTGTTCGTCGATGCGACCGGCCTCGATCCTCGTGGGCCAGCGGACCAGCAAAGGCACGCGAATACCCCCTTCGTAAAGACTGCGCTTCCTTCCGCGAAAGGGATTCGCGCTTCCAACGCCACTGTGTCCTGCATTGAGGACGTGAATATCCTCGGGACCGTTGTCGCTCGAGAAGATCACCAGGGTGTCCTTGGCGATGCCCAGCTCTTCGAGCACCGCGAGGAGGCGGCCGAGCTGGGTGTCGAGATCCGTGACCGATGCGTAGTAGATCTCGCGCGCGCTGGCGTGGGGGAAGTCGGGTCCGCCCGGATGAAGGTGGGCGTACGGTTGCAGCTGTGCCGGGGTTGGATTCAGGCGGGCATGCGGCACCAGGGTCCACAACTGCGCATAGAAAGGCTGGTCGCGGTGCTCCCGAATGAAGCGGATCGTTTCGTCCACCAGTCGTTCGGTCGACTTCGCCCGGTAATATGGCTGATCCTTGGGACCGGCCGCTCCCCAGGGTTCGCCACTCCCGACAAAGTCAAAGCCATAGGAGGCCGGAGTGGGCCCTTGTCCCCGTTCGTCGATCGGCTCCTCGTCGGCGAGCTGGGAGACATTGTTGCGGAGATGCCATTTTCCAACGTGACAAGTCGCGTACCCCGCGCTTCTGAGAAGCCCCGCAATATTGGGTGTTGCCGGGTCGAGGAATTGGGGCATCGCCCGGGCCACGTTTTCCTTGATGCCCGCGAAATGCGAGTGAATGCGGAGGCGGGCCGGATACTGTCCGGTGAAGAAGGCGGCACGGCTGGGCGAACAGACGGGTGCGGCGGCGTAGAACTGGGTGAAGAGGGCGCCGGTTTGCGCGAGCCGGTTCAGGTTCGGAGTCTTGATGTCCTTGTTTCCGTAGCAACCGAGGTCACTCCAGCCAAGGTCGTCGGCCAGGATGAAGAGGATGTTCGGTTTTACCGTTCTTTCTGCCGCGCGAAGGAGAGGGGCAATGAGCAGAAGGAGGAGCGGCACCGCAAGGTAGTAGCGCTTTGGCGCTCCTAGGCAGAGTCTTCGGTACGCATCGGCGGGCCTGGCGGAACTCGGCAGCCATGTCCGCCGTGGAAACAGGGAGCATCCCCGATTGATTGTCATGTCAGGTATGGGGCGTTTGAGCCATGGGATGGGTGAGGAAAAAAGGAGGAGCCGCGCGTGCCTTGGTGTAGGATCGGTCGGATGGACGCCGCAGATTTTTCGGTGCAGGGGACCGAAGGCAGGAGTCACGAGTCCGGGTGCCAACGTCAGCGCGGTCGGTGCCGGCGATCAGGTGGCATTGCTGAGGTGCGATTTGGTGACACTTGCCTCGCTAATGTGGCCAGAGCAATCGAACGGAGAAGCGAGGAACAGGATCAAGACAGGGTGCATGGTTGGGGTGGGGCGTTGCGGTTCTAGTAATGGAACGAAATTCTATTTGTCAAGTGGGATGATCTCCCTTTCTACAGTTTGAGAGTCGTCCGATCGCGGTCTGGGACGCGAAGAGCGATAACCCAGTTGCTTGGAAGGCCCTTCGGATGCCCCGACCTTCCCCCTCTCCGTTCGACGGCTGGATTTCTGAACCAACCTCACCGAGCAGCTATCCAAGAGGGTAATTTTTGTTTTACCAGTCGAACGCTAATTGACTAATAGATTTCTTTGTCGAATCTCTTTCCCACAAACCTAGCACCATGCTTCAATTTCCCGAATTTGTTTTCGTTGTTTGGACCGTGTCGGTGCATAGTCTGGATTTTGGCAAGTACGCCGGGGCGAGGATTCTTGGTGTCGCGGTCTGCCAAGTGCCTGAGCTTGGGTGGACAGGCCACGACGAGGGCGGCACATGAGCACGGCCCGACATCCTAATTGTCCCGTGGTGCCGACTTGGGAAGAGGTAACGAACCCTTTGGCTGCAATCCGATGAGGCACCGTCACTCGGTGGAATCGCATGGATTGCCAGAGGGAACTCGAAGTTTGCGAGGGGATCGATCGTGGTTCCGACTCGCGGTGACACCATGTCACTGGACGCTTCGAATCGGAAGCTCCGCAACCTGGATCTCACTTTCAATCGGCCTCATTCGATTCGCGCTGTTTCCATGAAAACTCCCCTGATCCTGACCCTGCTCCTGGCAGTACTTCCGTGTTCGGAAGCATCCACCTTCTGGATTTCCCCGACCGGCCGCGACGACGGTCCAGGGACAGCGACGCAACCGTTTGCATCACTCCAGCGAGCGCTTGCTGCGATCCAGGAATCTGGAACGAGGCTCCCAGGAGAGTCGGTCACGGTCCGACTGCTCTCCGGAACCTACCGATTGGCCGCCCCTGTCGAGATAGCAGCCGATGCCATCGGAGCAGGGGAGCGGAAGGTCACGTTCATGGCGGAACCTGGGCACCGAGCAGTCATCGTGGGTTCGAGAACGTTGAGGGGTCCATGGGTTCACGTGCGCTCAAACCTTTGGCGTACGACGATTCCTGAAGCAGCCGCAGCGGCGTGGAGATTCCGCAGCCTCTTTCGCGACGGCAAGTGGCAGCAGAGGTCACGCGAACCGGACACGGGGTACTTCACCGTGGCCGACATGGATGGGGATCGCCGACGAATCACGCTCCAACCGGCGCTACCGGAGGCCTGGACCGGTGCGGCAGGCGTCGAAATCAACAGCATTGCACACTGGCACTATAACCGGCAGTCGGTTGCTGAGCTCAATGGGAGCACGGTCATCGTCCGCGAGCCGGTGGGTAGTGACGCCAGTGGTGCGCGTCTTGCCATGAAGAGCCACAATCGCCTGTGGTTGGAGAACTCGCTCGTCTTCGCCGATGAGCCCGGCGAGTGGTACCTGGACGCTGCCCGTGGCGAGTTGTTCTACTGCGCGCAACCGGGGGACGATCCCAATCATTCTTCGTTCAGCGCACCTGTCACTGCCGAACTCATGGTTGTTCGCGGAACTCCCCAGCAACCGGTGCGGAATCTCGAATTTCGGAACCTCGAGTTTGCCGAAACGGAATGGGAGATGCCGGCAGAGGGGAGGATGGGCCTGCAGGCCGGTGCCTGGGGAGCTGATCGGAGTCGCACCTACAGTCCAACCGCTGCGATCCGCTTCCTTTACTGTAGCAACATTGTGCTGCAGGGCTGCCACTTCCGAGACCTTGGCGAAGGTGCATTGGCCCTTGAGGCGGGCTGCAGCGACGGTCTGATCGCGAGCAGCTCATTTCGTCGCGTGGGTGCCAATGTGATCCAGGTTGGACGCATGCCCGCCTATACCGGGATTGGCCACCCGTTGCATCGCGACTTCGTCGCACCTCGCGATCGCATCAGCGAAGAGGGGGCCATTCCTGGGGCCGGCGACCTCTACCGGACGATGACGACTACGGCGGCCGAGGCACCGTCGCGAATTCGCATCGTGGACAATACGATCGAGGACTGCCTTCACCTCGACCTTGGAAGTGTCGGGATTTGGGTTGGATATGCCAGCCATGTCCGGATTGAGCACAACCTGTTGCGAAATCTTCCCTACACCGGAATCAGTGTTGGATGGAGATGGGCGCCCGGATTGACCAACTGCCACAGCAATCTCGTTGCCTTCAACCGCGTCGAAGGGGTCATGCGCGAGGCGGGTGACGGTGGCGGCATCTACCTTGTCGGCGAACAGCCAGGAACGAAAGTGCTCAACAACTACGTTCGTGACAGCCGGGGGAGCTACTCCGAACGTGGCATCTATATCGATGAGTTTGGCGACCACATGGAGATTGCCGGCAACTATGTTGCGGAAACGGCAGACCGCTCCATCTACCTGCACAAGAATGGGCCCAACCAATCGTTGCATGACAACAATGGAGACTCCGGCCCGACGCAACTCACGCCGCTCGACAGTCGCGGCCGGCGTTGGATCAAGTATTTGGAAGAACGCACGCCGCCCGACCTTTCCCTTTACGGCCCGCGCTGAATCTCCATCCTATGCATCGGAGCCACCGGATCGACGGCAAGTCCATTGAGTCCTGCAGCGTGCGTCGGGGCGATGCCTTCAAACCCTTGCGTGCCGAGGTCATTGCCCGCGTGCCCATGAGGGGTGCGACAGCGTCAGCGCAGCGCACATCGACTTGAAACGAGACAAAACCGGTGCCGCCACCCGTACGCCCATGGTCGACGTCCGTCTTCGCCGTATCCGCGTTGTCCGCCACCTGCGGTGGGCGCCTCGTTCGACTCCGTACACTCACCCCTGAGCCACCCGCGTCCCTTCTGCTTTCCGTTCTCGGTTATGCCGGCCGCACTTGAACCTCGCTCTCCACTCCTGCTCGGTATCGATGTCGGCAGCACCGTCGTCAAGGCCGTGCTCTTCGATGGTCGCGGTCGGAAAGTCGCGGCGGCCGAAGCGACGGTGCCGGTCGTGCGTCCGCAGCCGGGATGGGTCGAGCGCGACGCCGAAGCCACCTGGGAAGCAGCCGCCGCCGTGCTGCGACGAGCGGTTCGGGGTCGCGCCGCCCGGATTGCTGCGGTGGGGGTGACCGGTTGTGGAAACGGAGCCGTCTTCGTGGATCGACGGGGCCGACCCTTGCGCGCGGGAATTCTCTCCAGTGATACGCGGGCCGTCCGTTTCCTTCGATTGGTCGACACACCGCTTGGCCAGCGGGCTTATGCCGGCCAGTTGCCCGTGTTGCTGGCTTGGTTACGCGCCTGCGAGCCCGCGCTGGCGCGCCGGCTGGGCTGCGCGGTCTTCTGGAAGGACTTCATCAGGACCCGGCTGACTGGGCTGATCTGCTCCGACTTTACGGATGCTGGTGCCGCGGGCCTGCTCGATTTTCCCAGCCGGCGTCTGCGCTCAACCGGAGCGAATCTACCGCCTCTGCAGGAGAGCTTCGCCTCCGCCGGCGCGGTCACGGCTGAGGCCTCCGCCCGCACCGATCTCCGGACTGGTACGCCGGTTTTCACGGGCTGCATTGATTGCGAGGCGGCGGCACTTGGCTGCGGGGTGCACGCACCCGGTGAAGTATCCGTCGTGGCTGGCACGTGGTCGATCAACCAGGTCTACGTGAACCGGCCTCCCCGGCGCGGCGGTCACTTTCTGGTGAACCCGTCGGTCGAGCCGGGACGCTGGCTGGTGCTCGAAGGCAGTCCAAGTTCGATGGCGAACTTTGACTGGGCCTGCCGATTGCTGGCGGAGGGCGCGGATGCCCGGAAAACGGTTGCGGCGGCCATCCGCGCACCGCGCAGCAGGCTGATTTTCTTGCCGCAGGTGCCAACCGGCTGCGGCGCCTTGTTGGGCCTGGATTCCGGGCATGATCGAGGCGTGCTGCTGCGGGCCGTCATGGAGGGCATCGTATTTGCGCATCGCTCACACCTGGATCGGTTGAAGTCGACGGTGGGTCGCATACGGAGCGTGCGGTTGGCGGGAGGTGCCGCACAAAATCCAGCATGGTGCCAGCTGTTCGCTGATGGTTTGGGTTGCCTCGTGGAGGTATCGCGGGGAGGCCAGCCTGGGGCGCTCGGAGCCGCGTTGTGCGCGGGTGTCGGCGCCGGGCTCTGGCCCTCGGTTACCACGGCGCAGCGGGAATTAGTGCCGTTAAAGATGAGCTACATGTCCGACCCTCAGCGCCAGGCCGAAATGGAATCGGACTACCGACGGTACCGGACGTATTCCCAAATTTTCTCCCGATGAAGCTGATCCGGACTCAGGTGGTCACTGTGAACCACTTTGCCACCGAAGTCACGTCGGCAACCGCCATCTTCTATGTCGCCGCCGATCGGCGCGATGGTGCGGCGGGCACGCGGGAGCGGCCCTTTGACGCCTCGGCGCGCGCTAGGCTGGCCCCAAGCGAGCCGGCGAAGTCTGGCCTGACGGGCCATGCCGCCATCGGCCCGCGCCGACATTCCCTTCCATGAAACTGAGCCACCTGATCGATGGTAAGTCCTTTGCGTCCGGCAACGCCCGCTGGGGCGATGTCTTCAACCCCTCGCGTGGCGAGGTCATTGCCCGCGTGCCCATGGGCGGCGCGGCTGAGGTCGATGCTGCGGTGCAGGCTGCCGGCCGCGCCTTCCGCACCTGGTCCGTGCTCCCGGTGCCGCGGCGCGCGAGTGTGCTGTTTGAATACAAACGCCTGCTGGAACAGCACGCGGATGAACTGGCCCGCCTGGTGACGCGCGAGAATGGCAAGACCCTCGACGAGGCGCGCGGTGATGTGCGGCGAGGGATCGAGGTGGTCGATTTTGCCTGTGGCGTCGCACAGTTGACGAAGGGCGAAAGCCTGCCGCAGGTCGCCGAGCAGATCGACGCGGTGACGATGCGCGAACCGATCGGCGTTTGCGCCGGGATCACGCCGTTCAACTTTCCGGCGATGGTCCCCATGTGGATGTTCCCGCTGGCCATCGCCTGCGGCAATACGTTCGTGCTCAAGCCGAGCGAGAAGGTGCCGCTCACGGCGCTCCGGCTGGCGGAACTGTTCTCCGCCGCCGGGCTTCCGCCAGGCGTGTTCAACGTGGTGCATGGCGGCCGCGAGGTCGTGGATGCGCTCTGCACGCACCCGGGCGTTGCCGCCGTGAGTTTTGTCGGATCGTCCGGCGTGGCGAAACACGTCTACACGCTGGCCAGCGCGCATGGAAAACGCTGTCAGGCTGCCGGCGGCGCGAAGAATGTGTTGCTCGTCATGCCTGACGCCGAGCCTGATTCAACAGTGCGCGCGATCCTGGGTTCTTCGTTCGGGTGCGCCGGTCAGCGTTGCATGGCCGGTTCCGTGCTCATGGGCGTGGGGCGCAAGACGGCTGACGCCTGGCGCGACCACGTCAGCGGCGCGCTGGCTGGATTGAAGCTCGACGATACCAGCGCCAACGACCAGGCGGGCATGGGTCCGGTGATTGATGCGGCGGCTCAACGACGGGTCAATGGGGTGATCGAGGCCGCGGCGGCCGGCGGTGCGGAGGTCGCCTACCGGGGCTCGGCGCCCGCGCGAGGGTTCTTCGTCGGACCCACCTTGCTGGATCGGGTGGAACCGCAGATGTCGATCTTCCAGGAGGAAGTCTTTGGTCCCGTCCTTTCGCTCGTGCGACCCGAGACCCTGGACGAGGCGATCGCGACCATGAATCGCCTGAGCTTCGGCAACGGTGCGAGCATCTTCACCAGCAGTGGCGCCGCCGCCCGGCAGTTCACCCGCGAGATTCAGTGCGGCATGTTGGGCATCAATGTCGGCGTTCCCGCACCGATGGCGCTCTTCTCCTTCAGCGGCTGGAATGCGTCGTTCTACGGCGATCTCCACGTGCAGGGCGCCGAGGGCGTGTTGTTCTATACCCGGCAGCGCGTCGTGCTCTCGCGCTGGGACAAGGGTTACGTGCGGGCTCAGGGGTGGTGAACCGGCCGCCTTTTCGTGTGCCCATGACCTCCCAGTTCAATATCCCCTCCACACTCATCACCGGCGCCGGCGCGGTGAAGGAGCTGGCACCGCAGTTGCAGCGCCGCGGCTTGAAACACGTGCTGCTGGTCACCGACGCCTTCATGGTGTCGTGCGGCCTCGCGCCGCGCGTGGTGGCCGATCTCGCCGCCGTCGGTATAGCGGTTGACGTTTTTGCCGAGGTGCAGCCCGATCCGAGCGAGGACAACGTCCTCGCGGGTTTCGCCCGGCTTCAGGCGACAGGCGCGCAGGCCGTGGTCGCACTCGGCGGCGGCAGTCCGATTGACTGCGCCAAGGTGATTGCGGTTCTGCCGGCCAATCCTCCGCCGCTGTCCCGCTTCATGGGCCGGCACCAGGTGCCCAATCCCGGGTTGCCCCTTTTCGCCATTCCCACCACGGCTGGCACCGGCAGCGAAGTGACCAAGGTGGCGGTGATCACGGATACGGCGCGTGACGTGAAGATGATGATGCTCGATGCCCACTTGCTGCCGACCGTGGCGTTGGTGGACTATGAACTTACGCTGAGCATGCCGCCTTCGCTCACAGCGGCGGTCGGGGTCGACACCCTCACGCACGGCATCGAGGCCTTTGTTTCCCGACTGGCGACACCGCTCACGGATCCACTGGCGCTATCCTGTATCCGACTGGTGGGCGAGCACCTGGAAACGGCCTGGCGAGAACCGGGTCACCGGGCGGCCCGCGAGGGCATGATGCTGGCGGCCACCCAGGGTGGCATGGCGTTTGCCAACAGCAGCGTCGCGCTCGTTCACGGCATGAGCCGGCCGATCGGCGCGCTGTTCCACGTACCCCACGGCATTTCCAACGCCATGCTTCTGCCCACGGTCACGCGCTTTTCTGTCGCGGGAGCCCTGCCCCGCTATGCCATCGTTGCGCGAACGCTCGGTTGGACCTCACCGGATGCCTGTGATCAGGACGCGGCCGACGCACTCGTTAGTGGGCTTGAGGCGCTCAACCGTCGGCTCAACATTCCTCGGCTTCGCGACTACCCAAAGATGGATGCTGATCGTTTCGGCGGCCTCCTGGAGAAGATGGCCGCCGACGCTCTTGTTTCCGGAAGCCCTCAAAACAATCCGGTTGTGCCCACGGCTAAGCAGGTGGTTGAACTGTATCGTCAGGCATGGTGAATCAGGCCGCCCTGATTCCTGGATTCACGAGGCCGGTCAGGCGGAACTCCGGTGGGTCGCCACTTGGAGGGATCGCGAGCAAACGGGTCGGACTTCATTTGTGCGTTTTCGGAGGGGTGGGTTGGTCGACGATCAGGGCCTCTGGAAAATCGGCTGCGTCCCGGCCGCCGCGGGCGCGGTAACGGAGGTTGTTGATTTCGCCCGAAGGCGGATTGAGCGGGATCTGCATGCCGCCGAGTTGCTCCATCATCGCGTAGAGCTGCTTGGTCATTGTCTCCGTCGTCGTCCGATGGGCTGGGTCGTTGATGAGGTTCTTCATCTCATCGGGATCCGATTGCAAATCGTAGAGCTCGTTGCTGTCCCAGAGGCCGTAATAGGTGATGAACTTGTAACGGTCGCCCCGCAGGGCAAAGACGGTCGGGCTTTGCGGATAATTTCGCTCCCAGTAGTAAACGTAGAGGAAATAGTCGCGCCACTTCACCTGCTCGCCGCGGAGCAGGGGCACGAGGCTGCGGCCGTCGAAGTGTGCGGCGGGCTTGAGACCCATCACCTCCATCACGGTCGGTGCGATGTCGATGTTGGCGACCACTTGGTCGACCACGGTGCCGGGTCGGATCAGTTTCGGCGCGCGCATGAGGAGCGGCACGCGGATGGAGGGCTCGTAGGCGACACGTTTGTCGATGAGCCCGTGCTCGCCGAACATGAAGCCGTTGTCGCCCATGTACACGATGAGCGTGTTGTCGAGCACGCCCATCTTCCCCAGTTGATCGAGCACGCGGCCCACACTGTCGTCCACCGCGCTCAGGGTCTCGCCGTAGGCCTTGTAGTATTTGTCGATGTCGAGGTCGCTGTGATAGGGAAAATCCACGCCGTGCCAGCTGTTGCGTTGATCGCGCAGCCAGCGGGGCTGGTTGCGGATCATCTCCTCGGTGACAGGCATCGACTTCGGGCGCGTCCAGGTGCGTTGCGCGAATTTTCCGCGGTGGCGTTCGGCCGGGGCAAACTCGGCGTGAACCGCCTTGTGCGAGAGGTAGAGGAAGAAGGGTTTCTCGGCGGGTTTCTGCTTCTGGAGCCAAGCGATGGCGTAGTCGGTGAGTTCGTCCGTCATGTAGCCCTTCATCGGGACGCGTTGGCCGTCGACGTTGAGGGTGTAACGCGGGCTTGGGGCGTAGTACTCGCCTTGACCGCGGAAGCTCACCCAATGGTCGAAACCCGGTTGGGGATCGTCGCCCTCGGCGCCCATGTGCCACTTGCCTAAGAAGGCCGTGGCGTAACCGGCCTTTTGCAGATACTGGGGGAAATAGACGGTGCCCGGGGGGATGGCGCGCTGGTTGTCGATCACGCGGTGACGGAACGTGTAGAGGCCGGTGAGAATCGAGGCGCGGCTCGGCGAACAGAGCGCCGTCGTGACCATCGCGTTCTTCAGGTGCGCACCTTCGCGGGCGAGACGATCGAGATTCGGCGTCTCTGCGAGCGGATGGCCCATGAAGCTCATGGCGTCGAAGCGGTGGTCGTCGGAGAGGATGAAGACGACGTTGAGAGGCTTCGCGCCCGATGCGCGCTCGGGCAGAATGTCCTTGGGCACCGGGATGACGCTAGCCCAAGCGGAGAAGAACGGTGCCGACCAGAGCATGCCGACCAAAGCTGTCAGGGAGCCGAGTGTTTTCATAACGGTGGAAAAGGAGACCTTGCGGCGGGTGCGACGGATGGGGGAGGGATGTTTTTGCCTAACGGGACGGATCGAACGTTCACGTCCGTCGCAGGGATGGGTGCGACGAATCCGAGGCGATCCTCGGAACCAACGGCGGGCCATAGCGGAGTGGGCGTCCATGCCATGGTACGACACAAGGAGGACGCCGCCGACGCAGATCGCAGTCCGACGATCTCAATCCGCCGCGCTGGTGCCCTCACCGGGGCGAGCGCGAGCCATGGCCCTTGAAAAATGACCGGCGGATGGTCATAGGCCGCGCTGGATCGTAAAGCGCTTGAGTTGTCCGGTGAAGGGGCGCTCGGGCAGACGTTCGGCGACAGGATGTTCGCCGCTTTGGCCGATCACGAGCGCTGTCTTGGGCGAGCCGGTGAAGGGCAAAGGCAGGGAGACGGAGTCCGCGACCACGCCGTCCACGCGCAGCACGATGCGGTTGTAGTCGATGAGGACTTGGAGCTGGGTCCATTTCCCGAGGATCGAGGCGGGGCCGTCGACCACCGTGGTCGTGTCGATCCATGTCTTGCAGTGCACGGCGACACCGGGACGTCCGTCTTGGATGAAGACCTTGTAGCCGTAGTCGCCGGAGGACTGCGCGGCGATGACACCGTCGGATTGCGCATTCACGGCGATGTCGAGACGGAAGGGCCAGCCGGAGGGATCGATGCGCTTATGGAACGGCACTTGGATGGAGGCCGTGGAGCCGTCGAAGACGACGCTGCCGTCGCGCACCTGCAGGTTTTGGGGGCTGAACGTCACGCCCGAGTTCACGCGGTCGACCAACGCGCCGTCGTGCACCGCCAAGTCGAACAGGACGCCTTCCTTTCCCCGGATGCGCGGGAAGTTTTTTGGGAAGGCATGGGGTGTCCATGCAGAGACGACTTTGGCCTCTTCGAGTTGGGCTTTCATTGACGCGTGCAACGCGGCGTAGGCCGGATCGACCGCCAGGTTGTTCATCTCGTGCGGGTCCTGCTCCAAGTCGAAGAGCTCGTCGAGATCCTTGATTTCGGGGTAGGTGATGAGCTTGTAGCGGTCCGTGCGCAGCGCGGTCATCGTTGGGATCGAATGCACGAGTTCCTTCCAGTATTCGTAGAAGACCGCATTTCGCCACGCGGGGTGTTTTTCCTCAAAGAGGGGTTTCATGCTCGCCCCCTGCATCTGCGCCGGCACGGGAAGACCGGCGTAGTTTAGGATCGTCGGCGCGAAATCGGCGTTTGTCACCAGCTGCTTGACGGTCGAGCCCGCCTTGATGCGACCCGGATAGACGACGAGCATGGGGATGCGCAGGCTCTCCTCGTAGGCGAGACGCTTGTCCCACCGACGGTGTTCCATATGGAAGTAACCGTTGTCGCTGGTGAAGACGATGAGGGTGTTGTCGAGCGTGCCGCGTTCGCGGAGGAGCTCGAGGAGCTTCCCGATGCCGTCGTCGACGGCGGCGAGGCAGCGGAGCTGATCGACGTATTTGTTGTTCCCTTTCCACGGCTCGGCCGGGACCGACGCGGGCAGGTTCTCGTCCTCGATCTCGCGGGTCCGGTAGTGCCAGCGCACTTCTCGCGAAGCCTGGCGACGCTGCCAGGCGGGCTTGTCGGCGAAGTCCTCCATGTAGCTCGGCGGCTGCGTCAATTTCGCGTCGGTGCCGAAGGCCTTCTTGTGCCGGGGCGCGGGCATGAAGGGTTCGTGCACAGCCTTGTGCGAAAGCATGACGAAGTAGGGCTTATCCTTCGGCTGCTGCTTGATGAAATCGATCGCGTAGTCGGTCAGCAGGTCGGTCGTGTAGCCTTTGTGCTCCACCTTCTGGCCGTTGATGTTGAAAAGCGGGTCGTGATACACGCCCTGCCCTTTGAAGCTGAGCCAAAAATCGAAGTGAGGACGCGGAGCACCGGAGTTGCCCATGTGCCATTTGCCGATCATCGCCGTGCGGTAGCCGGCTTCCTGCAGGTACCGGGTGAGCGGTGGCGTGACATCGGGATTGTAGTCGGAGGACTCGTTGTCGGTCACCCCGTGGCGATTCGCCAATGTGCCGGTGAGAAAGGTCGCCCGCGAAGGACAGCAGATCGACGTCGTCACAAACGCGTTGGCCATCATCGCGCCTTGAGAGCGCAGGCGGTCAATGTTGGGCGTCTTGACATAGGGGTGATCCATGTAGCCGAGTGCGTCCCAGCGGAGATCATCGAGGAGCACGAACAGAACATCCGGCTTCCTGGCTTCTTCAGCCCGGAGTGGTGCACCGAGAGCGACGAAACAAAGCAGTGCGACGAACAGCCGCTGACGGGGGAGCATGGTTTTCATCATGGGGAGCGGGGTGGGAAGACTCTGCCTTTGGACCGGAGTTAACGGGGACCCGCGCTCGTTGCCAGGGGGCCGGTGTAGGAAAGCGCAGGTTGGGAAGGGCGGACGGAAAGCCGAGTGACTTCGCTGAAGAGCGAGATGAGCAGAGACGGAAAGCTGGAAGCGAGGAGTATTTTTTACCCAAAGATGGGGTGAGGTGACATAAATTATTGTTTATGTGAAATTTAAGAGCGGATGACTGGGGCCGATTGCGTTACACGCCCGCCGATTCGGGAGCAGGTCAAAGAGGGTCAGCTTACTCCAAGGGGCATTGCAAGAGAGCGTGTTTCGATCTGTGACGGGATTCATCGGCCTGGCAAGGTGAATTGATATAATTTCATCCTTTGTGTATTAAAAATGGTCACTTCAGGATTGCCAACTCCTCCCGCGTGCGACTGAAGCTTTCGGCGACATGCTTTCCAAACGATTCCAACTCGAACGTTACGAGGGTAACCCCATCCTCAGCCCGCTGGCCGGCTCTCACTGGGAGAGCGAAGTCACCACCAATCCGGGCGCCTGGCTCGACGAGACCACGGGCGAAGTTAAGCTCATCTACCGCGCCGCCGGCCATGACGCGGAGCACCGCGTCCACTTCGGCCTCGCGGTGAGCAAGGACGGTTTCAATTTCTCACGCGTCACTGCCGAGCCCATCCTCTCGCCGCTCGTCGGCGGCATCGACAACGGCTGTGTCGAGGACCCCCGCATCATCCGGATCGGCGACTGGTACTACGTCACGGCCGCGACCCGCCCCTTCCCTCCGGGCCGGTATTGGTTGAATGAAAATCACCATGCCAGCACGAACGGCCATTTCCCCAAGGAGTTCCCGGTCGCGTTGCGCCAGAACCTGACCTCGACTCAGCTGTATCTGACAAAGGACTTCAAGACGTGGATCCGCGCCGGCCGACTCACCAACGCCAAGCTCGATGATCGCGACGTCATCATCTTCCCCGAAAAGATCAACGGCAAGTGGTTCACGATCCACCGCCCGATGCAGTGGCACGGCGAGGGCTTCCCGAACGCCTTTCCCGCGATCTGGATCGCGGAGTGTGAGGACCTGCTCGAGTGGAAGGACATGAAGCTCCTGGCGAAGGGTGAGTATCCGTGGGAACGGAAGATCGGTGCCAACAACCCGCCGCTCAAGACGCCTCACGGCTGGCTGCAGATCTACCACGGCGTCGGCGCGGACAAGCAGTACCGCCTGGGTGCGCTGCTCCTCGACCTCCAGAATCCGATGAAGGTCACGCACCGTACGCCCGAGCCCATTTATGAACCGACGGCCCCCTACGAAACGGAAGGCATCTACAAGGGGGTGTGCTTCCCCTGCGGCCACGTGGTGATGAACAGCACCTACTTCCTCTACTATGGCGGCGGCGACGTCCACTGCTGCGTGGCGACGGCCCCGTTGGAGGCGTTTCTCGGTCATCTCCTGGACAACCCGGTCTGCTGATACTGGCGCGCCTCGGTCCGACTACCTTTGCGCAGGCCGGCCACGTCCGGCCTGCTTCAGTCACGGCGGCCGCATCCGGGAGAAAGGGCCCGGACGCCTCGTTCACAAAACCCGGCAGATTGCGGTCGTGGCCTGCAGGCGATTCGGTGCGTCTGGGCGCTCGCTCGCGACGGTTTACGCCTTGGCGGCGGCTGATTGCTTCGCGATGGCGGCTTCGAGCTCAATCTCCATCTTGCGGTCGATCTTGTAGAAGCAGGTCATGATCGCCGTGAGCACGGCGAAGATCGCCGGAATGAGGCTCATGAGGAGGCGCAGGACGTTGAGCGTCTCGGGAGGCTGCGCCACGTTCGCGACGTAGCCCGCCGCACCGAGGAACATCAGGGCGACCGCCGGACCGACCGTCCAACCGATCTTCTGCGAGGCCGTGCCGGCGGAGAAGATGATGCCCGTGGAGCGATGACCGAACTTCACGGCACCGTAGTCGGCCGTGTCCGCGATCATCGACCAAAAGATCGGCATCATGGGGGCCGCCACCAAAGCGATCAGGACCTGGTTGGCGAGCATCAGCGGGAAGGAGGTGACTGGGATGAAGTAGAACCACACGAGCAACGCCGCGAAGAGCAGGTTGAGGATCACGTAGGCGCGGCGCTTGCAGCCGATCAGCGCGCAGAGTTGTTTGCTGAGCATCACGGCGATGACGGCCACGACCGAGTTGTAGAGAAGCAGCGTCGTGCCCCAGCCCTCGTTGCCGACGTTGTACTTGAAGTAGTGGAGCGTGGACGTGCCACGGATCGCCTGTCCCATCACGGTGAGGATACTGAGTGCGATCACGACGAGCCAGGGACCGTTGAGCGCCAGCTGCTTCATCTCCTGGAGGAATGGCTCGTGCTTTTTCTCCACCAGCGTGATTCTCTCCTTGCACGTCTTGAAGGTGACGAAGAACAAGGCGCCGGCCGCGAGGGCGATCACCGCCATCGCCCCCGAATAACCGAGCTGCACATCACCCTGTCCAATGAGCTTGACCAGGTAGGGCAGCGCGAGCGTGACGACGAAGATGCCCGCGTTGGCGCCGACGAAGCGATAGGCGGCGAGCACCGTGCGCTCCTCCGACTTTGCCGTCATTACGCCCATCAGCGCGCCGTAGGGCACGTTGATCGCCGTGTAGATCATCATGAGCGTCGTGTAGGTGAAGTAGGCATAGACCAGCTTCATGGCCGGGCTCAGGTCGAAGGTCGTGAACGTGAGCACGCCGAAGATCATGTACGGAACGATCATCCACAGGATCCACGGACGGAACTTGCCCATCGTCGTATCCGTGCGATCCGCGATTGCGCCCATGATGGGGTCATTGATCCAATCCCACGTGCGCACGAAGAGGAGCATCGTGCCGAGGGCGGCAGGAGCGATCCCGAACACATCGGTATAGAAGATCGCCAAGAAATTCATGAAGATGCCGAAGTAGAGACACGAGGCCATGTCTCCGGCGGCGTAGCCCATTTTTTCCATCCAGCCGATTTTCACGGTTGGATCAGGGTGGGGAGGAGGGGGAGGAGGCGTCACTTTCTAGGGTGGGGTGGACCCGACTCGTGGTGAGGTTGGCTCATCGAAGACGGGCGGGGGTGGTGATGGCGGGGCAAAACCAGCGGACGGGCGCGTGCGAACGCCGTAGGTCTCGATCTCCTCGATCAGGGCAACGGCCACCCGGTTGTAGGTGGCCTGGCTCGGGAGCGTGCCGTGCTTCGCGCGATAGTCTTCGAGGTAGCGTCTGGCGCGTACGAGCAACTCCTCATGCAGGAACCACACCGGCTGCTTCACGCCACGATCGTCGACCAACCAGTAGCCCCGACTCCGACCCGTCGCGGGCTCCACCTCGTTGCAGTAAAGCTCCCAGTAGAGCACGAACGGGCTGCCCCATTCCAAGGCCCACTTCATGATCGAGGCCGTATACTTCCTTTGCAGGTCTGGATCCTTGAAGGAGGCCAATTCGAACCCGTATTCGCCGACGAACACCCGCTTGCCGGGGATTTCGCTCTTGGGCAGGTGGGACTCGATGTAGTCCAGCGCTTGGAACACGAGCGCTCGCCCGGCCTCGCCGCCGAGCAAGGCGGCCGGCTTCGTGACGTCGTAGCTCGACCACGAAACGAAATCGGTGCGGATGTGGGGCAGCACCCGATTCACGAGGGCGGGGCGGTTGTTCTCCATTGCTTTGCGCACATGGTTCAATTCGACGTAGAAATAGACCTTCACGTCGCTGTGCGGCGTGTCACGCCGGGCATCCGCCACGGCCTGCTCCCGGAGATTGAGCCAACGGATTGTCCCTTGGATCGCCTCAGGCGTGGGGTCGAGGTTGGAGTCGTAGTTCTCCCGCAGCATGTGCCAGTCGCCTTCCCAGTTCCCGAGGAAGAAGGTTTTTCCGGTTCCCGAGTACCGCTGCAAGAGGTGCGCAGTGAGATCGTAGATTTCGCGGTGGATCTTTTCGGCCTCCGCGTCGCTGATTTTTCCGGTCTTGAAGGCCGACTTGGAGTCACTGAACGGATACACCCACAGCATGATGTTTCGGAACGGCAGATCCATCGCCCGCTCGAATGAAGGGTGGGCACGGAGCAGGTCCATGAGCGAGCGTATGGTCGCGTCCCGCTCCAGCATGTAGTCCTTGGTGTAGTTGGGGGTGAGAGCGATCTTCAGCGTGTCCGAACCCAGCGCAGCCATCTGGTTGGCCGATTCCAGCACCGCGCTCTCCGGCGTAAACTTGTAGCGAACTCCGATGCTCTGGGTCCCCACCGCCAAGCTGAGGAGCGGTGGCTCGTCCCGCGGTCGTGCATCGCAGGCCCCGACCGTCGCCTCGAGCAATACCAGCGCAGCGAGCGACAACCACTTCACGGGCGGGAATTCAAAGCGCGCATCCACCGCCCGCACCGTGGCACGGAGGCAAGTTGACTCAAGCAAAATGACGATTTATTGGACTTTTAATCACTAAAATGACCGAATGGGGATCGGTTTGCCCTTGTACCAATCACATCCGCCGCTCATTCCGATGTGCGAATGTCGAGCGAAAGGCGCCAGATTTCCGGAGGCAAAAAGCTGAATCGCGTGAAGCGGGTGGCCTTGCTGCTTGAATCGGGAATGACGTTCGACCGCGCCATCGCGCGCGGGGTGGGTCACTATATTCATAGTCATGCCGGATGGATCATCCTGACGGATCCGATGACGGAAGCCTCGATCGAGACTATAAGGCACTGGGCTCCCGATGGTATTATCACCAGCACCCGACTTTCGACCATCGGTGATATCGCGACCATCACCGAGGTTCCGATCGTTGGATTTGGCAGCTATTCGGAGAAGACGGATGGTGCTCTCACGTTTCCGATCGTCAGTTCAAACCAGGCTGAGATTGGGCGTATGGCCGCGCGTTATTTTATCAACAAAGGTCACCGCCACTTTGCTTTCTGCGGCGGTGTTGAAACCGCGCAATGGTGCCACGAGCGCAAAGAGGGTTTCCAGGCCGAACTCGCGAAGCATGGCTTCGCGTGCGACCTCTATCAGCCCGAAGCCGGCTCGGTCGCGAGCATGCCCAGTGCGATTGTTTCGCTTGGCGGCTGGCTTGAGTCACTCCCGAAGCCCGCAGGGGTGTTTGTCTTTTTTGATGGCTGGGCGCGTTGGGTTTTGGATGCGTGCGTGCTGCAAGGCCTGCAAGTACCCCAGGAGATTTCCGTGCTTGGCGTGGATAATGACCGGTGGCTCTGCGACCTCTCTCAACCGAGCCTGAGCAGCATTGATGCGAACGTTGAAACCGCCGGCTATGCGGCTGCGGACATCCTCAGTAAATTGATGTCCGGTCAGCCCGCCCCGTCCCGTGTCACCTACATCGATCCGGCCAAAGTGGAGGAGCGCGACTCCAGTGATTACCTGGCCATTGATGACTCTCGGGTCGCTGTCGCGATCCGTTACATCAAGGAACATGCCTGCGACCCGATATTGCCGGCCGATGTCCTCAAGGTAACGGGGATGTCGAATTCCACCGCCTACCGAAAGTTCATGAAGGCGCTCGGTCGCTCGATTCACGACGAGATCCAGCGGGTCCAAATCGAGCGAGTGCAGCATTTGCTGACGTCCACCAATCTCAGTGTCACGGACGCCGCCCTCCAGGCAGGTTTCCAGAACATGCGATATCTCACCAAGGTATTCCGCGATGCCACGGGCCTGACTCCCACCGAATACCGGCGAAGCAAGAGCTCGCCCGCGCTGGAGAGCTAAGTCCGCGCGGGTAGGCGCGACCGCTTGAGCACCCGTGGCGCTCGTCTAGCCTCTGGTGCCGACTGCGCCTCGGTGACTGCGTGCATCGTGAATCGTGCAATCGTAGGCGTATGACGTGAGTTGAACGTATTTTGTCTCAGCTCACCTCATTCGAATATCTCCTGAGTTGAGTCGGTATCGGTAATAATTGGTGAGTAAACGGTTAACGGGAAACCCATGATTTTTCTCGCTCTTATTTAGTACTTTGTGTCCATTTTTCGGTCAGACGCCGTTCAGCGTGTTTCCCTGACCCCTTCCGTGGTCCCACGCCAATGAACGGCTGCCGTTTGTATCAAGTCGCCCTTCGACGCCCACCAACCCCGAAGCCACACCCCCAATGCAGCCCTCCGCTCCGCTCTGTAACCGTCACTCCTCTGCCTCCGCATGGCTCGTTGGCCGCGAGCTCCACCTGGACGCTCGCACGATCACCCCCCAGCCCTTCGCTCCCCGCCGCCTCGGTTTGCTGTTGCGTGTCGTTGGGGCAACCGTCGCTTCCGGAGCCCTCGCGATGCTAGCTCGCGCGCAGACGCCGGCGCCTGCGGAAGAGGACGTTGTTACGCTTTCTCCGTTCACCGTCAGCAGGGAATCCGACAACACTTACGGCGCCCGCCAGGCCACCACCGGCTCCTTGGTGGCGCTCGATCTCTCCAAGTCGCCCTTTACCATCATGGCGATCGACAGTCGCATGATCGAGGAGCTGCAACTTACGACCTACGACGATGTGGCGCGCTTCACCACAGTAAACAGCACGGCCGGCCAAAACGAGACCGCCAATGCCCGCGGGTTTAACCTGCAAGCGCTCCGCAATGGCTATGCGCCGGGTGGCCGTGTGTATGTCACCGCGGCCTATGAACGCGTGGAAATCCTGAAGGGGCCGAACTCCGTGCTCTACGGCCTCTCCAACCCGGGCGGCGGCATCAACTATATCTCGAAGCGCCCGACGTTTAAGAACACCACCAAGGTCACCGTCACCACCGGCTCGGACTCGCTAATCCAAGGCATGCTCGATACCACCGCGCCGATCGAGATCCGCGGCAAGAAACTGCTCGCCTACCGACTTGTGCTCGCGGGCTCGGAGAAGGACGGCAGCTTTCCCGATCAGTTCGCGGACTACGATGTCATCGCGCCGTCCCTCACCCTTCGTCCGCTTCCGGGTCTCGAGCTCACGGCGGAATACGAGAAACTCCACCGCGACCGTTCCACGCTCAATCCGGCTCCGCTCGTCGGTGGACGATTCGACCTCAGCAACCTCGGCCGCGGCCGCAGCATCAACTTCGCGGGGGCCGACAGCGTCGAACGCAACACCCAGGACGCCTACAACCTCAGCGGCACCTACACTTGGGAGGACTGGTTGACGTTCCGCGCCCAATACAACGTCAGCGATCGCGTCTACCCGGGCTTCGTGACCTGGAATCAGGACAACTCCACCCAGCGCCCGCAGTTCAACGACAACACCAACAGCGTCCACGGCTACAACTCGGACCTGCTCTTGCGCTACAGCTTCAAGAACAAGGTGCAGGGAAGCCTCCTCCTCGGTTCCGAGTTCAACACGAACTACTTCCTCACCCAGCAGTATCGTTTCACGAACAACAACGTCGCCACGAACCTCATCTTCCCCGGTGGCATCGTCAACGCGACCCCCGCCCAGCTCCGCTTCCGCAACACCGCCGACGCCGCCAACGGGTACCCCGTTGCCACTATGGCTGATATCAAGCAGCCCATCTACTTCCGCGGCAATGGCGGCGACGTTACCTCCGAGTTCACCAATCACCGCGCTGTCAATACGCTCAAGTTTTTCGACGATCGCCTCATGGTGCTCACCGGCTACTCGTGGGCCGAGGTCACCAACATCGGTGCCGCCCCGGCCCGCGCAGTGCAGTCCCAAAAGGCCAATCCCTACCAGCTCGCGACCATGATCGATGTGGTCCAGAACCGCGGCCCCGTCGACTACGCCCGCGTCTACGCCCAAAAGGCCACCAGCTTCCGCAATCAGTTCGCCCGTGACGCCTTTTTCAACCCCGTCCCACCCAATCGCGGCAAGATCACCGAGCTCGGCGTGAAGTTCGGCCTTTTCAAGGATCGCCTCACGGGCTCCTTTGCCTACTTCGACCAAGAACAAGTCAACCTCGCCCAAGCCGTCCCGCCGCAGGCTGTTGACAACCCCGCCACGCCCGCTGACGAGCGCCAGACTGGCATCTCCATCGCGTCCGGTCGCGAGTCCTCCGAAGGCGTCGAGTTCCGCTTCGACTATCAGCTCACCAACGCCTGGACCCTGGCCCTCGACGGTTGCTTCTTCCACGGCGGCGTCGTGGAGGATGAAGTGGTCGTCGCCCGCAAAGGCCTGCCGCTCGCCAATGCCCCGACGCGCTCGATCGCCTTCATCCAGCGCTACAGTTTTGGCGGCGCCCTCAAGGGCCTCTCGCTCGGACATTCCATCAACTACAAGAACGCCTACAGCACGGCCAACAACACGGTGGCCAACAGCCTCCGCGTGGTGCCCTCGGTGACCCTCGTGGACGTCTTCGCGCGCTACCAAACGAAGCTCTGGGGCAAGCCGGTGAGCTTCAATCTGCGCGCCGCCAACATCCTGGATGAGAACTACCTGCTCTCCAACGGCCGGTGGGGCGAGCCCATGACCTGGACCTTGAGCGCGAATTCGACGTTCTGACGTCCGAGCCGGGACGTTTCACCCAGCCCGAAACACACCGATCAGGCCTTCGACCCGTCCGACGCCTTGCGACTGGAGGCGCCGATGGCTGGCGTACGAACGTTTGCCCTTGGGCGGTAGCGCTGCCTGCCCAGGCGTGCCCGCGATCAACGAAGAGATGGGATATGGACCGAATTTGTGTCAGGTTGAGGTCGGTTTCGGGCACTCGGTGGGTGACATGAATCCTTCTCTTTCTCCTTCTTCGGCTCCGGCCGACTCCGACCTGGTGGCACGCAGTCTCGCGGGCGAACGCACCGCGTTTGGGTTGATTGTGCGGCGTTACCAAACGCTGGTGTGCGCGCTGGCCTTCAGCGCGACGGGCAATGTGCGGCGCAGCGAAGAACTGGCCCAGGACACGTTTGTGGCGGCGTGGAAGCAACTGGCGTCCCTGCGCGAGCCGGCGAAACTTCGGGCCTGGCTCTGTGGGATTGCCCGCCACACCATCCGGCACGACTGGCGGGCGGAACGCACGTCGCCCGCCCGCTCGGCTGAGCCGCTGACGGAGGTAAACGAAGTCGTGGATACGGCGCCGACGCCGGCCACGCGGGCCATCACTGCGGACGAACTCGCGCTGATGTGGCGGGAGGTCGGGCAATTGCCGGAGACCTACCGCGAGGTCCTCGTCCTCTACTATCGCGAGCATCAGTCCGTCGCGCGGGTCGCGGAGGCCCTTGAGCTGAGCGAGGACGCAGTGATGCAACGATTGTCCCGGGGACGAAAACTGCTGCATGAACGCATGCTCGGACTGGTTGAGACCGCCCTGGAGCGCAGCAATCCGGACGCGGACTTCGCGCTCGGCGTGCAGGCGGTGCTGCCGGTGCTGGCCTCGGGTAGTCAGGCGGCAGGCTTGGGCTCGGCCAAAGGACTCGCGATGAAGGGCGGAGGCGGCCTGACCGCGCTGCTGCTGCCGTTTGTGGGTCTGCTGGCGGCGCTCGGCGTCAGTTGGGCGACGGTGCGCGCGGCTCCCGCGGGCGAATCTCGCCGCTACCTGGTCCGCTGGAACGCAGTGCTGTGGTGCTCCATCGGCGCACTGCTGCTCGCGCTCCGCATGACGCACGTGTGGGCAGAGGAGGGTGGCTGGGACCTCGCTGCGATCTTCCGGACGACCACATGGATCTGGTCCGGCTACCTCCTCGTGCTGACCACCCTGCTGGTCCTGATCTACCGACGCGGGGAAGCAAAAGCCGCGGGCGAGGAGGCGAGCGATCGAGCGGGCCGGCGGGCGGGACAACCCGTGAAGGGCAACACAGCCGTGCTCGTCGGCACCTATGTGGCCACCACGGCCTGGCTGGTGGGTTTTGCCTGGATGATGGGCGATGGCGTCACCGCGGCGATCGTGGCGGGTGTCACCGTGCTGCTGGCTGTCTGGAACCACCACCGGGCCAAGACCTGCAACCGCGTTGGGGCCCACCGCCTCGTTATGACCTGCCATGCGCTGCTGTGTCTCTTCCTCCTCGGCGTGGTCAACCTGCGCATCGAGCCGTGGCTGGCGACGCTCTACCACGTCTCCCGCGCGACCATGCAGCACGCCCTGCCGCTGATGACAATCCACCTCGTGACGCTCGGGTTGGTGGTCTGGGCGGGAGTCCTGCTCGCGATGACACGTCCCCGCGATTGAGCGTGCAAGTCAGAGCGGGGTTCAGACCCCGTCCCAGCTACCCAAGGATACAAGGCAAGGCCCCGGCTCCGGTGCTTGAGGCGATGCGCGACTGGGCGGCGGGATCGACGGCAAGTTCCATTACTCGGATACCGGGTGCCTTGAGCTCGAAGGGAATACTCCGAGTGTGGACTACCTGGGTGAGGAACAGGCGGGACGGCAGAAGGTACGTCGAGCCCTACCTCGCGAACCAGCGCAAGGCGTGGCGGCGGACTGAATCGGCGAAGCGCAGCGTGTAGGGGTCGATCAGACGCCGGGTCACTTTTCCATCAGTCCGCAGGTACAGCCAGCCGTAGTCCCAGTTCCCGGAGCGGTAGACGACGGGAATCCCGGGCCGGACCCGCACCACGGGCTGCGAGCCTGCGCTCAGCAGCTGGTCCTCGACGTAACAATAGGTCGCCCCGCAATGGACGAAGGTCTCATGGCTACGCGGCGGCTCACCGGTCGGAAGGAGGTCGTCGCACAGCCCCTCAACCGCGACCTTGAGCTCGCAACCCTGCCGGAAAGCCTCGATGAGCGCATCCCGCGAACCCGCGCGGGCCTCGCCCTCCGCGGTGTGGCTGTAGAGCTCGGTCCAGTCATCCCGTACAAGCCAGCGGTAGCTCTCGAACTCGTAGACGAAGTTGCGGCTCGGCGCGTTCGTCTCCGCGTCCCACTCATCCTCGAGCCGGTACTTGGGCATGTGGGGATCCTGCGCCGCCGGACCGGGGCCGCGCGCGCCCTCGCGCGGCGGGCCGCCGAGGTGGAGCCGCGCCAGCGCCTGCCGGCCGTCCTGATTGTACAGGAAGAGCGACAACGAGGGGGCCGGACCAAAGCCGTCATCCAGCAGGATGATCGGCTGCCGCAGGTTGGCGACCGCCGCCACCCAGTTGTTCTCGATCAGGTGGACGATCCGCCAGTCCATCACCTCCTCGACGAGCGCGTGGTTGCTCGAACCGGGTTCAATGTGCTCGTGATGGTAGAACTGGGTCCGCAGGCGCAGATCCGCGCCCCCGCGGACCGCCCGCGCGAGCGCTTCCCAGTCGCCCTGCACTAGGGTGCGTGCGCGATCGAGCTCCACGACCGCGCGCCAGGCAGGCGCCAGCCCACGGGAAGGCGGCGCCGCCGGACCAACGATGGCGGCCGCCCCGCTCGCCACCTTCGGCGGCCCCAGCTCCGTGAGCAGCAGCGAGTTCTGGATAAACGCCTTCCGACCGGGATCGCGCAGCGGAGTTTCCATGGGCGAGCACGAGGAGAAGCGAGTCTGGCGACCGGCGCAAGAGCGCGGGGAGCGCGCTACCCCTTCACCTCGAAGATCGCCTCGACTTCGACGGCGGCGCCGGTGGGCAGCTGCGCGAAGCCGAGGGCGCTGCGGGCGTGGTAGCCATCGCCCTCCTTGCCGAAGATTTCGTGGAGGAGGTCGGAGCAGCCATTGATGACGAGGTGCTGGTCGGTGTACTCGAGCGTCGAGTTCACGCAGCCGAGGACCTTGATCACCCGCAGGCCGTCGAGGGTGCCATGGGTGTTCCAGACGGAGTTCAGGATCTTCTCCGCGCAGTTCCGCGCCGCCGCGTAGCCGGCCTCGGTCGCGACCCCCGCGCCCAGCTTCCCTTTCAGATCACTGACATGACCGGAGGTGATGAGCTGATGACCGCTGCGGATGCACAGCTTCAGGTAACCCGGCGTTTGCTTCGCGAATGTGAGACCGAGGGACTCTGCTTTTTTCTGGGGGTTCATGGTTGTCACCCAGCAATGAACAAAGCCCGCGTTATGGAAATGAAAACCTGCGCGCCACGCGCGCGATTAATGGCTATCGGTTAATGGTTATTGGGGGGACCGGCGCGGGCGGCTGGCCGGTTGGAGACCGGAGACGGGAGGCCGAAGACAGGAGGAGGAGGCCGGGGCCGGAAAGGGTCATGCCGTAACCCGTTACGTTTCCCGACGTTCAAAGCCGGATGTAACCTGTAACGGCATGAGCCCGTTTCAGAGCCCTGGATGGTTTTGGGTCCACAATCAGGGAGTCAGCCCCGAATGGCACTTCGTTAGCGCGCTCGGTCGACTCCGATTCGCTCGTAGGCGACGCGGATGTCGCGACGATCAAGGCCCTTAACTAAGCGCCATTCGGGGCTGACTCCTTTGCCCTTTGCCCAATCAAGGACTGTTTGAACGATCGTTGGGCTTCGTTTGCTCAGTTGTCGCAAAAACTGAATACTTGTTGTGATGAATCGAGGCTGATTTCAGTTGGTCGCGCGACTGGCTGAGGGAGGACAGCGTGTGCAGGTCGCCGGAGATGAGCGCTTCCTTCTTGGCGCGGGTCCAGTGTTTGAGCTGGGTTTCGCGCTGGCGGGCTTGGGTGAACGTCGCACAGGGCTCGAGCCGGAGGAGAGCGACCGGCGGGTCCAGGGCGGTGGTCCGGCCAGCGCGACCGGAAGCGTGGTCGTCCAGCCGCTGTTCCAGATCGAGGGTGGATCCGATGTAAAGGACACCGGATTGGAGTCGGAGAAGGTAGACCACCGGGGTGCCCCGGGAAAGGGTGGGGATGAGGCGGAGGGCTGCGGAGAACAAAGGGTTCATGGGTGGCGGGAGGAGCATGCGGGTGGAGGTGCAGTAAACGCAATGAAATTGCGAGTAGTGTGCTTTGAAGACCCGCGCAGGTCTTTGGGTGGAGGGGGGGACGTACGAAACCCAGGAAACCCACGAACCTTCGAACCTTCGACGTGCTCAGGGCCTTCGGCCTGCGGTCTACGGTTGCCTCAAGTATTTCGGCTCACGGTGGTTTTGGGGCCATCTCCGGAATTCGAGCCAGGGACACCGCCTCGAGGGATCGAGGCAACCGTGGCGGGCCCGTTCGACGCGCTGCGCTTGCTCAGGGCCATTCGACGCGCGAGGAGCCGTTTGGGCTTTCTTCCTTGTCTGGAATCGTCTCGCCGGCCGCAGGCCATGAGCAAGCGTAGCGCGTCGAATGGCTGCCCGACATGGATTCGAACCATGACTAGGCGAGTCAAAGTCGCCTGTGCTACCATTACACCATCAGGCAGTGATGGAAGGAAGGGTCACGGTGCCCTCTTTTGGGGGCTCGTCAAGGCCTGAGCAGAGGGGAGGAGACTTCGGCAATTCAGCCCTTGCGGGGGGGCGTCGGGGTGTTTTGTTGGGGCACGCTGGTGACCTTCCCCATGTTTCTGCACGGCCCGAACGCTCTTTTCCGTCTTTTGCCGGGCGGAGGCCTTTTGTTCTCATGAGCGAGGCTGCCCCGGTCCCAGCGTCGGTGAATGCGTCTCCGCCGGCGTCGTCGCTGGAACCGCCGGCGGGTGCTCTCTCGCAGTGGGCCCTGATTCGTCGTCGGTTCTCCAAACATCGGCTCGCCGTGGCTTCGCTCTACTTGCTCGCCGTGCTCTACGCCCTGGCGGTGTTGGCGGAGTTCTTTGCGCCTTACTCACGTGAATGGCGGGACTTGCAGCATCGTTATGCTCCTCCCCAGCTGCCACGGTTTTCAATCAAGGAGGGGTTCCATGTTCCGCGGATGATCGCGGTCAAAGATCCAATCACTTACCGGATCAAGTACTTGGAGGACGTGGCCACGCCGCTGCGGCTGGGGTTCTTTGTGCGGGGGGAGCCTTATCGGCTGGCGGGCGTGATTCCTTGGGATCGGCACTTTTTCGGGTTAAAGGATCAGCGTCCGCTGGCGGACGGCAGTGTGCCCACCTTTTATTTTCTGGGGGCGGATCGTTTTGGTCAGGATGTGTTTTCGCGGCTGGTCTATGGCGCACGGGTCTCGCTCTCGGTCGGTCTGGTGTCCATCGCCGTCACGTTCGTTCTGGGGGTGGTGATCGGCGGGATTTCCGGCTACATGGGAGGGCAGGTCGACAATTTCATCCAGCGGCTGATCGAGGTGGTGAATGCGTTCCCGCACCTTCCGCTCTGGCTGGCCTTGGGCGCGGTGCTGCCGCCGGATTGGTCGTCGCTCTCCAGCTACTTTGCCATTACCCTGGTATTAAGCCTTTTGGGTTGGACAGGGCTGGCCCGGGTGGTGCGGGGCAAGATTCTGGCTTTACGCGAAGAGGACTATGCGGTGGCGGCGCGCCTGCTCGGAGCGTCTCACGGCCGGATCCTGTTTCGTCACCTGCTGCCGGGCTTCACCAGCCATATCATCGTGGTTTTGACCATGAGTGTGCCGGCGATGATCCTGGGCGAGACGTCGTTGTCGTTTTTACAGGTGGGTCTGCGCGCACCGATCGTCAGCTGGGGCGTGATGTTGAATGACTGTCTGAGCATCCAAACTGTCGCCAACTACCCGTGGCTGTTGATGCCGGTGGTGCTGATTGTGCTGACGGTGCTGTGCTTCAATTTCCTCGGTGACGGCCTGCGGGATGCCGCCGATCCGTATTCGTCGCGCTGAACGCCGGTTCACCATGCCCGTGCCGTCCCCGTCGTCTCCGTCCCCCGTGGTCGCTCCGCCATCCGGCCCCATTCTGGAGGTCACGGATCTGCGAACCCACTTCTTCACCGACGACGGGGTGCTGCCGGCGGTGGACGGCGTCACGTTCACCATTCCTCGGGGCAAGACCCTGGCGCTGGTCGGGGAGTCGGGTTGCGGCAAGTCGGTCACCAGTTACTCGATACTCCGGCTGATCCAGCGCCCGGGGCGGCTGGTGGGGGGGCGGATTCTGCTGCACTCGCAGCGCTCGGGCACGATCGACATCGCCGCGCTCGGCGAGGATGACGACCTGTTGTACCATGTGCGCGGCGGACTGGTGAGCATGATTTTCCAGGAACCCATGACCGCGCTGTCGCCCGTGCACACGGTGGGCGACCAGATCTGCGAGGCGATTCTCCTGCATCAGGATGTGACGCCGGCGGAGGCGCGCCGGCGGGCGGTCGAGATGCTGCGCAAGGTGGGGGTGTCCGCCCCCGACCGGCGGATTGACCAGTATCCCCACGAACTCTCGGGTGGCATGCGCCAGCGCATCGTCATCGCGATGGCGCTGGTCTGCGATCCCGAGCTCCTGATCGCGGACGAGCCGACCACGGCGCTCGATGTCACCCTCCAGGCGCAGATCCTCAGCTTGATCAAGGGACTGCAGTCCGAGATGGGCTGCTCGGTGCTGTTGATCACCCATGATCTCGGGGTGGTGGCGCAGGCGGCCGATGAGGTGGCGGTGATGTACCTGGGACGGATCGTCGAGACCGGGTCGGTCCGCGCGTTGCTCAAGTCTCCACGCCATCCCTACACCCGTGGCCTGTTGAAGTCGCTGCCCTCGCTCAACCAGGGGCGCCGGCTCTGTTCGATCGCGGGCAGCGTACCTTCGCTGTCGGCGATTCCGGTGGGCTGTCCCTTCCACCCCCGTTGCGACCATGCCGTGGCGGGTCGCTGCGATGTCGGTGCGCCGCCGCCGCTCCGTTCCGTCGGGGCGGGCCATCAGGTGGCGTGTGTGCGGGCGGAAGAGCTGCCTCCGATGGCGTTCCATGCGCCTGCGGACGGCAGCCGTACCCCGACTTCGCCTCCTCGGTCGGCGGTGGATGACGGAGGCGTGAGCCCATGAACGTGAGTGCTTCCGCGATGACGACCCCGCCTTCGCCCCCGCCGGCGCCCGAGCCGCTTGTGCGGGTGCGCGGGCTGTGCAAGTATTTCCCGATCCGAGGCAAGGGCATCTTGAGCAAGGTGGTGGCGACGGTTCGGGCGGTGGACGATCTCAACTTTGACTTGTTCCCCGGGGAAACCCTCGGGCTGGTGGGCGAGTCGGGCTCGGGCAAGACCACGGCGGCCCGGTGCTTGCTTCGGGCCTTGGATCCCACCGCCGGTGACGTGTTGTTCCGCACGCCGGGGGGCGCCACGGTGAACCTGGCGACCCTGCCGGAGCGGGCGTTGAAACCTCTGCGCCCGCACCTGCAGATGATCTTCCAGGACCCCTATTCCTCGCTCAACCCACGGATGACCGTCGGGGAGATCGTGGCGGAGCCGCTCCTGATTCACCGCATGGGCACGCGGCGCGAGCAGGAAGAGCGGGTGGTCGACATCCTGCGCCGGGTCGGACTCAAGGCGGAGCACCGAACCCGTTATCCTCACGCGTTTTCCGGGGGACAGCGCCAGCGGATTGGCATCGCGCGGGCGTTGATCATGCGCCCCTCGTTCATCGTGGCGGACGAGGCGGTTTCGGCGCTCGATGTCTCCGTGCAGGCCCAGGTGCTCAACCTGCTCAAGGATCTGCAGGAGGAGTTCAAACTCACCTACCTCTTCGTTGCCCATAATCTCGACGTAGTCAGGCACTTCTGTGATCGGGTGGCCGTGCTGTACGCGGGCCGGGTGGTGGAGTTGGCGCCGGCCGCGGAGCTTTTTAGCCAGCCCAAACACCCCTATACCCGGGCTCTGTTGTCGGCGGTGCCGTGGCCGGATCCGGATGTCCGCATGCGCTTTGACGTACCCGGGGAAGTGGCCGATCCGAGCCGGTTGCCGTCAGGGTGCGCGTTTCACCCGCGCTGTCCGGCCTGTTTCGGGCCGTGCAAGACACAGCGTCCGGAATTGAAGCGATTGTCTCCGACCTTCGTTCAAGTCGCCTGCCATTTACACTCGCCGGCCGATTGATTTCGCTCCTCCTTTTCCCTCCATGCTCGTCCATACTGTCTTTTTCTGGCTCAAACCCGAACTCACGGCCGAACAACGCGCCGATTTTCGCCGCGGCGTGGAATCGCTGGCGACCATTGCGGCCACCGAAAAGGTCTACGTCGGCACCCCGGCGGGCGTGCCGGATCGCCCCATCATCGACAAGACGTTTGCAGTGGGGCTGACCGTCATCTGCAAAGATGTGGCGGCGCACAATGCGTACCAGGTAGATCCCATCCATCTCGCTTTCATTGAGCGGTTTAAGCCCTATTGGTCTCGGGTGCAGATCTACGACGCCGAGTGAGCGTGGGCGGGGGACGGCGGACTGAGGGCTAAGTAGTATTCCGACGCGGTTTCCGCGTTGAAGTCCCTCAGGTTCATTCGGGAAGCGACGATGTGGAAGGTGGCTGGGTGTGCGCGGGTGGCGCGCGCGGCCGGGCCACACCATGTTTTCGCACAACACCTTTACGACTTCCAATTCTGCCTGGGCGGTGGTTCGCCACTACCCTGGGACCGCTGCGGGTGGTTGGGTCGCGGTCCGGGAGCCGAGCGTGAAGGGGAGTTGAACCACCATGGGTAACAAGGGCCGTATCCTGGTCATCGACGACGATGAAGCCGTGCGCCTGCGGGTGCGCGACTTGCTCGAGAGAAGCGACACCTTCACGGTCGATGAAGCGAGTGATGGCTTTGCCGGTTTGGAGGCGGTGCAGCGCCATCCGCCGGATTTGATCCTGCTCGACATCATGATGCCGGGCATGACGGGCCTCGAAGTCTGTGCCCGGCTGCGGGCGGATGCGCAGTCCCGCGAGATTCCCATCATCATCATGTCCGCCGCCGATGAGTCGGAGGCGATGATCAAGGCACTCGATGCCGGGGCCGAAGATTACCTGCCCAAACCCGTTTCCGCGGCCGAGCTGCGGGCAAAAGCGCGTACGATCACACGCCTGAACCGCTACCGGTCCCTGCTGCAGGAGCGCCGACGCCTCGAGTGGATCGTCGAGCGGTCCAGTGAGGCCATCCTCGCGGTCGACGCCGAGGGGCGCCAGATTTTCGCCAATGCCTCCGCCCGCACCCTGTTTGGATTGGGCACGCAGCCCGGTGGAGATGTCATTTTGGCGGTCAGTCGCGCCTACCGGGCCGAACCTGCGGAAGCCTGGGACCAGTTGCGCGCCGGCGGATTCCGTCCGGTGGAGCCGTTCGCCGTGGTCCGTCCCGAGTGCTCGTTTCTCGCCGCGCGCTGGTTGCAGGTGGATACGTTTTCCGATCCGGATGGGGGCGAGGGGACCCTGTTGATCACGTTTACCGACCGGTCGGGCAGCGTGCGGCGCGAATTGGAGACCTGGACCTTCCAGCACCTCATTTCCCACAAGATCCGCACCCCCCTGAACGGACTCAGCGGCGTGATCGAAGTCGTGGCGGCCAGCGATGCGATCCAGGCGGATCCTGACAGTGCGGCGCTGCTCGAACTCGCCCGGGGCAGTGCGCTCCGACTGGAGGAAACGCTGCTCGGCGTGCTCCGTTACCACGAGGCCATGACGAGCGTACCCGGACGGCGACGTCCCGGCCCCCTGCGCACGCTGTGCCAGGCGATGGCGACGGCGGTCGCGGATGCGGGACTACCGGTCGAAAAAATACGCTGGCGTCTGGCCGACGAGGGCATGCTGGAGCGACCCTACTTTGACGAAGCCGGCCAGATCGTGCTCACCGAGGTGATCGGCAACTACGTCAAGTTCAGCGAGGCGGCCACGGCGGGGTTGTCGGTGGACGTCTGGCTCAACCAAGGCAGTCTTTCCCTGCGGTTCACCGCACCCGGCCCGCGCATCCTGCCCGAAGCGGTGGCCCAGCTCGGCCGGGCCTACTGGCAGCTGGAGGGGCGTTTCAGCGGCGAGATTCCCGGCATCGGCCTCGGGCTGGCCACCGCGCGCCTCCTCGCCCGATCGCTTGGAGGTGACCTGCGTTTCGCTCCGAGCGAGGACCCGGTGGGTCTGGCGACCACCTTTGAGTTGTCCCTCCGGGCTCCCACTTCCGAATCCGTTCCGTCATGAGCAGCGCCCCGACCCTTCCGTCCCGCGCTCCCGACTCCGACGACGCCATCATGGCGTTGCGGCGCGAGCGCATCCTCACCGCCACCGGCCTTGCCGCCGAGCAGTTCTTGAGCGAGTCGAACCACCGGACCGCCTTCCAGACCGCCCTCCGTCTCCTGGGGGAGGCGACCGCAGTCAGCCGGGTGTACGTCTTTCAATCCGTGCCCGGCGAAAAGGGTGACTCGCTTTGGAGCCAGCGCCATGAATGGTGCGCCGAGGGCATTGCTCCGCAGATCGACAACCCCGACCTGCAGAATCTCTCGATGGCCGAGGCCGGGTTTTCGCGCTGGCTGCGGGAGCTGGAAGCCGGCCGGGCGGTGTACGGCCCGGTGCGCGAATTTCCCCAATCGGAGCAACCGGTGTTGCTGGCCCAGCAAATTCGCTCGCTCGTGGTCATGCCGGTCCAGGTGCATGGCCGGCTCTGGGGCATGATCGGCTTCGACGACTGCACGACCGAGCAGGGGTGGAACGAGGCGATTGTCAGCTGCCTGCGCGTCGCCGCCCGGGTGCTGGGCGCGGCGTATGAAAGAATCGATTACAAGACGCACCGGGACCACCTGCTCGAGGATTATCAGCTCCTGCTCAACAGCGTGCGGGAGGTCATTTTCCGCGTGGGCGACCAGGGCAGCTGGTCCTTCCTCAGCCCGGCTTGGGCCGAGCTCACCGGGTGGTCCATTGTCGAAAGTCTGGGACGACCCTGCACGGACTTCATCGATCCGGAGTTTCTGGACACCGCCCGTGCGGAGATGGGCAGTCTGTTCATGGGACAGGTTGAAACGTCGCGCTGGGAGGGCCGACTGCTGCTGGCCCGCGGGGGCAGCCGATGGTTTGTGGTCAATTCCCGACGCCTGCCGCAGGCGCCAGGACGGGGAGTCGAGATTGTCGGCACGCTGATCGATGTCGACGATGCGAAGCGGGCGGAGCTCGCCCTGATCGAAGCCAAGCGGGCGGCCGAGGCGGCCAACCGCGCGAAGAGTGAGTTTCTGTCCACGATGAGCCACGAGCTCCGGACTCCGTTGAACGCGGTGATCGGCCTGACCGAATCCCTGATCGAGGACGGCGCCGCCCTCGAGCCGGTACGGACGCAGCGCTACCTGGAAATCATCCATCGCAGCGGCAAACAGCTTCTGGCCCAGATCAACGACGTGCTCGACCTCGCCCGCATCGAGGCGGGACAGATTCGTCTCGCGCTGACACATCTCGATCTCTCGAACGTGGGAGCCTCGGTGGTTGAGGTCCTCCGGCGGACCGCCGAAGCGAAACGCCTGCAGCTCACCTTCGTGCGCTCGCCGGCTCCGGTGCTGGTCATGGCCGACGAACGGCTGCTGCGCCAGGTGCTGAACAACCTCATTAGCAACGCCATCAAGTTCACACCGGAGGGCGGTGCGATCACGGTCGGGGCGACCACCCCGCGTCCGGACGTGGCCGCGATTGCGGTGAGCGACACCGGCATCGGGATGCCGCCGGAGAAGCTGGCGATGCTCTTCAAGCCCTTCTCGCAGCTCGATTCGTCACTTTCCCGCAAATACGGTGGCACCGGGCTGGGCCTGACCCTGGTCGACCGACTGGTCCGCCTGCACGGCGGAACCGTCGAGGTGACAAGCGAGCCCGGCCGGGGCAGCACCTTCCAGGTCGAGCTGCCGGCGGGCGCCGTTCCTGCCCAATCTCTCACGCCATGAGCCCCCGCATCCTGATTGTGGACGATGATCCGTCCAATATCGTGACCCTGGAGTCCATGCTGGCCCCGGAGGGCTATACGCTTTTTGCAGCTGGAGACGGGGACGAGGCGGTGGTCCGGGCCCAGGAGCTGCACCCGGACGTCATCCTCCTCGATGTCATGATGCCGCGTCTGAATGGTTTCGAGGCCTGCCGCCGGATCCGCGCCGATGCGGTCATCGGGCGGGTGCCCGTGCTCATGCTGACGGCGCTCGACGACCAGGAATCACGCCTCGAGGGACTGCGCAGTGGAGCGGACGATTTCATCAGCAAGCCCTGCCATCGGGAGGAGCTGCGGGCGCGGATGCGCACCGTCATTTCGTTGAACCGCTTCCGGCTGATCTCGGAACAGCGGCAGCGTTTTGAGCGTCTCTATTCGCTTGCACCGGATCCCATCGTGCTGGTCAGCCGCACGGGAGAGATGCTTTCTGCCAACGATCTCGGCCGGACGGTGCTGTCGCGGGACGGACTCGGGATTGAAGGGCGGCTGCTGGCCGAGGCGTTCGCCGCGCCGGATGACGCCGCGGTCCGCGCCTGGTTGAGTGACCTGGCAGAGGGAGGGGATCCGGGTTCGCTGAAACTCACACAGACGACCGGTGCGGTTCGTCGCGTGTTCATCGCGCGAGGAACGCTCGTGCCGGAGCAGGGCGTGCCGGTCTGCATGATTGTGCTGTCGGACATCACGGCGGAGGTGACCGCCCGCGAAGCGCTTGAGCAGCTCAATCGCGAGCTGGATAACCTGGTGCGGGCGCGCACGCAGCAGCTGGAGGACGCGAATCAGATGCTGCTGTCGTATGCAAATTTTGTGTCCCATGACCTGAGATCGCCGCTGTCGGCGGTCACGGGCTGCCTTTCCCTCGTGGTCGATGATCCCACGATCCCCGCGGAAGCGAAGACATGGATCGAGCAGGGATACCAGGGAGCGTTGTCGATGGGCGATCTCATCACCAACATCCTGCAGCTGGCGCTCGATGAGCACCGCGGGACCACCTCGGAGCAGGTGGTCGATCCCACGCCCGTGATCCGGCGGTTGGCCGAGCGGCTCGGAGCGATGCAACGGCCGCCGCGGCCCCGGCTCGTCGTGGCAGACCTGCCTCCGCTCAAGGTCAGTGCGATCCTGGTGGAACGCATTTTCTACAATCTCATCGGAAACTCGATCAAGTATTCAGCAGGACGTGACCTGCCATTGATCGAGGTCGGCACGGTTCCCTCCACGAAGGCCGGTCATGCGGTGTTGTTTGTGCGGGACAACGGAGTCGGGTTTGGCGCGGCAGAAGGACAGCGACTCTTCCAGGAGTTTTCCCGCCTTTCCACCTCCGAAGGCCGCGACGGACTTGGGCTCGGTCTCTCCCTGGTTGCCCGGCTGATCAAGTCGCATCAGGGCCGGATCTGGGCTGAGGGCACCCCCGGGGTGGGTGCGACCTTCTTTGTCGAACTGCCCGCCGCTCCGAACGAGTCCACCCCTCCCGCGAGCCCGCCGTTGGCGGGCTGAGCCGCCGCCATGAGCAAACGCTGGACACCGTCCCTCCCGCGACCGGTTCCACTCGTCCTCGCCCTCGCGGCGGCGGCGGCCAGCAACTTTCTGGAAGTTGAGCTCATCGGTGGGGTGCACATCCTGCTGGGTTCGTTCCTTTACCTGCCGGTTGTGCTGCTCCTGCCGGTCCCGTGGGCGATCGCAGCGGCCGGTGTGGCGATGGCGCCGACGCTGGTGACGCTTGGCCAGCCCTTTGCGTTGACCTTGGGCATGGCGGAGGCCGGGATCCTGGCCTGGGGTTTGCGACGGCGCTGGGGGACCGCCCCGTTGATCGCGCTGGGCTTCTGGTTGCCCGCCGGGCTGCTGATCGCGGCTTGGATGTATCGCGGCGTGGCCAGACTGCCGGCCGACCTGGCTTCGTTGGAGGTGCTCGTTTTAGCGGCGAACCAGATGCTCGCCGTCATCATGTCGGACTTTCTGGTGCGCCACACCCGCCTGGGTGCCCTGCTGCATCGACTGCCGCAACCGGCCACCCGGCTGCGGGATGTGGTGTTCAACTACGTTTTTGTGCTCACGGCGGTTCCGGTGACGCTCATCGCGGCCGGCGTTGCCCTGCTGCTCCGGGACAGTGTGGAACGCGACGACCGCACCGTGCTTCTGGAGGGCACGCGCCAAGTGGCGCGTGAACTCCGTCTCTTTCTTCATCTGCACGAGGCGGCGGTGGTGTCCGCGGCCGGCCTGGTGCACCCGGGCGAACCGGAGTCGTCCCGAGTGCTCGAGGAGATTCGAGCCGCGCATCCCGCCTTCATCACGATGCTGGCGAGTGATGCGGAGGGCCGCATCGTCAACACCGCACCCCTTCAATCGCAGGACCGACTGCGGGGTAGCGATGTGTCCGACCGCGAGTACTTCCGGCTGCCCAAGGCGCAGGGCAAGCCCTTTGTTTCCGGGGTGTTTCGCGGCCGCGGCTTTGGTTCGGATCTGCTCATCGCGATCAGTGCGCCCGTGTTCGGCCCCTCCGGCGAATTCCGCGGCGTGGTCCAGGGATCGTTGAAGGTCGACGAGTTCATTAAGGTGATGGCCGAATCCCGGTCGGCAGCCGGTGTACAGTGGGTTCTCGCGGATTCCTCCGGTCACATCATTTACGCTTCGCCCGGTGCGGGCATGAAGACCCTGGACGAGCTCCCAGAACACGACCTGGGCCGCATCCTGCTCAACCGGCCTGACCGCCCCTTTGTCTACGATCTTCTGGTCGAAGGCACGAACGAGCGGATGCGCGCGTATGTGACCCGCAATTCCGACTACCGCTTCCTCGTCATCGCGCAGCGCCCGGTGCTGGCAGCGGCGGCGGGCAGCCTCGGGTTGTACGCCATGATGGCGGTCATTGTGTTCGCGGTGCTGGCGACGGCGACGTTTGTTGCGCGCCTCTCGAACCGCCGGTTGTCCGGCCCGCTTGAGGAGTTTGCCCGCGCGACCGCGCGGCAGGCCGAGAGCGGCACGGTCGAGGAGGTGGCTTCACCGAAGGAACGCGTGCCGAGCGAAGTGGCGCAGATCTATGCGGCCTTCAACGCCCTCGCCAACCGGCTGAAGGAAAGTTACGAGGTGTTGCGCCGGAGCAACGAGCAGCTTGACCAGAGGGTGGGCGAACGCACCCGCGAACTGGAGCAGGCCCGGCGCGAGGCGGTGGCAGCGAGCGAGTCAAAGACCGCATTCCTCGCGTTGACCAGTCACGAAATCCGGGGCCCTCTGATTGACATTGTTGACGAGGCGGGGCGGTTGCAGGTGCAGCTCGACGACTCGGAGGCGCGCGCCCAGGTGGACGGAATCCGGGTGGGTGCGCGGTCGTTGCTGGGCATCGTGAACAACCTGCTGGACCTGTCAAAGATCGAAGCCGGAAAGCTCGATCTGCGGACGACCTCCGTTGAGGTGGGCGCGCTCTGCCGTGATGTCGTGGCGCATCACCGCGAACGGGCCGTGCGACGCGGATTGAACCTTGCGATGGAGTCAGCGCTGGAGTCGGAGCTCTGGGTGGAGACCGACGGTCTCCGGCTCCGTCAGGTGCTGAGCAATCTGGTGGGCAACGCCATCCGGCTCACGGAAAAAGGTGCCGTCTGGCTCTGCGTCGAAGCGCAGGGGAACACCATGGTCGACCTTCGATTCCGCGTGGTGGATACGGGACCGGGCGTGTCCGAGGTGCTGCAGGGAGACGCCCTGCCTTCGGCGTCCGCAGTGGAAACTCTGCCGGCGGGACGGGCGGGGACCGGACTGTCGTTGGCGGTCAGCCGCCGCCTGGTGGCGCTCCTTGGAGGAGAGGTCGCAGTGCACAGCGTCGAGGGACGCGGAACCGAGTTTGCGTTTGCCCTTGCCCTGCGTCGCGGCCGGCCGGGGACCGTGGCGGTGGTGGACGGTTCGTGGCGTGACGACGAGTCGCTGGCCGGACGTCCGCTTGCTAGACCCCCGTTGCCACCGGCGAAGGAGCCTGCGCCGGTTCGGCCGGAGAAACCGAAGGTGAATGCTCCGCCCGAGCGCGCGGGCGTCTCCGCCGCGCCGATTGCCCCGACCACCCAGCCTGTCCCGGTCGCCCCGGCCGCGACGGGACTCACGTTGAAAGAGGTGGATATCCTGGTGGCCGACGACACGATCGCCAACCAGGAGGTCATGCTGGCGCTGCTGGAAGGACGCTGCCGGTCGGTGGTCGTGGTGGGTTCGGCGCAGGAGGCGATTGATCAGCTGCGCCAGCGGGAATTTGCCGTCGCCCTGATCGATTTGCAGATGCCCGAGATGGATGGATTTCAGGTCGCGTTGACGGTGCGCCAATGGTGCGCGGCCGAGGCATCGCGCTCCTGCCGGCTTGTGGCTGTCTCGGCGCACCCGTCCGAAGAGATGCGCGAGCAGTGCCTCAAGTCGGGCTTCGACGACTACGTGGAGAAGCCCATCAACCGCAAAGTGCTGTTTGAGGCGTTGCGTTCCGGCCTGCTCGCGTCCGCACCAGGAAACGCGCCAGCCTAGCGAGCCCGCCCTCCGGGCGGGAAGTGCGAAGGGCGAAGCCAGGCCCAAAGGCCTGGAATGACGAATGACGAATTCCGAATGACGAATGGGCCCGCCCCGCGGGCGGGATGTCCGAAGGGCAAAGAGTGAAGGGCGAAACTTAACTTGGCTGCGGCTTTAGCCGCAATCTGGCGCCGGCGGACTGCACTTCAGCGTTAAGCGTTCAGCGTTCGGCGTTCCACGTTCGCCCCCCTCCGCCGCGTCTATTCGGCTGCGGGAGCCGTGGGTGTCGGGCTCGGCTCGACGGCGAAGGGAGCGAAAACGGAGGCCTGAGAAGGTGGGAACCGCCCCTGAATGTAGACTCCGTCGTCGCGTTGTTCCTCGTGCTGGACATGGCCGACCTCGTGCAGTCTCGCGACGACATCGTAGCGGCCGTGGGGAATCAGCAGGGTGGTCGAACCCAGAGAGTCGGCGATCAGTTCCACGCATCGATCGATCAATTGGTCGAGGCCTTCACCCGTGCGGGCGGAGATGAGCAAGCCGTCCGGGGCGAGCTGGTGCGCGCGCTGCCGGGCGATGGGATCGGCCGCGTCGACTTTATTAAAGACCGTCAGCGTCCGTTTGTCCGCCGCACCCAGTTCGCGCAGCACCGCGAGGGTGGTCTCGTGATGGTGGGCGACGTTGGGGTTGGTGAGATCGAGCACATGAATCAGAAAGTCGGCGACCACGACTTCCTCGAGTGTCGCCTTGAACGCCTCGACCAGTCCGTGCGGCAGCCGGCGGATGAAGCCGACCGTATCCGTGACCAGCACCTTCTGATTGCCCCGCAGCTGGAGCTGGCGGGTCGTGGGGTCGAGCGTGGCGAACAGCTTGTCCACCGCGAGGACCCCCGCGCCGGTCAAGGCGTTGAGCAGCGACGATTTCCCGGCATTGGTGTATCCGACAATGGCGGCAGTGGGCACGGGCACGCGCTGGCGACGCCGCCGCTGGGTCGAGCGCTGCTGGCGCACCTCGGCCAGCTCCTCCTTCAAGCGCACAATGCGATCGCGCACAATGCGCCGGTCCTGCTCCAGCTGAGTTTCGCCTTCGCCGCCCATCGCACCCTTGCCCCGCTGCCGCGACAAGTGCGTCCAGGCCCGGGTCAGACGCGGCAACGAGTACTCCATGCGGGCGAGGGCAACCTGCAGGACGGCTTCGCGTGTGTGGGCGCGGTCGGCGAACACCTCGAGGATGACCTCCTGTCGATCAATCACGGCGAGGCCCGAGAGCTCCTCCCAATTGCGCTGCTGGGCGGGGGACAGGGCTTCGTCGAACACGATGACATCCGCGCCATCGGCCTTGGCCAGATCGACGATTTCCTGGGCCTTGCCGCTGCCGAGCAGCAGCGCCGGGGTGGGGGTGCGCAGATTGACCAGCAGCGTTTGGGTGACCGTGAGCCGCAGGTTCTCGACCAGTTCCTTCAGTTCGGCGAGCAACTCAGCACCTTCGCCAGGAGTCATCTCATGGGTTTGGACCCCCACCAGAAAGGCGCGTTCGAGTTTGGTGGAGGCGGGTGTGTCGAGGAAATCGGCCATCAGTGGAAAGAAGAGGGAACGCGCTTTGCCCCGGGGCGTCAACTGTGGTCCCGATTCAGCCCGGGAGCCGTCGGGAGGAGGGCGGAAAACCATTGAGCCCCCCGCGGACGCCTGTCAGGCGTGTCGCTGATGAAATCCCGTACCCTGATTCCCCTTTTCCTCCTCGCCCTGACCGGACTGTTCCCGACGGCCGGGAATGCCGCCAACACCGCTGTTCAGCCGGTGCCTCGCGACGAGGCCTGGTTGAAGCGACATGAGGGATTCGTGAACCAAGCGAAGGCGGGCGGGATCGATGTCCTCTTTTTGGGCGACTCCATCACGGATGGCTGGCGCAACCGGGGCAAAGCACTCTGGGATGCCCACTTTGCCCCCCTCAAGGCGGCCAACTTCGGGATCGGAGGCGACCGCACCCAGCATGTGCTCTGGCGCATGCAAAATGGAGAGCTGAATGGCATCAGCCCCAAAGTCGTGGTGCTGATGATCGGCACCAACAATACGGGCTTTGAACGCGACCGCGTGACCCCGCGCAACACCACCGACGAAATCGTCGAAGGTGTCACGGCCATCGTGCAGGGCCTGCGCACGGCCTTTCCATCGACCAAGGTGCTGCTGCTCGCCGTGTTTCCGCGAGGCGAGAAGACCTCCCCCGCCCGGGCACAGGTGGCGGCGGTCAATGAGGGTATCGCCCGGCTCCATGACGGGCAGGCGGTGCACTACCTCGATATTGGCGCCAAGTTTCTGTATCCCGACGGCACGCTGCCGACCGACATCATGCCTGATCTCCTGCATCCCAATGAAGTCGGATACGCGATCTGGGCGGCGGCGATCAAGGAACCCCTGGCGAAGCTGCTGAAGTAGCCGGTTCTGCGCCAGGGCGCGTGGCCTCACTCGCGGGCGACGAAGGCCACGCAGACCGGCCGTGGAAGCGAAAGCGAGTGCCCGGATGCTCTGAGCCGTCCGGAGGCCTGATCGATGGCGAAGACCGTCAATGTGTCGCTGTCCTGATTCGCCGCGATCAGCCAGGCGCCATCCGGAGTGATGGCAAAGTTGCGCGGTGTCTTGCCGCCCGTCGGTATTACCTCCACCCACGTCAAGGCGCCGGTCTTGGGATTGCGGCGGAAGACGGCGATGCTGTCGTGGCCGCGGTTTGAGCCGTACACATACCAATCGGAGGGGTGCACCACGATTTCCGCGGTCGTGCTGAGCCCCGAGTATCCGGCGGGCAGGGTCGACAGGGTCTGCGTCGCCCGCAGACCGCCGGTGCGAGCGTCGAAGTCCGCCACCGTGATCGTGCTGAGCAGTTCATTGATGACATACAGCTGGCGGCCGTCGCGGGAGAAGGCGGCGTGGCGGGGACCCGAGCCGGGCTCCACGCTGAGGTCGGCGGCCGGACGCGGGGTGAGCGAGGCTTTGGCGGCGTCGACTGCGTAGACCTTGACCCGGTCGATGCCAAGGTCCGGCACGACCAGATGGAGTCCGTCGCGCGAAAACGTGACTCCGTGGGCGTGGGGCGCCTCCTGGCGTTTGGCATTCACGCTCTTTCCGGTGTGCTGCTCCAGGTCGGAGCGGGCGCCCAGCGAGCCGTCGGACTTCAGGGGAAAGGCGACGACGCTTCCGCCGCCGTAGTTGGCCACCACCGCCATGTGGCCGCCGGGGTGGACGGCGACATCGCACGGGCCCACCGCTCCTTCCGGCGGAGTACCGAGCGGCTCCAACCGCCCGGACTCGCCGATGGAGAAGGCACGCACCCCGGACGGCGATTCATTGACCGCGTAGAGCACCTTGAGGTCGGGTGAGAGATCAAGAAACGAGGGATTGGGTGTCTCGGCCGCGGTTGTCGGCGCGCTGAACGTGCCTTTTTTCAGATCGAACGTGGTCGTGTAGATGCCCTGACTGCCGGTGCCGGTGTAGGTACCGATGAAAACGCGGAGCGACTGGGCGGAGGTCGTCAGGGGGGCCATGGCGGTGAGCAAAAGAACGAGGAGGGGATGAAGACGGCGGAGCATGGGAGTGGAAAGGCGGAAGAAGGGTCGATCAACGGGAACGGTCGTGGTCATGCTTCAGACGGGCGAACTCCTCCTCGCCGAGCGGGCGGGTGGATTTCACCTTGAGGCTGTCGATGAACTCGCGGGCGAAGTCGCGCTTGTAGCGGGCATTGATGCCTGCGGTCACGAGCATGGCAATCAGCGCACCCAGACTCGCGAGGGCCATGTCCTTGTGCGCATCCCAGACGTCGCCCTGGGTTCCCAGGTATGCCTCGCCCAGGTCGCCACCAAACACTTCCGCCGCACCCCATTCGATCAGTTCGAAGATCATCGATGTGCTCATGGTCAGGTCGAGCGGCAGGAAATAGCCCCAGAACCCCCGTACCTGACCCACTCGCAGGAAGACCTCGCGGATCGGGTAAGCGAGCAGGAGGCCGTACAGGAAATGCACCACCCGGTCGAAGTGGTTGCGTTCCCAGCCGAGCACTTCGTTCAACGACCGCCCGAACCAGGCGCGGGTCCACTCGTTGTAGGGAACTTCCGCGTACGTCCAGTGGGCCCCGGTTTCGTGCAGGCAGAGAAAGGCGAACATCAGCAGGTAGCTGAGCCGGGAGAAGGGAAACCACCGGTAGGTGAAGGCCAGTGCGGGGACAAAGACGGCGACCAAGGCGTTTTCCAGCAGCCAGTCATGCGGGTAATGGGCGCCGATACCGGAGAATATGACGACCACGGCGAAAATGCCGCCGAGGACCATCAGGAGGCGCAGCGGGGGGATGCGGCGAAGCATGGTAGAACGGTCTTCGAGCCTTCGGGCGACGTCAATCCACCGCCGCGGACCGGGCCGGAGCACCCGTGGGTCCGGATGGCGGCCGGGTGCCGACCGGTCCCGGAGGCAGCTGGTCAAGATGGGCGTGCTCAACGTTTGCCAACACCGCGCAAGCGGCGCTTGAGCCGAAGGGGAGCTTGTACTCTAGTGTCGTCATGGAATCACCCCAGCTGACGGATCGTCGCGCGTTCCTTAAAACGGTCTCTGTCGCCGGCGTAGGCCTGGCCTTGGGCACCCCGGCGGCCACGGCTCAGTCGGCCCCGCGCCGCCGCCGCTATGCCATTGTCGGCGTGGGCTCGCGCAGCCGGATGTACCAGGATGCGATCGAAAAGACGTATGCCCAGCATGCCGAGCTGGTGGCGATTTGTGACCTGAACCCGGGGCGTCTGGGGGGCGCGGCGAAGCGCTCGACCGCGAACGGGGCGACGCCGCCGGCCACCTATGCACACACGGCTTTCGATCGCATGGTGGCGGAGAAGAAGCCCGAGGTCGTGATCGTCACGACCGTCGACGCCACGCACGATGACTACATTGTGCGGGCGATGGAGCTCGGCTGCGATGTCGTCACCGAAAAGCCGATGACCACGACGCCGGAAAAGTGCCAGCGCATCCTCGATGCCCGGGCGCGCACGGGCCGGGCCTGTCGCGTGCTTTTCAATTACCGCTATTCGCCTCCACGCACCCAGGTGAAGGATCTGCTCATGTCGGGTGAAATCGGCGACGTCTTGTCGGTCGATTTTCACTGGCTGCTCAACACCAGTCATGGAGCGGATTACTTCCGCCGGTGGCACGGTCAGAAGAAAAACTCCGGCGGCCTGATGGTGCACAAGGCGACGCATCATTTCGACCTCGTCAACTGGTGGCTGGGGGCCGTGCCCGTCTCGGTCACGGCGACGGGCAAACGGGCGTTCTACACGCCGGCCATGGCCAAGCGCTTCGGCCTCACCGGCCCGCACGAGCGCTGTCATACCTGTCCGGAAAAGTCCAAGTGCGGCTTCTACATGAATCTGGCCGAAAACCGCGGTCTGAAGGAGCTCTACCTCGATCATGAGTCGCACGACGGCTATTTCCGCGACCGCTGCGTGTTCCGTCCCGAGATCGACATTGAGGACACAATGAATGTGGTGGTCGGATACGATAGTGGCGCGACCCTGAGCTACTCGCTCAACGCCTTCAACGCCTGGGAGGGCTATACCATCGCATTCAACGGCACCCTTGGTCGGATCGAGCACACCATTGTCGAGCAGGTCTACGTCAACGGCACCGATTCGGTGCAGGGCGGCATCGCCGAGAAGGGCGTGCGCACCCGGGTGATTCCGCTGCGCGGCGCGCCGCGCGACATCGAGCCCTGGAGCGGAACCGGTTCCCATGGCGGCGGCGACAAACTGATGTTGGACGAACTTTTTCTGCCGCAGCCTCCCGCCGACAAGTACCTCCGGGCGGCCGACGAGCGCGCGGGGGCCTACTCCATGCTGATCGGCGCCTCGGCCAACCGGTGTTTTGCGACCGGCCAACCTGTGGATGTCACCCGCCTCGTGACCGGGCTCAAGCGCCCCGAGTATGCGCCCATGCCGAGTTCGACCGGGCCGCTGCCGATGCCGGCGCGGGCCGGATTACGTTCGGGCTAAATCGAAGGACTCCCGCCGGCCGGCGCGGCGGGCGTCGTCGGCGGAAGGTCGGTCAGGGTGCGGAGAAACGCCACCAGGGCGCGCTGATCCTCGGCTGACAGGCCGAGTCCGGCGTCGGGGTGTTTGGCGAGATTGGGATCAAGGGTCGCGCTCCGGCGCACGCCATGGTCGTAGTGCGCGACCACGTCCTCCAGCGTGGCGAAACGGCCGTCGTGACCATAGGGCGCGGTCAGGGCGACATTGCGCAACGACGGGGTCTTGAACCGGCCCAGGTCCGACGTGACCCCCGTGACCCCGGCCCGACCCGGGTCGCCTGGAACCAGGTCCAGCCCGTTGTTCCGCCAGACCGAGTCGGTGAAGAGGCGCCCGCCGTGGCAGTGAAAACAGTCGCCGCCCCGACGACCCCGAGCAGGGTCGGACTCCAGGGCGAAGAGTTCGAATCCACGCTGTTCCTCCGCCGTAAGCGTGGCTCGACCCTCGACAGCACGGTCGAAGGTGGAGTCCGCCGCCACCAGGGACAGGAGAAACTGCTCCAGGGCGAGGGTGGCCCGCTCCACCGTGAGCTCCGGTGAGCCAAACGCGGCTGTGACCCGCGTGCGCACGGTGGGGTCCCTGGACAGCACCGCGACCGCGGCGGTCGGGTCGCCGTGCATCTCGTCCTCGTGCACCCAGGCGGCCAACGCCTGGTCGCGCAAGCGCGTCTGGCGGCCATCCCACCCGTAGGTCGCACTCCAGGCGAGGTTGAACAGCGGCATGGCATTGCGCTTCCCGGGCCGACCCTCGGCGCCGAGGCTGACGGCCACCGTGTCACTGAACGCGTGGGCGGCGTTATGGCAGCTGGCGCAGGACTGGTTGCCGGGCCCCGAGAGACGAGGATCGCGGAACAGCGCCGCGCCCAGGGCGATGCCCTCTTGGGTCAAGGCATTGTCGGTCGGGAGCGCGGGCTGGGGAAACCCAGCGGGCACCACGAAGGCGTAAGGCGTGGCCGCGGCGCCGGCGGTGACCGTCGAAGCGTCCCCGGTGGTGGAGACCGGCCGAGGGGGCGTGCGCGGACCGGAGGACAGCCAGAACCAGGCGCGCTCGAGCGAGTTGGCGAGCTGCGGGGCCAGAAGATCGCCGGGCGAGGAGTGGGTCGATTCACCGGCATCGCCGGCCTGCAGCGGGTGGGCGGCGAGCACCCGGGCGAGGTTGAGCGCGAGGGAAATGCCGGTGTCGCCGCGCACGTCATAGCGGGCCTGGAAGCGTACCGCCATGACGCGTTCGTCGGTGGCGAGATGATAGAGAAATCCCCGTTGAGTGGCGCCGTCGAGCCAGGTTCCCTCCAGGGCAGCGAAGACGTATCCACCCTGCCAGTTCCAATGCAGACCATTGACCAGCGGATTGAGCGCGTGCCCGGCCGGCCACCGGCCCGGATCGCCGTGGTTCACTCCCGGAGCGAGGCCGATCCGGAACTCCAGGCCCGCGTAGTCCCCGTCCGGAACCCCATGGAGCGTGAAGGCGAGCCGGCCGCTCTCCGCATCCAGGGCGCCAAACTGGCCCTCAAGCCGCACGGCGTCGCCGTTGGCACGCACGAGAGTCACCTCGGAAAGCAGGGCGGCGAAGCGAGTGAAGCGCAGGACCTGGCCGGCGTCGTTTGTGACCGCGGCGGAGGGCACGGTGAGTGCCTCCTGCCGCCACCGCGGTTCCACCATGAGGGTCAGCTCCGCTCCGGCGAGCGAGCCGCTGGCGACGAACCAGAGACCGACCAGTCCACCGAGGCGGCGACCGATCTGAGCGAGACCGCGGAAGGTGAGCGGGCCCATGGCGATCAATTGACGACGTACAACTCGATCAGCGCCGTGCCGGTGGTGCCGCCGGCGCCACTCACGCTGGCGGTGTAGGCTCCGGCCGCGAGATCGACCAGCAGGGCCGCGTCGAGGCTGCCGGCGGGCAGGGCAAACGCCCCGGTGCGACTCGCGGCCGCCGCGAGGGCGCCGGCCTGGGCATCCGATGACCAGTTGTCGTTGGTGGCGAGTGCGCGGGAGCCGGAGAACAGGGTGAGCTGCGGGTCGGCCAGCACCCCGGAGACGCCAAACCCGCCCAGGGTCGGGCCCACGGCGCGGATCAGCAGCTTGAGGGTGCCGGAGCCGCGGATGACAAAGCCCGGAATGAGCCCGTTTTCGCCGGTGCCGGCGAAGGCCCGGGTGCTGGCGTTGACGAGGACGGTTTCAGGCGTGCCGCTGTCGGCGTCATACACCTCGAGCAGGGCGACACCGCTGCCGCTGCCTGCGCCGACCGGGGTAGTGTACGCTCCGGGTGCGAGTGTGGCCGTGAGCGCCGCGTCGCGGCTGCCGCTGGTCAAGGCAAACGCCCCGGTGGCGGCGAACCACGGGGCGTCCGCGGCCTGCCAGTTGTCGTTGGTGGCAAGGGTGACGCCGCCCGCGACGAGCGAGAGCGTGGGATCGGGCACGGCGCCCGCGACCCCAAAACCGGTCAGACCCGGTCCGACCGCGCGGACCAGCATGGCCTTGCTGGCTGGACCGCGGAGCACAAAACCCGCGACCGGCGTGCCTGCACTGCCACCGAGCAGGGCACGGGTGGCGATATTGACGAGCCGCGCCGTGCCGGTGGAGCCCACCTCGTAGGCGGCGCTGCCCGTGCCGTTCACCCCGAGAAGGCCGCCGGTGCCGCGCGTATCATAGGTGGCGACCGCGGTGAGCGTGACCCGATAGTAGGCCGCTTCCGTCGTTGTCCGGTGCGTGGTGGTTGCCCCCTCGCTGGTCACGCCGCTGACGAGCGGGACAAACGTGACATTGTCCGCCGAGGTGGCGACAGCATACGTACCACCTTCCACCGAATCCCAGCTTACGACCACCTCCGCACCACTCCGGGTAGCGGTGACGACGATGGCCGAAGCCTGACCACCGCGCGAGACTTCGGTCACCGTTTCATTGATCGCCGTCACGGCTCCCCCGGAAGGCGTGCCGTAGAACCAACGACCGATCGTGTAGGGAAACCGAGGCGTGCCGTCCGACTCGATCGTGACAAAGTAGGCATAGGTGCCGCCCGGGAACTCCGGGGTCACGCAGAAACGTCCATTGTACAGGTCGAGATCGAAGTCGGTTCCCTGCGTCTTTCCCAGATGACCGAGGTAGTCGTAGTCTTCGATGTAGGTTCCAAGTGGATAGGCCGGGCCGACGACGGGCCCGTGCAGGTTCGAGGCGAGCGTGGCGCTGCGATTCTGGGCGGTGGCGGCCCAGGCGGGCAGGCTCGTGCGCCCGGTCGTGGCGAGTGCGGTGGTGCCCTGCGTGCCGTCGCGACGGACGTAGCCAGGTGTCATCCGGCGGATGACAGTGGCCGGATCCAGCGGCGAGGCGTAACCATAGGGACCGTACAGCGGATGACCGTCCGCCATCCAGCCGAGGATGGGAGAGTGGGCGGTGGGCGGACCCGACCGTTCGCTGTAGCCGGATCCGGAGGCCACGGTGTCGACATGATCGTTCAGTCGGGCCCGTAGCGCGGGCATGTTGGCGTGGTAGTGGTAGGTGGCGCCGGCCTGGTGGGCGAAGGCGGAGTCGAACGTGACGCCCTCGTTGACGTATGCGTCGCGGTTCCAGACGCCGTCGCCGCGCAATCCATTGACCGGAGAGCCGTCGGTTCCGCTGGCGTTGGCGTACGAGAAGGTGTCGCGGTTGTCGAAGAGCGCCACGCCGTCGACCGAGAATCCGATCGTGCCATTGCCCGTCAGCGTCTTCGTGGCCGGCACGACGGGGGTGCGCGGGATCCGGTAGAGCACGTTGGTGTTGGCCGGGTAGTTGGGGAACGCCTGCGTGCGGGTGGCGTTGAGGTACCACGGGCCGAGTGTATGGTATCCCAGGCCGGATGACCGAAGGTAGACCCAGGAGGCCGAGGAGGACACCTGCTGCACGCCTGCGTAGGTGGGGGTGGACTGGGTGCCCTGGCCGCGACTCCAGGTGGTGACCGCAGTGCCGGCGGTCCGGGCGGCGTCCGAGGTGTAGAGACGCGCGTAAAGACGCGAGGGGGAGAGCAGCCAACTCGTGAGGCGGGGATCCGTGGAGGTGGTCTGAGCCGACAAGGATCCGGGCAGGCTGCCGGTGGCGAGTAGCAGGCCTGGAAGGAGGGAGAAGGATCGTAGGGTCATGTGGGAATGACCGATGAAACCACGACCCTGTAAGTCCTTTGTGTGAGGAGGAGCGAGATTTGTTAAGACCGGGTAAACCGCAGGCAGGAGAACGGAGGAAGCCGCTGCACGAATCCCGGGGATTGCGGCTTCGAGTTGGCCATGCTCAGCAAAGACAAAATCCGGCCAACAAGGCGCCTCCATCTCCGGGGCTTATTCCGCTCCGTGGCGGGTTTGGACCGGCCGGGGGAGGGACGGACGGTGCGGGACCAAGGGTCCCGTCGCGGCCTCGGCGAGGCCGCCGACAAGGGTTGCCCGCAGGGCGGATGGCTGGAGGGCGTCGCTCCGTCGACGCCGGTTGCGCGTGGCGATCCCATTGCGGTCCAACGTGGGTTTACGCTTCGCCGACAAACGAGCCGGCGCGGGAAGGCCGTTTGCGTCCCCGCGGCGCCGACGGAGCGGCGCCCTCCAACGCACCAGAACCGTCGGTTCCATCGCTGGTCGGTTTCCTCTTGAGTCCTTCTCGTTGGGTTGACGCACGATCCGCGGCCTCAGCGAGGCCACCTCCAACGGAGGGGATGTATCTCTGTTGGAGGTGGGGTCGCGGACCCCGCGGAGACGGGCGTTGCGATGACGGGGGCAGCGGGCGGTAGGATGCGGGGCGTCGACTAGGGCTGTAGTTCGTAGACTTCGACGAGGGCTTCGCCGGTGCCGCCGTCGGCGCCGCGCACCTGGATGGTGTAGCCTCCAGGCGGCAGGGTGACCACGAGCGCGGCGTCCTTGCTGCCGTCGACCAAGGCGAAGGCGCCCACGCGGGCGAACTGCGCAGCGAGGGACGGCGACCAGGAGTCGTTCTCTTCGATCTTCGTCGCACCCGAATAAACCTCGAGTTTGGGATCGGCGAGCACGCCCGGCACGCCGAACGCTGCGAGGGTGGGGCCGACGGCGCGGATGACGACGGTCTTGCCGCTCGTGCCGGCGATGGTGATGCCGGCAATGAGGATATCGCCGCCCGTGCCCACGCGGTTGCGGGCGGAGACATTGGTCAGTCGGGCCGTGTTGCCGGAACCGGCGTCGTAGCCTTCCACCAGGACACCGCCCGCGGACTGACCGCTGATCTGCACGGTCCTTCCCCCCTGGACGGATCGCACGAGCGCTGCATCCTTGCTGTCCCCCGGCAGCGCGAATGCGCCGACGGAAGCGAAGGCCGTGAGCAGAGGTGAGCCGCCGCCCCAGTTGTCGTTGGCCTCGATCTGCACGCTGCCGTCATAGAGCGCGAGGCGTGGATCAGGCATGGTGTCGGGCACGCCGAACGCGGCCAGGCCCGGACCCACGGCGCGCACGAGGATGGGCTTCTCGCCGCCCGACATTGTAAGACCGACGAAAAGCGTCTGTTCGGCCGCCAGTGTGGTCCGGACCGAAACATTGCTGATCCGGCTGGCGATGGCCGCATTGACGGTGAGCACCGCCGCCGGGGAGGTGACCGTGCCCGCCGCATTGCTCACGGTGACCGTGTAGCTGCCCTGGTCGGAGAGCTGGGCGGACGCAATCGCGAGCGTGGCGGCCGTCGCCCCTGCCACGGGCGAACCATCCTTTGACCAGGCGTATGCGAGTGGAGCGGTGCCGCTCGCGACCACGGTGAACGCGGCCGGCTGGCCCTCGGTCACCGTCAGGCTGGCAGGCGGGGTGGTCAGCGTCGGAGCCACGGCGGCCGCCGACACCTGCAAGGTCGCGGTGCCGCTGGTGACGGAGCCCACGGCGTTGGTCACCACAACCGTGTAGGCCCCCGCGTCCGCCAGCCGGGTGGAACCCAGGGTGAACGTGGCAAGCGTGGCGCCAGCCAAGGGCACGCCGTCGCGCCGCCACTGATAGGTCAAGGGTGCGGTGCCCGCGGCGGAAACGGTGAACGACACCGAGGCACCTTCCGTCACCGCCTGACTGACCGGGCCCTGCAGGATGGAGGGAGCGGTTGCGGCCGGGGTGACCGTGAGGGTGGCGGTCAGACTCGTGACCGTGCCCACCGCGTTGGTCACCGCCACCGAGTAGCCGCCGCCGTCGGACAGCTGCGCCTGCGCGAGCACAAACGACGAAGCGGTGGCGCCGGGGATGTTGGCGCCATTCTGTTTCCACTGGTACGTGAACGGCGGCGTGCCCGTGACCACCACACTCAAGGTCACACTCTGCCCGACGCTGACGGTCTGGCTCGACGGAGGCGTCAGGATGATCGGAGCAATCGGGGCCGGAGAAACCGCGAGCGTGGCTCCGGCGCTGGTCACGGTGCCGGCGACATTGGTCACGGCCACGGTGTAAACGCCGGCGTTCGCCGCCTGCACCGCCGTGATCGAGAAGGTGGCCCCGGTGGCGCCCGCCACCGGCACTGCGTCACGGAACCACTGATACGTCAAAGGGGCGGTGCCCGCCGCGACCACGCCGAACGAGACCGGCTGGCCCGCGACGACGGTCAGGCCGACCGGCTGCGTGGTGATCGTCGGGGCGACCACCGCCGGGTTCACGGTCAGGACGGCGGCGGAGCTGGTGACGCTGCCGGCGGCGTTGGTGACGACGACCGTGTAGCTGCCTGCGTCAGACGCCTGGGTGGAGGGCAAGACCAGGCTGGCCGATGTCGCGCCGGGCAGAGTGACGCCTCCCTTGCTCCACTGGTAACTCAACGGCGCCGTGCCGCTGGCCACCACGGTGAACGTCGCCGATTGACCTGCCACCACCGTCTGGTTGAGCGGCTGGGTGGTGATGACCGGCGCGGTGGCCGCTGCAGTCACGGTCAAGGTGGCCGCGGAACTGGTGACACTGCCGATGGCGTTGGTCACCACCACCGAGTAAGCGCCCGCCTGAGCCGGCTGCACATTGACAAAGGCGAGCGTGGCGGAGACGGCGCCGGGCAAATTGACGCCGTCCTTCCGCCATTGGAACGTGAACGGCGTGGTGCCCGAGACGGCAACCGTGAAGACCGCGTTTTCACCGGTGGCGGCGGTGAAGGGAGCAGGCTGGGCCGTGATGCTGGGCGCGAGCAAGGCCACGCCGGACAGCGAAAGATTGATCAAGCCGGTCGCAGCGCCGAAGCCGTCGACGGCGATCCAGTACGTCGTGCCCCCGACCGCGTCGAAGGCGACCGCGCTCGTATCGACGCCGATCGGACCGTCCTCGTCATTGAACGCCACGGTGGTCAGGCCGCCGACACTCGTACCCGTGTACACCGCCAGCAACGTGTCGAAGTTACTCCCGGCGGTGGAAATCGCGACCCGGGTCGCGGACGGTGCCGTCCATTTCCACCAGACTGAGGTGCCGCCCGTCCAGGCCGCATGGTTGGGCTCGCCGGGCTCCTTGGTGGCACCGGCGTTTGAACCACCCGACTGGACCGACAGTCCCGTCAGCTCGCTGGCCGCGGCGAACGCGTCGTTCACCGGCGGAGGGATGGCGTCCAGGGCCAGTCGGAAACTGCCGGAGGCGCCTTCGTAGCCATCGAGGGCAATCCAATAGGTGGTGCCGCCGGTGGCTGTGAAGTCGACGCGGCTGGATGTCTGCACCACCGTCTCGTCGTCGTTGGAGCCCAGGGAAACGAGGTTGGTGACACTCGTACCCGCGTAGATGGCGAGGGTGGTATCGAATGAACTGCCTTCCGTGGATACCGTCACCCGCGCGAGATCCGGAGAGGTCCATTTCCACCAGATCGAGCTGCCGCCGTTGACCCCGGCGTGCAGCGGTTCCCCGGTTTCGCGAGTGGCGCCGAGCGTCGTGCCCGTGACCCGCACGGAGTTGCCGGAAAGCAGGGTGGCGCCGGAGAACCCGTCGTTGGTCGGCGGTGTGACCAGCTGCAAATTCAACACCACGGTGCCGGAGACGACGCCCTTGCTGTCAACCGCGATCCGGTAGGTGGTGCCGCTTTGCACGGCGATCGAGAGTGCGCTGGCGTTGCCATGCCCGCTTTGGTCGTCGCTGGCGATGGGAGTCAACGAGGACACCAACGGGCCGGTGTAAATCGCGAGGAGCGTGTCAAACGAGCTGCCATTGGTGTTGATCAGGAGCCGGCCGTTCGACGGCGCGGTCCAGGTCCACCAGAGTGAGCGACCGAAGAACTGGCCGCCGTGATTGGGCTCGTCGGTCTCGCGCGAGGCGATGGCATTGGAACTGATCGATTGGGCCGTGGTGCCCGTCAGCACCGTGGCCGAGCTGAAGCGGTCATTGGGCGCTTCAGGAACCGTGGCCAGATTCAGCACGATGTCGCCGGCGTCGCCGAAGAACCCGTCCACCGCGATCAGGTAGGCCGTGCCGGCGACGGCGTTGAAGACGAGTGAACTGGTGCCCGAACCGCCGTCCTCATCATTGGAGGCGACGGAGACGAGCGAGCCGAATGCGGCGCCGGTGTAGACCGCGAGCAGCGTGTCGAAATTGCTGCCGATCGTGTTGATCGCGACCGGGCCCGTGGTGTTGGCCGTCCAGCGCCACCAGACGGACGATCCGCCGGGCAGACCGGCGTGGTCCGGTTCGCCGGTTTCGCGGGTCGCACTGGAGCTGTTGGCGGTGGCCGTCAGCGAGGTGCCCAGCAGGTTGACCGCGAAATTCAGCCGGTCGTTGACCGGTGCCGGCGTCACCCCGATGCCACTGAGACTGCGGGTCGAGGCGCCGCTGGTGGCGTCCGAGGCGACGGTCGCCACGCCTGCGTAGGCAGTGAGCGTGGTCGGCCGGAAGGTCACCGTGACCGTGCCGCTGGCGCCGGGTGGAAGCTGCCCAGCAGCGTTGCCGGAGAAGCCGGCCGGGTAGGTGATGCCCGTGACGTTGAGCGTACTGTTGCCCAGATTGGTCAGGGTGAGGGTGCGGGTGGCGGATGAACCGACGGCGACCTCGCCGAACGCCAGATCGCCGGACAGAGCCAGCACCCGCGAGGTCGAGGCGGTGACCGTGACCTGGTCGACCCAGCCGGCGTCGGCGCCGACGGAGCGCACGATGTCCTTCTCGTAGCTCCAGCGGATCGTGTGGTTCCCGGCGGCCAGATTGATCGAACGCTCGGACCAGTCTTTCAGGCCGGAAATGGCCGCGACGACGGCCCCGTTGTCGCGCACCGTGAGAAAGTCGTAGCTCTCCTCACTGTCGACCTTCCAGCGGAACGAGAGCACGGCGGGACCGGCCACAATCGTCTCCATGGTGGTGGTCAGGCGATCCCCGATGACGCGGCTGCGGGCGGCGTCCACGCCGTCGTAGGTGACCTCGGTTTGCCCGAGCCATCCGGTGGTGGCGCTGGTCGTCCAGGTTCGACCGGGCGTATCCAGGGCGACGGCGAGGGCCAGGTTGCTCTCGGAGATAGAAAACGTGACGGCGAGCGTGCCGGTACCCACCGAGCTGGTGGCGCCAAGGGTGACCACGGTGGTCTGCGGCGTGGTGGGCGTGCCGGTGATGGCGCCCGTGGCCGTGTCCAGGGTCAGCCCTGCGGGAAGGGTGCCGAGAATCACCTGGTAGCTCGAGGGGGAGTTGTTGGCAACGAGCTGGTAGGTGAAAGGAATGCCCACCGTGCCGGCCGCGGTTGCGCGGCTGGTCACCACCGGCGGTAGCGGAGGCCCGACCGCAACCCGGTCCAACCAGACGGCGTCGGCACCTTCGCTCACACTCGCATCCTTGGTGTAGTCCCACTCCAGTGTATGGTTTCCTGCAGATACATTGACCGTGCCTGACACCCACTCGGTCCGGCCACTCAGGCTGGCCTGCACGACGCCGTCGAGTTTGAGCCGCACGATATCGCGATTCGCCTCGGTGTCCGCGCGCCAGCGGAACGTGACGGTGGCGGGACCGGCCACCGTGGTGCTGACGCGAGAGCTTTGGCTGTTGCCGATCAGACCGCTTTGTCCGGCGTCGCTGCCATCGTCGGTGATCGCGTTCTGCGGCAACCACGCCGCGCCTCCCGTCGTCGTCCAGACGAGGCCGGCGCCATCGAGCGCCTGTTCCAGCGTCAGAGCGGGCCCGACCGTGAACGTGACGGAGCGCGTGCCGGAGCCGATGGCGTTGGTGGCGGTAAAGACCACGGTCGACACCCCGGCGGACAAGGGCTGGCCGGTGACCGTCGCCGCCCCGGCGTCGAAGGTCAGTCCGGCGGGCAGGGTGCCGGACGTGATGGCGTAGCTGGTCGGGTTGCCCGAAGCCAGCAGCTGGTAGAACAAGGGCTGCCCTACGGCAGCCGCGACCGCGGTGGGGCTCGTGATGACCGGAGCCTGGGTCGTGCCGGGCAGCGAGCCGGTCACCCGGTAGGCTCCGATACTGCCGTAAGCCGTATAACCTGTGCCGAGCACATCGCCCCGGCCCGTGCCGCGCACCCGCAGGAAGAACGTCCCGACGGGCACATTGACGGAGATGGAACCGTCGATCGCGAGGTCGGGATTCGACGTGGCCACCACCTGGCCCGCGGCGTCCTGCAATTCCAACGCGAGGTCGAGATTGGCGCCGACTGTGGCCGGGGTGGCGTTGAGTGTGACCCGCCCGGCGGCGACGTTGAAGGTGTAGAAATCCGTGTCGCTCGACTGGGTGATGATGCCCGCCTGGTTGACCACGCCGCCCGGCGCGTTCAGCACCGCGGCGGACGTGCGGGTGCCGCCGGCCTCGTCGGTGACGAAGCCAAAGCCGTTGGCGTCGCCCGCGATGATCGCGATGTCGTCCTCGGTCTGGTTGGCGTTGGCGTATTCACCCTTGCTCCACTGGCTCAGTTCGCGGGTGTAGGTGGCGCCCATGATCGGGCCCCAGCCGACCGCGCCCGTGCCGTGGCCCTGGTAGTAGCTTTCGACCGGTGAGAGCCGGCCGTCGTGCTGCAGGCCGAACGTGTGTCCCGCCTCGTGCGAAACCGCCTCGGCGATGGCGCGAGGCGTGGAATTGAACACCCACGCGGGAATCGTGGCCGAATAAAGGCCGTCCCCGGCGCGCGAGAAACTGTAGAGGTAGGCGACACCCCCGGCGCCGGGTGCGGCGGTGTTGGTGGGTGTAATGATCACGCGGGTACGCCGTCCAACCGGGGCGGAGGTGTAGCGCGAAAGCCGGGTGGTGACGTCGATATTGAACGGGGCGTAGTCCTCCTTCACCCGGTTCCAGACCTCGGTCATTTCCGCCTCGGTCAGCGGGGAGGCGGCGGCGTTGATGGTGACGCCATTGTTCCAGGCTGGATCGGTCACGACCTCGCCGTCGAAGTCGAGGTAGATGACCGCCACGGCGTCCGGCCGGCTGCTGAGGCTGGGTGGAGTGGCGGTGATCGTCGACCTGTCCGGATCCGGCACGACGGTGGGCTCGTTGTCGGGACGGGGAAGGGAAAAACAAAGAACCGCGGACAGCGGTTTTTCGGCGAGCAAGGTCTGTCCGTCGCGCAGCGTTTCGATTTCGTAGGCCAAACCTTCGGCTGGCAGCTGGATGAGGGCGGCCTGCGTTTTGCCATTGGCGGCGAGCTGGAAGCTGCCCCGGCCGCCCTCGAGGGCGCCGGCCACACGAATCCACTGTTCGTCACCGCGGGCCACGAGCTGGACTCGTCCCATGGCGCTGTCGCCCCCGAGCAACGGCAGCGGAATAACATCGCCTGACTGCAAGGCGGCGAGAAAACCCGCGGTGACCGGAGTCACGCCCGCGGAGCGACCCTTCGGCACCTCGCCGCGCAGTTGACGCACCCGGAAAGCGGTGCTCAACGGTTCGAGGGCCACCCCGCCCGTCGCGGACGTCAACTGCCAGGCAGGCGCCGTGATCCGAGCGGCCGGGGCGGAGTTCGACGGCAGGCCCGTTGCGTCGGGAAGGGGTGCGGCAGCGACGGCCACTGCTTCCGCGGGAAGCGGAGGCGCAGCCGGCGGGGTCGTTCCGGCGAGCGGATCGGACGACGCGGACCGCGGAGCGGGCGTGTCGAGCCAGAGCGGCGCGAGCAAGAGAACGAGAATCAGGACGGCAAGGACACCCAACCAAGAGCGCAATTTCATGAGGAGACGGCGTACGGAAGCAGCGCGAAGGCTGCCCGCGAATTGGCAAGTGGGTGGCCGAATCCACGGATATGCTGGAGCAAATAAGCTCCCGTATTCGCCTTGCTTTGGGCAAGGCAAATGCATCTAGCCCGTCATTAACCGTATAGAAATCAGCAACTTTGGCTGGTTGCGGTCGCTAGGATCGAGCGCGATGGATACAAAAAAGGCGGCCCGTGCGGGCCGCCGAGAAAGCAGGACGAGAGAGGTCGACGAGGATCAGGCGATCATCTCGGCCACCATGGCGCGTTCGTCCACCAGTTCCTTGTTGGTGGCGGCGATCTTGGACTTGGCGAAGTCGTCCATGGCGTAGCCTTGGATCACTTCGTAGCTGCCCGGCGTCGTGGTGCGAACGGGCATACCGGCCCAGACATTGGCGTCGAAGCCATAGGCGCCATTGGACTTGACGGCGACAGAGTGGATGGCGCCGGGGGTGACCAGGCTGCGCACGTGATCGACAAGGGCGTTGGCGGCCGAGGCGGCGGAGGAGGCGCCACGCGCGGCGATGATGGCGGCGCCGCGTTTGCCGACCGTCTCGCAGAACGGACCCTGCAGCCAGACCGAGTCGGTGATGACCGACGTGGCCGGTTTGCCACCGATCGTGGCATGGGCGAACGCCGGGAACATGGTCGGGCTGTGGTTGCCGTAGATGAAGATGTCCTTCACCGCCGTCAGATCGACCCCGGCCTTCTTGGCCAGCTGGGATTGAGCGCGGTTTTGGTCGAGCCGCACCATGGCGGTGAAACGATCGGCCGGCAGACGCTTGGCCTGGCTGGCGGCGATCATGCAATTGGTGTTGGCGGGATTGCCGACGACGGCCACCCGGGCGTTGTCCGCCGCCACGGCGTCGATGACCTTGCCCTGGCCGATGAAAATCCGGCCGTTGTCCTTCAGCAGATCGGCGCGTTCCATGCCCGGGCCGCGGGGTTTCGCACCCACGAGCAAGCACCAGTTGGCGTCCTTGAAGCCCACGTTGGCGTCGTCCGTCATGACCGTGCCCTTGAGCAGCGGGAACGCGCAGTCGTCCAGCTCCATGACCACGCCTTCGAGGGCCTTCATGGCCTTCTCGATCGGAGCTTCAATCAACTGGAGGATGACGGGTTGCTCCGGGCCAAACATGGCGCCCGAGGCGATGCGGAAGAGCAGAGAATAGCCGATCTGGCCGGCTGCACCGGTGACTGCGACGCGAATGGGAGTTTTCATAGGAACGAGAGGAAGAAGTTAACCACGAAGCCGGGGCCGGCGACACGCACAAATTGTGCTTTTCGACGTGGAATTAGGCAAACCGGGGGGCGAGGGCGGTGTGAATTTCTTTCACCATGGCCTCCGTCGTGGGCCAGTCGATGCAACCATCGGTGATGCTCACCCCGTAGCGCAACGATGCCTTGGGCTGCGGAAACGCCTGGCTGCCGCCTCCCAGATTGCTCTCCACCATGGCGCCCATGATCGAGGTATTGCCCGCGCGGATCTGATCGAGCAGCACCCTCATCACGTCCGGCTGGCGGTCGGGTTGCTTGGAGGAATTGTCGTGGGAACAGTCGACCAGGATCGACTTCGGTAGACCCGCCTTGGCGAGGATGCCCTCGGTCTGGGCGATGTGGGCGGCGGAGTAGTTCGGTCCGGACGCCCCGCCACGCAGCACCACATGACAGGCCGGATTGCCGCGGGTGACCACGGCGGAGGCGGCGCCTTCGAGGTTGATGCCAAGGAAGGTCTGGGGATGCGACGCCGCCTTGATCGCGTTGATGGCCGTCTGGATGGAACCATCGGTGCCATTCTTGAAGCCCAGGGGCATGGAGAGACCCGAGGCCATTTGCCGATGCGTCTGGGACTCGGTGGTGCGGGCGCCGATCGCGCCCCAGCAGACCAGGTCGGCCACGTATTGCGGAGTGATGGGATCTAGGAACTCGGTCGCCGTCGGCAGGCCCAGATCGAGCACATCGCGCAGGAAGGTTCGTCCCAGGCGCAGGCCGGCCGCAATATCATGAGTACCATCGAGATGGGGGTCCATGATCAGACCTTTCCAGCCGACGGTGGTGCGGGGTTTTTCGAAGTACACCCGCATGACGATCATGATGCGGTCGGAGACGGACTGGGCGAGGGCGGCGAGGCGCTGCGCGTACTCTCGACCGGCGTCGGTGTCATGGATCGAACACGGACCGATGATCAGAAGGAAGCGTTTGTCGTCCGTGAAAATCAGCCGGTGGATCTCCTCCCGCGCGCGGGTGATGAACGCGCCATGGGCGTCCGTCTTGGGAAGGCTTTGGATGAGCCGGGCGGGGGAGGGGAGTTCCCGCGTCTCGACGACATTGATGTCCGACGTCTTATGCATGAAGGGTCTACGTTGACCAAAGAAGTGCGGGTGGATCAAGCTCGGCGCGTTCAACCGCGGCGCCGTCAGGCTGAGACGTCTTTTTTTCCACCCGGGCGGACTTTTGCTGGAAATGAACCTGAGGCCCCGGCAGGTTGCCTCTCCCATGCGTATCTTGGTCACCGGCGGCGCCGGGTTTCTGGGTTCCCATCTTTGTGATCGGTTGCTGGCGGAGGGGCATGAAGTCATTTGCCTCGATAATTTCTTCACCGGACGGAAGACCAACATTGCGCACCTCCTGAATCACCCCGGATTCGAGCTGGTACGGCACGACGTCATCGATCCCTTCAAGTTCGAGGTGGATCAGATTTACAATCTGGCCTGCCCCGCCTCGCCTCCGCACTACCAGTTCAACCCCATCAAGACGACCAAGACGTCCGTCATGGGTGCCATCAACTGCCTGGGGTTGGCAAAACGGGTCAAGGCGCGCGTCTTTCAAGCCAGCACGAGCGAGGTGTACGGCGATCCGCATGTCCATCCGCAGCCCGAGTCGTACTGGGGTCACGTCAACCCGATCGGCCGCCGTTCCTGCTACGACGAGGGCAAACGCTGTGCGGAGACCCTCTTCTTCGATTACCACCGCGAAAACAAGGTCGATATCCGGGTTGTCCGGATCTTCAACACCTACGGCCCGCGCATGCATCCGAATGATGGCCGGGTGGTTTCAAACTTTATCGTCCAGGCTCTCCGCGGCGAGGACATCACGCTGTATGGCGATGGCACCCAGACCCGGTCGTTCTGTTATGTGTCCGATCTGATCGAAGGCTTTCTTCGGCTCATGGCGCAGACGGAAACCGTTGGACCGGTTAATATTGGGAACCCCGGGGAGTTTACCATGCGCGAGCTGGCTGAGCTCACGCTCAAACTCGTCGGCGGCAAATCCAAGATCGTCCATCGCCCGCTGCCCTCCGATGACCCCAAGCAACGCCAGCCAGATATCACCCTGGCGCGCAAAGTGTTGGGTTGGGAGCCTAAGGTTTCCCTCGAGCAGGGCCTGCAGCATACCATCGCCTACTTCCGCACGCAGCTCTGAGCGCCGTCGGCGTTGACGGAGCGGCGCCCTCCACCGAAACGGAACCGCGCCCTCCGCCTTTGGCATTTGTCGTTTGCCAACTTCCGTCGCCTGCCTAGGTTCCCGCCTCTTCATGTTATCGTTTCTCCTCAAACGTTTTTCCGGCCGGCATTATCGGAAGTTTCTGGAATCGGCCCGGCCTGTGGTCGCGCGCATCAATGAACACGAGTTGTCCTACCAGGCGCTGACCGACGAGCAGCTGGCGGCCAAGACCGTGGAGTTCCGTGCCCGCGTGAAGGCGGGAGAAACCCTCGACCAGATCCTGCCGGAGGCGTTTGCCACGGTGAAGAACGCGGCGCGGCGCATGGTCGGTCGCAAGATCCTGGTCTGCGAGCATGAGCTGACCTGGGACATGGTCCACTTCGACGTGCAGCTGATCGGTGGCATCGCGCTGCACCAGGGCAAGATCTCGGAAATGGCCACCGGCGAAGGCAAGACCCTCGTCGCCACGCTGCCGCTCTACCTCAACGCCCTCACCTCGCGCAATTCCCAGCTGGTCACGGTCAACGACTACCTGGCGCGCCGCGACTCCGAGTGGATGGGCCACCTTTACCGGTTCCTCGGCCTGACCGTCGGTTGTATCCAGCAACAAATGCCCTCGGATGAGCGCCGCGAGATGTATGGGCGCGACATCACCTATGGCACCGCTTCGGAATTCGGCTTCGACTACCTGCGCGACAACGGCATGGCGACCCGCAAAGAGGACCAGGTGCAGCGGGATTACTGGTACTGCATCGTCGACGAAATCGACTCCATCCTCGTCGACGAGGCGCGCACGCCCCTCATCATTTCCGGTCCGGCCCCAATCGAACGCGAGCAGCCTTTCACGCGGATCAAGCCCCCGGTCGAGCGTCTGGTCTCCGAGCAGCTGCGACTGGTCAACCGGTTCGTCGCCGATGCCGAGGAAATCCTCAACCGCCCCAACGTCTCCAACGACGACAAACAGGCTGCCGCCCGCAAGATGCTGCAGGTGAAGGTGGGGCATCCGAAGAACAAGAAGCTGCTGCGTCTCCAGGAAAATCCCGAGTGGCGCAAGCTGCTCGACAAGGTGGAGACCGAACTCAATTCCGACCTGCAAAAGGAGGAGCTCTATCGCCTGAAGGAGGAGCTCTACTACTCGATCGACGAGCGTCAGCACCAGGCCGACCTGAGCGAACTGGGCCGCCGCCGGCTGCGGCCGGACAATCCGGATGCCTTCGTGCTGCCCGACCTGGCGACGGAGTTCAGCGAGATCGATCGCGACACCTCGCTCACGCCCGAACAGCGGGAGGAGCGGAAACTCGCCGCCCAGCAGCGTTATGGCGATGTCTCCGAGGAGATTCATACGATCTCGCAGCTGCTGCGCGCCTACTCGCTCTATGAGCGGGATGTCGAGTACGTGGTCCAGGACGGCAAGGTCCTCATCGTCGACGAAAACACGGGCCGCGTCATGCCGGGTCGGCGCTGGTCCGACGGCCTGCACCAGGCGGTCGAGGCGAAGGAAAACGTCACGATCGAGCGGGAAACCCGCACCTACGCGACGATCACGATTCAGAATTATTTCCGTCTCTACGAAAAGCTGTCCGGCATGACCGGCACGGCCGAGACCGAGGCGACCGAGTTCAACGACATCTACCGCCTCGCGGTGCAGGTGATTCCGACGAACAAGCCGTGTATCCGTGTCGACCGCAACGATTCCATCTTCAAGACGCGGCGCGACAAGTATGCCGCGGCGGTGCGCGAGATCGAAGCGGCGAACAAGCGCGGGCAGCCCGTGCTTGTCGGCACCGTATCGGTCGAGTCCTCCGAGGTGCTCTCCCGCATGCTCAAGCGCGCGGGCGTGATCCACGCCGTGCTGAACGCGAAGTACCACCAGCAGGAGGCCGAGATTGTCACCCGGGCCGGCCAGCGCGGCGCGGTCACGATCGCGACCAACATGGCGGGCCGCGGCACCGACATCAAACTGGGCGAGGGCGTGCGCGAACTCGGCGGCCTTTACGTCATCGGCACCGAGCGGCATGAGTCCCGGCGCATCGACCGCCAGCTGCGCGGCCGTTGCTCGCGGCAGGGCGACCCCGGTCTGACCAAGTTCTTCCTTTCGCTCGAGGACGACCTGATGCGGCTCTTCCTCCAGGGCAACCTCGCTTCGCGCCTGATGGAGGGTTCGATGAAGGAGGGCGAGGAGCTCGAGCATCCCTGGCTCAACCGCTCGATCGAGAGCGCGCAGAAAAAGGTCGAGCAGCAGAATTACGCGCAGCGCAAGCGCCTGCTGCAGTACGACGACGTGCTCAACCAGCAGCGCGAGGTCATCTACGGCATCCGCAACGGCACGATCCACGCGGACCGGCCGAAGGACATCATTTTTGAGCAGGTGGAGGAGGAGGTCGCGAACCGCCTCGAAGCCGCGGGCGTGGGCGAGAAATCCGGGGCGACCCAGACCCTGCTCGAGGGATTCCTCGGCTGGGCCAACGCCACGTTCCCGATTGGACTGAAGCTGGACGAGCTGACCGGCAACGACATCAACGCCCTCGCCAAGGTCGTGGTCGACAAGGTCCGCGCCGCTTATGCCGTGAAGGAATCGGTCGAGATCCCCGAGGCCCTCGGTTCGATTGAGCGGTACATCGTGATCAATGCGATCGACCACCACTGGCAGGAGCACCTGACCGAGATGGAGGAGCTGCGCCGCTCGATCGGCCTGCGCAGCTACGGCCAGAAGGATCCGCTGGTCGAATACAAGGGCGAGGCCTACAAATACTTCGAGGAGCTGATGCAGAACGTGCGGCTGCAGATCTGCACCGGCCTGTTCCGCAGCGCCTCCAATCTGAGCGCGTTCGAGAACATGCTCGCGATCCTCAGCCGCAGCGCCAAGGCGGTCGGACCGTCCACGGCGGCGCCGGCGGGCCCGGCGGGGGCGCTGCCGCGTCCGCAGATTTCGACCACGGTCACCTCGAGCAGCGTACCCTCCGCTCCCGCGGAAGCGCCGGCGGAGAAGGAAGTGCAGCTGCCCAAGGTCACGATCCGGCGCGAACTGCCCAAGGTGGGTCGCAACGACCCGTGTCCGTGCGGCAGCGGCAAGAAGTTCAAGAATTGTCACGGCCAATGATGATCCGCGTTCCCCGCGCCGGTAGGGGCGGGGAATCGCTCGCGACTGTCCGGGCATGAACAACGCCGAACTCCTGGCCGGGAATCCGTACGACGAGCAGCCGTCCTGGTGGCGGCGTCACGCCGACCCGCTCGGTGCCCTCGCGGTCTTTGTCGCCACGGTGGTGCTGAGCGTGGTGTGTTTCCCGCCCTTCAAGATGGCGGAGGCCGCCTATGTGTTTGCCGCGCCCGCCTTGTTCTGGGCCTACCGTCGTCCGTCGTTCAAGCGGTACGCCTGGGTGGTGCTGGGGGCGCACGCGCTGGCCTGGACGATCATTCTTTCGTGGCTCCACCATGTCACCTGGGCCGGACTGTTCCTGCTCGGACCGTTCACCGGGGTCTGGGTTGGCTCCTGGTTCCTCGCCGCCCACTGGGTCATGCCGCGGTTGCTGGGGCGGCCGACGCTGACCCGCATCGCCGGCATCTTCGGTCTCGCCGCCCTCTGGGTGGTGAACGAATGGCTGCGCACCTGGCTGCTTTCGGGGTTTCCCTGGCTGCCGCTCGCGGCGAGTCAGTGGCAGCGCCTGAGCGTGCTGCAGATCGCGGCGTTCACCGGCTCCGGGGGCGTCTCGTTTGTGCTCATCGCGATGAACCTCGGCTTCGCCGCCTACGCGCACCGGCTGCTTTGCGAGGGGAAGAAGGGCTTGCAGCGTCGTAGCCAGGAATTTTTCGCCTGCATGTTCCTGCTCGTGGTCTGCCTGAGCATCCATGTGCAGGAGACCTTCAACCGGGCCCGGTTCGCCGTCGGGCTGGGCAAGGTGGCGTTTGTCCAGCCGTACATTCCGCAGACCGTGAAGTGGGATCCTGCGCAGGGCCCCGAGATCCTCGCCGTGCTCGAAAAGTACACGCTGCAGGCCGGCGCGATGCGTCCGAACCTAATCCTGTGGCCGGAGGCGTCGACGCCGTGGGCGGTGCGCGACGAACCGAAGATGCGGGAGTGGACCGAAGCCCTGGTCGCCCGGGCCAAGGCGCCCCTGCTGCTGGGATCCGTGGCGGTGGACCGGGCGGGGCAGCCCGATGAGGCCTGGATCAATGGCGCCTTCCTCGTCGATCCCGTGCGCGGGGTTCAGCCCGAATCGTACGCCAAACGTCACCTGGTGCCCTTTGGTGAATACGTGCCTTTCCGTCCCATTCTCGGCTGGCTGGAGAAGATCGTGCCGGTGGGCGGGGACTTCCGGGCCGGGGACAACCCCGCGCCGCTGCTCCTCGCGCTCAAGGACACGCCGGTTTCGCTCGGACCGCTGATTTGTTATGAGGACACGTTTCCCGGGCTGGCCCGCGACAGTGTGCGCAGCGGGGCGGACGTGCTCGTGGTGCTGACGAACAACGGCTGGTTCGGCGAGGGCGGCGCGGCGTATCAGCACGCTGCCCACAGCGTGCTCCGGGCGATCGAGACCCGGCGGCCGGTGCTCCGCGCGGGCAACGGCGGCTGGAGCGGCTGGATCGACGAGTTCGGCGCCGCTCGCGCGGTCATGACGGACCCCGACAAGGGCATCTATTTCCGCGGCGTGCGGGCCGTTGACGTCACGCGCGATTTTCGCTGGATCGGCCAAAACAGTGTTTATGTGCGCTACGGCAACTGGTTCATCGCCGTCTGCCTCGCCCTCGCCGCCTACGGCTGGCTCTCCCTCCGCTTCGCCCCTCCCCCGGTGGTCGCGGAGGGGTGAAGGTTCACCCCGACCGATCAGTCCGATTTTTTCCCCCTTTCCCCGGTTCCGCTTTCGCCCTTCACTCTTCGCACTTCTTCCTCCCATGGCTTCCGCTGCCTCTTCCGTGATCTCCCGGCTCCTTCCTGTCCTTGATGGTTTTGCCATTGAGGTCCCTTCCTGGGGCTTTGCCGACACCGGCACCCGGTTCGGCAAGTTCCTGCAGGACGCCGCGGCCATCGACATGGGTGACAAGCTGGCGGACGCCGGGCATGTGCACGCGTTGACCGGGTGCTGTCCGACCGTGGCGGTGCATGTGCTCTGGGACTTCAAGCCGGGCGAGGACCCCAAGGCGGTCGCCAAACTGGCGGCGGAGAAGGGGACCCGCATTGGTTCGATCAACCCGAATCTTTTCCAGGACCAGGACTACAAGTGGGGCTCGTTCAGTCACGCGGACGAGACCGTGCGCGCCCGCGCCCTCCAGCATTGCTACGACTCCGTCGCCATCGGCAAGGCCGTCGGCAGCGAGTACCTGTCGCTCTGGTTCGCCGATGGCACCAACTATCCGGGCCAGGAGAGCATCCGCGCCCGCAAACAGCGTTTTGAGGAGGCGTTGAAGGCGCTGCACAAGCGGCTGGCCCCGGGGCAGACCATGCTGGTGGAGTACAAGCCGTTTGAACCGGCGTTTTATGCGACCGACATCGCCGACTGGGGCATGGCTTATGTGCTGTCGAAGAAGGCGGGGCCGCGCGCGAAGGTGCTGGTGGATACCGGACACCACTACTCGGGGCAGAACATCGAGCAGATCGTTGCCTTCCTCCTCGATGAGGACATGCTCGGTGGATTCCACTTCAATGACCGTCGCTACGCCGACGACGATCTGACCCTCGGCTCGATCGATCCCTACCAGGTGTTTCGCATTTTCCACGAGATCCACAGCTTCACCGCCGAGCGCGGCGCGGCGCCGAAGATCGCGTACATGATCGACCAGTCCCACAACGAAAAGCCGAAGATCGAGGCGACGTTGCAGACGGTGATGATGGCGCAGGAACTGTTCGCGAAGGCGGCGCTGGTCGACCATGACGCGCTGCGTCGCGCCCAGCAGGCGCACGATGTGGTCTCGGCCGAACTCGAACTGAAGAAGGCCTTTTTTGCCGACGTCGGCCCGGCGCTCAAGGCGTGGCGCAAGAGCAAGCAGCTGCCGCTCGATCCGCTCGTGGCACATCGCCGCAGCGGTTACGCCGCCGCCGCCGCCCGCGAGCGCGCGCAGCGCCGCAAGGATCTCGGGATCAGCGCAGGCGGAAGTTACGCCTGAGCCCACGGATCGGTCGGATCCGACCGATCCGCTTGCTGAACGCCGCACCCGCGCTCACCCGAGCGCGGCGTGCAGCACGGCGCCGAGTCGGCGGATGCCGGTCTCAATGCGTTCGGGCGTGGCGTGACTGAAATTGAGTCGGAGGGTGTTGTGCACCGGGCGGTCGACCCAGAAGGGCGCGCCCGGCACGTAGGCCACCCCGGCGGCGAGGGCCGCGGGCAGGAGGGACTGGGTGTCGAGGGACGGCGGCACGGTGACCCAGAGGAAGAGGCCGCCGTCCGGGCGCGTCCAGGTGCAGCCGGAGGGGAAGTGCCGCTCCAGCGCGGCGATCATGGCGTCACGTCGCTGGCGATACGTCGCAATCAGCCGGCCGACATGGGCGTCGAGGAACCCCGGTGGTCGCACGGCCGCCGTCACCACCCGCTGGGTGAACGTGGAGGTGTGCAGGTCGGCGGCCTGTTTGGCCGTGACCAGTTTTTCGTGCAACGCGCGGTCCGGCGTGACCAGCCACGCGACCCGCAAACCCGGCGCGAGCACCTTGCTGAAGGTGCCGAGGTAGAGACATCCGCCCGCCTCCGCCAGGGTCGCGAGCGCCGGAGCCGGTGCTCCGGAGTAACGGAGCGCCCCATACGGATCATCCTCGAGCACGGGAAGGCCGTGCTGAGCGGCGAGGGCGACGACGGCCCGGCGGCGTTCCGCCGCCAGACAGGTGCCGGTGGGGTTCTGGAAGTTGGGGGTGAGGTAGAGCAACTTGGGACGGACCGATTGCGTGCGCAGCCAGTGCTCGAGTGCCTCCGGCAGGAGGCCTTCGGCGTCGCTCTCCAGCCCGACGACCTGCGCTTCGTAGGCGCGGAAAGCCTGCAGCGCGCCGAGGTAGGCCGGGTTCTCCGTCAGGATGAGGTCACCCGGGTCGATCAGCACCTTGGCCACGAGGTCGAGCCCCTGCTGCGAGCCCTGCACGACCAGCACCTGATCGGTGCGACATGCGAGTCCGAGCGTGCGGGCGAGGTGGCCGACGATCCACTCGCGCAGCACCGGGTGGCCTTCGCTCACGCCGTACTGCAGAGCGGCCGGACCGGCCTCCCGGAGCACCGCGGCGGCGGCTTCCGCGATTTCCGTCACTGGGAAGAGATCCGGGGCGGGCAGTCCGCCGGCGAAGGAGATCACCTCCGGTGACTCCGCCACCTTGAGGATCTCCCGGATCGCGCTCGGCTGCAGGTGACGCGTGCGGGCGGCGAAACGAAAGACGCCCGTGGACGGTATCAGGCCGGGTGCGCTCATGGCAGCTCCAGCAGGTACGCTTCATCCAGATCGGACCGGCGAAGCTCCGAAGCGAGGTCGGGATTCGGGTTCAGCACGAGCAGGTCGTGCGCGCTGGTGAAGTAAAGCGCGGCGTCGAGGAAGGGCAGCGACGCGGCGCGAATGGCGGTGACGGTCAGGTCGGGATGGGCGGTGGTCATGGGAGCGGTGGTGTTGAACCGCCCCCTCTGGGCCGACCGGCTGGGGGGAAACAAAAAACCCCCTCCGGTTGGCACCGGAGGGGGCGAAAAATCGTCTTGGCGATTTCAGGTCCCCCGCGGTGCGCGAGTAACGGATACGACCACGGAGGACACGTGGGCGAGGGCGCTGGCAAGAATCGTCGAGGACCGCAGGTTCATGAAATCGGGGCAGTGGTTAGACGGTCGTGCGTGACGGTGTCAACCCCCGGTTTTGTCCGCTTCCGTTTTGCCCTGCTCGAAGGGTCGCTCAATCGGTTGAATGAGAACAGATTGAGCATGGAGCAAAAAATGCGGCGATCGGATGAACCGTATCCACCGCGCGGGCGATTCGTCCGTCAGCTGGACGACCGCTTGAGCGCCAGACCCGCTCCCACGAGGGCGAGCACGCCGCCGCCCACGAGGTACATCATGTGTTCGGGCACCCGGGCGCCCCCGTCCACTTTGTTGGCGACCTTGGAGGTCAGTTCCGCGGCGCCGCCCGCGAGCGACTCCTTGCGTTGCCAGCCGACATAAAAGAGGTAGCCACCGACTGCGATCAGGACAATGCCAAGGAGTTTGCTCATGGAGGGGAGGGGTTGAAAACGACTGACAGGAGGTTCAGTGGAACGGGGTGATGGACTAAGGGCAATCCCTCATATCTGCCTTCACCAAGTACCCAGTCCTGCCTTCATTGTCCCGTTTCTCGGCGCGTTGCCAATCCCCGCGGGTCGGCGACCCCACCTCCAACCAGATCGCGCCGTGTCCTCCGTTGGAGGTGGCGTCGACGAGACCGCGACGGGCCTTTGGCCCGCCTATTGCCCGGCTGACTCGCCGAAGGCGAATGCCCTGCCCCCTGCCGACGCCGACCTTGGATCGCGGCTCAAAGGGCTGCGTGGGCGCGACGGCGTAGAGTGTGACCTCACTGAACCTCGCCGACTTAGCAAAACCTTGTCCCCGTGTGACTTTAGGTATAGGCCTAGGCCATGGCGCAAACTCGGATTGGTATCCTGACCGGGGGCGGCGATTGTCCCGGTCTCAATGCGGTGATTCGCGCGGTGGTGAAGTCGGCCACCCGCTTGGGTTGGGAAACGTACGGCATCAACCACGGGTTCGAAGGCTTGCTCGAGCCGGTGTCCTGCACCCGGCTGGATCACCGCGAAATGGGCGCGTTGCTGACTGCGGGTGGCACTGTGCTGGGCACCACCAACCGCGGACGGTTCACGGCGAAAGTGGGGCATGGGCAGGCGGCGCGTGTGCCGGAAGAGATCCTCGATCAGGCCAAACGAAACTTCATTCTCCTCGGCCTGCGTGCCCTGGTCTGCGTGGGCGGAGATGGGTCTCTGTCGATCGCCCAGCAGCTGTATGAGCACGGCATCCCGCTCGTCGGGGTGCCGAAGACGATCGACAACGACCTGGAGGCGACGGTGTTCACCTTCGGCTTTGACTCCGCCGTGGCGTGCGCGACGGACGCGCTCGACCGCCTGCACACCACGGCGGCCAGCCACAACCGGGTGATGGTGCTCGAGGTCATGGGACGCTACGCGGGCTGGATCGCGGCACATGCGGGCATTGCCGGGGGCGGCGACATCATCCTCATCCCCGAAATCCCGTTCACCTATGAGGCGATCAACCGCAAGATCGCGGAGCGCGAGCAGATGGGACGCCTGTTCACCCTCGTGGTCGTGGCGGAGGGCGCACGCCCGCGGGGCGGCGATTTTGTCACCCAGGGCGCCACGCCCACCGACGGCGAGACCCGCCTCGGCGGCATCGGCAGCCAGGTGGCGGCGGAGATCCAGCGACGCACCGGCAAGGAGACCCGCGTCGTCGTGCTCGGCCACCTCCAGCGCGGCGGCGGCCCCACCTGCTTCGACCGCCTCCTCTGCACCCGCTTCGGGGCGAAGGCCGTGCAGCTCATCAAAGAAGAGCAGTATGGATACATGGTCGCGCACGTCCCGCCCGACACCCGCGCCGTGCCCATCACCCAGGCCATCGGCCGCCTCCGCACCGTGCCTCCCGAAGGCGACCTCGTGCACACCGGCCGCATGCTCGGCATGAGCTTCGGCGATGAAGAATAGGCCGCGCGCGCGAAGCGCGCGCGGAATGACGAATGACGAATGACGAATGACGAATGGACCCGCCCCGCGGGGCGGGAGGTTCGAAGGGCGAAGAGTGAAGGTCGAAATGGTGTAGGCGGGCTCGTTGAGCCCGCGACGCGCCCATGGCGCGCCGGCTTTTTCTCTGCCCCCTCGATTCGAAGGGACCGATTCACTCCTGGAGGGCGTCGCTCCGTCGACGCCGTGGGCACGCCCCTCGCCCCACAACGCCCGTGCGTGTACTGTTTGGGGGCTTCGAACTCACAACCCGCACCCGCACCGAAGCGCGTTTATCCCTACCGCGAGGGCAGGGGGACCTGAGTGGGATGCTGGAGGTAGGCGATCAGGTCGCGCACCTCGTCCGGGGGGTTGGCTTCGAGCAGGCCTTCGGGCATGATCGACTGAGGGGAGGTGTCGAGGGCGGCGATGTCGCTGCGTTCGAGGGTGACAAGCTCGGTCAGGGTGCGGACACCGAGGGTGCGCGGGGTCTGGGTGGCGATGAATCCGCTGAGGACGCGGCCGTCGTGGAGGCGGACGGTGCTGAGGCGGAAGTCGGCGGTGACGACGGCACCGGGGTCGACGATGTTGTCGAGGAGGTAGTCGAGGTTGTCGCGGCCGGATCCGGTGAGATCGGGGCCGAGGGTGCCGCCGTTGCCGTACAGGGTATGGCAGGCGGCGCACAGGCGCTCGAACACGGCGCGGCCGCGCGATCGGTCGGCGCGGGCGAGCACGGCGGGGCTGAGTTCGGATTTGAGTCGCGCGATGTAGGCGGTCTTGTCGGCCGCCGGCGCGCGGAGGTCCCCCCAGGCGGCGGTGAGCGCGGTGTGCAGGGCGGGGTCGGGGTGATTGCGGATCTGGCGGGCGTGAAAGGGCGTGAGGTCGGCGCGAGGAATGCGGCCGGCGGCCACCTCGGCGAGGAGCGCACGGGCGAAGGCGGGTCGGGCGACGAGGGTTTCGAGGATGGCGGGGCGTTCGGAGGCGTGGAAACTGGAATAGCTGCGCGCGATTTTTTCGCCGAGAGCGGGGTCGTCGAACTGCGCGAGACCGCGCACGGCGACGGTATTGAGGAAGCGCACGCGCAGCACGCGCTCACACACCAGGCGGAGATCGGGCGGACGGTTCTCAATCAGCGTGCGCAGGGCGGCGAGGCGGGCGGAAAGCTCGGCGTGTGGGTCGAGGGCGAGCGCGCGGACGTCGTCCAGGGCGCGTCCATCGCCGAACACGACGTGGAGATCGCGGACGCGCGCGGCCTCGGGCGTTGAGGCGAGGGGGGCGGCGAAGGCGTCCCAGGTGGCGGGTTTCGGCGCGCGTCGCCAGCCGCGCAGGCCCTCGGTGAGCCCGGTGAGTACATCCGATTGGAACGCGGCCGGTTGGTTGCGGGCGGCGGCAAGCAGGGGATCAAGCACGCCCGGGGAGGTCGCGAGCTCCTCCGCCAGGCGGCGCACGATCAACTGGCGTGTGACCGGCAGCGCGCAAGTTTCGGCGAGCGCGGCGAGGGCGGGGGCGTCGTGGTCGGCGAGGGGAATGAGGCCGTACCAGAGCAGCAGAGGCAGGTTGCGGTCGACGGCATCCTCGGCCCTAGCGAGCAGCGGCCGGGCCAGCTCGGGCCGCCGGGCGACGGGGAGGCGCTGGAGGGTGGACGCGAGGGCGAGGCGCACGAGGCCGGAGGTATCCGTCGTGGCGAGACGGACGAGGGCCGCGAGCACCGTCCCAGACGGGGCGGGCGCGGTGGCGGCAGGGGCGGGGCGCTGGCTCAGCACGGTGTCGAGCGGCCAGGCGTCGGTCAGCAGACGCACGGCCCAGGTGCGGACCGCTTCGTCGGGGTCCTGCAAAAACGGGAGCAGGAAGTCCTCGTGGGTCGCACCCATGGCCTGCAGGGTCCACAGGGCGCGGAGCCGGTCGACGGCGGAGCTTTCCGGGAACGTGGCGCGGGCCCGGAGCAGCGGGACGGCGTCCCCGAGTGCGGCCCCGGCGGCGACGCGGCCGGCGAGCTGGAGACGGGCCTGGCGGACCCACCAGTCGTTGGCGTGGCCATGCAGGGCGACGAGGTCGGCGGGACGGGCGAGGGCCAGATCGGGGGCGACCGGCGAGGGCGAACCCGACGTGATTTTATAGATACGTCCGCTCAGACGGTTGACGCCGGTGGCATTGTGGCACTCGCCGGTGTCAGACCAGTCGAGCACGAAGACCCCGCCATCGGGGCCCAGGCTGAGATCCTGCCCGCGGAACCAGGGGTCGCCGGAAATCAGGAGGTCGGCCCCGTGTCGGCCGACGAAACCGGAGCCGGAGCGCTCAAGCCGCTCCTCGTTGGCGCGGCGGCCGTGGAAGTTGAGCGTGTAGAGCCGGCCACGGTGGGCGGCGGGCCAGTTGTCGCCGAGGTAAATCATCAGGCCGACGTGGGCGTGACCGCCACCGAGAGAGTTGGCGGCGCCGTCGCGGGACTTTGTCCAGTCCTGCGCGGTGTCGAAGTGCCAGTGGTCGGCGTGCTGGTCGATCAGCCGGTAGGTGCGATGGTTGGGGTCGAGGGTGTGCGAGCGGACGTAGTGGGCCCCGGTGATCCCGTGCCAGAGGTGACCGTTGACGGTGTTGATGAAAAACAGTTCGCCCCGTTCGTCCCAGTCGTGACCCCACGGATTGGTGGTGCCCGAACTCAGCACCTCCACCACCTGCCGCACCGGGTGGTAGCGCCAGAGGGTGCCGCGCACGGGGATGCGGTCGGAGGCGGGTGTGCCCGGACGACCGACTTCACCAGGGGCCGAGGCACCGCAGCGACCGTAGAGCCAACCATCCGGTCCAAAGCGGAGACCATTGGCAAAGCCGTGGAAGTTCTCGGTCGGCACGGTGAAGCCGTCGAGCACGACCTCGGCCGGACCGTCGGGCACGGCGTCGCCGTTGCGATCCGGAATGAAGAGCAACTGCGGTGGACAGAGCGCCCAGACCCCGCCATGGCCGACTTCCACGCTGGAAAGCCGCTGGAGGTCTTCGGTGAACACCCGCCGCGCGCTGTGACGGCCGTCGCCTCCCTCGTCGGCAAGGACGACGATGCGGTCGCGAAACCGCAGGTCGAACTTCAGCGCGCGTTCCGCGTAGGTGTAGTTTTCCGCGACCCACAGCTGCCCGCGGGCGTCCCACGCCATGGCGATCGGATTCTGGACCTCCGGTTCGGCGGCAAACAGCGTGGCCTGGAAACCGGGCGGCAGCTGCAGCGCCGCCAGCGATTCCGCCGGGGACAACGCCGGGCGAGTGAGGTGCGGCGCCGCGCCGGAGTTGGCCGGCGCGGGAAAGTCGGCGCGGGCGAGCGAGGCGAGGGCGAGAGAAACCGCGGACAGACGGCGGACGAAAGGGGGCATGGGGACGGGGACCTCTCCCGGTACGAGGACCGCCGATGACGATAGAGGTGTCGATGCTTTTACGGCGAGAAGCGGGCGCAAAAAAGCCCGCAGGTGGACCTGCGGGCGGAGAGTGATGACCGACGAAACGGATGGCTCAGGAGCCGGCCGTGACGGAGTCGATCTTCTTGTGTTCGCTGATGACCTTGACCTGTTTGCCGACCAAGCCCTGCACGTTGGCGACCTTGGATTCGGGGGTGAGGGTGAGGCTGACCGACTTGCCGTCGGCGCCCTTGATCACGAGGGCTTTGGCGGTGGCGTCGTACTTTTCGAGGATACCAGTGGTGGTGTCCTTCTTGCCGCAGCCGGCATAAGCAATGCCGGTGGCGAGGGTGAGGGAGGCAACGAGCGTGAGGAACGTCTTCATGAGGGATTGCACAAACCGACGGGGTGTCGGGGAGTGGGGACAAGACCAGCTTTGGCTCCCGGGGGCAAGCTCAGACCCGATCTGATCGGAGTGCGAGAAATCGGCGTGCGTCCGGGGACGGCTCCGCCCAGCGTGCATCGCGTGCTGAAATTGAACCTCGCAGCCCTGGCTTCTCTGGCGTGGGCGGTCCTCACCGCCGTGGCCCACCCCGTGCCCGATGTACCTGTCCGCACGGCGTTCTCCGCCGACGGCTCCGCCGTGATTCGCGTCGAAGTGGATCCGCGGTGTTTTGAGGCCAACGCGGCGGAGGCGCCGTACCTGCTCCACGGGACGTTTTCTGCGCTGGACGCGAAAGCGCGGGAGGCGCTTCAGGCGCGGGCGATCGAGTTCATTCAGCGGACGGTCGAGTTTCGGTTTGAACCTCTGGGGCGGCTGAACCCGGAGTTTTCCGTGGCGTTCACGACCCATGGAGGAGCCGCGTTGGCCGGGCCGGACGATCCGGTCATGCTCACCGCATCGTGGCGAACCCGCCTGCCGGCCGGCTTGGAAGGATATCGGATCAAGGCGCTGGAGACGGGCAAGTTGAGCGTCCTTTTTCTCAATGACGTCAACGGCCAGACGCTCGAACGTATCGCTGTGCTTTTCCCCGGCGAGACCAGTTTCCTGCTCGACCTGACCGGGGTGACCGCGAGCCGGCCGACTGAGGCGAGCGCGGGTAGTGTCACCCCGGGGGCGGACCGGCACGGCGCGTGGGTGACGCTGCAACAGTTCCTCAAATCCGGCTTTGTCCATGTGGTGCCGGAAGGGCTGGATCACATCCTGTTTGTGCTCGGGCTCTTTTTACTCAGCCGGGAGCGTCGCGCGGTGCTCTGGCAGGTCACGTTGTTCACCGTGGCCCATACGCTCACGCTGGGCCTGGCGACCCTCGGGTGGGTTTCGGTGCCGGCGTCGGTGGTGGAGCCCATCATTGCGGGCAGCATTGCGGCGGTGGCCCTGGAGAACGTCTTTCGTCCTGCCTTCACGCCTTGGCGGGTGGTGGTCGTGATCGTCTTCGGCCTGGTGCACGGGCTGGGGTTCGCCGGAGCGCTGGCCGAGATGCAGCTGCCGCCGGGGTCGCTGCTCGTCGGGCTGCTGGGCTTCAATGTCGGGGTCGAGTGCGGCCAGCTCACGGTGATCGCGCTGGCCTGGGTCGCGACCTGTTGGATTAGGGATGACGACCGTTACCGGCGTTGGGTCGTCGTGCCGGGGTCGCTCCTCATCGCCCTCTTCGGCGTTTGGTGGATGATGGAGAGGATCGTGGGGCGGTAGCTCCGGGCTCCGACGGCAGAAACCCGTTCCGCGTTCCCTCTACATCCGGAGGTGGCGAAAGGCGGAAAGCCTTTTGGGGTCAAAGGATCGTGACTCGGATTAGCGCGCGGCGCGGCTGACGCAATCGGTGAAACCGTACTCGACCAGCAAGGACTGCACGTGCGCGCGTTTTTCCGCCGGGGAACGGTCCTCGCGGCGCCAGACCACATGGGCGGCGTGCTCGAAGGCGCGCATCTTCACGGCGTAGGCGGCGAGTCGGTCGAGGCAGGCGTGGGGAATGCGGATCACCCCCTCGGCGTTGGCGTGCAGGATGTCACCCGGGTGGATCGTGAGGCCGCCGACTTCGACGGGGAGGTCGGTGGCGCGGAAGCGAAGCGGCCCGTGGTGCACCGCCCGGCCCCGGCAGTAGGCGGCGAACGGGGTGGAAAGCAGGCCCGGGACGTCGCGCACGCGTCCGTCGGAGACCAGGGCCTCGCAGCCGACGGACCGGAGGACCTTGGCCATGCCGTCGCCGATCATGCATTCGTGTTCGGGACGAGAACCGACGGCCTTGACCACCCAGATAATGGGCAGAGGGCAGGCGGCCATCGCGTCCAGCTGACTCCAATAGCGCTCGGTGTCGGCGGTGCCGCCCGGGGTGGAGCTATCGAGTTCGGCCGTGAAGACCACGCCCACGTTGGGTCCGAGGGTGGGGGTGACGGATTGGATCTCCCCGCTGAGGTAGTACTCATGGGCGGGGGTGGGATCGATCAAACCAATGGTGTTGGCCAGCAGTGCGGTATCGAAGTCGCGGAGTTCCTGGAGCAAACCGGGGGTGAGGGTCATGGTGAAGTCAGGGAAAGGAAGGAAAGGCGGAGGCGGGGTTTAACTGTGGTGGGAGCGACGGCATAAGGGTTTCAGTGGGAAGCGACGGTTTCGAGGGAGAAGCGCTGGTCACAACCCTGACCCACCCGGTAGCGGCGGAACTGGGCGGCTTGCTCCGATGGAGGCGGCCTCGTTGAGGCCGCGACGGGGCCTGCGGTCCCGCCTGGTCTGTGCGGATTAGGGGTGCGATGTTCATCCCCGCGGGGTCGGCGACCCCACCTCCAACGGAAGGAGGAGAAGGGACGTCAGGATGTCGCGGAATCTTCGGTGCGGTCGCTTGCAAACCCGCAGGCCTCGACACACGCTGGGGCATGGGTGGGAACCGACTCCTTGACGCGGGATGCTGGGCAGCGCGGCTGGGGTGGTTCGTCGTCTGCCTCTGCGGTGTGGGCCGACTGGGTGCCATGGATCTGGCGGGCGCCCGTGAGGCGATGCGGACGGGCGACTATGCCGCCGTGCTGAAGGCGGCGGAAGCGCGAGGGGATGCGAAAGAGGAGCGCGAGGGCTGGTCGCTGGTCCATGCCGAGGCGCTGACGGTGGTGTCGCGTTACACCGAGGCACTGGCCGTGCTCGACCGGGCGATGTCGCACGATGTGCAGAGCATCCGGGTGCGCTGGGCGGCCCGGGAGTTGGGTCAAGCTCTCGGGGACCAGGACCGGGTGCGGGCGCTCTCGCAGGAAATCGCCGAACTGGTGTCGCGCCGCCGTTGGGCCTACCGCGATCCCGTCAATCTGGTGGTCTTCGGCCGGCTGGCGCTCGCCCTGGGCGCGGATCCAAAGGATGTGCTCGATCGCGTCTTTGCGGTGGCGCAAAAGGCGGCGCCGACCTTGCGCGACGTGTACCTCGCCCGGGGCGAACTCGCGTTGGAGAAACATGATTTTGCGCTGGCGGCCAAGGCCTTCACCGAGGGCAGCGAGAAGGTCCCCGACGATCCCGATCTGCTCTTTGGCGCGGCGCGGGCGTTCGAAAGCGGCAACCGGGCGGCGATGCTGGCGGCTCTGACGGCGGCGTTGAAGGTCAATCCCCGCCATGTGCCGAGCCTGCTGGCGCAGGTGGACCATTTGATTGACGCCGAAGCGTATCCGGATGCCGGAAAGAAACTCGATGAGATCGCGGCCATCAGTCCGGCTCACCCGGAGCTGTTTGCTTACCGCGCGGTGATCGCCCACCTCACGGGGCAGCCCGAGGAAGCGGCGGTCGCGCGACTGCGGGGATTGCGGGTCGCGGAGACCAATCCTCGCGTCGACCATGTGATCGGGCGGAAACTCTCCCAGAAGTACCGCTTCAGTGAGGGGGCGGCCGCGCAGCGCGAAGCCCTGAAGCTCGATCCGGACTTCCTGCCGGCCAAGGCCCAACTGGCGAGCGACCTCTTGCGCCTGGGCAAGGAGGACGAGGGCTGGGCGTTGATCGCCGAGGTCAATGAAAAGGACGGTTACGATGTCGAGGCCTACAACCTCGTCACCCTGCGCGATACCCTGTCGAAGTACGCGGTCCTGAAGAACGAGGCGTTTTCCATCCGTATGACTCAGCGCGAAGCGGATCTTTATGGTCCCCGGGTGCTGGCGTTACTGACCCGGGCGCGCGATCGTCTGGTGTCACGGTACGGCGTGGAGCTGGCGGAGCCGACGATCGTGGACATCTTCGCGGACCAGAAGGACTTTGCGGTGCGCACGTTCGGGTTGCCGGACATCCAGGGGTTTCTTGGCGTGTGTTTTGGCCGGGTGGTGACCGCGAACAGTCCGGCGGCGACAGGGGTGGCGAAAGGGGTGAACTGGGAGTCGGTGCTGTGGCACGAGTATTGTCACGTCGTCACCCTGCAATTCACGCGCAACAAAATGCCCCGCTGGCTGAGTGAAGGCATTTCCGTCTACGAAGAGCGCCAGGCCGACCCGGCGTGGGGCATGCGGCTGACTCCCCGCTACTGGGAGATGCTGCGAAGCGAGGACCGCGTGCCGATCGCGGAGCTCAGTTCCGTCTTCCTTTCGCCGCCGACGCCGGAGCACGTGCAGTTTGCATATTTTCACTCCTCCCTCGTCGTGGAGTTTCTGATCGAACGCTTTGGCTTTGACGCGTTGAAGGGGGTGCTGCGCTCGCTCCGGGTGGGTGTCGACATCAACGAGGCGCTGGCGAAACACACGGTGCCGATGGCTTCGCTCGAATCCGAGTTCGCCGCGTTTGCCGAGAGCCGGGCGAAGGCCTTTGCCAGCGAACGCATGATGGAAAAGCCACCGGCGGCGCTGCTCAAACCAGGGGCCGAGGCGGAGCTGAAGACCTGGCTGGAGCGCCATCCCGAAAATCTGACCGCGCTGCTGACCCTGGCGCGGCAGGCTCTGTCCGGACAACGCTGGGCCGAGGCCCGCGAGCTGGCGGAGCGTGCGATCAAGCTCGTGCCGGACCACACCGGTCACGAGGGCGCGTATCCGCTGTGGGTTGAGGCGCTGCGCGAGTCGGGCGACCGCGCGGCGGAACGGGCGGCCCTGCAGACCTGGACTGCGCGGGTCGATGCAGCGAACGCCGCCAACCTGCGCCTGATGACCCTGGCGGCGGAGGATCAGGACTGGCCCGCGGTGGTGCAGGGAGCCCAGCGCTTTCTTGCGGTGAATCCCCTCGTGGCGGCACCCTACGAAAAGCTCGCGCTCGCGGGGGAAGCTCAGGGCGACCTCCCAGCGGCTCAGGCCGCGTGGCGGACGCTGCTCCGGCTCGATCCACCGAATCCGGCCGAGATTCACTACCGCCTGGCGGACGTGCTGGCGCGGGCCGGTGACCCGGCGGCGAAACACCACGTGCTCGCGGCGCTCGAAGATGCACCGCGTCACCGTTCGGCACTGGCCCTGCTGTTGCGACTGAACCGTCCCGCCGGCTCAACCCCATGATTCCCTCGTTTCTCCGCCGCTTCGCCCCGCTTCCGGACCGTCCCACGCCCACCACGTCGCGGCGTCGGCGCCTGGCGACTGCGCTCCTCGTCGTCGGCCTGGGCGCGAGTTCCGTGGTGGTGGCGCAGCGATGGTTCGGGGAGGGGCGCAACTTCATCCCTGAGGATACCAAGACCGCCCGCGCCCTCGAGTCGAACAGCACCGGCACGCCGATGTGGGAGAACCCCTCGGGCTTCAAGCACGACGTCTTCACCTTCACGCGTATCCGTTACGAGAGTGGCGGCGGCGGCTTTGGTGGGTTCGGCCGGCGCGGCGGCGGCACGTGGCAGACCGACCTGCCCGACAGCGACCTCAATCTCTCGTACCGCCTGCAGCAGATGACTTCGATGAAGGTCGATCCGGATGGGCGGATCATCCGCCTGACCGATCCCGAGCTGGCCGACTATCCCTTCATCTACATCGTCGAACCAGGCGGCCTCAGCCTGAGCGACGCCGAAGCGGCCGCGCTGCGCGCCTACCTGCTCAATGGCGGCTTTCTCATGCTCGACGACTTCTGGGGCGAACGGGAGTGGGAGTCGATGGCGGCGGAGTTGCGCAAGGCCTTTCCCGAACGCTCGTTCTCCGAGATCCCGCTCGACCACCCCATCTACCACTGCGTGTTTGAGATCAAGGAGAAGGGCCAGGTGCCCAACATCCGCACCGGGATCAACAGCGAACACACCGGCGTGACCTGGGAGCGCTCGGATGCGCAGCAGGTGCATCACCGCGGACTGTTCGACGACAAGGGACGCTTGATGGTGATCGCCACCCACAACAGCGACCATGGCGACGGCTGGGAGCGGGAAGGCGAGAGCGACTACTACTTCCACAATTTCTCCGAGAAAATCGCGTATCCACTTGGTATTAACATCATCTTTTACGCGATGACGCACTGAGTTAGCAGTCGCGCCACCCTGTCTTCGGACCGTCCCTTCCTTTTCGTCCCTTTTTGTCCTCCTCCTTTCCTTCCTCTATGAACGCAGCCGGCCCCGCCTCCTCCGACACCCCAGCGCCGAGCGATCCCGCGACCCCGACGGCCGTACCCGCCGCGGGTGAAGCGCCGGCGCCCGCGCCCGCGACGGCGCCCGCGGCACCGGTGTCGGCGTTTGCCGAGGAGAAGGCGGCGACCGAACGACTGCTGACCGGCCGGACACGGATCGAGGCGGAGCTGGCAAAGGTGATCGTCGGGCAGCGGGTGGTGGTGGAGCAGATCCTGATCTCGCTCCTGGCGGGTGGACATTGCCTGATCACGGGTGCGCCGGGCCTGGCGAAGACGTTGCTTGTGAAGTCGATTGCGCAGGTCTTCCACCTGAATTTCCGGCGTATCCAGTTTACGCCGGATCTCATGCCGGCGGATGTCACCGGCACCGAGATTCTCCAGGAGTCCGGCGGCGAGCGACGCATGACCTTCGTGCGGGGCCCGATTTTTGCGCACATGCTGCTGGCAGACGAAATCAACCGGACCCCTCCCAAGACCCAGGCCGCGCTGCTGGAGGCGATGCAGGAGCACCAGGTCACGGCCGGCGGGGTGCGCCACGCGCTCGAGGAACCGTTCTTTGTGCTGGCGACGCAGAACCCGATCGAGATGGAGGGTACCTATCCGCTGCCCGAGGCGCAGCTCGACCGGTTCATGTTCAATGTGGTGATGGACTACCTGCCGGAGGATGACGAAGTGCGCGTCGTTACCCAGACCACCCGGGGCCGCGGCGAGACCATCCAGCCGCTGTTCGACGGGGCGGATGTGCTCCGGTTTCACCAGCTGGTGCGCTCCGTGCCCATCGCCGAGGAGATGGTGCGCTACGCGGTGCGGCTGGCGTCGGCGTCGCGTCCCCGCCAGGCCGGCACGCCGGGCTTCATCAACGACTGGGTCAACTGGGGCGCGGGCACCCGGGCGGGACAATTCCTCGTGCTCGGAGCCAAGGCGCGGGCGCTGCTGCAGGGGAGGGCGTTTGTTTCGATCGATGATCTGCAGGCGCTCGCAGCGCCGACCCTGCGTCACCGGATCCTGCTCAACTACCGGGCGGAGGCGGAGGGGATCCGCGTGGATGATGTCGTGCAGAAGCTCCTCGCCACGGTCAAGGCACCGGTCTGAAGGGGCGAACTCGTGGTGATTTTATTCCGCATGCCTGCCTGCCAACCATCGACCGCGGCATTGAGTCCGTTGGAGGCGGGGTCGCTGACCCCGCGGGAGGGCGGCGCGGGTGGCGGAGGGGTGCGTGGTGAAGGGAGGGGCGGGCCGGAGGCCCGTCGCGGCCTCAGCGAGGCCACCTCCAACGGAGAGCTGGTGAGATTGGGGATGCGTCGCGGCCTCGGCGAGGCCGCCTACAACGGAGGGGGAGGAAAGGACTCATGAGCGCATTGGGTGCCTCGACTTCCTCGGCGGCCGGCGCGGGCCGGCGTGGGTTCATTGATCCGCGGGCGTTGATGCGCATTGGCAGCCTGGAGCTGCGCGCGCGGGTGGTGGTCGAGGGGTTCTGGAATGGACTGCACCGCTCGCCGTTTCATGGGTTTTCGGCGGAGTTCACCGAGTACCGTCCGTATTCAGCGGGTGATGACCCGCGTTATGTCGACTGGCGGGTGCTGGCGCGGTCGGACCGGGTTTACATCAAGAAGTTTGAGGACGAGACCAACCTCCGGTGTCACCTCCTCGTCGATCGCAGCCGCTCGATGGACTACGGTTCCGCCGGCGTGACCAAGGCCGACTACGCCTCGACCCTGGCCGCGACCCTTGCGCAGTTCCTCCAGCGACAGGGGGATGCGGTCGGGCTGATGACGTTCGACGAACGGGTCCGTGAATACCTGCCCGCCCGCGCCCGGTCGAACCACCTCCGCCAGCTCCTGCTCGCGCTCGACCGCCCGATCGAGGGTAGGGCGACGGACCTTGTGGCGCCGCTCGAACACATCCTCACGCTGGTGCGCAAACGCGGACTGCTCGTGCTCGTCTCGGATTTTCTCGCGCCCCTGGACCAGCTCGAAGCCAGCCTGACCACCCTGGCGACCTGCGGACACGAGCTGCTCGTCTTTCACCTCGTCGACCCGGCGGAGGCGTCCCTGTCGTATACGAGCCCCCTCCTGTTTGAAGACCTCGAAACGGAGCGCACCTTGTTTGTGGACCCCGAGGTGGCCCGTGCCGGTTACCGCGCGCGATTTACCGCGCACCTTGAGGCCGTGCGCCGCAGCTGCGAGCGCCAGGGGGTGGCCCACCACCTGCTTTCGACGGACGAGCCTCTGGAGCTGGCCCTGTTCGCCTTTTTGAAGACCCGTCAGCACCGCGCCAAGTCCGTGCGCGGCGCCCGCCCCGCCGGAGGAGGGCAGGCATGAGTTTTCTCGCGCCACTCTTTCTTGCAGGCATCGCGGCGGTGGCGCTGCCCCTCCTGTTCCACCTGGCCCGACGCACGCCGCGGGCGCGCCTCCGTTTTCCATCGCTCATGTTCCTTGTGCCGACGACGCCGCGCCTGACCCGGCGCAACCGGCTCGAGCACTGGCTGCTTCTGGCCCTGCGCTGCCTGGCCCTGGCATTGCTGGCGTTTGGGTTTGCGCGTCCGTTTCTGAAGGAGACCGACACCGCGGCGGATGGTGGCGGCCGGATCCGTCGTCAGGTGGTGCTCGTCGACCGCAGCGCCAGTCTGCGGCGAGATGGAGCCTGGACGGCAACGCTGGCGCGGGTCGACGACCTCGTGCGTGCGGCGACCCCGAGCGATCGCATGGCGGTGATAGCCTTTACCCGGACCCCGGTGACGGTGCTGACCTTCGCTGAGGGGGCCTCGCTGACGCCGGCCGAACGCGCCGCGCTGGTGCGCCAGCGGCTCGAGCGGCAGCCGCCCGGATGGGAAGGTACCCAACTCGGTCAGGGACTGATCGCGGCGGCCGAGGCGCTGACGGAAGAGCCGGTTCAGGTTGAGCGCGACGGCGCGCGCGAGGTGGTGCTCGTGAGCGACCTGCAATCCGGTGCGCGCCTGGATGCCTTGCAGGCGTTTGAGTGGCCGGCCGAGGTGACCGTGCGCCTTGAGGCGATCGAGGTACGTCCGGCCGGAAACGCCGGGTTGCAGGCCGTGGTCCCACCGGCCGATCAGGAGACGGTGGACGAGGCCCCGGTGCGGGTCCGGGTGACGAACTCGGCCGACGCTACGGTGGAGCGCTTTCAGGTGGGCTGGGCCCTGCGTTCCGGCGAGCCCGTGCCGGGCGGAGACGTCGACGCGTACGTGCCCGCCGGACAAAGCCGGTGGGTGACCCTCCCGCGCCGCCCTCAGGCCGGCCTGGAACGGGTCACCCTGCGGGGTGACGCGCATGCCTTCGACAACACCACCTGGGTGGCTGAGACCGAACGCGAACGCGTGCGGGTGCTTTACCTCGGTTCTGAGGACCCGGCCGACGCACGCGAGCCCCTCTACTTTCTGCAACGGGCGTTGCCGGCGAACGCGCGGCGGCAGTTCGTCCTGACCGCGATGCGTGGCGATATTATGGATACAGAACCGCTCGTGTCGGCGGCCTGGCTCGTGGCCGGTGACGCGGTCGCAGGCGCCACAGCCACTGCGTTACGCGCCGAGATCGAGGGCGGCAAGAGCCTTCTCCTGGTGCCGAAGACGCTCGAAGCAGCGCGCGCCTGGGTGACCTGGCTCGGCGGTGAGCCCGGAGCTGTCCGGCAGGAACGTGCGTCCCGCTACGCCATGTGGGGCGAGATCGACTTTCGCAGTTCCGTGTTCGCGCCATTTGCTGATCCCCGGTTTGGCGACTTCACCAAGATCCACGTCTGGGCCTACCGCGCGATCGACCCGGTCGCCTTGCCGGGAGCGCGCGTGCTGGCACGGTTTGACACCGGAGACCCAGCCCTGCTGCAAATCCCGCTGGGCCGCGGCACCGTCTGGCTGCTGACGTCGGGCTGGCATCCGGCCGACAGCCAGCTCGGGGTATCCTCCAAGTTCGTGCCCCTGTTGTGGTCCCTGCTCGAAGCGTCCGGCGCGATTAGAGCGGACTCCCCACCGGCCATTGTCGGTGAACCGGTGACGCTGGACCCGGCGCTGGATTTGGCTCAGGCCATCCGACCGAATGGCGCGATCGAAGCGCTCACGCCTGGCGCCACCCGGTTCGACCGCACCCACGAGCCGGGCCTCTATCGTTTTGTCGGCCGGCGCGGAACGCAGCGCGTAGTCGTGGAGCTCGACCCAGGAGAAACACGAACCGAGGTGCTCGCGCCCGACGAACTAGAGCAGCGCGGCGTGCGTCTGGCGACGACGGCGACGGCAGCCAAGGCGGACCGGACCGGAGTGTCTCCTGACGCACCGGCGCTGGTGGCTGAGGGACGGCAGAAACTCTGGCGCTGGTTTCTGGGAGCGACCCTGGCCGTGGTGCTGCTGGAAACGCTTGTGGCCGCGCGGACGCGTCGCGCCGCTTCGCCGGTGGAAGGAGTCACCCCGTGATGGATCCGTTCCTGCAAAGCCGCCTGCTGCGCATCGCCCGGCGCGAATCCCAGCGCCGCCTGGTTGGGCGTCTGGCCTTGACCTGGCTGGTGGGCGCTCTGCTGGCGTGGGCGGCGGTGCTGCTGCATCGGTCGGGCGGCGGGGCGTTTCGGCTGACGCTGCCCGCGCTGGCGGGACTGGCGACCGCCCTGTCGGTTTACTGGGCGGTTCGGGCGGCGAATGAGAAACCCGACTACCGTCGTCTCGCCGAGCGCATCGAGCGTCGCTTTCCCGACTTGAAGGGCTTGCTGCTCACCGCGGTGCAACCCCCCGTGGAGGCGGCGGCGGAGTCGAGTTACCTGCGCTCCCGCCTGGTGGAGTCGGCGGTGCGGCATTGCCAGGAACAGGAGTGGATCCAGCTCGAACCGCGCGGACGGCTGGTGAAGGGCACGGTGCTGCAGCTCGTTGCTTTCGCGCTCTTTTGCGCCGGCTTGGTCGAGGTCCACCGACTCGCGCCGCGTCCGGTGGCGCCGGTTGTTCGCGTCACGGCGGAGGGCGTCACCGTCTCACCCGGCGATACCGAGATCGAGCGCGGCGAGAGCCTGGTCGTGCTCGCCTCCTTCGGTTCCCGCGTGCCGGCGGGCGTGACCTTGGTGGTGCAGGAGCCGAATGCCCCGGCCCGCACTGTGCCCCTTGTACGAAACCTGTCGGATCCCGTTTTTGGCGGCACGGTGAGTGAGGTGACAGCGTCGTTCACCTATCACGTCGTGCACGGGGGCGAACGGTCGCGCGATTTCCAAGTCCGCGTGTTTGAGCACCCCAAGCTCGAACGCGCCGATGCCACCCTCACGTATCCGTCCTACACCGGACAGAGCCAGCGCCGGATCGAGGACACCCGCCGCATCAGCGCGGTGGAAGGCACGCAGCTCGACCTCGCCCTGCAGCTCAACAAGCCCGTGGCCTCGGCCCGGCTCATCGCCCGCAACGCCGCGAAGGACGTGATCCCGCTCACCCTCGAGCCAGGACAGGCGCAGGGACGGCTCGCCGGCCAGGTGCTCCGCCAGAGCCAGACCTACGACCTTGAGCTTATCGATGCGGAGGGACGCAAGAACCGCCCCGCCGCCCCCCTGGTCATCGATGTGCAGCCAAACCGGCGGCCGGAAATCCGCGTGGCCTCGCCCCGGGGTGACATCCGGCCCTCCGCCCTCGAAGAAGTGCGCTTTGAGGGCACCGTATGGGATGACTTTGGTTCGCCCCGATACGGTCTCGCCTATTCCCAGGCCGGGGCGGAGCCCCGCGAGATCGAACTCGGGAAGGACGTGAAGGCCCGTGTACGCCAAGGGTATCTCCACGTCCTGCGGCTGGAGGAGCTCGGGGTGAAACCCGATGAACTCGTCTCCTGGTTTGCCTGGGCCGAGGATATCGGTCCCGACGGCCAGGTCCGCCGGACCCAGAGCGATCTCTATTTCGCCGAAGTGCGGCCCTTCGATGAGATTTTCCGCGAAGACAGCGGCATGGGCGAAGGCGAACCCGAAGCCGGGGAGCAGCAGCAAGGCGGATCGCAGCGCCTGGCCGAGCTGCAGAAACAGATCATTGCCGCCACCTGGAAACTCCGCCGTGAACCCGAGCGGACCACGGCCGCGGACGACACCCGCGTCGTGCGCGACTCCCAGGTCGAGGCGCTCAACCAGGCACGGGCGACCGCCGAGCGCGTGACCGCCCCGCGGGCGCTCGCACTCTGGGATGACGTGACCTCGGCGATGGAGAAGGCGGCGAGTCACTTGAACGACGCTGTGGATACACCCGCGGCGCTGACCGAGGCGCTCACCGCGGAACAGTCTGCCCTGCAGGCCCTGCTCAAGCTCCAGCAGCGCGAAACCTCGGTCACCCGTTCCCGCTCCCGCAGCCGCGGGCAGGGAGGCGGCCAGGCCAATCAGCGTCAGGTCGATCAACTCGACCTCGCCCAGACCGAAAACCGCTACGAGACCCGCCGCGATGCCCAGGCCCCGGCCACCAACGAGCGCCGCGAGCAGCTGCAGGTCATGAACCGCCTCCAGGAACTCGCGCAGCGCCAGCAGGAGGTGAACGAACGCCTCAAGGAACTGCAGAGTGCGCTGCAGGAGGCGAAGACCGAGCAGGAACGCGAAGAGGTGCGGCGCGAACTCAAACGACTCCAGGAAGAACAGCGCGAAATGCTCGCCGACGTGGACGAACTCCAGCAGCGCATGGACCGTCCCGAGAACCAATCGCGGCTGGCGGAGGAACGCCGGAAACTCGACGAGACCCGACAGGACGTGCAGCGCGCGGCCGACGCCACGGCCGAAGGGTCGATTGCGCAGGCGGTGGCGTCGGGCACCCGCGCGCAACGCCAGCTCCAGCAGATGCGCGACGAGTTGCGCAAGGAAAGCTCCAGCGAGCTGGAGGAGGAACTGCGTGACCTGCGCGGCCAGGCCCGCGACGTGGCCCAGAATCAGCAGCAACTGGGAGAACGCCTCGGACAGATGGAAGAGCCCCGGCGAAAGACGCTCAGTGAAGCTCCCGGAAATGAGCAGCTCGGACGCGACCTCGCGGACCAGCAGAAACGCGTGCAGGAGTTGATGGAGCGCACCACCCAGCTCTCCTCCCAGGCGGAAACGTCCGAACCGCTGGTGTCGCGGGAACTCTATGACAGCCTGCGCAAAGTGAACCAGGATGACGCCTCCGCCGCCAAGGCGCTCCAGCGCGGCCTGATGGAGTCCGGCAACATGACCCGGAGCCTCTACGACCGGTTGCAGGCCGGCGCCGGCGAGGAAGGCACCCGCCTCTTTGACCTGTCCGCCGAATTGCTGAAAGAAGGTCTGGTGCCGCAGGCCCGCGACGCCGAGCGCCAGGCCCGCTCCACGGTCGACGAACTCCGCCGCGGCGTCGAACGCGCCGCCGAACGCGTGCTCGGCGACGACGCCGAGGCCCTGCGGCGGGCGCAGTCCGATCTGCAGACCCTCACCGATCAACTGGACCGCGAAGCCGCACAGGCGCAGGCCCAGGCCGAGTCCGCCGGGCCAACCGGCGCGGGCGCACGCCCCGGCGACGCCCCTGGCCAGAACGGCGAGCCCGACCCTGCGGAGCAAACCGCTCAATCCGCGCAGCAAGGCCGACCCGGCGAGCCGGGCCAACGGGGCCAGCCCGCTCCCTCCGGCCAGGACGGCCAGCCCGGACAACCGGGTCAACCCACTCAGCCCGGACAAGCCGGGCGGACCGCACAGGCCGGGCAACCTGGTCAACCCGGCCAATCCGGCCAACCCGGGCAGCCTGCACAGTCGGGCCAGGCCAGCGACGGAGCCCGCCGGCCTGGCCGGGCGGAGCGTTCCGGGCAGGCGGGGACGGGAGCGGGAGGGGAAATCGATCTGGAGTCGCTCCTGCCCCCGGCGGAGCGCGGAGCGGCGCGGTCGCCCGGAAGCCGGGGTGGAGCGGGTGGATACGGGGGACCGCTGACGGGTGACGACTTTGCCGAGTGGGCCGAGCGTCTCCGGGACGTCGAAGACGTGCTCGACCAGCCCGAGCTGCGCAATGCGGTGGCGGGCGCGCGCGAGCGGGCCCGGTTGTTCCGGCAGGAGTACCGCCGCGATCTGAAGAAACCCGACTGGGCGGTGGTCAAGGCCGAGATCCTGCGTCCCTTGGTCGAGGTGAAGGCGAAGATCGGCACCGAACTCGCGCGCCGCCAGGCCAACGACCCGCTCGCCCCGGTCGACCGCGATCCGGTGCCCGCGCGTTTTGCCGAACCCGTGCGCAAGTATTACGAAACCCTGGGCAAGGAGCCATGAGCGTGGCGCTTGCGAGCCTGACGTTTTCGTCCCCGCACTGGCTGCTGCCCGTGGGTGCGGTGGTGCTGGTCGCGGCGGCCCTGCTCGCGTGGAGCTACCGCCGCAGCCCGCTCACCCCCGGCTGGCGCTGGACCTGTTTCGGACTCAAGCTCCTCGGGGTGGCGGCGCTCGCAGCCTGCCTGCTGGAGCCTCTGTGGGTGGCGTCCCGGGCGCGCGATGGCGCCAACCTCTTTGCCGTCGTGGTCGACAATAGCCAGGGCCTGCAGGTCAAGGATCGCGGGGCCGAACGCACGCGCGGCGAAGAGGTCCGGGCGTGGGTGTCCCCGGCCGCGAGCGGATGGCAGTCCGAGCTCGCGACCGCGTTCGACGTCCGGCGCTACCTCTTCGATGCGCGCCTGCATGGCACCGCGGACTTCCGGGAGCTGGACTTTTCCGGACGCGCCTCCGCCCTGGCCGGGGCGCTGCGTGCGGTGCGCCAGCGCTTTGAGGGCCGTCCGCTGGCGGGCATCCTTCTGATCACGGACGGCAACGCCACCGACCTCCGCGGCGCGCTGCCGACCTGGGAAAACCTGCCCCCGGTGTACCCCGTGGTCGTCGGGCGCGACCGGCCCGTGCGCGATCTTTCCCTCCAGCAGGTGAATGTCAGCCAGGCCTCCTTTGAGGACGCGCCCGTGTCCGTGCAGGCCGACGTGGCCATGTCCGGGTTCCGCGGTGAGCCGGTGGCGGCCCGCCTGACCGATATCGCCGGGCAGGTGGTGGCGGAGAGCACCCAGACCGCCGGCGCGGACGGCGAGGTGCAGCCGTTTCGTTTCCGCCTCAAACCCGACGCGCCCGGACTCGGTTTCTACCGCCTCGAGGTGCAATCGGGAAACGCCACCCCGCCCGGAACCGGTGCGCCCGAGGAAGCGACCCAGGCGAACAACCGCCGTGTGCTCGCTGTGGACCGCGGCCAGGGTCCCTTCCGGATTTTGTACGTGTCGGGCCGGCCCAACTGGGAGTTCAAGTTTTTCAACCGCGCGCTGGCGGAGGACCAGCAACTCGACCTCGTGGCGTTGATCCGCGTGGCCAAACGCGAACCCAAGTTCGATTTCCTCGGCCGCGGCGGCGAGACCAGCAACCCCCTCTACCGCGGATTTGGCAACCAGGCGGCCGAGGACGTGCAGCGGTATGACCAGCCCGTACTGGTCCGATTGAATACGAAGGATGAGCTCGAGCTCCGCCAGGGCTTCCCCCGCACCGCGGAGGAACTCTACGGTTATCACGCCGTGGTGCTCGATGACGTCGAAGCCGCGTTTTTCACCACCGAACAGGCCCAGCTCCTGCAGACCTTCGTTTCCGAGCGCGGGGGAGGGGTGCTCATGCTCGGCGGGATGGAGTCGTTTCGCGAAGGCGCCTATCACCGCACGCCCATCGGCGACCTGCTCCCCGTGTACCTGGATCGTGGAGACGAAACCGGGACCGAGCCTGTGGAGGCGGCGCCGCCTCCCGTGCAATTCCAACTCGCCCGCGAAGGCTGGTTCCAGGCCTGGGCCCGCCTCTATGAAACCGAGGACCGCGAGCGAGCGCGGCTCGAGGCGATGCCACCCTTCCGGGTGGTCAACCGCGTGCGCGGGACCAAACCCGGAGCGAGCATCATCGCCACCGGACGCGATGAAACGGGTCGCGAAGTGCCGGCGCTGGTCGTGCAGCGCTTTGGCCGCGGACGCTCGGCGGCGCTGCTCGCGGGGGATTTCTGGCGGTGGGGCATGCGCGACGCGGAGCGCCAGGAGCAGCTCGGCAAGGCCTGGCGCCAGCTCGCCCGGTGGCTGGTGGCGGACGTGCCGGCGCGGGTGCAAATTGAATCGCTGCCCATGACCGAGGACGCACACGGCAGCGTCACCCTCACCGTACGCGTGCGCGACGCCCGGTTCAAACCCGTGGAGGACGCCGCGGTGACCCTGGACGTGGAACCTGTGCTCTTCGCCGGCGACCCGCCGGAGGAGTCGACCACGATCCGCCTCCGGGCCGAACCCGTGCCCGGCGAACCCGGCGCGTACGCCCTCCCGTATGTGCCGCGCCGCAACGGAGGCTTTCGGGCGCGCGCGGTGGTGCTCAACGAGACCGGGGCGGAGTTGGGCCGGGCGGAGACCGGCTGGAGCACGGACCTCGCGGCCGATGAATTTCGATCCCTCGCGCCCAATGTACCCCTCCTTGAGGACCTCGCGCGAAAGACGGGTGGAGAGGTCGTGGCGGCGTCACAACTCGAGGACTTCGTCCGCCGCCTGCCGGAGCGCCGGGCGCCGGTCATGGAATTGAAGGCCGAGCCCCTCTGGCATACGCCCGTGATGTTCGCCCTCGCGCTCGCCTGCCTCGCGGCCGAGTGGGGACTGCGCCGGTGGAAAGGGCTGCCATGACGTTTGAAAGACAAAGGACGCAAAGGGGTGAGGCGAGGGCCGTGGCGAGAGGGATGGGGGTGTGGTTCCTGGCGGGGGTGGCGTGGCTGATGGGGCTGGGGGTGGGGGACAGGGCGCTGGCGGCGCCGACTCCGACCCCGGTGCCGGCCGCGGCGGTGGCGTCTGCGACGTCTCCCTCGACGTCTGTGCCCGAACCCGCCGCCGGCCCGTCGGTGGTTCTGATTATCGGGGCGCCGGGGGAGTCAGAGTACGAAACCGCGCTCCAGCTCCAGCGGGACCGTTGGACCACGGCGGTCCAGCGGGCGGGCGGGAGCCTGACCGTCATCGGCGGCGCACCCGTCACGACCGAGGGCACGGAGTTCGACCGCGTGCAGCGCGTGCTGGCCGAGCAGACCCAGGCGTCGGCCGGAGCGAGCCCCCTGTGGGTGGTCCTCGCCGGCCATGGCTCGTTTGACGGCAAGGAGGCCAAGTTCAATCTGCGCGGCCCGGATTTCACGGCGGATCAGCTCGCGACCTGGCTGAACCCGGCGTTGCGGCCGGTGGCGGTGATCGTCGCGACCTCCGGCAGTGCCCCCTTTCTGGCCAAACTGACCCGGCCGGGGCGCGTAATCGTGGTGGCGACCCGCAGCGGCTACGAGCTGAACTATGCCCGCTTCGGCTCCTTCTTCGCGGAGAGTGTGGCGGATCCGGCCGCCGATCTCGATCAGGACGGACAGACCTCGTTGCTCGAGTCGTTCCTCCAAGCCGCGCACCGGACGGCCGAGTATTACCGCAACGAGGGACGACTCCTCAGCGAGCATGCCCTGATCGACGACACCGGGGATGGCCTCGGCACGCCAGCCGAGTGGTTTCGCGGGGTGCGAGCGACCAAACGAGCCAAGGACGGAGCGGCGCTCGATGGCCTCCGCGCGCACCAGTGGCACCTCGTGCCCAGCGGACCCGAGCGTCTCCTGACCTCAGCCCAGCGGGAGCGACGCGACGCGCTCGAGCAGGAAATCGAGCGTCTCCGTCAGAAAAAAGGAGCCCTGGAGACCCCGGAGTATGAGCGTCAGCTGGAGGCGTTGCTCCTCGAAGTGGCTCGCATGTATGAAGGTCTGCCCCCAGCCGGATCGGAGTAACGCGGGGCATCATGGTCTGACGGCGAAGACACCTGACGTGAGTGTCGGATCCGACGGATCCCTCCGATCCCAACGTTGCCGGCGATCGTCGACCCCGGAAAAGAAGTTGGCCGGTCGCCTACCCCTAAGCGACCGGCCATTTGCTTTCTTAGTTACCCCAAAACTCCCGCTAAGCGGGAGAAGTGAAAAATCTGATGGTGTTAGTGATACACCGGGACCATGATTCGTCAACTCGAAGATCGTTGATCGAGGCCCTAAAAGTTTGTAAGTACTTTAAAAGTAAAGTTATAAAATGTTGCGGAAAATTGCAGAAAAACACGGTTGGCGGCGTTTCCGGCCCGCGGCGTGGGTCCAGGTCACGGGTGAGGACGCATTAGTTTTTCTACAGGGACAGTTTACCCAAGACCTCGTCGCGACCCCGGATGGCGGGGTCGCGTATGGCCTTTGGTTGACGCCCAAAGGCCGGGTGTGGGGCGACAGCTTCGTTCTGAAAGCATCCCCGACCCATCTCTGGGTCCTGAGCGAAGGGCTGAAGGGCGCGACCCTGCGTGAACGATTGGAGGCCTACATCGTGGCGGACGACGTGATCCTCGACGATGCCTCGGATCGGGCGCACGCCCTCGTTTGCGCGGGCCTGGACGCCCCCGGCGGCAAGACCCCGGACGCGACGCGCGGCGACGACGTTCCGCCGCTGCTGGCCCCACTGGAGCCGGGTCGATGGCACGCCGCGGGGGACGGGGTGGCGTTCCGCGGCTCCGGGACCCGAGCCGGGTTGGGGTACGTGGTGACGACCGGGCCCGAGGAGGCGCTGCCCACGCCGAGCGGGGTGGAGTGGACAGGGGACGAGGCCCTGCGTTGGCGGATCGCCCGGAGCTTGGTGCGGGTGCCGGATGACGTGGGGCCGGGCGAGTTTCCGAACGAAGGCGGTCTCGATACCGAAGCCATCTCCTACACCAAAGGCTGTTACCTGGGTCAGGAAACCGTGGCACGGTTGAAGGCTTTTGCGCAGATTCGACGGGGCATCCGGCGGGTCGAAGGTGCGGTCGCTCCGCTCCCCGCGCCGGGAAGTCCCCTGTTCCAAAACGGCAAGCGGGTGGGAGAGCTCCGCACCACGGTGGGCGACGGCGAAGGTGGCATGGTTGGCTTTGCCCTGCTCACCCTCGCTGCCTGGGAACCGACCGCGGGGCTGTCCTTGACCGAGCAGGGGCCGGCGCACGTGAGGGTGATCCCATGACCGAACACGAACAGCTCCTCGTCCTTTGCCGACGCCTCGGAGCGGCGGAGCCTCAGGCCGAGATCATGGCGCGCCAGCTGGCGAAGCGCTGCGATCAGCTGATGGCGGAGCGCGGGATGGAGCGGATCGCAGCGCTGACCTATCTTCTCCAACTCGTCACCCAAGGTCGCTCCGGTGTGCCTCCGCCGGGATTTGAGGGCACCGCCCCGCCCCCTCCGGCGCCCGGATCGGACCCCGCCGGCACGGAAACCCGTTGACGCCTCCGGGGCGGGCAAGGCATTCCCGACAGCTTACGTCATGCACTCCAAGCTCACAGCGCTCTTTCAGAAGGTCTACGGGCGTCCTCCGGAAATCGTGACCCGGGCGCCGGGCCGGATCGAATTCATTGGCAATCACACCGATTACAACGGCGGCACCGTGCTCGGGGCGGCGATCGACCGCGGTGTGTGGGTCGGCCTGGCCCGACGTGAAGATGACCGCCGCCAGTTCTACAGCGAGCTGGCCGGTGTGGTCACGACGCTGCCCTCCGGCGTTCTGGCGCGGCAGGAAGGATCGTCGTCGTGGATCAACTACCCGTTGGGGGTGCTGGCGGCGCTGCCGGCGTTTGACCTGCCCGCGCCGGAGGGCTTCGACTATCTGGCGATTTCAGACCTGCCGGCCGGGGCGGGATTGTCGAGCAGCGCGGCGATCGAACTCGCCTCGGCGCTGGCGTTTTTGACCGCGGTCGGAAGCAACCCGGACCGCGAGACCGTGGTGAAACTGGGCCGGCACGCGGAGAACCACTTTGTCGGCGTGCCGTGCGGCATCCTTGATCAGGGTGTATCCGGTTTTGGCCAGCGCGATCATCTTGTCTTCATCGATTGCCGCGGACCGCGGTTCGAGACCGTGCCCCTGCCGCGCGCAGCGCATTTCTGGGTGTTCAACACCCACACGAAGCATGCGCTGGTCGACGGGCTCTATGCGTCGCGTCACCGCGAGTGCATGGAGGCCGCGCGCGCCCTCGGCGTGGGGCAGCTGGTCGAGGCCACGATGCCGAAGCTGGAGCGGGCCCGGGCGGGGCTGTCCGATGAAAGCTACAAGCGGGCGCGCCATGTGATCGAGGAGATCGCGCGCGTGGACAATGCCCGCCAGGCGCTGCGCCGCGGCGATCTGTCGACGACCGGACGGCTGCTCACGGCCTCGCACCGCAGCTCCCAGGTTTATTTTGAGAACAGCACGCCGGAGCTGGACTTCCTCGTCGATCTGCTGGCAGGTGGGCTCAATGTCTTTGGCGCGCGCCTGACCGGAGGCGGCTTTGGCGGGGCGGTCATGGCCCTGACCACCCCGGCCTTTGGCGGGGCGCAGGCGGCGGCGGTGGCGGACGCGTACGCCGAGCGCTTCGGCAAGCGACCCGACATCCTGCACGCCCAGACCGGACCGGGCGCGCAGGTGGTGATGAAGTAGGCCGCGCGGCGCGTCAGTGCTTGACCAATACAGGCTGGCCGGCGGGCTGGCCGATGGCGGCGAGCAGCTCCCGGACCCAGGGCTGTGTGGTGTCGAGCGGCTTGCCGCCCTTGATGCGGGGGAACTCGATCGCACGCAGGATGCCCTGTCGGTCCTCGTCGTGGCCGATCACGCCGCTTTCGCGCCGCAGGGCGCACTCGACGGCGAGGTCGACGCAACTCTTGATCAGGCGCAGGTCGTCGGCATTGGCGGCGGCGGCGCGGGCGAAGTAACCACTCTTCTGCACGAGCGTCTTCTCGGCGCCGATCATCTTGGCGAACTGCTCGCCGAACCATTTGCCGGGGTTGACGGCGTCGAGTTTGATGTGACCGAACGCATCGCGCGGCACCTCCTGGCCGCGGGCCTGCAGCTCGGCGACAATGCTCTCCACGCCCGCGCCTTCACTGATGAAGAGGTTCACATTGTCACCCCGATCCATGATGGCGGTGAGGCGGGCCGCTTCCGCGGCGAGATCGATCGACAGTTCCGGCACGTAGACGCCATGGATGTCGATCCGGTCGCGGGAAAGCCCGAGCCCGGGTACGAAGGACTCGCGGTCGAGGAGTTGCCGATACGCCTGCGCGGTGGCGGCAGTCAGCCAGCCGCAGTTGCGGCCCATGACTTCGTGGATGATGAGCATGCGCGGATTGGCGCTGTGCTCGGCCACGACATTGCGAAAATAGCGCGCGCCCTGCTCGGCGGCGGTCCACGCCCCGAGGGACTGCCGGATCGGATAGACGTCGTTGTCGATGGTCTTGGGCAGACCGATCACCGTCAGACCGTACTGGTGGCGGGCGAGGAAAGCGGCGAGATCGGCGGCGGCGGTGTTCGTGTCGTCGCCCCCGATGGTGTGCAGCACGTCGACTCCATCCTTGACCAGCTGGTCGGCGGCGACCTTTTGCGGCTCCTGCCCCTCCTTGACCAGACCGCGCTTCACGCAGTCCTTGACGTTGGTCAGCTTCACCCGGCTGTTGCCGATCGGGCTGCCGCCGTGACGATGCAGGATCGGGGCGGCGGCGCGCTCGGCCGGGCCCACGGAGTAGGCGTCGCCGAGTAGCAGACCCTTGTAACCGCCCCGGTAGGCGATCAATTCGATGTCGGGCGCGATCTCGGTGTAGCGCTCGATCAATCCGCCGACGGCGGAACTGAGACAGGGGGCGAGGCCGCCGGCGGTCAGCAGGGCGACTTTTTTGGGACGGACAACGGAGGTGCTCATGGGCGAAGGCGTGGAGAAGCCACGCACAGGAAAAAGGCTCTCGCTGAAGGGGCCCGGCTGTCGAGCCGGGAAGGGGGGCAACGCCCATGGACGACCCTTTTTTGCCAAACTTTGCGCAGTCTGGGCGGGCACGAATCGGGGATTGTGCCGTCCTCGACGCGGGCTACGGTCGTAGGGTGGGACTGCGGGAGCTTCGGTATGGCGAGTGAACCACGCATCCTGCAATCGTCCCTCCACGCAAATCCAAGCCGGAACTGCTCCCTTGTCCCTCGAACGGATGCCCTCGATGATAACCAGAAACGTGATGCCGGCGTGCGTTCGAACGGCGAGCGCCGGCGATTCAGTTGGAGGTGGGGTCGCCGACCCCGCGGGAGGGCGTGTGGCGCAGCGGGATCAACGGTGCGGAATGCGGGCCGGGGGCCCGTCGCGGCCTCGACGAGGCCACCTCCAACGGAGGAGGGGGAGGATTTTCCTGTGAACGGCACGTGTTGCACACCCGATCGCGAACCCACGCCGGAACCGCCGGGACCGCGATCCTTTGCGCGGGTTCGCCACGGTTCCGTCGACGGCATGCAGCGTCTGGAGGGCGGCGAGTTCCTGATGGGCAATGAAGGCGATTACGGTTTTCCCGCCGACGGGGAGGGGCCGGTGCATGCGGTGGTGCTGACCCCGTTCTACCTGGATGCGACCTGCGTGACCAACGAGCAGTTCAATGCCTTCGTCAATGCCACGGGCTACAAGACCGAGGCGGAGCGGTTTGGCTGGAGCTTTGTGTTCGTCGGGCACCTGTCGCCCTCGGCGGCACGCGAGCGGGCGCGTTCGCGCGTGGTCGGCAGCGAGTGGTGGTGTCGCATCGACGGTGCCACCTGGCGTCATCCCGAAGGCCCCGGGAGCAACATCAAAAAGCGCTGGGGCCATCCCGTGGTGCAGGTTTCGTGGTCGGACGCCATGGCCTATGCGGCATGGGCAGGCAAGCGGCTGCCCACCGAGGCGGAGTGGGAGTTCGCGGCCCGGGGCGGGCTGGTGCAGAAGCGGTTTCCGTGGGGTGATGACCTGGAGCCCGAAGGCAGGCACCGGATGAATGTCTGGCAAGGCGTATTTCCGAATGTGAATACAGAAGCCGACGGACACTATGGTCCCGCTCCCGTCAAGAGTTACCGCGCCAACGGCTACGGGCTCTACAACATGACGGGGAATGTCTGGGAGTGGTGCTGGGATTGGTTTGATCCGGGTTGGTATCGGACGTCCCCCCGCGATGATCCGACGGGACCAGATCGCGGCGAACGGCGAGTGATGCGCGGCGGCTCGTACCTGTGTCACGCCTCCTACTGCAATCGCTACCGTACCGACGCCCGGAGCAGCAACACGCCGGACAGTGCGACCACGAATCTGGGCTTTCGTTGCGTGCGCGATGTGTGAGCGGGCGCAAGGAGAGCGCAGCCCGCCTACATTGGCGCTTACATCGGCGCCTACCGCGGACTCGAGCGCGGATCAGGCGCTCGGCCCGGATTTGTCCCACGTCGCGAGGACGCGCTCGAAGAGGGCTTCGTGATCCGGGTTGATGCGCTGGCGGATGGGGTCGGCGTCGAACCACGCGGCGGTGCGGCGCAGGCCGACGTGGAGCGGGATGGACGGCGCGAAGGTGGGTACGAGGCGCCGGACGGCGCTGTTGTCGAAGATGACGCTGTACATCTTGTCACCGAAGAGCGGGCCGCGGAGCGAGGGCTCGTGGTGGGCGAGCCAGTCGCTCGGGATGTGAACCTTGACGGGTTCGCGGCCGAGCACGGCACCGATCGTGTCGTAGATGCGATTCCACGTCAGCCACTCGTTCGATGTGAGATGAAAGGCGCGGCCAAGCGCATCGGGGTGACCCAGCAGTCCGACGAATCCAGCCGCGAAATCATCGGCGTGGGTCACGGCCCAGATCGACGTGCCGTCCCCGTGGACGGGAATGGGCAGACCGCGACGGATCCGGGAGGCGAAGGTGAAGTCACCGCCGCCGACCAGCACCGGCCAGATCGTGTTGTAGGTGTGCGACGGCCGCACGATGGTCATCGGGAATCCCTGGTCGGCCCACGCCTGTTGCAGGCGCACCTCGGCGTCGATTTTCTTTTGGGAATAGGCCCAGAACGGATTGATCAGCGGCGTGGCTTCGGTGATGACCGGATGCCGGACCGGTTTTTCGTAAACCGAGGCCGAGCTGATGAAGACGTACTGCCCGGTGCGGCCGGCGAAGAGGGCGAGGTCGCGTTCGATGTCTTCGGGTGTAAAGGCGATCCAGTTGACCACGACGTCGAACGTGCGGTCGCCGAGCGCCGCCGCGACGCTGGCCGGATCCTTCATGTCGGCGGGCAGGGCGTGGGCGCCCGGCAGGTCCGCCGGACGAAGGCCGCGGTTGAGCAGAAACAGGTCGTGTCCCTCCGCCAGCACCCGGCGGCTCACGCAGCTGCTGATGTTGCCCGTGCCGCCGATGAAGAGGAGTTTCATCAGGCCAGCTTGGACAGAATGGGCCGCCGAGACAGTCGAAATGTGATCGCTTCCGCGATCGACCGATTCCCCGGTGGAGGGCGTGAGCGGGCGGAGCTCAGCGGATCTGCAGCGTATGTTGGAAGGGCGATCGCGCTGTCAGGTACACTCGCTCGCCCTCGATCGTCAGGCTGCCTTGATGCCAGGCGTAGCGTTCGCCGGCGTCCATCGAAGGTTCGCCGACGGTGAGCCCGGGACCCACGCTGATGGTGTCACTCCCGACCCGATAGGTGGCGCGTTCCCCGGCGCCGAGCAGGCGCAATCCGGTGCGCGACGTCTTTTCCGTCCCCGTGAGCACGCCACCGGTCCGGAAGCACACTTCAATGGTGACCGGGACCCCTTCCTGTCCCGAGCAACGGAACTCCAGGTCGAAGCCCGAGTCCACGCGCCGGACTTCGACTTCGGTGATCAGCCGTTTCCACTGCTTCGGACGCTCGCCAAACGCCATCTTGCTGTAGAACCGACCGTCGAACGACATCGCATAGTCACCGTCCGCGCGCCGCGCGGCCGGAGGCAGTGGATGGTGGTAGGCGGCGGCGGCCTCCTGCCGGAGCAACCAGGAGTGCGGCCCCGTGACCGTCAGGCCCTGACTGCGGAAGTGTCCCATCCGGAAAAACGACGGCGACATCCGGATCGAGTCCAGGATGGCCGCGCCGCGCCGGAACTTGAAGAACGTCGGATTCGTCGAGAGCCCGGACAGGGCGCCCAGCCCCAGATGCCAGTCCGTACCGCCAAACACCGTGGCGGACATGGTTCCTTCCCGCACGCGCACCACATGACTGACCGGGAAGTGACGCACATACGACGACGGCACCTCGCCGACTGCCGGCAACGGGGCGGCGAGACCGGGCATATCCAGCAAGTCGGGCAAAGTGTCGACGATGTCGGACGTGAAATCGCGTTCGATCCACTCCACCGCGGCGGCGAATGTGGGGTTCCGGTCGATGAGGGCGAGCGCGCGAAGCGGCACGTAGAAAAGCCAGATCGGCCGACGGAAGGAGGGAGCCTGGTCCTGGCGGCGCGACGCCACCGTCTCCACCTCGCCATTGGGCTCCGTCTGATGCAATGTCAGGTCGAGGTTGCGACGAATCGCTTCGAGCAGCGCCGGACGATTCCCCACGAGTGCGACGGTCAGCAGCGACGGGTTCACCACCTCCCCCGAGTAATTCGGACTGCGTTCCGCGTACTGACCCTCCGCATCGATGTCGATGCCCTCGGCCAGCCATTCCTCCACCCGCCGTGGATACCGCGCGTCGGGCAGCACCGCGTGCAGCCGCGTCAGCGCCGCGCAGATTTCCCAGCGATGATTGGGCGTGTGCACCCCGCCCACGACCAGACCCTCGCCGCTCCGTTGCAGCACGGCGGTCAAAGCGGCCACGACCTCCGCCAGACCCGACTCCGGCGCCCGGCGCAACAAGGCCAAGGCCTGGGCGAGATCCGTGATGGCGAAGGCGGTGTCGGGCGGCGATTCGATGTTTCCTGCGTTGAACGTGCCGTCGGCGGTTTGCAGCGCCGCCAACCGCTGGGCCGTGCGCAGCAATTCCGGTGGCAATCGCGGATCCTGCCGGAATACCGAGTCCGGATTGACGTAGGCCGAGGACAAAGCGACGAACCAGCGACCGAGCGACCGGTGCGACGGACCCCGCCGTTCCGGTTCGGTCGCCCCGTCCAGCCGTGCCCTGATCCGATCGTCGAGCAAGGCCGTCAACCGGCGTACGATGTCCGGCGTGACGTGCGCGGACTGCGCTCTAAGCGTACCTGGGACCAGACTCAGCGTGGTCAGCGAAAGCGAGGTTTGCAGAAACTGGCGACGAGACGAGGGCGGCAGGTTCATGGGAAGAGACACGGAAGACTCCCGTCGAAGAACCCGGGAAAAGCCCGGATCGAGACGAGAGCAGGGGGTGGGCTGGGGCGGCGTGATGCAAGCAGCCGCAGAACATGCGACAGGACAATGCTCACGAAAGATAACCGTTAGTTTTTCGGTGAAGGGTGGTGAAACCCCGGGCGTACGGGCAGAAAATGCTGCCGGGCTGTCGCTTTGGCAGCGCGCGCCCGCTCCGCTGCCAGAACGCGCTTTCCCTTGGTAGGGCGCACCGCGTTCACGCTGGCCCGCGTGGAGCTCGAGAAGGAGGAAGGAGCTTACGCCGTGCAGTAATAGCAATTTTATTGCTTTAAGTGGGCGGGGCGGTTGTTTCCATCTTTCCCGCTCCTGCTGCGTTCAACATGGCTCGAAGACTTAACGCGTACCCCCAGACTCCGCACCCCCGCGCGGTTTCGAAGCCACGTTCTGGCTCGCGCCCGAGGTCGGGTGCACCGTCGCGGCGGCGCCCGCGGTGTGAGGACGGAGGAGGGGTGAGTCGATGAGTCTTCAGAAATCAACGCTTCCGAAATCAAATGAGCCATTGATCCCGAAGCACGGAGGCTATCGGAGTCTGAGAAGCTTTCAGATCGCGCAGCTCTGCTACGACGTGACCGTGCGATTCTGCGATCGTTACATCAGCCCGAAGAGTCGGACGCACGACCAGATGGTGCAGGCGGCGCGGAGCGGGGTGCAGAACATCGCCGAAGGAAGTCAGGCGAGCGGCACGTCGAAGAAATTTGAACTCAAGTTGACCAACGTGGCGCGGGCCAGTCTGGAGGAGCTACGCCTCGACTATGAGGACTTCCTTCGACAGCGGGGCCTACCACTCTGGCACCAAGGCGATCCGCGGAGGAGAGACCTGGTGGCTCGGCGCTGCACCACCGCGGTCGAGGTGGCGGATTGGGTGGGGGAGGTCCGGCGGAGGGATGGACAGGATGGACGGGATGGACGAGATGGACGAGATGGACTGAATGGACGGCGGCGAAGAACCGACCCGTCCATAGAGTCCATAGCGTCCATCCCGTCCATTCAGTCTACTTACCCTGAGATCGCGGCGAATGCCGCGCTGGTTCTCATCGGCGTGGCTTGTGCCCTCCTCGATCGACAGATTGCAGCGCAGGCGGCGGTCTTCACGGCGGAGGGTGGCTTCACGGAGCGGCTGCACCGAGTGAGGACCACTGAACGAAGGTCATTGCCTCGCGACTAGCCCCGATTCCTTTCGGCTAACGTCGGTTTCAGCCTTCTCTCAGTGGTGCCCAGAGTGGGGGTCGAACCCACACGGTATCGCTACCGACGGATTTTGAGTCCGTTGCGTCTGCCAATTCCGCCATCCGGGCCAGTCTGAACCCGCAACGCTAGGCGCTCGCATCGAGGTGTAAATCCCATTTTCGCGTTTCTCATGGGGTTCTCCGCTGCGGCGGTGCGAGCGAGACCAGGAATGGACCTACGCTCCGCAGGGGGAGGATTCCAGTCGGTTATTGAATTAGCAATGTTAATGATGTTTTCGATTTGTCATTAGTGAATCTGAGGTGACGCAATAGCACAGACACTAACCATCGGAACAGGGCCCGAGTGCCCTCCGCGTATTTTGTTCATGATTGATGCGGACGGTTTCGGCTGTCTCCATAAGCATTATGCAATCGTCCGAGCAGCCCCTCCAGAGGAGTCGTGCGATCGTTGAACAGCTCAAGCGCTCCCAGATTTATCAGGACTATGAGCAGGCGTTCCGCGACGCGACGGGTCTGCCCATCAATCTCCGTCCGATCGAGTCCTTCGATCTGCCGTTCCACGGAGATCCGATGGAGAATCCCTTCTGCTCGCTGCTCGCGAAGACGAACCACACCTGCGCGGCGTGCCTGCAGCTGCAGAAGAAAGTGGAGGAGGAGTCGGGTTTGGAGCCCAAGACGTTGAAGTGTTTTGCCGGCCTGTGTGATTCGGCAGTGCCGATCCGGGTGGGCGAGAACCTGGTGGCGTTCCTGCAGACCGGTCAGGTGTTGCTCCACAAGCCGAGCCACGAGCAGTTTGCGAAGACCACCCGCCAGCTGCTGAAGTTTGGCACGGATACGGATCTGAAGAAGCTGGAAGAGGCGTTCTTCCAAAGCCGCGTGCTGAACAAGCGCCAGTACGAGTCGATCCTGCGCCTGCTCACCATTTTTGCGCAGCACCTTTCGTCCCTGAGCAACCAGCTGGCGGTGAAGGAGGAGAACGCGGAGTCACCGATGATCGCCCGCGCGCGCACGGTGATCACGGAGCGGCACGCGGAAGACCTCTCGCTGGAGGAAGTGGCGAAGTCGGTCAATACGAGCGCGTTTTACTTCTGCAAGATGTTCAAGAAGGCGACCGGCCTCACCTTCACGGATTATCTGGCGCGGGTACGGGTGGAGAAGGTGAAGAACCTGCTGCTCAATCCCCACAAGCGCATCAGCGAGGCGGCCTTCGAGGCGGGATTTCAGTCCCTCTCTCAGTTCAATCGCGTGTTCCGGCGCATCGCCGGCGAGGCGCCGACGACGTATCGCGAGCGCTTGCACGGCACGACAGCGGCCGGTTGAGGGTGGGCGATCCTCCGACCGGTGTGCCCCTTTGAGAAGGGATGGGCTCAGGCATGAGCCCCGACCAGGGTCGGGGGCGAGTTGTGACAGCGACGTTGCTGGCAGACCGCGCAGAATGTGGCGATCTCACGACCGGCGACGCCCTTGAGGGCGCGACGGGCATCGGCGACAAAGGCTTCCCGGCTGAAAATGGCGGCCTCGCCTTCCCCCTCCGGCACCGGCAGGACGCTCAGCGCCTCATCGAGGGCCTGTTCCGCGGTGTTGAAGTAACGAAGCAAGGGGTTCATGCCGCAAGGGCACCCCTCGGGATTGGGCCCGGGAGCGGTGTGAGCACGCCGACGCCGCGAGGGCGGATGACGCATCGCATTTTCCCATTCGTCGAGCGTCCATTCCATCATCAACACCAGGACGTCGGGGTTAGCTAAAGGAGAGCTGGCGGGTTCCGCGCGGAGGAGTTTTTCCCAGCGGGATCGGAGGGTTGCACGGTGGCGTCGCAACGCATGCAGAAGGACTTCGTGCATGGAAACAGTGTCGCAGAAGTGCAGCTCTGTTGCTCCGCGTGATTTGCCGAAGCGTGTGCATCTTTTGAACTCGGGTGCCCGGGCTTCGCCAAGATATGCACAGGTCTAGGCAAGCTGCGCGCAGCGCAAATCCTGACAGCTGCGTAAGGTGGGGGCGAACCAGCACCCACATGCATCGCCTTCCCGTTTTCCCTGCATCCCTCCCTGCCTCCGGTGGCCCGAGCGCCGGACGTGGCCATGCCCCGGAGTGCGACGATTCTCCCGTCATGAATCCAACCGTATTGTTTCACACCGAAGGGTTTCACGCGCGCGACCATCTGGCCGCCCTCGTGGAACGGAAAGCCCAAAAGCTTTTCCGGCACCAGGCGGCGATCGTCCGCCTCCGCATCCGCGTGGTGAGGGACACGCCGCATGGCCGTGATGAGAATTTTGCCGCCACCGGCAAGGTGGAGCGGGCGGGGGTCGACTTCGCCGCGCACGCGCAAGCCAGCGAGCCCGAGGCCGCGATCATCGAGTTGATGCAGAGCCTCGAGCGCCAATTGGTCGAGCACGCCGGCGCCGCCCAGTCCGCCCGCCGCACCCTCCCGGTTGAGGGAGAGAATCCGGCGCTGGCGGAACCCTGAACCCTTTCCCGATCCCAACTCTCACCCTTCACCCATACCCACCATGGCCGTTATTCCCCTCACCCTCACGATCAGTCTCTGTCTCGTTGCCACGTTTGTGCTCTTCTTCCTCCGGGAGAGCGCACATCGGGCGTTCAGCAGCGCGGAGCACGACTCCCTCCTGCCGCTTGCCGATGAAATGGCCACGACCCGCGACAGCCGGGCGCGCGAGACCAGCGCGGCGCACGCCTCCGGCGGCGGCTGCGGTTGCGCGTCCGGCGGATCCCAGTCCGAGGCCCACTCTCCCTGCGCGGCCTGCCGCCGTGCGCGGGTCCGCACCGCTTCCACCTCCGCCGCGGCCACCGCGAGCGCGCGTTCCTAGGTTGATCCGACGATTTTCGCCATGTCCGACCGAAAAATAACCATCAACTACAACGATCGCATTGTCCGGCAGTTCATGCTGGCCACCGTGCTTTGGGGCGTCGTGGGCATGCTCGTAGGCGTGCTCGTAGCTTCGCAGCTCAACTTTTGGCGGCTTAACTTTGACCTGCCATGGTTGACCTTCGGCCGGCTTCGTCCACTGCACACCAACGCGGTGATTTTCGCGTTTGTGGGCAATATGATGTTCGCCGGCGTCTACTATTCGACGCAACGCCTGCTCAAGGCGCGCCTCGCCAGCGATTTCCTGTCGTCGCTCCACTTCTGGGGCTGGCAGGCCATCATCGTTTGCGCGGCGATCACGCTGCCGCTCGGCTTCACCCGCGGCAAGGAATACGCGGAACTGATCTGGCCGATCAACATCGCGGTCGCGCTGATCTGGGTGGTGTTTGCGGTCAACTTCTTCTGGACCCTGGCGAAGCGGAATGAACCGAGCCTCTATGTGGCCATCTGGTTTTACATCGCGACGATCATCACCGTGGCGATGCTCTACATCGTCAACCATATCTCCATCCCGACCAGCCTGCTGCACAGCTACCCGGTCTTCGGTGGTGTGCAGGACGCGCTGGTGCAGTGGTGGTATGGACACAACGCGGTGGCGTTCTTCCTCACTACGCCGATCCTCGGCATCATGTACTACTTCCTGCCGAAGGCGGCGGAACGTCCGGTGTACAGCTACCGGCTCTCGGTCATTCACTTCTGGTCACTGGTCTTCGTGTACATCTGGGCCGGGCCGCACCATCTTCTGAATACCGCCCTGCCGAACTGGCTCCAGGCACTGGGCATGACCTTCTCCCTCATGCTCTGGGCCCCGTCCTGGGGTGGCATGCTCAACGGCCTGCTCACGTTGCGTGGCGCCTGGCACAAGCTGCGGACCGATCCCGTGCTCAAGTTCTACGCGGCGGCGGTCACCTTCTACGGCATGGCAACGTTCGAGGGACCGTTGCTGTCGATCAAGTCGGTCAACGCACTGGCGCATTACTCGGACTGGATCATTGGTCACGTGCACGCCGGAGCCTTGGGCTGGAACGGGTTCATGGCCGCGGGCATGATCTACTGGCTGCTGCCGAAACTCTGGAACAAGCCGCTCTATTCGACCGCGCTGGCGAATCTGCACTTCTGGCTGGGAACGGTCGGCATCCTTCTCTACGTGGCGGCCATGTGGACCTCGGGCATCACCCAGGGCCTCATGCTCAACGCCACCACGGAGGGCGGCACGGTGCTGGCCTATCCCAACTTCCTTGATACGCTCAACACCATCCGTCCGATGATGCTGATGCGGGTCATCGGCGGCGGACTCTATCTGGTCGGTTTCCTCCTGCTCGCCTACAATGTGATCCGCACGATCTCCGGCGCGCAGGTGGTGGACGGTCGGGTCGAGGTGTATGTCGAAGAACTCAAGTCCTCGGAGCGGCCCCTCGGAGCCTTCGGCACCTTCCTCAATCCGCCCGTGGTCTTCTCGGCGCTCGGCACGGTGCTGGCCTGTGTCTGGATGTTCGGCGGGCCGGTCCTGCAGATCGTAGGTCTGTTTGGCACCGCCCTCTGCGCCATTCTCGCGGTCGCCCATTTTGCGACCCGCGGTACGCGCTGGGCCGGCTGGTACGAGCGGCTGCTGGTCAGCGCCGCTCCGTTCACGGTCCTCACCTTTGTGGCGGTTGCGGCCGGCGGTCTGATCCAGATCGTGCCGACCGTGGTCGTGAACAAGGCGCAGAACATGGAAGAGCGCATCGCCAAGCCCTACACGCCCCTCGAACTCGCGGGACGCGACATCTACATCCGGGAGGGGTGCTACAACTGTCACTCCCAGATGATCCGCACCATGGTGCCCGATGTGCTGCGCTACGGCGATTACTCGAGGCTGGGTGAATCTCTCTTCGATCATCCCTACCAGTGGGGCTCGCGCCGCACCGGTCCGGATCTGGCCCGCGTCGGTGGCAAGTACAACGCCGCCTGGCATTTCGTGCACATGGCCGATCCGCGCAACACGTCGCCCGGTTCGAACATGCCGAACTATCCCTGGCTGTTCACGAAACAGACGGATGTCGCGTCGCTCTACGGCAAGATCAATGTGATGCGCACGCTCGGCGTTCCGTATCCACCGCTTTCCGCCGCACTCATTGCCGAGGAGGTCGAAACCCAGGCCAAGATGCTGGTCGAGGAGCTCAAGGCCTCGCAGCAGCTGACCTCGGGCGATCGCGAAATCGTCGCCCTGATCGCCTACCTGCAGCGCCTCGGAAAGTTCGAAAAGGTGGTTCGCACCACCGCCCACGCTGCGCCCTGAACCCTCTCCCACCTCCCTCCATGTTTCGACGCATTCTCTTCGATCACTGGGTCGCGATCTTTCCGCTGATCTCCTTCGTGGTGACCGCCACGGTCTATTTTGCGATCAGCCGCAAGGCACTGCGCATGACGCCGCAGCAAACCGAGCACTTCTCCCGCCTTCCCTTCGAGGACAATCACCATGACGCCTCCTGACTCCGCACACAAACCGACTGCTCCCGGTGAGGACCCGCTGCGGCCTCACGCCTATGATGGCATCCAGGAATACGACAAGCGCCTGCCGAACTGGTGGCTGCTGACCTTCTACGCCACGATCGTTTTCTGGATCGGCTATTGGCTCTACATGCAACAAACCGGTCTGGCGGTCGGCGACGGCAAGTTGATCGACGAGCACATGGCCCGGGTGGAAGCAGTCAAGCTGGCCGCAAATGCGGCACTCGATGATGCCACGCTGTGGAAGATGAGCCGCAACCCCGTCTTCACCGAGGCGGGCAAGGCGACTTTCAATACGATCTGTGCCAGCTGCCACCATGTCGCCCTGACCGGCGGCATCGGTGCGAATCTGGTCGACGCCACCTGGATCCACGGATCCCAGCCCGCGAATCTGATGAAGGTGGTGAACGAGGGCGTGCTCGCCAAGGGCATGCCCGCCTGGGGCCCCGTGCTCGGCACCAAGAAAGTCTCCGAGGCCGTGGCGTACGTGCTCAGTTACCACACTCCTCCGGCCGAACTCGGCCTCGCGCCCAAGTAACAACCTTCCACTCAGGGTCCGGCCGCCGATGTTGAACCCCATCGGCGGTCGAACCCGCTCTGCGATCGAGCGCTTCGCGCCTCCCCACCATGGCCGTCATTCAAGCACCGAAACCCAACCGCGACTCCGTCACCACGATTGCCGCGGATGGCTCCCGCGTTTTTCTCCATCCGTCCGAGGTCAAAGGACGTTTCACGATCTCCCGCCGGCTCGTCGCCTACGCGTTGATCGTCTTCTACCTGGCGCTGCCGTGGATCCCGATCAACGGGGCCCCGGCGGTTTTTCTCGATGTGGGCGGCCGCCGTTTCCACCTCTTTGGTGCGACACTGGCGTTTCAGGATGCCTGGCTGCTCTTTTTTGTCATCACGGGGCTGGCGTTCACCCTGTTCTTTGTCACCGCCCTGCTGGGACGGGTCTGGTGCGGATGGGCCTGTCCCCAGACGGTGTTCATGGAGCACGTCTTCCGCCGGATTGAGTATTGGATTGAGGGTGACGCGATTACCCGTCGGGCCCTTGACCAAGCGGACTGGGGGGTATCCAAGGTGCTGAAGCGCGGCGCGAAGCACGTGGCGTTCTTTGTGGTGTCCGCAGGCGTGGCCCATCTCTTCCTCGCCTACTTTGTTTCGCTCCAGGAGCTCTGGCACATGATGCGTGCCGCCCCAGTCGAGCACTGGAGTGCATTCCTCTTCGTGTTTCTCTCCAGCGGCGTGCTCTATTTCAATTTTGCCTGGTTCCGCGAGCAGATGTGCATCGTCATCTGTCCCTACGGGCGTATGCAGTCGGCGCTGCTCGATGACCATTCACTCGTCGTCGCGTACGATGCCCAGCGGGGTGAGCCGCGGGCGAAGGCCGGCACGCCGGATGCGGGAGCGTGCATTGACTGCCGCCGCTGCGTGCAGGTGTGTCCCACCGGCATCGACATCCGTCAGGGCCTGCAGATTGAATGTGTGGCGTGCACGGCGTGCATTGATGCCTGCGACGAAGTGATGGACCGGGTCCATCGGCCGCGCGGGCTGGTCCGCTACACGTCGCAAGTGGCTCTCTCGGGCAAGAAGACGCGGTGGCTGCGTCCGCGCACCGTGGTTTACAGCGTGCTGTTGCTGGCCGGCGTGAGTGTGGCCAGCTGGGCGCTATCGACGGTGCGGCCCGCTGCCATGAGCATCACCCGCATGATTGGCGCCCCGTACTTCGTGGATGACACGAGTGTGCGGAACCAGTTCATGCTGCGACTGGTGAACAAGCAGGCGACACCGGTGCGGTTTGTTGTGACGGTGGACGCCCTGCCGGCCGGGGTTGTCCGGACCGGCTTTGACGAGCCGATCGAGATTCCCGCCTTGGGCGAGATCGTGCAGCCGATTGTACTGAGGCAGGCGCGCGAGAACTTCACCGGCCTGTTCGCGTTTGTTGTCCGAGTGCGTGACGAGGGTTCGACGTTCTCGCTGCGCAAGGAGGCCGAGTTTCTCGGGCCCGACGCCGGGTTGCTACGGGCCGACACGGCCGCGAATAAAGGGAAGGTGAAGCCATGAGTACGCCCAAACCGCGTGCGACGTCGCTTTGGGTGGGCGTGGCCGCTGGCTTCCTTCTTCTGGCAGTGGCGTGGACGACCCTGTTTGTTGTTGCGTCGAAACATCGGCCCGCCGACGTGCCGCTGGAACGACCCGCGGTGGTGCGTTAGGCCTTGCCGCCATCGCCGTCTTTTTCGGAAACGCGCCATGAACTTCGCGCCCATCGATTCCGCCACCACCGCCTTCGTGGCTGGACTCGTCACCAGCCTGCATTGCGCGGGCATGTGTGGTCCGCTCGCCTGCCTGCTTGCGCCGGCGCAGGGACCCGATGCCGATGCGGTGACGACGCGATCGGTCTATCACGCCGCCCGACTCGGATCCTACCTCGTGCTCGGTGCGGTGGCCGGCGGAATCGGTCGCGTACCGATGTCGTTTTTGGGTTCGGACGTCCTACGGTGGACTCCCTGGTTGATGGTGGTGTTGCTGCTCGTGCTGGCCTTCCGACTCGACAAGCGACTGCCCCGGCCCGCCCTGCTGTCCCGTTTCAGCCTCCGACTGCCCGGATTGCTGCGGCGCCGCGGCCCGATCAGCGGGGCCGCGCTGCTCGGGGCGGCGACACCCCTGCTGCCCTGCGGCCCTCTCTATTTTGTCCTCGCCATGTCCACCTTCGCCGGTTCGGCGATCAAAGGAGCGGAGTGGATGCTGACCTTCGGTCTCGGAACCGTGCCCGTGCTTTGGCTGGCGCAGGCGCAGGCCGGCTGGCTGCGACGCAAACTCGGACCATCCGGCCTGGCGCGAGTGCAGCTCGGCCTGGCCCTCGCCGCGGCCGTGGTGGTGGCGTGGCGCCTGCGCGGGACCCTCGGTTTTAGCGGACCCGAAGTCGGTTCGTTCGTCTGCTTTTAATGTCAATGACGCCTCCAGCCTGAAACCAACTCCGGCGGACCGACTGGACGCTGAACCTGTCCAGGACTTCCTTTCGACCGCTGCTTCCCTTTCGCGATCATGAGCCCTCCGATCCCCACACTCGACGACTCCCCCCGCAGCACGACTCCCCCGGCTGCGGCCCGACCGACCTGCCGCCATTGCGGAAGTGTCAATCCGCCGGCCTCCGAGTTCTGCTGCGCCGGCTGCGCCTATGTGTTCCGCCTCGTGCATGAGCACGGGCTCGACGCGTATTATAAGATCAAAGACACGGTGACCACCCCGGCGGACCCGGCGGTGTTTCAGGCCCGGGATTACGCCTGGCTCAGTGAGCTGCAGGTTCAGGCCGAGGCCAAGGCGGGAGAGGCGACTCCGCAGCTCGACCTTGGCATCCAGGGGATCTCCTGCGCGGCCTGCGTCTGGCTGATCGAGCACCTGGCCCGCCAGCAGCCGGGCGCCCGACAGGTGCTGGTCAATGCGCAGACCGGCGTGCTGCGCCTTCGCTGGACCCGGGGCGAGTTCGACGCGGCGGATTTCGGCCGCCGCCTCCAGGCGTTCAATTACCTCGTCGGCCCGGCCCACGGCTCGGCGCACGAGGGGGCGGAGAGTCGGGCCCTCGCCCGGCGCATCGGACTGTGCGCGGCGTTCTCGATGAACATCATGCTGTTCACGCTGCCGAGTTACTTCGGCATGGAGTCCACCTTCGCCTACGCGGGACTCTTCAACGCCCTCTCGATGGCGTTTGCCACGCTGACCCTGTTCACCGGTGGATTCTATTTCCTCGACCGGGCGGCGCGGGCGCTGCGCGCCGGGGCCATGCACATCGATCTGCCGATCGCGGTGGGCATCCTGGGGTCCTATGCCGGTTCGCTCTATGGCTGGCTGACCGACCAGGAGCACTTCATCTACTTCGATTTTGTCGGCACCTTTGTCGTGCTCATGCTGGTGGGACGCTGGGCGCAGGTCGCGGCGGTCGAGCGCAACCGTCGCCGACTCCTCTCGCGACAGCCGAAGGCACCGCAGGTGAGGCTACTGGCGGCGGACGGCGTGGAACGCAAGGTGGAGCCTGAGGCCCTCGGCACGGATGACGCCTACCGGCTGTCGGCCGGCCAGACCCTGCCGGTCGAGTCGCGGCTGGAGACGACCGAAGCCGCCTTCTCGCTTGCTTCGATCAATGGCGAAGCCGAACCGCGGATCTTCCGGCGCGGACAGCGCGTGCCGGCCGGGGCGGTGAATCTGAATTTTGGTGACATCGATGTCGTGGCGCTGCAGCCCTGGGCCGAGTCCCTGCTCGCGGAGTTGCTCAAACCCGGCCAGCGGGAAGGCCACCGGCAGGTCATGCTCGAACGCATCGTCCGGGGCTACCTCATTGGCATTTTTGTCATCGCGACCGCGGCGGGGGTGGGCTGGTGGCTGGCCACGCAGGATGGTCCCCGCACCTGGGCCGTGGTGACCGCGGTTCTGGTGGTGTCGTGTCCCTGCGCCATTGGCCTTTCTTTTCCCCTGGCCGAGGAGATGGCGACCGTCGCCCTCCGACGCCGCGGCGTCTTCGTGCGGGAAGGCGATCTCTTTTCGCGACTCTCCAAGGTCAAGCGGCTGATTTTTGACAAGACGGGAACGCTGACCCTCGAAGCTCCCGTGTTGCGCAATCCCGAGGTGTTGGCGTCGCTGCAGGCGGACGAGCAGGCGGCGCTGCTCGCCTTGGTGCGCGACAACCCGCATCCGGTGGCGCAGGCGCTCCTGGAGCCCCTGCTGGCGCGCGCGGGCGACATGGCAGACCTGGGTTCTTTGGTGGAAAGTGTTGGCAACGGAGTGGAGGCTGGGCCCTGGTCGCTCGGCAAGTCCGGCTGGCGCGCCGGGCGGGCCGGGGAGACCGGCACCGTGTTTGCGCATGCGGGCCAGGTGCGGGCGCGTTTTGAATTTGCCGACCTCGTGCGCACCGATGCCCGCGAAGTCATCGCCCAACTCGCCCGGCGAGCGCTGCCGTCCTTCATTCTCAGCGGCGACCGCCGCGACAAAGTGGAGCGCATGGCGGTGGACCTCGGGCTGCCCGCGGAACGTGCGCTCGGTGAACTCACCCCCCAGGGCAAGGCCGCCTGGCTCGACCGCGAGGCGGCGGGGACGGCGCTCATGCTCGGGGACGGCGCGAATGACAGCCTCGCCTTCGACCGAGCGCTGTGCCGCGGCACCCCGGTCATTCACCGCGGCGTCCTCGCGCAGAAAGCCGATTTTTATTATCTCGGCAAGGGACTGTCCGGTTTGCAGGCCCTCTTCGCGGTCAACGACACCCGCATGCGCACCCAGACGGCGCTGCTTGTCTTCTCGGTCGTCTACAACCTCATGGCGGTGGGCCTGGCCGTGGCGGGACACATGAACCCGCTCGTGGCCGCGGTCATCATGCCCGTCAGTTCGCTCGCCTCGCTCGCCATCGTGGGTATCGGCATGCGCTCGGCCTGGAGCTCCCAGGCCTGAACCAGGAAGGCTGGTTCAGGGGGTCTTGGGAATGGCGGCGGTGAGGATTTCGGGTGCGCCGGAGGTGATGAGAAGGTTGTCCTCGATCCGGACGCCACCGGTGCCGATGAGGGCGTCGGCGCGGTCCCAGTGCACGCAGTCCGCGAAACGTTCACGCCGCGCCGGGTCCTCCAGGAGTGTCGGGATAAAGTAGATACCCGGCTCGACGGTGATCACGTAGCCCTCGGCGAGGGGCAGATCGGTGCGCAGCGTGCGCAGACTCGGCCGCGGGTCCTTGGTCCGGCCAGGCGCGGTGCCGCTGGCGTCGCGCACTCCCAGGCCGACCAGATGGCCGAGGCCGTGAGGAAAGAAGAGGGTGTGCGCCTCGCGTTCGACCAGATCCTCGGCGCGACCGCGCATCAGACCGAGATGGATCAAGCCCGACGCGATCTGCACGGCGGCCTGGAGGTGGAGGTCTTTCCACTCCGCGCCGGGCCGACAGCGCGCGATGGCCGTTTCTTCGACTTCGAGCACAAGTTGGTGCAGGTCGCGTTGAAACGGGGTGGGGGCGGCTCCCACCACGTAGGTCCGGGTGACGTCGCAGACATAGCGATCCACCCGGGCGCCGGCATCGACCAACACAAACTCCCCTTGCTGGAGGATCCTGTGACTCGGATCGAAGTGCAGGACCGCGGCGTTGGGACCGCTGCCCACGATGCTCCCGTAGCCCGTGCCCGTGGCGCCCGCGCGACAGAAGGCCGCTTCCATTTCAATTTGCAGGGCGCGTTCCGTCACCCCGGGACGCAGGTGAGCGCGCAGCGCCGCGTAGCCGGCGCCCGTGCACGCCGCGGCGCGACGCACCAACGCCACCTCCGCCGCATCCTTGGGCCGGCGCAGGTGTTTCAGCACCTCCCGGATCGCGGCGAGCCGCGCCGGGTCCGCCGGCCGGTCCGCGGGTGGTGCGCCCAGGTGGACCACCGGCCGCGAAGACCGCTGCTGCAGCCAATCCGTCAAGTGCGGGAGCAAGGTGCCCGGGCACTGGGACCGGCCCTCCCAGATCCGCTCGGACTCGGTGAGTTCGGGGACAAAGGACTGCCACGCCGAGGAACCCGATGCGAGCGGGTCGAAGGCCACGATCCCCCCGGCGCATTCCAGGCCGGTCAGGTAGACATACTCACTGTGCGCGAGGAACGGGTAAGTCTGGTCGGTGTTCTCCGGCAGAGGCACCGGCAGTCCGGCGTGCACCAGCAACAAGGAATCCCCCAGTGCGGCGGACAAGGCGGGCGCGATGCGTTGCAGTCGGGCCTCGAGCACGGCGTGATCGAACATGGACATGCCCGACCATGGAAGGCGACTGGAACCTCCGCAAGCGTGGCCCGGACCTCAGCCCGAAGCGGCAGCGGTCACCAGTTGCGATCCAAGTCGATTGGCCCGGAGCCATAGCCCACGGACCGGCGAGGCGGCCGAGCCTTTCACGGCCGCCCAGGCGTCACACCGACACAGTCCACAGAAGCTTCACGCGGCCGCAGCTTTGCGGCGCGGGAGCACCACCACCGGGCAAGGAGCGGATCGCAGGATGCCATGCGTGGTGCTGCCGACCAGAAGATCGTACAAGGCCGTGTGGCCGTGTGAACCCATGACGATGAAGTCGGCCTGAGAGTCCGCCGCCTGCTTCAGGATGTGCGGGATCGGTGCACCCGTGTGCAGCACGATTTCCGTGGGCACCCCGGCCTGAGTCAGCCGGGCCCGCAGTTTCTCGAGATTCTTGGTGGCCGTCTTTTCACTCATCACGATGATTTCCTGCAAGTTATCGATGCCCACGCCATAGTCATTGGTGACCATGGGAGGCTGGACAACATGGAGGAGAATCACACGTCCGGCGTACACCTGCGCGAGAGCGGCCGCCGTATCGGCAACCAGCTCGCTGGGGGTCGAGAAATCGACCGGGGCGAGGATCGTTTTCATAAGAGAAACTTAATCTGGTATCGGACGAAACGCCATCGCTTTATGCGGCAACCATCAGGCCCGTTTGTAATGCGCATTGGCACGCGACGGAGCGGGGCGGGGAGGGATTGGCAAAAAAGGCGCTTGCTTCGCCGCCGGCGTTGCGGCTTCCTGACCGCTCTCTTGTTCGGGCCGTAGCGTAGCCTGGTAGCGCGCTTGCATGGGGTGCAAGAGGTCGCGAGTTCGAATCTCGCCGGCCCGACCATTTTTTTGACGAAGGCGTGCGCTGCGCAA
>JAEUGY010000047.1 GCA_016794625.1 Opitutaceae bacterium
TTTCGATTGCGGATTGGTGTAACAGCAACGCGGCCGGCTCTGACCCGGCAGTCCCAGGAGCGTCACCTAGATCCGCAGCCACTTTTTCGTCGCGTAGCTCAGTCAGACAGAGCGCCTGCCCGACATGCAGGAGGTCTCCGGTGCAATCCCGGACGCGACGACCAAGGGAGAACAAACCGTTCGAGGAACGGGACCGGCTTGAATCCGGATCGGCGGGCCCGTCCCGCTGGGGAGCGTGACCTCTGTTCTCCGCCATTTTTTGCCGCCGAAGCGTAGTCAGCGACGCATCCCGTTGGTATCGGGAAGAGGAGGGTGCATCTCCCTCCGGTGGCTCCACTGCTTCACTGGCCTGTAGCTTAGCGTGCAGAGCACCGGACTCATAATCCGAGAGGCGTCGGCGCAAATCCGACCGGGCCAACCAAACGTTATGCGGATGTGGCGAAACAGGAGACGCAGCAGGGCGAGAACCTGCCGGTGGCAACATCATGGAGGTGCAAATCCTCTCATCCGCACCACTTCTTCCTTACGCCAGCGTGGCTCACTGGGAATCTAGCAATCTGGCTCCACTTAAAATGGATGAACCTTAGGGAGTGCAAGTCTCCCCGCCGGCACCCACACCTTTGCTCCGTAAGCGTAGACAGCGACGTTCCCCCCTTGTAAGGCGGAGAGCCCGGCGCACATCCGGGACGGAGCTCCATTTGCAGTGTAGTGGCCGCGCGGTTCACCCGGAATAGCAGACGGGGTCTACTTAAACCGGAACAGCCTTGGGAGTGCGATTCTCCCCGCGGTCACCCATCAATTTTGCCGACGTGGTTTACTGGGAATTTAGGAGACTGGCTCCGCTCAGAACGGATGAGCCTTGGGGGTGCAAGTCCCCCCGTCGGCACCCCTTCATCTTCTCATCGTCCAACAGCAGGACGCGAGCGTGCGAAGCTCGAAATCCAGGTGCGAGTCCTGGTGAGAAGACCACTTTCCCTGCTCCCGAAGCGTAGACAGCGACGCATCGCACTCGTAATGCGAGGAGTCCGGCGCACATCCGGATGGGAGCTCCATTTTTTCCCCGCGTGGCTCGAACAGATAGGCGATCGCCTTCTAAGCGGTTCCATGAAGGTGCAAGTCCTTCCGCGGGGACGATGCGCCCGTCGGCAAACAGAAGTCATCCTCGGTCCTAACGAGGCAAGAGTCCCGGTGCAAATCCGGGCGGGCGCACCAACGTCTTCTCCGCGTGGTGGAATTTATACCATACGAGGCTTCGAACCTCGGGGTCCGGGCGAGAATCCCGGCGCGGGGTCCACTTTCTTTTGGAAGGCAAAGCCGCCGAGGTGCGGTGCCCGGTTGGAAACCGGCGCGAGCGCGTTCCGCGCTTCCGGGGCAGGACCGGCGCCTTCCGCCAGTTTCAGTTTGGAGGATGAATCGACCGAGCGGTCGACCTCGCTTCGAAAGCGAAGGGGCGGCTCCGCACCGCTGGGGAGCGTGACCTCCGTCCTCCGCCAATTGATACCACGAAGACGAGCACACCGAACCTTTCAACATGTCCAACGTTCTCGACAAACCCATCGTCCTCCTTCTCAACCGCGCCTGGCAGCCCATCGGCCACCGCACGGTCAAGCAGGCGCTCGTCGCCATGTGCGGCGGGTCCGATGGCATTGCTCCAGCCGTCGCCCTCGACATCAGCTACGGCACGCTCCCTGACGGCACCTGGGACTTCACGCAGCCCCAATACCTCAACCCGGTGAAGTGGGATCAGTGGCTGCAACTGCCGATCCGTGATTTCGATCACGTCATCTCGTCGACGAACCGCCGCGTGCGGGTTCCGACCGTTCTGGTCGCCACGAACTACTCGAGCATGCCGGTTATGCGTCCCTCGCTGTCGAGGGAGACCATCCTCCAGCGCGATGGCGGAGTCTGTCAGTACACCGGAGAGTTCGTCGGTCGTGAAGGCGGCAACCTCGACCACGTCATCCCACGCTCTCGCGGCGGCAAGGACTCGTTCGACAATCTCGTCTGGGCGAAGAAGTCGGTCAACTTCGCCAAGTCGGATCGACTGCCACACGAAGCCGGTCTGCGCCTGCACCGCGTGCCGAAGTCTCCTCCCGCGGTACCCATGTCTCTGGCTATCCGCGAAGCAAAGCACCGCGACTGGACTCACTTCCTGCACGCCCGATAGGCGACCCCTCGAAGGTGCGCGGGCGGATCGCAGAGTGGCTGGTTTCACTGGCGGGAATCACCCGGGAGATCGAACCCTTCCTCCCCGCAACGTCGAAAGCCGTGCGCGCGTGCCTCACGCGCATCCAATCCGACCCGTGGCTCCCCTATTTCCGCGAATTGTCCTCCCGTTGTCCTCGCACTCACTCTCTGGGATGAATGAGCCCCTCATGACGCACCTAAAATCTGGCTAGCGTCCCAGGAGGTTGATGCAGGTTATCTTGGCTGGCCTGCTGCCAGCAGGTCCTGGGTTTAGCATCCATGGGAGATTCCCGCGGCGATTTCGAAGGATCGTTTCCGGGCTCCTTGATCATAGATGGCAGAGGTGAGCATCAATTCGTCCACCCCGGTGCGCTCCAGGAATTCTTCAACGCCCTTTTGAGCGGTTGCCGGAGACCCGACAATGGCTTCACGGAAGGCGGCGGTGATTCCGGCCAATTCAACCGGCGAAGCCAGTGCAGTCATGTCATCGACCGGTGGGGCGAGCAAACCCGGTTCACCCCGGCGCAAATTCAGGAAGCTCTGCTGCCACGACGAAAAAAGCCGCTGCGCCTCGCGGTCGGTCTCAGCGGCAAAGAAGCCAATCGCGGCCATGGCATACGGCTTCGGCAGGTTCTCCGACGGCTGAAACTCCCGTCGGTAGATCGCCAAAGCCTCCTCCAGATGATCCGGAGCAAAATGGGACGCAAAGGCGTACGGCAACCCCAGCGCGGCGGCCAACTGCGCCCCAAACAGACTCGATCCCAGTATCCATAGCGGCACTCGTGCTCCCGCTCCCGGCACCGCCACGACCGACTGCCCCGGACTGGACGCCTGAAAATACGCCTGCAACTCCAGAACGTCCTGGGGAAAGGTATTCACCGCGTCCTTCCGCCCCTGTCGCAGCGCCCGCGCCGTATTTTGGTCGGTCCCCGGCGCACGTCCGATTCCAAGATCGATTCGCCCGGGAAACAGCGCCTCCAACGTGCCAAATTGCTCTGCGATCACCAGCGGCGCGTGATTCGGCAGCATGATCCCGCCCGATCCCACCCTGATTTTCGACGTTCCGGCCGCCACGTGCGCGATGACCACCGCGGTCGCCGCGCTCGCGATTCCCGGCATGTTGTGGTGCTCCGCCAACCAGAAACGCCGAAAGCCCAGGTTTTCCACATGCCGCGCCAACGCCAGCGTCGCGCGCAAGGCATCAGACACCGTTCCGCCGTGCAGAACGGGACAAAGATCGAGAACCGAAAACGGAACCATGACGCAGTAAGTTCACTTTCCCAGAAAATGCGACCGACGCACGTGCAACGCCCCCTCCGAGCCTGCATTTCAGATCCGAATGATCTGGTCACCTTCATTCTTACCAAAAACCGCATCTGAACTCCCGCGCGGGCATAGGAAGGGGTGTTGGGTTCCGTCGGCTCCACGCTTGGCCTTGTGATTCTTCCCAGGGAGGATTTGGCCGTGATGCTCACCCGCGACTCGGTCTGCCTCAGTTTAACCTGCTATATCCGATTCGCTGTCCAGCGTATGGCGTCAATCACAGATCGCAGCAGTCCCACGTGTTCGGAGCGTCGCGGAGAGCGATACCCACTGCGGCCCGGTACCTCAATCACCTGACCGTAGAGAAGCGGGGCCGACTCCGCGGATCGTGTCCCGCTGCGGGGGAAGAAGGCAGCCTGGACGCTACTCCCAAGCGAGGCACTTAAGGCCTGGCACCCGTTGGAACTCCTTCACATTGGCGGTGAGCAGGGTGGCGCCCACGCTTCTGGCCTGCGCGGCAATCAACTGATCCAGCGGGCCGATGGGTGTTCCTGCCCGCTCCAGATGGGCCCGAATCTCCCCATAGTGCCGAGCCGCCTCCGCGTCGAAGGCCACCTGCTCAAAGAGTCCTAAAAAGGTCACCAGACTCGCGCGTTGAGCGCCCGGGTCCGCCGCCTTGTTCACCCCGGTCCACAACTCCGCGACCACCACGGAGGGCAACTGGCATTGATCAAACGCTGGAAGTCTCCGTCCGCGGGTCTTGCCCCGCAGGAGGTCGATGCACACGTTTGTATCGAGCAGGGTGAGGGCCATGGCTTACCAGGTAAGGTCGCGCTTCTGGTTATCCGCCGGCTGTTCGCGTCCGGGGAAATCCACGCCCCGCGGATGCAGTTTCGCCATGTAGCGCGCCACCTCGCCCAAACTCTTGAGCGCCGGCCGGAGCTTGGGGCGCAGGACCACCGCATCACCCATCTTTTCGATCAAAATCTCCGTGCCGGGAAATCGAAACGCCTTGGGCAGCCGCACCGCCTGGCTGCCCCCGTGTTTGAAGAGTTTGGCCGTTGTCATAGCTACAGAAAGTAGCTATTTCCCAATTCCGTCAAGGCAGGCGGCGCCGAGCGAACGGAACGGCCCCGGATCGGCCTCAGGAAAATTCTCAGGCCGGAGGGTGCACTCTCTGGACTGTCACCGAGGTGGCCTTGAAGCCGGTGGAACCGGGTAACTCGCTTCGCTTTTCCAGGGGTCACCTCCCAAGTGTCGGTGGCTTAGGATAACATAAATAATTGATTTAAAGCGACTCATGTTAGATTCCGGGGAGTGGGATCGTTCGTTGCGAGGCGGCGGGGGCGGTGCTCTCCTGGCGCGGGGTCAACCGCAGGTTCGCTCGGTCGTCGGCTTGGGAAGGCAGCTGGCCGGTGGGCGTGGCTTCATCGCGGGGCAAGAACTGCGGAGCCAAAGTGTCCTGCTTTTGGTACACTCCTGGTCCTGTCACCCCAGCGGCCGGAGGAACTCCGGTCGCCTCTTCCTCCGCCCGGTTCACCCCCATGAGCAACTTATCTTCCTCCGCGTCCCGCTCTTTGCGTCGCTCCCGGTTGCAGTCGCTGGCCTTCGACTTGACGAAGCGTTGTCCGGCGTTGGGCGGAAACCCAGGGGACTGTCCCTTGTTCGGCGTGCGCCAGCTGACGCCGGCGCGGCGTCGCCGGTGGTTGGAGGGGCTGACGGACGAGGATCTTCGCTACCTGTCGTTGTATCACCAGCTCTGTTACCAAGAGCTGGGTGCGGGTCGGGCGGGGTGAGTGCGCGGGTGGGCGTGTCTACGGGTTGACCAACACGGTCGCGGTGACATCGACGTCGGCGCGTTCGATCCGGCCCTTGGCCACCTGGGCCGGCACGAGCAGTCCGGCTGAATTGGTCCCGGGCTTCATGAGCAGGCGGGTCAGGCCGTCGACCGCCACGCCACGGTTGCTGGGCTGCCAGAGGTCGCCGCCGGTGATCCACACGTCCGCAACGGAGCGGCACCAGAGCATGGGCCGGGCAAAGGAGAAGGCGTTGAGGTCGTGGAGATAACAGGGGCCTTCGATCGCGAGGTCGGGAGCGTAGAGGCCGGTGATGCCCACGAGCCCGGACGCGGCGGCGTTGCCGAAGCGCACGCCGGCAAACCGGCCGCTGGCGGACTGGAGGGCGAGCACGGCGAAGTCGGCGGTGTTGTCGTAGGTTTCACCGGTCTTGAAGAGCGCGGAGGCCTGGGCGCGGCTGACAAAGGTCTCCGTACCATTGCCACCGAGGGCGGCCGGGACTTTGTCGAGGGGCATCACGCCCACTGCGATGCCGGCGGCGTCGAGCTGGGCCTGGCTGTAGCCCAGCTGGAGCAGGCGGCCGGCGGGGATGACGGCGTTGCCCTGGCCGACGGAGAACGCCGAGACATTGGTCGTGGAGTCGGCTCCGACCAGATAGAACGACGCGTGGCCTTTCATGTAGGTGACGGCCTGGTTGTACTTGAGCGGAACCGCGGGTCCGGAGGCCTGGCTGAGCCGGACGGTGAGTGAACCGGGACCGGAAAACTCGATCTGCACAATGTCGTCACTCAGGTCGATGAACGAAACCCGGGTCACCTGGCCGGCGTCGGCGGTCACTGTGCAGGCCGGCCCCGTCATCAGCACCTGGTCATAGGTATTGCCGTTCGGGTGACGGATGTTCTGCCACTCGGGCAGGGATTCGGCCGCTCCGCGCACCTTGGTGGTGATGGTGGGCGCGACGATCACTGGAGAGGTCTCGAGGGAGGTGCTATCCGACGCCAGCACCGCGCTGTAGAGACCGGCGTCGGCCGCCTCCAGCGCCGCGAACGAGAGCGACGCGGCGGTCGCCCCGGTGACCGCGCTGCCTTCACGCATCCATTGAATGGAGACGGGCGCAGCCCCGGTCGCGGCGACACTCAACGAGGTGGCGCTGCCGGCCGCGACCACGCGGGCGGTGGGGGCGGAGGACACCGTCACCGCCGCGGTCACGGCGGTCCGTGTCCGGTTGCCGGCGGCGTCGTAGGTGTAGGTGATGACCCGGCCGCCGGGCAGGGCGGCCTTGGTGACGCGCCCGGCGGCATCCCGCGTGAAGACCGCGGCCGCGCCGGAGGCGTCGGAGGAGAAGATGAGGCCAAGGGCCACCAGGGCGAAGGCCGACCAGACGGTGCGCGTGCTCATGAGGATTCGCGTTAGATGGGTTTCTGGGTGCCGCTCGGTTTGCCGGGCGGGGTCATGCCAAGTTCCTGCATGACCTGGTTGAGGTTCTTGCCCGTACGGTCGCAGAGGGTTTCCAGCGCCTCGGGATCGCCGTCCTTGGCCCGTTTGCGCACATCGGCCAGGGAGTCGTCGAGGTTGGGATTGCGGCGCCCTCCCAGCACGATGTCGGTTACATTGCCCGCCGTGCCGGTGAGCCCCGTGGTGATCGTCTGCACGCCCTCCCCGGTGTTGCCGTTCAACACCTGCACGAGGCCTTTGCCGGTCGAGTAAACCGGGCCGTAGACGGGATGGAAGCCCACCGCCGGACCAAGGACTTCATCGGCGGACTTCACGCCCTCGATGAACTTGTCGCGGATCGCCTCGGGCAGACTGCTGACGTCGGAGGATGGCTGGCCGTTCGGGCTGCCCGGGGGCAGGGAGGTGCCGTCGAGGCTGATGGTGTCGCCGCTGACCCCGGCCAGGCCGCGGGGATCGATCCGGGTGGCGGGATCATTGCCGGCGTAGGCGTAGAGGTTGACGCCACCGTGGTGGCCGATCGGATCGCGCTGGAAGAATCGACCGAGCGTGGCGTCGTAGTGGCGGCGCAGCATGAAGAACTGGCCCTGGCCGTCGTCGATGACGCCATATTCACCGACGAAGGTGAACGGATTGCGCCAGGTTCCCGTACGCTTGAGCACCTCGCCAAACGGGGTGTAGGCGTACGACGCCACGACGGTGCCGGCGGCCTGGGTGACCGCGAGCACGGAGCCGAGGTGATCGGCGTGCAGGTATCCGTAGCCGGTCGCCGGTGTGCCGGTGGCGATGACGCGCTGGTTGGCCCAGATGTGCACGGACATCACCTGGCCCGCGGCGTTGGTTTCATAGAGCAAACGTCCGTCGGTGTCATGGTGCAGCCGTGACGTCGCACTGCCGGCAACCACCTTGGTCCGCCAGCCGAGGCCATTGTAGGTAAAGGTGGTGGTGACGCCGCCGCGGACAAGGGAGGTCATGCGATTGCAGGCGTCGTAAGCCGCCGTCAGGCGCCAGGTGCTCCCCCCGGTGAGATTGCCATCGTCGTCCGAAGTGCAGGCCGTTCCGGAGGTGTCGATGACCTGATTCGTCGCGGCATAGGCGGCGATGGTATTGGACAACGCCGGGACGGCCTCCAGGGGCCAGAGCCCGTCGACCCGCTGGACCCGGCCGAGGGCATCGCGCGTGATGACCAGATCCGACAGGGTCGCCACACCCTGGGCGTGCACGAGTCGCGTGAGGCGGTTTTCGAGGTCGTAGGTCATCTGACTGGTGACGCCGTTGGCTCGCGACAGACCGGTGAGATTGTCGGAGGCGTCGTACGTGAAATCGACGGTGCCTCCGCTCCAGACGACCCGGGCGAGCAATCCGCGGTCATTGTACGTGTGGACCACGGTCTCTCCGCCGTACGCCAGCGTGGCGAGCCGGCCGGACGTGTCGTAGGTGACCTGGGTCTGCTGACCATCGGGATAAGTCAGACGCGTCGGATTCCCCTGATTCCCATACGCGACGTCCAGGGTTTCCGGGCCGTCCACCACCCGTGTGATCCGTCCGGCCGCGTCATGGGTGAAGTCGGACGTCTGGTTGGGCGCGGCCAGACGGGTGAGTCGACCCGCGCTGTCCCGCGTCGCGGTCAGCACCTGGTTGCGGGCATTGGTGACCGTGACCGGGCGGCTGAGTTCGTCGTAGGACAGACGGACCTGTTTCCCTGCGGGATCGGTCACGCGAACCAGTTCACCCCGCACATCATAAGAGAAGGCGGTCCGCCCGGCCGCGGGGTCCTCCATGGCCTCGAGCCGGCCCTGGGTGTCGCGGACAAACGTGGTGCGCGGCCCGTCGGTCGGACCGATCGTACGCAGCAAGTCCTCATCGTCATAGGTCAGGTCGATTTTGCTGCCGTCCGGGTGCGTGATGAGGGTGCGATTGCCATTTCCGTCGTAGGCGAAGGTGGTGGTCTGTCCCAGCGCATCCGTCGAGCGGGTGAGAAGACCACGACTGTCGTAGGCGAAGGTGCGTTTGCCGCCGCCGGGCAGCGTGAGCTCCTGCACCCGGTCATTGGCATCATAGACCAGCGTGGTGGTGCCTCCGGAGCCCGTGCGGATCGACGCCACGCGTCCAGCGAGGTCGTAGGTGAAGGTCGTAGTGACCCCTCCAGGACGCGTGATCGTGCTGAGCTGGCCCGCCGTGTAGGTGTACGTGGTCGTGCCCTGTCCCGGCGGGGTGCATGAAGCGAGCTGGCCCTGGCTGTGGTAGGTCGAGGTGGTGACCAGACCGGTGGGGTCTGTCCGCGTCAGGAGACGGTTGGCGGAGTCATAGGTATAGCGTGTGACCCGTCCGGCGGGGTCGGTCGAGGAGAGCAGGTTGTCGCGGCTGTCATAAGTCATGGTCCAGACCTTGCCGGCGCGATCAGTCAGCTGGGTCAGGTTGCCGCGGGCATCATAGGTGTGCAGGGTGTTGCGCTCCGTGGGATCGACGATCTTGGTCAGCGCGCCGCCTTCATAAACATAGTAGGTGGCCTCCTCCACGTTCTGGGCGGCGGGCTGAATGCCGGATTGATCGGCGAGGATACGGCGCAGGCGTTCCCGCGGAGAGATCCCGGACCTGCTGGCGAGTCCAGGCCCGCCGGCGTCGTCCAGCTCCTGCAACAACTGGGCGGCGGCGGCTTCGTCCACCGAGATGCCGCGAATGATGCCACGCAGCCGGTAGAGAGCGTCGTGGGCGTACTCGGTGACGGCTCCAGCACGATTGGTGACGCTGGCCACCACCACACCGGCCTGACTGGTTTCGTCGTAGACCAGTTTTACCGGATCGTTGTCCGACCGTGCGTCCTGCTGTGAGACCACGCGACCGGAGCTGTCGTAGGTGTTTTCAAAGACGATCCGATTTTCACCATCCACGCACGTCAAGGCTCGTCCCGCAGCGTCGTAGGTGAACGTGATGCGATGACCGGCGGCGTCGGTGAACTGGCTTAGATCGCCGCCGGCGGAGTAGGTCAAGGTGCAGCGCCGGGCGGCCGAGTCGGTCACGGTGCTGATGCGATTGTTGCCGTCGTAGGCGAGATCCAAGGTGCGACCGCTGACCGCCTCGGTGATCCGGGTCACCCGACCCTGGGCGTTGGTGGCATAGGTCAGTGCCTGACCTTCGGCGTCGCGTTGTTCGAGCAGCGCGCCCGTGCTGGAGAATTTCCATATGACCCGTGATTTCAGCGACAGGGAGTAGGTGCCGTCGCCCGCCTTGACTAGCGTGGCGCCGGTCAGGGCGGCGTCGGCGGAGGTGAACGTGGTGCCATTGCCGGTGAAGCCATTGCTGCGACTGGCGGACCAGACGACCTTGGGTGTGGCCGGAGTGGCGAGGTCGAGTCGAGCTTCATGGTTGTGCTCCCAGCCCCGACCGACCACCCCGGCGACGGGTTTGAGCGAGTAGTAGCGCAGGGTGAAATCCAGTGAGCGGGCGCCCCGCAGCGTGAGCAGCGTGCGCTGACAGATCTGGGCGCCCGTGGCGAAGTCGATCGGATCCGCGCCGGAGCGGCCGACCGAGCCGCTTTCATCATCCGGGTCGGCGGTGGAAACCGTGGTCGACGCGCCCTCGCCACTGATCGGACCGGAGGACGTGGGCAGGGGACCGAGCAGAGCCCAGTCCCAGTCGCACTCGGTGGCGAGGAAGAGCGGACTCAGGGCGAGCAGGATGAAAACGCCGTAGCGTGAACCAACGCGGCCGGTGGAGCTCATGGTGATGCGCGGGAACTGACATGACCACCGGCCCCCGGAGCCGGTGGCGTCGGATCGGCGCAACCCAAGGCACAGGCGGAAGGCCCCGCCTGCCGGTGGGTCGGCTGGACCGACCCGGGAAGGGTTTTAGTGGCAGAGGTACAATGGCGCGTTGCGGGGGAGCCTGGCAACGACGACGGTCGGTCGTGGAAGGGTTAGCATCACGCATTCACATGCTCATAAGAGAATTGCTCGAGCGATGTGCGCATCGCCGGCGGCGTCGACTTCAGGCGATGGATTGAAGGAGAGCCCCCTGCAGCGGCAGAAATCGCGGTTCCGTTTTGGTGGAGGGCGCCGCTCCGTCGGCGCCGGTTGCGCATGGCCACCCCTTGCCGGTCCAAGGTATTCTGAGCATCGAGGACGAACGTTCCTGCGAGGGAACACGGTGCGCGTCCCCCCGGCGTCGACGGAGCGACGCCCTCCAACCGGACCCGATCGTTGCAAGCGGCCTCGGCGAGGCCGCCTACAACGTTCGGCGGCGGAAGGGGGCGCAAAAAAAGCGGGATGCCGAAGCATCCCGCTTTTGAATACAACCGAATGGGGTCTTGACCGGCGCTGGGCGCGGTGCGCGACCGTTAGAACTTGGTGCTGACGGAGAGCATGAAGTTACGCGGGTCGCCGAAGCCGCCGAAGCTGCCTTCGCGGTAGTCCTCGTCGAAGACGTTCTTGACGTTGAGCTGGGCGACCATGTCGCGCTCGCCGGCCTTGAAGCGGTACTGCACCAGTGCGTCCACCGTGGTGTAGGCTTCCATCTTCACGATCAGGTTCTGGTCGGCCACGAACGGCACGGCCGAGCTGTCGCGGATGCCGCCGCCGAAGGACCAGCCCTTGAGGGCGCCTTCCTGCACGTCGTACTTGGTCCAGAGCTGGAGCACGTCCTTGGGGAACGCGGCCAGCGGCAGGCCCACGCGGGCCGGGACCGTCGAGCGGGTGGTTTCCGCCTTCGTCGCGTGCGAGTAGGCGATCATGATCTGCCAGTTCTGTTGGGGATTGTAGGACAGATCGAGTTCGACGCCCTGCGACTCTTCCGTGTCGCCGTAGATGAACCAAGGCTGGCGGGCCGTCGCGACTTCGCGGGCGCTGTCGCGCGAGGCGATGTTGTCACGCTTGACCCCGTAGAACGAAACCGAACCGGCCAGACGGCCGTCGAGCAGCGCGGACTTGAAGCCGATGTCGTAGCCGCTGCCTTCGACCGGATCCAGGCCGCGACCATCCGCATCGGCGCCCAGGGCGGGCTCGAGGGACTCGGAGTAGGTGGCGAAGCCCGACAGGGTCGGGGTGATCTTGACGAGGAAGCCGTACATCGGCGTGTCGGCCTTGGCCTTCGGGGTGGCGATCTCGGGATTGGTCACCGCGCGCTCGTAGTAGGACTTGCGCTGATACTCGTTGCGGCGCGTGCCGATGATCGTGCGGAAGCGTCCGTCGAAGAACTCCGACTGCAGACCGATGTAGTAACCCACCTGCTTCTCCGCGCGGCGGCGGTAGATGTTCCAGGTTTCGGGGCTGGCGGCCCGTTCCTGCGCGGCGTTGCGCAGCGGCTGCGTGCGGGGGTTCCAGGTGGCGAAGGCGCCGTAGCGTCCGTCTTGGAAGCGGCCCTGCGTGTCAAACCAGCCGGGGGTGTCCTGGTTCACGCGCTGCGACTCCTGCCCGCCCGAGAGGGTGTGCTGGGTGTCGCCGAGCTTGAAACGGTAGGTCAGCTTGTTGTCGAAATTGTAGGAATCGCGGTAGTTGGCGAAATTGCCGAAGCGGAAGCGCACGGTGCCGTCCGCGAAGGGTTCCTGGTCGCCGCCGATCGAGCGCAGAATCTCGAAGTCGTCGATCGCGAAGTTGCCCTGCAGCTGGTAGACGAGGTTGTCGCCGATCTTCTGGGTGTACTCGAGGTCGACCGTGTAGGATTGATAGAAGGAATAGGTCTCGCGGCCCATGGTGACCTTGGAGCCGAACGGATCATCGCCGCCGAAGACCGGCGCGAAGATGTCAAAGGTCGGGGCGCTGGCGAAGCCGTTGGCGTTGAGCCAGGCGCGCGGGGCGAGGCCGCTGGTGATGGCCGCCTGGTTGCCGAGGTAGCGCGAGTTGCTGCGCAGCACGGCGGCGGACTCGCGGTCCTGGTTCACGCGGCGGACGGTCTCGAGGTCCACCGTCAGCAAACCTTCGGGAAACACCTGCCAGGTCATGGCACCGCCGAGGTAGTGCTCCTTCTTGAAGTCATCGGACCTCCAGCCACCGGAGTCGATGCCACCCGCGCCGACGCGGAAGGCGAATTTCTCCATGCCGTAGTTATAATTGATCTCGCCCTTCTTGAAGTCCCAGGAACCGAACGTCACGCGGGCGTCGCCGCCCGTTTCGCCAAACATCGCCTTCTTGGTGATGTAGTTGACCACGCCGCCCGGCCGCACGAGGCCGAAGAAGATGGAGGAGGAGCCCTTGATCACCTCGATGCGATCCATGCCCCAGGTCGAGTAAAGCTGCCGGCGGTACTGGCCGTTGCGATACGACTGGAGGCCGGAAAAGCCGCGGATGTTGATGTAGGACTCGTAGTTGGGGTTGGTGATGACACCCGGAACGTACCGCAGCACCTCGCTCTGCAGGCTTCCGCCCACGTCTTGGACGAACTCCCCGGTGAGCACGTTGATCATCACCGGCGTGTCGATGATGTTGGAACCGAAGCCGGTCGCCGTGATCGCGCTCTGCGCCCGGTAGCCCGTCGCACGCTCCGACGCCACGGTGAACTCGGACAGCTTGATCACATCATCCGTTGTGCCCGGTTTGGCCGGCGTCGCGGCCGGCGTCTGCGCCGAAGCCACGGAGGCCGCAAGGGCCGATATTAGAGACAAGTACTTTAGTTTCATGGGGTTGGGTTGGTGGAACCAGAACGAGCCCGACAGCGGCCGACTGCGCGACGACGCCTGCGAGGGAAGAAAAGGGCGCAGGACGAGGGGCAGCGACAGCCGTCGGGGATGGACCGGGCACAGTGAGGCCCACCCGCGCCGAGAGTCTAACGTTCCCCGGGTCGAACCGTTAGATTGTTGCTTCAGGCCCGGGAGCACCTCTTGTTGGCTGCGATGACCAAGTTACCCACCTTGAGAACCCTGGCCGCGGAATTGGGGCTGTCGGCGGCGACGGTGTCCGAAGCCTTGCGGGACAGTCCCCGCGTGAAGGAGCAGACGCGGATGCGGGTGCACCAGGCCGCCGCCGCGGTGGGCTATCGCCACAACCCATTGGTAGGGAGAGTTATGGCTGATCTGAGGCGTGGTCAGTTGCAGGGGTGCCGGGGGGTGATCGGAGCCCTCAACTGTCGCGAACAGGCCAATCCGCTACGCACGCGGTTTCAGGACGCGGTCTTGCATGGCGCAAACAAACGGGCCGAGGAACTCGGGTTTCGGCTGGAGGTATTCTGGGTAGGAGAAAAGCAGCTGTCGTTTCGAAGGCTCAACATGGTCCTGCTGACCCGGGGCATCCAAGGGGTGTTCGTCATGCCGTTCGAGGAGCCTCAGGACTGGTCCGAGGTGGACTGGACCGGGTTGTCGGCGGTGCGACTGGATTACTCGCTCAGCCGTCCGGGCTTACACACGATTTCGCCCGACCACCATGCGGCCTTGATCCATGCGGTTGAGCGCCTGCGGGAACGGGGCTATCGGCGGGTCGGGTTGTTTGTGCGCCGGGCGGCAGAGAAGCGCATTCTCTTCAAATGGACCGGCGCGCTCATGAGCTACCACCAAGGGGTGGTGCCCGGGGAACGGATTCCACCGCTGATCGTCGAGACCTTGCAGCGCGAGGACTTCCTCGCCTGGTTTGAGGCGTATCGTCCCGATGTCGTCATCGGACACCATCCCATTGTGATCGACTGGCTGGCCCAGCGCGGACTGCAGGTGCCGAAGGATGTGGGGTTTTTCAACCTCAACACCACGCAGGAGCCTCATCCTTCGGCCGGACTCGATTTGCTCCCCCGGCAGCTCGGCGCGGCCGCCGTCGAATCGGTGGTCGCACAGATTCAGCGCAGCGAGCGCGGTCCGCCCCTCCACCCCAAGACCATCTCTATCGAGGGGGCGTGGGTGGATGGCCCCACCGTGCGACCGGCGGCCTCGGCCTAGCGGCGATCAAACGGTTCAATTTCACCGGAGTTGCGGCGTCCGGAAGCCGGACCCACGTTCCGAAAACCCCATGGCGAGCCGGACCTCCACGCTGATTCTTGCCCTCTGCGCGCTGCTGATCGGGCTCGTTCTATCTTCTGGCTCCCTCCAGGCGCGTGAATCCCTGGTTCGGCTGCAGTCCACCGAGGCGGACGCTGCACAGTGGGAGGCCGCCTGGGCCTTGACCGGGGGAAAACCGGCGCAGTGGGTGGCTCCGGACGGCGAGACGGTCAGCCTGGACGCGGAGAACCCGGCTCGCGCTCTGACCTTGCGACGGGCCGGAGCGCCCGACGTGCGCGTGGAGCTGCCCGAACCGTTGACGGACGCCGTGGTGGGCCGGTCCGGTCCCACGTCGCTGCTGGTGGCAGGGCTGACCGGCACCGGGGCTGAGCGACGGTTGCTGGTGGCGAGTTATCACCGGTTCACCGAACGGTGGCAGGTGCTGGGTCGGCTCGTGCCGGCGGGAGAGCAGGTGAGGCTGGTCTGTAGCGGAGCGGACATTCTGGAGCGTGTGGACGCGGGTGGGGTGCGCCGACATCGGATGGAGGTGCCGACGCCGCCGGTGCGGGCGCTCGATGTCACGGTGGTGGTCCTCTACCTCGCGGCCATGCTCGGCATCGGGCTGTGGTGCGCACGGGGCGGCACCACCTCGACGGCGGATTACTTTCTGGCGGATCGGGAACTCAACTGGTTCGTCGGCGGAGTCACCCTTTACGCGACGGCCACCAGCGCGATCAGCTTCGTCTCCGTGCCGGCGAAGTCGTTCGCGACGAACTGGCAGTACATGGCCTACAACTACGTCACGTTGGTGGGAACGACCATCGCGGCCATTGTGCTCATCCCCCGGTTGCGCCGGATGAACCTGGTTTCGGTCTACGAATATCTGGAAACCCGGTTTCATCCCTCGCTGCGCGCGTTCAGCAGCGGGGTGACCATCCTCTACAATCTGGTGGGCAAACAGGCGGTCGTGATTCTGCTGCCGGCCCTCGTCATGCAGCAGATGCTCGGCCTGCCTCCGGTGGTGGGGGTGGTGGTCATCGGCGTGCTGACCACGCTCTATACCATGGTGGGCGGTTTTCGGGCGGTGGTCTGGACCGACCTCGCGCAGTGTTTCATCATGCTGGGCGGCGCCGCGGTCGGAGCCTGGTGGATTTGCCATGCCCTCGGCACGGATCTGCTTGGCATGTTCCGCGAGGCCTCCGCGCTGGGGAAAACCAAGACCTTCAGCCTCGATTTCAACCTGCTGCAACCGACGCTCTGGGCGTTCCTCTTCTTGGAGATCTTCAATATCCTGACCTGGCCGAAGGACCAGATGCTCATGCAGCGGGTGTTTGCCACGCGAAACGAGGCCCATGCCCGGGGATCCGTCATCTTCATGGCGGCGCTGGTCATCCCGGGTGCGACCCTCTTCTTCACCATCGGCTCCGCCCTGTTCCTGTTTTACCGGGCCCACCCGGAGCGGTTTGTGCCGACGCTGCCGAACGATTCCGTCTTTCCGCTCTTTATTGCGTGGGAAATGCCCTCGGGTCTCTCCGGCCTGCTGATCGCGGCCATCCTGGCCGCCTCCATGTCAACCCTGAGCAGTGGTATCAGCTCGCTTGCGACGCTGGTGAAGGTGGACTTTTTTGACCGCTTTCCGGTGTTCTCCGGCCTGCGGGACCGCATTTCCAACCGGGCGCTGGTCCTGCTGATCGGAACATTGGCCACGGCCTCCGGCGCGGCGGTTTCGCTGATCGATGTGGGGTCCCTGCTCGACTTCGGCATGCAGGCTTTCGCCATCTTTGGCGGCGGTTTTGCCGCCGCCTACGGTCTGGGACTGTTCACCCGGCGGGCGCGCTGGGAAGGAGTGTTGATCGGCACTGCGGTCAGCGCGGTGGCCTCCTTCTTCCTGGTGAAGATGGTCAGCCCGATTCTCATGCAGGCCACCACGATCGGCATCAGCCTGGTGGTCGGTTATCTCGCCAGCCTGATCGTGGGTGTCATGCGACCTTCCTCCCGATGAAAAACCACGCCGGCCCCGTCTTTGATCTGCACCAGCACGTCCTGTGGGGCGGACGCGACATCCGTGGCCTGATCGCCGATCTCGATCAACACGGCATCGCCGAGGCGCTGCTCATGACCTGGCAGGTGGGTCCGTACGAGCAGCACACGGTCGAGCCCGAGTTCTTCAACAGTGTGCAGGTCCAGCCGGACGGCACCCACAACGGGCTGCCGCTGGGCGACTTGCTGCGCGCGATCGAGCTGTATCCGAAACGTCTCCACCTGGGCTACTGTCCGCACCCGCTCTGGCCGGGGGCGCCCCAGATGCTGCGTTCCGCGACGGAAATGTACGGGGTGCGCCTGTGCGGTGAGTGGAAATTCACGCTGCCGCTCGACGACCCGCGCTCACTCGAAGTCTTCAAGATGGCCGGCGAGTTGGGCCAGGCGGTGCTTCTCCACCTCGACGTCCCTTATCTGGCGGGCAATCCGCGCCTCCAGCGGGTCTGGTTCGGCGGCGACATCGAGGCGCTGGAGCGCACACTCAAGGCCTGCCCGCGCACTACGTTCATCGGCCATGCGCCGGGCTTCTGGCGGGAGTTCGACGCCGATGCGCCGTCTCGCCCGGAGCAGTATCCCGAGGGTCCCATGACCGGGGAAGGCCGGCTGCAGGCGCTGATGCGACGTCATGAACACCTCGTCGCCGACATCTCGGCCAAGTCTGGCTTGATCGCCCTGACCCGGGACCCGGTTTACACCCGCCGGTTTCTGATCGAGTTTCAGGACCGGGTCGTGTTTGGCCGCGACAAGTACGGCGGGGATCACCAGGCGTTCCTCGACTCCCTCGATCTGCCCTCCGATGTCCTGGGCAAACTCCTCTGGTCCAACGCCCGCCGGCTCCTGCGCCTCACCTAAACTTCCTCCTTTCCGGCACCGCCGGCTCCGTGGCTCCACCCTTTTCTTCTCCTCCCATGGCTAAATCCTCTCGTTCCTCCCGCGTCCGTCCCCTGCCTCCGATGGGTCTGGGTGAGTGCCTGATTGGCGCCGCCGAGCTGCGCAACGTCACCCAGGTCGTGCGCAATCAAACGCTCTTCCGCTACTATGGTGTGGGCAACGCCCCTTATCCCAACAGCTTCGCCTCGCGCGTGGAGCGCGCCGGCGAGGCGATGCACGGAGTGCGGTACGCGCTCGGCGTGAGCAGCGGTACGGGCGCCCTCGAGGTGGCCCTCGGTGCGCTCGGGGTCGGGCCCGGCGATGAAGTCATCATCCCGGTCTGGAGTTGGGTCTCCTGTTTTTCCGCCGTGGTGCGGGTCGGCGGACAGCCGGTCTTGGCGGAGGTTGACGAGACGCTGAACCTCGATCCCAACGAGATTGCGCGCCTGACCACTCCGCGCACGCGCGGGGTGCTGGTCGTCCACTATCAGGGCGTGCCGGCTGACCTCGCTCCGATCCTGAAGCTCGCCAAGGAACGCGGCCTTTGGGTGCTCGAGGACAACGCGGAAAGCCTGGGCTCGACCTACCGGGGCAAACCGGCGGGCTCGTACGGGGACATGGCGATCTGCAGTTTTCAACAGCGCAAGGTCGTGACCACAGGCGAAGGCGGCATGGTGCTGACGCAGTCCGCCGCGCTGTATGAACGCGCCGTGCGCATGAGCGATCTCGGCCTTTACCGGACAGAGCACCAGGAACGTGCCCCGCGCAAGGAACCCATGTTCCCCGGGAGCAATTTCCGCATGGGGGAAATGGCGGCGGCGGTCGCCCTTGCCCAGCTGGCCCGGGTCGGACCGATGGTGGCCAAGGTGCGCGGTCTGCGGGACGTCCTGCGGGCGGAGATCGGAGAGATTCCGGGTGTCACCTGGCGCCGTATTCCCGACTCGAAGGGTGACATCGGATTCGAGTCCTACCTGTTCATGCCCACCGCGCAGCAGGCGCAGGCCGTGCGAACGCGGGCGACCGAGCGAGGCGTGACGCTTACCCCCCATACCGGCACGTACGCTCAGACCGCGCGCGAATACGTAAAGAACCGCTCGACCCACGCCGGTGCGCGGGGACCGTTCCAGCATTTTGAGGCCTGGCCGGCTCCGGGTTATCGCCCGGAGGATTTCCCGCGGACCCACGATCTGGCGGAGCGCTTGATCGCCATCCCCATCGGGGTGCTCTTCCGCAAAACCGAGGCGGCCTGGATCGGCCGCGTGCTGCGCGAGGAGATCCGTCGCGAGCTCGGCTGAAGATTACCCCCGGATGGGGGGGTAGATTTGGGCCGCGAAGCGGGGTAGTCTTCACCGACTCGTTCGGAATACAACCCCCTTGCCCCACCTTGTTCGTTTGCCGTGCGCGCGTGACCCTTGGTGGGTTGGCGTGGCGGTGGCGCTGCGGTCGGGCCCAGACCCTGGCACCATGATCCCGCACCTCCCCTCCGCCTCCGCCTTTTTCGCTGCCCGCGCCCCCGCCTTCGCGCAACCGCCGGATGTGAAAGTCCGCCGCGGCCTGGCCCTTGCCACAGGGTTCCTGCTGGCGTCGGTGGCTCTTGCCCAGACGGTGGCGCCGCCGGCCCGCCCACTGGACGCCGGGAGCGAAAAGTCCGAGTCGGTGGTGGAGCTGAGTCCGTTCCTCGTAAACTCCTCGCAGGACTTGGGTTACCGGGCGACGAGTACGCTCGCAGGCACGCGCCTGAACACGGATATCAAGGACATCGGAGCCGCGGTGTCGGTTTACACCCAGGAATTCCTCGACGACATCGCGGTGACCAAACTGGAGGACATCCTCACCTACACCGCCTCCACCGAGGGTGGTGGTCAGAATGGCAACTACTCCGGGGTGGTCGGTGAAAACTCCGCTGAAGTGCGCGACGACCCGTCGTCGGTCAACCGCGTGCGTGCGCTCGCGCAGGCGACGCGGACCCGCGATTTCTTCGCCTCCGACATCCCGACCGACACCTATAATTTCGACTCCTTCACCGTGAGCCGCGGCCCGAATGCCATCCTCGCGGGAGTCGGCAACGCGGGCGGCATCATGGATGCCGCGCTCCGCAAGGCCACGTTCAAGGACAACTACCGCGTCGTCTCCCGCTTCAGCTCCTATGGCTCCCACCGCGAGGAGCTCCACTTCAACCAAGTCATCGTGCCCAAGCGCCTGGCTGTCCGGCTCGACCTGCTCAACGACAAGACGTTCTTCCGGCAGGATCCCGCCTTCGCCAAGGACCAGCGGCTCTATGCCGCCGTCAACTATCGCGTGCACGAACCCGATCGCGGCTCCTTCCTCGGGCGGGGCACCTTCCGCGCCAATTTCGAAACGGGTCGGATTGAGGGCGTGCCGCCCGATCCGATCACGCCGACCTTCACGGTGGGCAACTGGTTCAACGCCATCAATCCCAAGTGGCGCTACGACGGCGCTCGTCAGCTCGTGCAGAACTCTGCCGGCGCCACGGTCACCGGGGCCGCGAATGTCACGGGGATCATCCAGGGCTTCCCGCTCTACAATCAATGGACGCTGGTCTATGCGAACCCGAGCTCCGGAACCGCGGGCGTGGGCATTCCCACCGCCACCCTCGCCAACGTGCAGGGATTTCAAGGTTCCATCCCCGCGACTCTGGCCGGCAGCCCGGGTGGAGCCCTGCGCTCGACCGGCGACGCCAACCGCCTCCGTGCGGGTTACGTGCGCACGCACTTGAGCGATCCGCAGATCTTCAACTTTTACGACAACCTGCTGACGGGTGCGCTCGACTACCGCGATCAGCGCTTCAACGCCGCCGACTTCCGCTACGAGCAGCTCTTCCTCCAGGGCAAGGCCGGCCTGGAGCTGGCCTACAATGACCAGACCTTCACGCGGCGGCGGGACTTTCCGATTCCTGGCTCCGGCAACGACGAAGGCATCCTGATCGACGTCAACGCCGTCCTCAGCGTGCGGTCCGCTGAGCACCCGCTGGGCATTCCCAATCCCAATTTCGGCCGGCCCTTCATCAGCACCACGGACGTCTTCCGCGATCAGATGAACCGGACCAAGCGCGAGTCGCAGCAGCTCACCGCCTTCTTCAAACACGACTTCTCCCGCAGCGATTCGAAGCTGCTGCGGCATTTCGGCCGGCACACGGTTTCGGCCTTGCTGTTCAATACGAAGATCGAGCGCTTCAACCGCACCTATGCCAGTACGTGGGATCCAGCCGGTCAGCTCAAACCGCAATCCAGCCTCGCCGGAGCTTTGCCGGGCACGTTCGGCACGCAGGTCAATGGTTGGTTCTACATCGGCCCGTCCCTGGTCAACACGGCCAGCCTTCAGGACGTCCGCCTCGAACCGATCTCGAGCGCCCGGCCGCAGTACGGTCAGACGTACACGCTGCGCGTCTACGACCCGGCGACCCGGTCCTTTGTGTCCGGCACCTCCACGCCGCTGCGCATCCTCAATCGTGCGATCGACCAGCGGGAGGACCTGCGCTCCACGGCCTTCGCTCTCCAGAGTCACTGGCTGAAGGATCACGTCATCACCGTCGTGGGCTGGCGCGAGGACATCGACGAGGCATTCACCTCCCTCACGCCGCCCCGTCTGGCGGACGGCAACCTGGATGCCTCCCAGATCGTCTTCCAGCCGGCCGTCGCGCAGGGCAAACGCAGCTGGACCAAGAGTGTGGTGGGCCGGCTGCCCTTCAAGCTGCCCGGGGACACGGAGGCGCGGGCGTTCTGGAACGAGTCGGGCAACTTCAACCCCGTCGGACAGCGGCGGAACATCTGGAACGAGGAGCTCGGTTCGCCCACGGCCAACACCGAGGAGTACGGCATCTCGTTCAGCGCTTTCCGGGGACGGCTTGATCTGCGTATCAACCGATTCAACACGAGCATTCAGGACGACTCCATCGCCGGCGTGGGCAATCCCTATTCCTACATCAGCGCCATGATCGGACGCATGCTGGCCGCCCGCGACGCCGGCCTCAATCCGGTCAACGGCAACTACATTCACCCGAGTTTCCAGACCTACAGCGACGTGGCGCTCGCCTTTTACGAGACGATCCCGGCGCGCCTCAAGGCCAACATCGGTCCCGGCCAGAACTTCAACCCGCGCTTCACCGGCAGCGGCGCCACGCTGCAGTGGGTGCCGGAGACGATCATCAACCTCGCCTCGACGAGCGACACCGAGTCGATCGGCACGGAATTCGAGGCGATCATCAATCCCACGAAGAACTGGCGCATTTCACTCAGCGTGGCGAAAAACGAGGCGGTCAAGGCCAACGTGGCCGTCGAGGAACTGGCCTTCGCCGAGGCGTGGAAGCGCAACCTCGACACGATGTACAACGGCGCCCTGCTGCCCGGCTCGCGCAATCCCGCTTCGAACGAGAACCTGACGTTCTATTCCCAATACGTGAGCGAGACGCTGCCGTCGATCCGCACGGCCGCGGCCTTGTCGGGTGTCGCCTCCCCGGAAATCCGCAAGTGGCGCGCCAACCTCGTGACCCGCTACAGCTTCACCCAGGGTTTCCTCCGCGGCGTGAACGTGGGCGGCGCGGTGCGCTGGCAGGATCAGATCGGCATCGGCTATCCATTCGTCACGAACGCCACTGGGCAGGCCGTCGCTGACATCACTCGTCCGTACTGGGGCCCGGCCAACACGGCGATCGATGTGAGCGCGGGCTACACGCGGAAGGTCCGTGTGTTCGGCCGGGCGGTGACGTGGAATCTGGGCATCAATGTCCGCAATCTGAACGCCAAGGATGAGCTGGTGCCGATCGCGGCCAACGCCGATGGCTCGTGGGGCACGTTCCGCATCCCGCCCGAGCGCACGTGGAGCGTCTCGAACGCCTTTGCCTTCTGAGCTGGACGGATCGCGGCCCGACCCCGCCGGAGGGTGGGAGGGCCGCTTGCCGATTCGAGCCCGGCCGCCGGAGCCGTCCCTCGTCGGGAGGCGCCTGCACCCGACGGCAGACGACGCTTGGACCCCGGTTTAGCGACGCACGAGCCGGCGCGCGGAGGCCTGGGTGCGCAGGCAGAGTTCGGCCGCCTTGAAGGCATGGGCCTGGGTCATCGCCGTCTCGGTCCGGTGCAGGCAGTCGCGGACGAACTGCCCGTAGAACGGCAGTCCCACCCGGCCCGCGCAGGGGATGCGATGTTCTCCCTCGTGGTCGACCAGGAAGAGCAGCTCGCCCTGCGGAGACTGGGCGACGTCGCAGAAGCTGCGAAGTTCAATCGTGGCGCGGGTGCCGAGGACAAAGGTGCGGCCGTCGCCCCAGGAGCTCTGCCCGGCCGGGGTGAACCAGTCGACCCGGTGGTGGCCGGTCACGCCGCTGCTGCCGAGCAGGGTGGCCTCGCCGTAGTCTTCAAGTTCCGGATACTGGGGGTGGTCGAAGTTGGCCACGGCGGAGCTGAGCACCTCCGCATCGGTCGAGCCGCTGAAATGGAGAAACTTCTCGCACTGGTGGCTGCCGAGGTCGCAGAGGATGCCGCCATAGCGGGCGCGCTCGAAAAACCAGGCGGGCCGCGTGTGCAGCTTGCTGCGGTGCGGCCCGAGGCCGATCACCTGCAGCACCCGGCCCAGGGCGCCCTGCTCGATCAGACGGGTGGCGTGCACCGCGCACTCCACGCCGAGGCGGTCGCCGTAGAAGACCATGTAGCGACGGGAGGTTTCGGCCACGGCCTTCCGGGCTTCGGCCAGCTGGTCGAGACTCGTGAACGGGGGCTTGTCGGTCAGGTAGTCCTTGCCGGCTCGGAGCACGCGGCAGCCCAGCGGGCCGCGATCGCAGGGCACGGCGGCGGCGGTGACAAGGGCGATCGCGGGATCGGCGAGCACCTCGTCGAGGCTCCGGGCGACCCGGGCTTGGGGAAACACCTTGAGGAACGCCGCGACGCGCGCGGGTTCCGGGTCGTAGACCCAAGTCAGGCTCGCGCCAGCGCCGATTAGGCCGCGGCATTGGTCGTAAATGTGCGGGTGGTCCAACTGGACCGCGGCAAAGGCGAGTTCCCCGGGGGAGAGGGGGGGCAGGGTGAGGATCTGAGGGGTGTAGTCCGGATTCATGGGGCAAGGGCTGAGCGCAGCCCTGAATGGGAGCATGGATGCCTCCGTCGCCCCGAGACAACGCCGCCGCAATCCGGCTTCAAGTGAACCGTTCGATGTCTGCCGACATGCACGCTCCGCGAGTATCGCCTTAGCCCGGCCGCGAGGTTCTCAGAACCCCCAACCAAGCGCCCGGCGCACGGACAAAGTGTCATCCCGCCGATGACACTTTGCCTGCGGCGGTGCGCGGGGCTTGGAGCTTGGGGGGGCGGTCAGTCGAGCTGGGAGGCCGACGCGTGATCGACGAAGAGCCGGGCGCGGGGGTGGGTGCGCAGGATGGTCGCGGGGCAGGCGGTGGTGATCGGGTCGCGCATCGTGGCGCGCACCGCCGCGGCCTTGCGCGGCCCGGGCACCACGACACTCAGGGCCAGCGCTCGCCGGAACGTGGGAATCGTAACGGTCAGGGCGTGCGTGGGCACCGCGCTGAGCGTGGGAAAACAACCGTCGTTGACCTGTTGCTGCCGGCAGGCGAGGTCGAGCTCCACGACTTTTACTCCGTGCGAATCATCGAAGTCGGCGACCGGAGGATCGTTGAACGCAATGTGGCCGTTTTCACCAATGCCGAGGCAAATCAGGTCCATCGGTGCCGCTGCGAGCAACGTTCCATAGCGCTCGCACTCGGCCGCCGGATCCGGGGCGTCGCCGCGCAACCACGCAACGTCTTGCAGTCCGGGCAGGCGGTCCACCACGTGGGTGCGCAGGTAGCTCCGAAAGGAGGCGGGGTGGGTTGCCGCGACACCCACGTATTCGTCCATGTGAAAGGCGGACACCCGCGACCAATCGATCACCCCGCGAGAAGCCGCAGCGAGCTGCTCCAGAAATTCATCCTGGGACGGCGCGCAGGCGAACATGACCCGGGCGCGGGGCTGTCGTTTCAGCACGGAGGCAATGACCTCGGTCACGTAGGCGGCCGCGCGCAAGCCCATCTCAGCCCGCGTGGGAGAGCGGTCGACCATAGGTGCGGAAGGCAAAGGAATGAGGGCGGAGGTGGACATCGGTAGGATAGGCAATCGTGACTGGCTTGGGCCCGGACCTTGGAGTCGGGGCTGGGCGGGCAGCATTGGAACGAGTGGAGGATGAATTTCGCAAGCCGCGTCCTTGCGGGCGACAGCGAACGGGCGGGTCGCGCAAAGCCTTTCCGGGGTGAAGCGGGTCGGTTGCCTGCGTCCAGGCTCCATCATGTAATGCAGGTATCTGGTATTTAGTGGTTTAACCATGCCTTGGGTTGTTCTGTCCTGCCTTGGGCGGCCAAACGATACGACGGAGAGGCAGGGTAGGTTACGCCCGCGGCGAAAATACAGACCGCAAAATTGTGCGGGCTGGTGTTACCGGCACCCGGGTCGGGGACGTCTCCCGTTGTATCAACCAAATCCATCCCTCATGAATCACTCGCTCTTCCAAAAGCTGATCTTTGTCACCCTCTTCGCCGGCGTCGTCGTGGCCCTCACGGGCAACAGTCCGTCCCGCGAAACATCGGCCGAACCGTCATCCCAGACCCACTACAGCGCAGATTTTGTCCGCTGAGGACCGCCTCCCTGCGCGGCGCCTGGCTTCCGTCTCCATGAGCCTCCCTCCCGAGCCCTGCCCCCCGTCACGGTGTAATGGATGCAGCGGATGCCGTGGCCGGCATGGAAAGGAAGGCGCGGGCATAGCGGCGGCCAAACTCGCGCAGCGAGGGGCTGTCGAAGTGGGTGCCGTCCCCTTTGTCGGTCAGGCCGTCGGACGCGACGCAGGTGCACCGGGCCACCGAGTTGGGCAGGTTGCGCAGCACGGGATTGAGCACGCCTGAGGTGCTTCGGGCGTGCGATAACTCACCCACGATCACGGGCGCTGCCGGGCACCCCAGGTCGGTCCGCAGCCGGCTGATCAGCCGATTGAAACGTGCTGCGTAGGTGGCGGCCTTGTCCGGCTGGCTGTCCGACTCGCCTTGGTGCCAGAGGATCGCGCGCAGGCGTCCGCCCTGGCTGAGCGCGGCCTTTGCGCGTTCGACGGCTTGCGTGTAGAGTTCGCCGTCGGGGACCCATTGATCCAGAGAGGTTCCGCCCACGGCGGCGGGAATCAAACCGATGATTGCGGTGGGCTCCGCGGCGGCCACGGTGCGGGCGAAGGAGGAGCCCAGTCCGACACCGGCCATCTTCGGCTTGTCGAAGTGCAGAGGATCCACCGCCGGCACCCAGGCCTTGGACGCGTTCAACATGAAGATACGTGGATGAGGCACCTTGTCTTGATCCTCCACCACACCCCGGCCTGCCATGTTGGATTGGCCGATGAGCAGGAAGAGCTCGCGGGGCGACTCGGTCGGGGCGCTTGTCAGTCTCGAAAACGCAGTGAAACACCAGGCGAGAACCAGGACGAGGCAACGAAGACGGAGGTGCATGGCGGGTTCAGCGAGCGGCGGCTTTGAATGCGGACGGGATGCGCTCGTTCCAGTAAATGATGACATTGTGGGTGGCGCGACCGCATGCGATGAGGTCGAGGTCGCCGTCGCGATCCAGGTCGGCCAGCTTCAGGTCTTCGCAGGCCATGACGTGATCGTCGATCACGGCCCGCAGCGCCCAGGTGGTCGCTCCGGCGTCGCCCGCCGCGTAGAGCCGGATGCCATAGGAACTGCCGGGTCCGGCCCCGCGCCAGCCGGCCACGACTTGATCCTGGCCGAGGCCGAGCAGATCGCCCGTGGCGAGGCCGTGGCCCTGGATCAGGTTCTCATCGAGACTGATCCTCGCACCCGCACCCTCGCGGGGATAGACCGCCACCTGGTGACCGTGCATGGGTTCGATCGTGACCAGGTAGGTTGATCCGTCGGCCGCCCGGCCCGAGCGCACCTCACCGGCCGGCAGCGTGGTCAGGCGGTGGCGGCTCCAGCCGGACTCACCGCGGACGAGGCGGTGCACGCCTTCCTTGGCCGCGACCAGCAGGGAGTTGCCGGACGCATCGGGATCAAAGTTGTGGGCCAGGTGGAGCGTGGCATCCAGCTCCACCACCGGCCACGGAGCATCGACGCGGGCGGGCCGTTGGTATGCTAAAAATCGGATACCGGCGCCGGCTCCGTTTTGATTGCCGCGTCCATGCAGGGGAAGCACCGCAAGCAGGGCCTCGCCGCCGGGCGGGATCACCCAGTGCATGCGGTGCGTGGTGGGCTCGTAGGGGAGCGGTACCGGGCGCCAGAGCTGGGTGGGATCGGCGGGGCGTTCGAGGTAGAACAGGGCGCCGCTGCCGGTGGTGTCGCCGGGGTTCCACCCGGCGCCGACCGCGACCTCGGCCCGGCCATCTCCGTCGAGATCGCGCGCTGCGAGGCAGACGTGATCCTTGGGCGTGAGCTGGCGGGCCATGACCGACTTCGTCCACGATGGATTCCGGTACCAGACGATTTCCCGTGCATCGGCCAGCAGGAGGTCGTCGCGTCCGTCGCCGTCGACATCGGCGACGGCGAGGCCGTAACCGATCTGGATGGCGGCATCGATCACCTGCGCGCGCAGCAGGGGCGTCGGGAGTGACGCCGGGACGGGTGTCCCTTCTGCCGCACCCGCCGCCCCAGGCAGGAGAAGGGCGAGGGCGAGGACGGCTCGGTGGAGGCGGGGCGACGGGTGGAGCAACGACAACATCGTGGAGGATCAGCGCTCGATGTCAGACTGCAGGTAGGCGGTGATGTCCGCGACCATTTGCGGGGTCAGCCCCAGGAGTTCAGGGGAGAACATAAGCGAGGTCTCGAGCGGGGTGATCGACTTGATGCGGCGCTTCCAGACCTGCTGGGTGGTGCCGCCCATGGAGCGGATGGTGACGGGATTGCGCGACGACAGAACGATGCCATCAATGATCGTCCCGTCGACGGTCTCAATCCGGCTGCCCTGGTAGCCGAAGGCGATGTCGGCCGACGGTTCGAGGATGCCGCGCAGGATGACTTCGCGCGGCTGCTGTTTGCCGAACGTCGTGAGGTTCGGACCGAAGTCGTTGCCGTTGCGACCGATCTTGTGACACAGGTAACAGGAGGTGATCGCCACCTTGCCGCGTTCGACATCGCCGGTGAGCGCCAGGATCGAGGCGACCGGACCCAGAGGCTTGGCGCCGGCAGGTGCGGTGGGCATGGTGATGGCCGTGAGCGGCCGTTTTTCCGGATTCTCCAGGCCGCGGGATTCCATGAGTTCGCCGACCTGGAAGGGTTCCCACGTATTGCCCATGCGGTTACTCAGCCACCATTTCGCCTCCTCGACGGAAGGAAAGGAGGCATCGGTGGCCAGATCGACCACCGCGGTGGCCGCGGCGAGCGAGGGCATGAAGGCGAGGGCGGTGAGCGCGCGTTTGCGTTCCGTCGCCGGGAGCGCGGCGGACCGGGCGCGTGTCTTGAAGTCGCCGGCCGCGTCGACCACGTGCAGGCGCCAGGCCAGGTCGGCAAAGGCCGGAGTCCACTGCACCGGATCCTGCGGCTGTTCGCGGCGCAGGGCGGCGTAGATCTCGGCCTCCTTGCCCTCGCAGCCAGTGCCGAAGGCCTCGAGGTAGGACCGGTCGCGGCCGTCGTACTGGCGCGCAATCTGGATCAGCAGGTCGCGGCTGCGGGCGGACGGTACGTCGCGCAGCATCAGCGCCGCGTCGCGTCGGATCGCGGGCGAGCGGTCGACCGCGGCCTGAGCGGCGAGGGCGACGACATCGTGTCCGGCCCGACGCAGGGCGCGGTAGGCGACCAGACGTTGGTCGTCCGTACCGGAGACGAGCATGGGCTTGACCAGCGCGACCCCCGAAGGCCCGAGCTGGGCCAGCAGCCAGACCGCACGGGCCGCGAGGTAGGGGTTCTCATCCTTCAACAGCGCGGCCACGGCCGGGACCGCCCGCTCGCCCTGGGCCTTCAGCCGGGTGAAACCGCTGTTGCGCACATTGACCGCCGGACTCCGCAGCGCCTCGATCTGGCCGGCCGTCGTGGTGAGGTCGATCTTCGGTATCCTGGGTTTGAAGCCCTTCGGGGCGATGCGATAGATCGTGCCGCTGGTGGAGTCATCGAGATCCGCGTGCCCGCCCACCCGTGGGTCGAACCAGTCGGCCACGTAGATTGCACCGTCCGGCCCCACGGTCACATCGGCCGGACGGAACCAGGTGCGGATTTCACGGTTCACCTTGCCCTGGACGAAGTCCGAACCGGCGAACTGCCGGGCGGGGTTGGACGTGATGAAGTCGAAGCGCTCAAGCTTGAATCCGGCGCCGTCGGGTTTGGGGAAATAGCCGAAGATGACATTGCGACCGGCCTCGCAGGCGAGCAACAGGCCGTTCCACTTCTCACCGAGGGCGCCGTTTTCGTACATTGTGACGCCGGTGGGAGAACCGCCCCCATAGATGTCGCCGGCCGGCATGGACCCCGGGTCCTCCTGGCGCCACTCCGCCACCTCGGTATCCTGCCCGGGCCTACGGTCCGCCTGCCAGGAGCGCTGGCCGTCGAGCGAGGCGAACCCCGCGTTGCCGTACTCGAGCACATGGGAGACGCGGCAGGCGGGCGGGTCGTCGTTGTCGCTTTGAAACAGGTCGCCGAACGAGGTGACGATTTGTTCGTAGCTGTTGCGGTAGTTGTGGCCGACGATCACCACTTGGGTGCCGTCAGGATTCATCCGGGCGGTGAAGCCGCCGATCCAGACGCGGCCGTCGTCGCTCCGCTGCCCGGCGATCTCGGTTGGGTTGAAGAGTTTGGGCAGTTTCGGGTTCTGCGGGGGATTGGGGTTGTAGGGACTGCCAATGCGGAACGTCTGGCCCGAGCGGTCGGTGAACACCGCACCGGTGTTGCCCATGTTCCAGTACCAGAGTCCATCGGGGCCGGCGGTGACGGAGTGGAGGCTGTGGTCGTGATTTTTGCCGTGAAATCCGGTCAGGAGCACCTCGCGGCGGTCTTTGGCCGGGTCGTAGCGCCGGTCGCCATCCACATCGGTATAAACAAGCAGGTCAGGAGGTTGGGAGACGACGATTTTGTCGCCGAGCACCGCCAACCCGAGCGGAGCGATGAAGCCGGGCTCCTGGACAAAGGTGCTGGAGGTGTCCGCCCGCCCGTCGCCGTCCTTGTCTTCGAGAATCACCACCCTGTCCCCGGCGGGCTGACGGGTTTGGTGGCGCCGGTAGTTGATGCCCTCGGTGACCCACAGCCGACCCTCCTGGTCGAAATCCATGTTGGTTGGATTGTGCAGCAATGGCGTATGGGCCCAGACCGTGACTTCGAGGCCCTCGGGCACATTGAACAACGTGGAGGGCACGATTGTCGGATCGGGCTCTTTGGGTTGAGTTTGGGCGGAGGCGGGAACGAGCGGAAGGCTCGCGCCCAACCCGAACAAACCGGCACGCAGGTACGCAGAGAAGCGGGGCAGTGGGGGCATAAGGGTCCAAACAGAGAGGACGCGCTCCAAGAAAGACCCCTGTCCCGCGGTGGCGAGCCGGGAATGAGCCGCGACGACGATACGGTCGACAAAAGTCAGAATCCAAGCGACAGGAGCGTCGCGGGTTCAGACTACTCCTGGATGGCGACCTCGTGGGTGGAGAGAATCCGATCCGGTGCTTGCTCCGGATTGACGACGGGGACTTTCGCCACCCTCCTGATTCTACCCCACGCCGCCAACTCATGAAACGATTGTTCCTCCACGGCCTACTCTTCGTTTGGATCTTCGGCGTTTGCACCCACGGGGTGGCGCGTCCGCCCAATTTCGTGGTGATTTTCACCGACGATCTCGGTTACGGCGATTTGGGGGTTCAAGGGCATCCCAGCTTGCGCACGCCGAACCTGGATCGCATGGCGGCCGAGGGAGCCCGCTTCACGGACTTTTATTCCGCGGCGCCGGTGTGCACCCCCAGCCGGGCCGCGCTGCTGACGGGACGGTACCCGTTGCGCAGCGGCATGTGTCAGATGGGCTCGTCGCGTTCGGTGCTCTTTCCGAACTCACCGGGCGGTCTGCCGCCAGGTGAAGTGACCGTCGCGGAACTGTTGCGCGAGGCTGGCTACGCCACGGCCCACGTCGGAAAGTGGCATCTGGGCATCCATCCGGGTTCGCGTCCGCAGGATCAGGGATTCGACCAGACCTTTGGCCTTCCGTATTCAAACGATATGGACGCCGTTCCCGGCCTGACCAAGGGGGCGGCGATGTCGCCCCAGCCGCCCGCGGACGGCTGGAATGTCCCGCTCTTGCGCAATGGCACCGTGGTGGAGCAGCCTGCCGATCAAACCCTGTTGACGCGCCGCTACACGGACGAGTCGCTGGCTTTCATCCGCGCCCACAAAGAGCGCCCGTTTTTTCTCTACCTCGCCCACTCCATGCCCCACGTGCCACTCTTCGCGTCGCCGAGATTCAAGGGCCGCAGCGCGCGTGGGCTCTACGGCGATACGGTTGAGGAGATCGATGCCAGCACGGGTGAAATCCTGGCGGCGCTCCGGGCGGAAGGCCTGGCGGAGAACACCTTGGTGATTTTCACGAGTGACAACGGTCCCTGGCTGACCCAGGGCTCTCAGGGTGGCAGTGCGGGACTCCTGCGGGAGGGCAAGGGCAGCACCTGGGAAGGCGGGATGCGGGTGCCGTGCATCGCCTGGATGCCGGGAACCCTCCAGCCCTCGGTCATTTCCGAACCGGTCAGCGCGCTCGATATCTTTCCAACCCTGGCGGCGATCGCGGAAATTGCGCTGCCCAAGGGCGTCGAGCTCGATGGCCGCAACGTGGCCCCGGTCGTGCTGGAAGGTGCCTCGATGCCGGATCGGCCGTTCTTCTACTATCGCGGCGACGAGATCTACGCCTGCCGGGTGGGGCCTTGGAAGCTCCACGTGCGTACGAGGGATGGATATGGTGGATCCGCCGCAGAGGTGCATAACCCCGGTCTCCTCTACCATCTGCCCAACGATCCCTCCGAGCGGCACGATCGGGCTGCGAACCACCCGGAGGTGGTCGCACGTCTGCGGGGGCTGATCGCCGCCCAGCAGGCGTCCGTCCGTCCGGGTCCGCCCCAACTGCAATGAGAATCGAACTCAGGACCCGAACCGACCAGTCTGGACCGGTTCTCGGGTGGGCGGGCCTGATATTCCTCCTCCTCGTGCTCGGAGGCGGATCCGTTTTTGGCGCCATGACACATCCTCTGAATTGCGGGGCGAAACTCGACGGTGTCACCAACGACCAACCCGCCTTGCAGGCAGCCATCGATGCTGCGCACGCGGCCGGCGGGGGTACGGTGGTGGTGCCCGCGGGCCGGACCTTGGTGAGTGGATCGATCCAGTTGAAGTCGCGTGTGACCCTGCACCTCGAGCCCGGATCCCGGCTGGTCGCGAGTACGGAGCGCGCCGACTATCGGGACCGGGCCTTGATTCAGGCGGTGGACGCCGAGGAGATCGCGATCACCGGCTCCGGCACGATCGACGGCCGGGGTGTGGCCTTCATGCGGGAGGAACTGCCGCATATCTTTCGGCCGGCCGCCTGGCGGCCCCGGCTCATCATCCTGGAGGGATGCCGGCGGGTGCAGGTGCGCGACATCACCCTGCGCGACTCGCCGTCCTGGACGCTGCATCTCGCGGGATGCGAGGATGTGACGATCCATGCCATCAGCATCTATAACAACCTGAAGATTCCAAACTGCGACGGCATCAATCCGGACCATTCGCGGAATGTGCGCATCAGCGACTGTCACATCGAGGCGGGGGACGACTGCATCGTGCTGAAAAGCACCCGTGCCTATGAAAAGTACGGACCGTGCGAGTCGATTGTTGTGACCGACTGCACGCTCGTCTCCAGTTCGGCGGCGTTGAAGATCGGCACGGAGACCGTCGGGGTGATCCGCGATGTGGTTTTTTCCAATTGTGTCATCCGCAACAGCCACCGCGGAGTGGCGATCGTGTTGCGCGACGAGGGCTCGATCGAAAATGTTCTGGTGGAGAATCTCGTGATCGAGACCCGTCTCCTGCACCGGGATTGGTGGGGCGCGGCCGAACCGATCTATGTCAGCGCCCGGCCGCGGACTGCGGGCGGGCGGCTGGGCACGGTGCGCGGTCTGCGGTTCCGGCAAATCCTGGCTCGAGGAGAGGGCGGCGTGTGGGTTGAGGGATCGCCCGGGCGTCCCATCGAGGACCTGCGGATTGAGGACGTATCGGTCGACTGGAGTCGCGCGGGTGGGCGACTCGAGGGTCGGGTCGATGTGCGGCCACCGGAGTCGCTCGGCACCACCACGGAGCCCGTGGCGGCCTTTCGGCTCCGCGGAGTGAACGACGCTCGCCTGCGGGATATTCGCGTGCGCTGGCCCGCGGCGCGTCCCGAGGGAGCGATGGCAGTTGAGGCCCAGGGTGACGGGGTGGTGGTGGAGGGGTTGCGGGAGTCGACCGCGGAGGGAAGGCCGGAAGCAGAGCGGACCGGGGGTGCCCCGGCACGGTGACCCCGCGGCCCGCTTCCCCGAGCGAATTTTGCAATTTTTTGCAGGAAAACGGATTCCCCAAAGGAGGTTCCCCGTGTTGAGTGAGGAGAACGGGAGTGGGAACTCCCCGCAGCCTCCCAACGATCATCTCCATGCGGCGCTGGCATGAATTCTTCTTTAACCTTCTGGTCCGCCCGGGTGTGGATCGGACGCTGATGGTGGCCTGCGGGGTGGCGGCGGCGTATCGGTTTTTTCGTCGCTTCCAACCCGGGCATCCGACCGGTGATGGATACGGGATCAAGCTCATGGCCGTCGGGTTCGCGGCCTGGGTCGTGGGCATGATCGTGTCGGCGGTCGTCAAGCGCTGGCTGGGAATCGACGAGTATTCTCCCGGCGGCGGCCCGGTGCGACGAGTTCTCCTGGCGGTGGCGGTGCTGATCACGCTCTTCGGATTGCCCTCCCTTCCCTTTGTTCAGGTGCAGGAGGGGTGAGACGATCAGGGGACCCACCGCTTCGCCTGCGGCTAGGCGGCCGGCTGCATTTCTCTGGGGATGATCGGGATGCGCAGCCGTTCGACTCCACGCAGCACGGTGACCATCGCGGTTTCGCCGATGCGGTCGCCGGTGAGGACCTTGTGCAGGTGTTCGACCCGGGGAGTCGCCGTCTGGTCGAGAGCGATGAGAATGTCCCCTTCCCGCAGTCCGGCGCGGGTGGCCGGACTGTGGGCATCGAGTCCGATGATGAGCACACCCGTGTCCTGGTGAAGCCGGTACGCGTGGACCAGCTTGCGCAGCAGCGGCACCGTCTGTCCGGCCACGCCGATGAAGCTGCGGCGGATCCGGCCATCCTTGATCAACCAGCCGGCGACCCAGCGTGCGATGTTGCTGGCGATCGCGAAGCAGATGCCTTGGGCGGGACGGATGATGGCGGTGTTGACGCCGATGACGGCACCGTGGGCGTCGAGCAGCGGCCCCCCGGAGTTGCCTGGGTTGAGCGAGGCGTCGGTCTGGATGATGTCATCAATCAGACGTCCCGAACCCGCGCGGAGAGATCGGCCCAGGCCACTGACGATACCGGCGGTGGCGGTTTGCTGGAAACCCATCGGGCTGCCGATGGCGATGGCGATCTGGCCGGGACGAACCCGCCGGCTGTCGGCGAGCGACAAGTGGCTGATGTCGTTGGCCTGAGCGCGAAGCACGGCGAGATCCGTGTGGGGATCGTCGCCGATGAGATCGGCGGAAAGGCGCCGGCCGTCCGCGAGTGCGACGGACAGGCTGCGGGCGCCGTGTACCACATGGCTGTTGGTCAGGAGGTAGCCATCCGGGGAGATGAAGAACCCCGAGCCGCTGCCGCCTTGGGACTCCGCGCGGGCCTCGATGTGGACCACGGCCTCGCGAGCCCGGTCGATGGCGGAGCTGACAGCCCGCGAGTAGCTGTCAAGTAGGGCACCGTCCCCATCCGGCAAAGGTTCGCCCGTGGAAGCCTCGGCCGGTGCGGACAGGTCGTTGAGAAACTGAAGCGTCATGATACCCGGCAAGGAATGCCAAACCGAATTTCCCGCAACCGCACCGCAGGGCAAACGACGAACCGGTGAAAAGCATGCTAGGACACTGCAAGATCAGCGTACTCAGGGTGACGGCTGATGAAGACGGCGACGTAGGAACATTGGGGGATCACCCGCCAGCCTCGGCGCCGGGCCTCGTCCAAGGCGGCCCGAACCAAGATCGCCGCGATTCCCCGGCCTCGCCAGGCGTCGGGCACAAAGGTGTGAGTAAAGGCGACGCGTCCGTCGACCGGTGCGTAGTCCATCACTGCCACGAGGTCTCCTTCGCGCACTTCGAACCGTTGTTCCGCTTCGTTGTGAACAGGAACGGGCGCAGGCGCGGGAGCAGGGGATGGCGTGGGCGTCTTCATGGCGTTCAACGCAGCGAACCCTTTTGGAAAGGCAAGGCGAGGCTTGTTCTCAGTGTCGGACCTCACACCGTATTAGGATCGCTTACGTTTGAGGATTAACGAGATGCCAACCTTTTCGGCGATCCCGCATGTGTGACGGACAATTCCAGGTTACCTCCGTTCGTTTTTTCCGAAGGGGTGTGCGGATATGACGATTAGCCAAGCAGCGAGGGAAGCGCTAAACTGGGACATGAAGACTGACCGATCTCTGATGAATCCTGCGACGTTGCCGATGCTGGACGTGCAACGACACTGGCTACGCATTCCGCGGATCCGGCTCTTTCAAGCTGGAGTGCATCCGTCGAAGGCGTCGCCGTTTACCTCTCCCGTCCAAACCCCGGCGGAAGTGACCGTGTTTCTGAATGGAAAAATCGTGCGCGTTCCTTCGAAGTAATCGGCGTTCGTTCATCATGGAACTGTATCAACTGCGTACCTTCGTGGCAGTGGCGGAAGAGGGGATCCTCTCCCGGGCGGCGGAGCGTCTCTTCACCAGCCAGTCTGCCGTCAGCGCGCAGATCAAGGCGCTGGAGGAGGAGTTTGGGTTGAAGTTGTTCGAGCGGACGCCGGCGGGCATGGTGCTGACGGCGGCGGGGGAGGCCCTCTCGGATCAGGCGGAACGCCTGCTCGCGGCGTCACGGGATCTGTCCCTCCAGGCGGCGGCCCTCAAGGGAACCGTGTCGGGCAATTTGCGGCTCGGGCTGAATAATCCGGCGCGGCTATTGCGTAGCCATGAGATTGTGACAAAGCTGGCGAAATCACATCCGGAGTTGCGCTTTGAACTTTCCTACGGCAGCAGCGGTGCGGTCCTGCAAGGGCTGGCGAACCGGGATCTGGATGCGGCCTTCTTCGAGGGCACCTGTGAAAATCCCGAAATCGGGGCGGTTGCGCTGACGCACTTCGACATTGTGGTGGTCATCCCCAAGGCCTGGGCTTCAGAACTTGCCCGGCCTGACTGGTCACTCCTTCAGGGCAGGCCGTGGGTGTTTGTCTCGCCACTGTGTTCCTACTACCGGCTGCTGGATCAGCTTTGCCGGCGGGAAGGGCTGGCGTTACAGGCCCGGTTCCAGGTCGAGGAGGACCAGGCGGCCATCGAATTTGTAGCGGCGGAAATGGCTATCGGAGTCATGTCGCTGGTGCAGCTGGCCATTGCGCCGCAGCGCGACCGTGTCGCCATCTGGCCCCACTTCCGGCACCAGATGCCGCTGTCGCTCGGTTACTTGCGGGCGCGAGCCGATGAACCGATGGTGCGTGCCTTGCGCGAGGCGGCGAGTGCCGTCTGGGCCGGCGAGTAAGCGTCCGGTAAAGCAGGCACGGCCACACAAGCCGGCGCTGCTACCGCGAGGAGCCGCTCGGATCCGGGTGCGATGGAACGCGCGCGGCCGCGGGTTCGGCGAAATCGCCGCGGGTGGCGCAATTGATCCAGCCGGTCGCGCCGCTGGTGTAGTGTTCCTTCTTCCAGATGGGGACGCGGGCCTTGGTTTCGTCGATGATGGCGCGGCAGGCGTCAAAGGCGTCGCCGCGGTGCGCCGCCGTCACGCCGACCCAGACCGCGAGTTCGCCGAGCTGGAGAAGTCCGGTGCGGTGCACGCAGGCGGCGCCGAGGATCGTGGTGCGCGCCGCGACTTCGGCGAGGATGCGGGCGCCTTCCTTTTCTGCGAGGGCGACGTAGGACTCATACTCCAGGGCCTCGACCGGCTGGCCCTCGTTGTGATTCCGCACCCAGCCCTGGAACTCGACATAGGCGCCGGCGCGCAGGTCCAGCAACTCACGCGCCAGTGCTGGCGGATCGAGCGGGGCGGTGGAGATGCGAAACGTCATGCGGGGAAAGGTCTGATCGGGAGGATGCGGCTCAGCCTCCGGCCACCGGCGGGATGAAGACAAGTTCAGCCCCTTCGCGCAGCGGTGTGTTCCACGATGCGAACTCCCCGTCAATGGCCACCCGGACGCGATCGACCGGCAGGGTGAAGCCGTGGCGCGCACTCAACTCAGCATAGAGCGCGGCCGCATCGACGGCCGGGGTGGACAACACTTCGCTGGCGAGACCACGCTGCTCCCGCAACACGGCAAAATAGTGGAGTTGTACCGAGGTCATGAGGTGGCGGCGGATGCGAGGAAGTGACTCTTGCCACCGGTTTTTTCAAGCAGGCGGATGGAACCGACCACAATCTCGTGGGAAATGCCCTTGCCCATGTCGTAGAGCGTGAGCGCGGCGATGCTGGCTCCGGTCAGCGCCTCCATCTCCACTCCGGTCTGACCGTAGGTCTCGGCCCGGCAGGTGATGACCACCTCCATCGATCCGTCTGCGGCCGCCGGGCGGCTCTCAATCGTCACCTTGCAATCGGTCAGTGGCAGCGGATGGCAGAGCGGGATGAGATCGCTGGTGCGTTTCGCGCCCATGATGCCGGCGAGGATGGCCGTCTGGAAAATCGGGCCCTTGCGCGTCGCGATGTCACCGTCGCGCAGGAGTCCTGCGAGGACGGACGGCAGCTTCACCACCGCCTCCGCTCGGGCGGTGCGGTGCGTGACGGGTTTGCCGCCGACATTGACCATGGCGGGCTGACCTTGGGCATCGAGGTGGGTGAACATGGAGGGCGCCAGCCCCGGTGGGGCTGGAAGTGCGAAGTGCGAAGAGTGAAGAGTGAACCAGAACCGGAGGGCTGGAATGACGAATGACGAATGACGAATGACGAATGACGAATGACGAATGACGAATGACGAATGAGGCCCGCGTGGTGCTAGTGGAACGGGGGTGGAAAGGCGAGGGTTTGGGGGTTCGGTTGGAGGTGGCCTCGCTGAGGCCGCGGGATGGAGGGTCGTTGGCCGTGCAGGAACGATTCCTCACTCAGCTCCAGGCCGTGAAGGGCACGCTGTGGCGGGCGGGAAAGGCCGTTTGCGGAGGGAGCTCGACGAAGCCGTCGGTACCGATCAAGCCGGCGAAATCACCGGAGGTATTGATCGGGTCAGGGGTGGCCTGCAAAACCCCATCGGGCTGGGAATGGACCTGGACGGGCAGGAAGCGGGTGAGAAACGGATGCGCATCCACCCCCTCGGCCAGCTGGACCCAGCGTGGCGCGATGGCCGGGCCGCCGCTGGCGCGAAGGAGGGCGGGCAGGACGTAGCGATGCAGGCAGACGAAACACGACACGGGGTTGCCGGGCAGGGCAAAGACGGGCGTGTGACGACGACTGAGACCGAACCACATCGGTTTGCCCGGTCGCTGGGCCACGCCGTGGAAGATCTTCTTCACGCCCAGATGGCTCAGGGTCGAAGGCAGGTGATCATGCCGGCCTTTGGATACGCCCCCGGTGGCGATGACGACGTCGCACTCCGCCAGCACCCGCTGCAGACCCGCTTCGATTTCGGCGGGCACGTCGCGCAGATGCAGCAGCTGCACCAGCGGAAAGCCGGCCTGGACGAGCACGGCGCGCAGGGCGAGGTCGTTGCTTCGCCGTATCTGGTGTGGTAGTACGGAGGAGGTCACTTCGACGAGTTCGTCACCCGTGGAAACAACGGCAATCCGCGGCAGTGCGGCGACCGCCACACTGCCCGCGCCGCAAGCGGCGGCGACGGCGATCTCGCGGCCCGACAGGCGGGTGCCGGCCCGCACCACGATGTCGCCCTGCCGGTGGTCACTGCCTTGGTGGTGCACGGCCGCACCGGGTTGCAGGCGGGTGGCGACTTCGGCGGGCAACGTGACCCTCGATCCTTCGCGTTCCGTATCTTCGAACGGAACCACGCAATCGGCGCCCTTGGGCAGCACGGCCCCCGTCATGACCTCGATGCAAGCCTCGGGGTGTTCCGACAAGGTGCGGGCCATCATGCCGGCCGCCTGAGGGGTGCCCTCGACCTGCAACACGCGGGGGCCGGAGGCGGACCGGGGGTCTCGGGCGGCGCGCAGGGCGAAACCGTCCATCGTCACCCGGTCAAATGGTGGCATCGCCCGGTCGGCCAGCACGTTGCATCGCAAATGACGTCCCGCGGCGGAAACCAGGGGACAATCTTCGGTGGGAAAGGCGGTGATGGCGCCAAAGACCAGCTGGGCGGCCTCGGGAGGGGAGAGTGGCATGACAATAACAGGCGAGAGAACCCCCAGCGTGAGGCGCGGTCCGGGCCGATGCAATCCGGGGCTGACACGGGGGTGAGCCAGCGCGGATGCGAGAGAACATGGGAGTGGAGTTGCGTGCGGGCGTGGTTCCCGTGCATGGTGTCCGACCTTTCGTCTCTGGCATGCCCACCGGCCCACATGACCGTTACCAACGACCGCTGCGCGACCTGCGCATTTCGGTGACGGATCGTTGCAATTTCCGGTGTCCCTACTGCATGCCCCGGGAGGTGTTTGGGCTCAATTACCCCTTTCTCAAGGACCCGCAGCTCATGTCGTTGGACGAGATCACGCAGATTGCGGCCGCATTTGTGGCCTTGGGCGTGGAGAAGATCCGCCTGACCGGAGGGGAACCCCTCTTGCGGACCGATCTGCCGGATCTGGTGCGTGCGCTGAAGCAGGAGTTGAAGGTGAAGGAAGTCGCGTTGACCACGAACGGATGGTTGTTGGAGAAGCGGGCCGAAGCGCTGCGGGCGGCCGGACTGGATCGCGTCAACGTGTCCGTGGATTCGCTCGATCCCGACACGGCCGGGCGCATGAACGGCCTCGGTTTTTCGGTCGAGCGTGTGCTCAAGGGCATCGCGGCGGCCGCGGCGGCGGGGCTTTCGGTCAAAATCAACTGCGTCGTGCAACGGGGGGTCAACGACGGTCAGCTCCTGGACCTGGCCCAGTACTTTCGCGAGCGCAGGCATCCGCTGCGCTTCATCGAGTTCATGGATGTGGGCAATACCAACCACTGGCAGCGCGACCAGGTCGTGCCGGCGAAGGAGATTGTCGAACGACTGCACGCGCGCTGGCCCTTGGAGCCGATCGGTCCGGCCTACCGCGGCGAGGTGGCGGCGCGCTATCGGTACGTGGATGGAGGCGGTGAGATCGGACTCATCTCGTCGGTCACCGAGCCCTTTTGCCGGGATTGTCACCGCGCCCGCCTTTCCGCCGATGGCCGTTTTTTCACCTGCCTGTTTGCCGCGCTCGGCTGGGACGTGCTCGGCGCCCTGCGCGCCGGGGCCCGGGGGCGGGAGCTGGAGCATTTTCTTGCGCGTATCTGGACCGGACGACTCGATCGCTACAGCGATGAACGCGCCGACCTGCTGGCCCATGGGGAAATCCGCCCGAAGGCGGAAATGAGCTACCTTGGCGGGTGAGAGAGACGGAACAGCCATCGCGCGTGTCGATGGGGGGCATTGAAATTATCGATTCACGCCCGCGTCGGAAATCGGTTATTCTGAGAGGCGTAGCATCTACCTCATCATGAAATCTCTCTCTCTTTGGTTCAATGCAGTCGGGCTGGCGGTTGTGCTGTCGGCTCCGTCCCGCGCCGCGGAACCGGCCCCGGCCTCCGCCGCCTCGTCCCGCGTTGGTGTGTACGATTCGCGTGCCGTGGCCTATGCGCACTTCTGGAGCGCGGACGAGCAACGCAGCCGCAATGCTGTCATCGCCGAAGGTCGGGCGGCAAAGGCGGCCGGCCAGACTGCGGTCTTCGAGGAAAAGAGTCGCCTCATGACGGACTACCAGAAGCGCATGCACGAAGAGGTGTTCAGCGACGCCCCCGCCGTAGAGGCGATGGCGGCGCTCGCGGGGAGAATGCCCGCGCTTCTCGGGGCGCTGGGCGTCGACCGCCTGGTGTCGAAGTGGGATGAAAAGGCGTTGCAGTCCGTGCCCGAGAAGAGCCGCGTCGATGTCACCGAAAAGCTCGTACGCGAGTTCATCACCCCGGACGAGAAGCAGCGCAAGGTGCTCGACGCCATGAAGACGACCAAGCCCGTGCCGCGCGGGAAGCTCAACCACGCGAACCTGCACTCCGCTCCCGTGGCCTAGGCCGCGGCGCGGAAGGGTCCCCGGTGCGATCGATCCGCCCCGATCCGGGCCTTACGGCGCGACCGGGGCGGGGCGGAGCGCGGCCGTGATGGCCTCAAACCAGGCTTGCGCGATTTTCTCCAGGCCGGCCTGGGTCGGATGCACCCCATCGGGCAGGAGATCGCCCGGGGAGAGGACGGCGTGGAGGTCAACCCACGCGATCCGCTGCCCGGCGGCGCGGCGGGCGGCGACCGTGGCGGGGAGCGATTGGTTGTAGGACGTCACCTGTTCCCAGCCAACGCGGGGCGCCGCCTGAGGGGTGGTGGTGGCGACGAGGAGCAGGGCCGGGCTGTGTTCGCCAATGGTGCGGATCAAGGTATCGCGCGCCTCGGCGTCGAAGCCGTTCGCGCCCGACATCAGGAGGATCAGGTCGGGCCGGTGGCGGGCCAGGACCTCCCGGATTCCCGGGACGGAAACGGACGGTTGATTCAAGGCCGCGAGCACATCCTTTGGCGTCGGCACGACGCCGCCCTCGAGGATCTTCCGGTTGCTGAAACCGGCGAGGCCCTGATGATCCGGGTCGAAGGCGGGATCGGGCCCGGTGCTGGTGCCGTAGGCGTAGTAGGACAGGTCGCCCACGAAGTCGAAGGCGATCCCGGCCTGGCGGAGCCTGTCCTGCAGCGGCTTCCGGTAGCCCCCGGCGTTCGGCGACGACAGCCCGATCGCCTGACCCGCGTAGGGACCCGACTCATACCGATCGAGGTAGGTGCCACGGGTGATGCTGTCGCCCAGCGGCAGGATCCGAAGTGCGGCGCCGGAAGCCGGTGCCAGGAACGGCGGTGGAGGGGTGGAGGGTTCGGGGTAGGCGAGGATCGCGCGTTTGCCGCCGCCGATCTTGGGATTGTACTGGCCGGCAAAACTTCCGCGGGGATCCGCCTGGTGCGAGGACCAGACCAGCACCATGCCTTCGCGCGTGAAGGCGGCAGAGGGGTAGATGTTCTGGCGGTCCCGGGCCGCGACTCCGTCATCGTCGATGATGACCGGAGGACCCCAGGTTTGTCCTTGGTCTGAGGATACGGCGTAACAGAGCGGCGTGCGGGGGAAGAAGGCGCCGCGGGCCAGCGGTTCCACGTGATTGTAGAAGACGATCAGGCGACCGTCGGGCAGCGTCTTCAGGGTGAGGGACGAGCAGGCGGAGACCAGCGTCGTGGGTAGCGGTGTCGACCACGTTTCGCCCCCGTCGGCCGAGCGTGAGGCATACAGAAAGCCACTGCCCGTGCGGGCCAGCATCAGGAGCCCTCCGCCTGCGACTTCCGCCACGGCGGGTTCGGCCATGCCTCGTTTGTCCTCGAGAGTGGCGGGTTGGCGGGAGCGTCTCCAGGAGTGCCCGCCATCGTCGCTGAAGAAACAGAGACTGAGGGTACGGTCGCCCTCGATGTAGCCGCCGGCGCGTTCCGCCACGTGGGCCACCGGAACCAGCAAGCGACCGCTGCGTAATTGGATCAGCCGGTCATTCATGACGTACCACACCCCCTCCGGTTCGCCGACGATCCGGGCGGGCGTCCAGGTTTCGCCCTGGTCGTGGGAAAAGGCGATGGCGGGCAGTCCACCCCCGTGCAGGCCAGCGACATGGCGGTGAGTGAGCAGGGCGAGCCGACCATCCTGCAGCCGCAGAAAGCTGATGCCGCCGTCGCTGATCATGCCGGGGAGCGTCCAGTCCAGGCGGAGGCGTCCCTCCTTCTGCCAGGTGCGGCCTCCGTCTCGACTCCGGTAAAGCGGAGGCACGGGGTGGGTGGCTGCCAGCTGCTCGAAATTCGTCGGCGGCCGACCCCAGGGGGCCGCCATCAGCAGTTCGCCGTTTTCCAGGGCGAACGTACCCGGTCCGATGAAGGACCGGTCCGCGGAGTGCGGCAGGAAGACCGCCGGCTCGACGACAAAGTGGGCGCGGCGGAAGGGTTCCGCGGGCTTCGCATCGGTCGGGGTTGGCTGCGCGCGGACTGAGCCGAGCTCCGGCAGGCCCAGAACGAACAGGACAACGAGGCCGATGGACGGGAAACGTGACAGCAGGGGCATGGGGTCGAGGAAGAACGGGGTGGCGTGCGGCAGACCGACGGGGGGAGTTGCCTGGTCAAGAGCGTGTTGGCGACCGGTGGAGTTGGCGAGGACCGCCACCCGGTGCCTCCGTGGTACCAGCGTCGGGCGGGTGGACGACGGCCCGTCTTTGCCCCGTAATTCTACGCAGGAATCTGAGCCCGAATTGACTGGCGACCAAAACGCGGGGGCTGTTTTCTCGTATCATCCGTGAAAGTCCGCGCTCTACCCTTGGTGTGCCTGCTGCTCGCCTTTTGGCCGTCGTCCCTGACGGCCTTGGTGTTGCCGGAACTCCATTTCTATACGTGGGATAGCGGAGACAACTCCTCCCTGTGGGAGCGCCCGGCCAATTGGGTGGGTGATGTGACGCCGCCGAGCAGTCCGAACACGGGCGTCGCCTTCGGCACCGGGGCGCAAACCTTGGTCAATGTGGTGGAGACCCGAGTGCTTTCGCAAATGCGCTTTGATGCTAACGCTCAAAGCTTTACACTCAAGTCGGGCACCTTGGCGTTTGTTTCCCCGGGCGGGGGCGATTTCCCTCTCCTGCAGCAACTTTCGAGCAATGGGCAGTGGATCCAGTCCGAAGTGTCGCTGAAGACGGGGCTGATCGTCATCACGCCCGGTGCGGGTGCACTCCAGATTTCCGGCAACCTCCAAGGCTCTGGGCCCTTGGTCAAGGAAGGGAGCGGCGGGGATCTGGTCCTGGCCGGCAATAATTTTACTTTCAACGGCAACATCGAGGTCAACACGGGCACCCTCCGCGCGGCGAGTTCGTCCGCACTGGGTGACGCGACGGGAAGAACCCGGGTTGCCCCGGGTGCCACCCTCTCGGTGGGGTCGCAGACCCCGGGAGCCAACCTCCTCATCAACGAACCCATTTCCGTGGCCGGCAATGGTGTGGGCGGAAATGGAGCCATTAACAACCTGCACCTCTCCAACACGTTGAGTGGCCGTTTGACCCTCGAAGACAATGCTCGGGTGCAGTCGTCCTCCGGGGTGCTGACACTTGCGGGCGGTGTTTCGGGCGACGGTAAAACGCTGACGGTGGGGGGGGCGGGCAATGTGGTGATCAACAGCGCGATCGCGACGGGTTCGGGCGGCCTCGTCAAAGACGGCAAAGGCACCCTGACCTTGGGTGCTCCCAATAGTTTCCAGGGACCGACCACCCTCTTGGAAGGAACGATTTTGCTCCAGGCCATGCAGGTGTTCAGCGACACCAGCGGCATCACGGTGAGCCAGTCTTCGATCCTCGACCTCAATGGTTTCAACGAAACCGTGGGCAGTCTTTTCGGAACCGGGACCGTTGATTTTGACGGTGCCGTGCTGACGCTCGCCAGCGGGGCGAGCTCCTTTGGCGGTCAATTCACCGGAGCAGGCACGCTCTTGATCAAGGAAGGCGCCTCCCTCTCCCTCGATGCGGCCTTCAATGCGCCCAATCTGAACATCATCCTCGACGGTGGCACCCTCCTGCTGGGCAGCGGACAGCAGCACCAGTTCGGAAACCTCCTGATCGCGGGCAATTCGGTGCTCGATTTCGGCAACGCCGGCTCGACCTCGGTGCTGTTTCGCACCGTCGGAGCTGAGGCAGGCAATGTGCTGACTGTGGAAAACTGGACCCATGCACTGGACTATTTCTTCGTCCAGAACAACCCCGGGGCCCAAGGGACGGCGCCGACCAATCAGGTGGATTTCACCGGGACGCCGATCGATACGTGGACGGGTGACGACACCCGGTGGCTGGCCTATGCCAACACCACCTATGGCCAGTTGACCCCTGTGCCGGAGCCTTCGACCTACGGCGCACTCCTCCTCAGCGCGTGCGCCGGCCTCGTGGTTTATCGCCGGCGCCGCGCCGCGAAGCGTTCCGCCGCTTGACGCGTTTGGTAGGGTGACGGACTGTAACGGTCCTTCGCCATGTCCAACGCTCCCGCGCCCATCCCCGTCACCGTTCTCACCGGCTTCCTCGGCGCCGGCAAGACCACCCTGCTCAACCGCATCCTGACGGAGCAGCACGGCAAAAAGCTGGCTGTGATCGAAAACGAGTACGGCGAGGTGGGGGTGGACAACCAGCTCGTCATCCAGAGCGACGAAGAGATCTTTGAGATGAACAACGGATGCATCTGCTGCACCGTTCGAGGAGACCTGATCCGCATCCTTGGCCGCCTGATGAAGCGCAAGGACCGTCTGGACGGCATCCTGATCGAGACCACCGGTCTCGCCGATCCGGGGCCGGTCGCGCAGACCTTTTTCACCGATGACGAGATGCGCTCCCGGTTCCGGCTCGATGCCATTGTCACGGTCGTCGACGCCAAACACGTCACCCAGCACATCGACACCTCCCCTGAGGTGAAGAAGCAGATCGCGTTCGCCGACGTGCTCATCCTGAACAAGACCGACCTCGTGCCGGCCGATGCGCTCGACGCCCTGGAAGCGCGTATCCACAAGATGAACGCACCCGCCCGCGTCCTGCGTGCGCAGAACGCCCAGGTGCCGCTCTCCGCCGTGCTCGATGTCGGCGGCTTCAACCTCTCGCGCGCCACCGAGCTCGACCCCGCCTTCCTTGAACCCGAGTATCCGTTCGAGTGGGCCGGCGTTTACGCGCTGCCGAAGGGAACCTGGGAGCTGGCCATCGGCCACTGTGACCACGACCACGATCACGACCATGATCATGAGCACGGACATGGACACGGCGCAGGGGAAGAGGGAAGCCACGATCACCATCATCACCACGGCAACGAAAACGAGCTCGACCTCGTTGTGCTGCCGGTGAAGTCGTTCGACGATAAAGATATCGCAGCGGCTCGCGAGGCGGCGGTAGTGACGTATTCGGACTGGGAAACCAAACTTGCGCCCGGCGAGACGGTGGTTCCCGGCGCCAAACTCTACCGCTTGCAGCTCGAGGATGGCCATGCCCACTTCAAGCTCAAGCTCGACGAACCCGGCCTGTATGCGGTGTTCGAACAGCACGGCGGGACGCCGCTGCACATTGCCGTGATGGGGCAGAACGCACGTCCTGGCTGGCAGCAGGACTACCACGCCCACCACTCGCACGACGACGAAGTCTCGTCCGTGGGCATCAGCCAGTCCGGCGACCTGGACGGCAACCGTCTCAATACCTGGATCAGCGAACTGCTGCGCACCAAGGGCGGAGACATCTACCGCATGAAGGGCGTGCTGAGCGTCAAGGGCACGCCCAAGCGCCTCGTCTTCCAAGGCGTGCACATGCTGTTCGACGCCAAGTTCGACCGGGAATGGGGTGCCGATCCGCGCACCAACACGCTCGTGTTCATCGGTAAGAATCTCGACCGCACCGCGCTGACGGAGGCCTTCAAGTCCTGTCTGGTCTGAACGGGAACCGGACCGACGTCATGACCCGCCTCCGCTCCAAGACCCTGACCGCCTGGCTGCACCGCGTGATCGCGGGTGCGGGCGCGAGCCTGGTCCTGTTGCTCGGGGTGCTGTCGGTGTGCCCCGAGGCCCACGCCTGGCTGCACGCCCATCCATCGGAGACCGAAGGTGGGTGTCCCCACGGCCACGCCCACGGGCCGCATCTGCCGCATGCGCCGGACGACGCGTCCGACGAGGGCTGCGTGGTCGAGTTGTTTTCCCAAGGCGTGGACGTCGCCGGCGCGGCCTGCGCGGTCGTGGTCCACTTCAAGACGGACGATCAGGGTGGCGGCGTCAGTCCGGAGGAACTCCACCTGTCACCGCCGCGCTACCTGCGGCGGCCCGAGCGCGGGCCCCCGTCGGGCCGCTAAGCTCCCCCCCGAAATCGTCCTGGCGACCGGACCTTGCTTCCGGCCCCAGCTGTATCGGTGGAGTCATGACTGGATCGGGTGCGGACCCAGGGTCCGACCCGGTCGAGGAGTCACCGTCATTCATTCGCCGGCGCGCCGTGTGGTAGTGCGCCGGCCGTCCCCAACACCCGATCGGCCGCGCTCCCTGTATCTTGGGCCGGCGATCGCCTGATTCGCCGCTCTTCCATGAATTTTTCACACCTTTCCCTGTCTTTGCTCGCTCTCTGCGCCACGGTGCCCGTGGTCGCCCAAACCCCGCCCCCGGATCCGACATCCGAGGATCCGGTTCATCTTGAGAATATGGTGGTGACCGCCACGCCCTATTCCCGCAACCAGGCGGATCTCACCTCCGCCACGACGGTGCTCACTGGCCGGGCACTGCAAGTCCGGCGCCAGGGCACGCTCGGCGAGACCCTCGCGGGCGAGGTGGGCATGGCCTCGACCGCATTTGGTCCCGGCGCCGGCCGCCCGATCATCCGCGGTCTGGGGGGAGATCGAATTCGCATTCTGGAGAACGGAGTCGGCACGCTCGACGCCTCGGTCACCAGTCCGGACCACGCGGTCAGTGTGGAACCGTTCCTCGTTCAGCGCATCGAGGTGGTCCGCGGTCCGGCCTCCCTGCTTTACGGCAGCGCGGCGGTGGGCGGGGTGGTCAACGTGATCACCCACCGCATCGAGACCGAGCTGCCGGAGGCCGCGGTCTCCGGCCTGGTGGAAGCCCGGCACCACACGGGGTCGAACGAGACCGGCTACGGTGGGGTGACGGATGTGGCGGTGCATCGCTCCGCCACCAGCGCCCTCGTCGTTCACCTTGACGGATTTCGCCGCAAGGCGAAGGACCTGGAAATCCCGGGCTTCGCAGAGAGCGCGGCGCTGCGCGCCGAAGAGGCGGCGGAAGCGGCGGCCGCGGGCGAGGCCGCTCCCGAGGAGACGGCCGGCGTGCTGGCGAACACCGCCGTGGAGTCGGAAGGCGGTGCCGCCGGACTCTCCTGGGTGTCGCGCCGTCTGAACTTCGGTGTCTCCTACAATGGCTTCAATACGCTCTACGGCATTCCCGGGGGCGCGCATGCGCACGAGCATGAAGGCGAGGAGGGTGCGGAAGAGGAGGAGGCTCCGGTCCGGATCGACCTGCGTCAGCGTCGCATCGACGCCCAGGGAGAGGCCCGCATCGACGGTGGGTTTGTCCAGACGCTCCGGTTCAAGGCCGGGCGGGCCGAGTACCGGCATCAGGAGCTGGAAGGCGATGAGATCGGCACGACCTTTCAGAACCGCGGCTATGACGCGCGGTTGGAGCTCCTTCACCAGCCGCTCGGACCCTTCGAGGGTGCCTGGGGCCTGCAGGGGACGCGCAGCGACTTTACCGCCGTGGGCGAAGAGGCGTTTCTTCCCGCTTCGGTCACGAACGACCGGGCCCTGTTTGTATTTGAAGAGGCGAAGCAAGGGGCGCTCACCTGGCAGGCCGGTGCGCGGTACGAGGATCAGGAGATCGAGCTCAAGGACGGTTCGGCGCGTCGCCGTGACCGCTCGATCAGCGCCAGCGCCGGGCTCGTCTGGGCCTGGGCGGAGCCGTACACGCTGGCACTGTCGGTCACCCGGACCGAGCGGGCGCCAAATGCCCAGGAGCTCTTTGCCGATGGCCCGCACATCGGCACCGGGGCGTTCGAGATCGGAGACGCCACGCTTGGAACGGAGACATCGACCGGGGTGGAACTGGGTGTGCGACGCCGAAGCGGCGGGGTGACCGGTTCGGCGAGCGTCTATGTGAATTCATTCTCTGGTTACATCTTTGAGCGGCCGTCCGGTGAGGAGGAGGACGGTCTGCCGGTGTACCGGTATGGGCAGAGCGACGCCGATTTCTGGGGGGCGGAGCTCGAGGCGATTGTCCACCTTCATGAAGGCAGCCAGCACCGACTCGACCTGCGGGTGGCGGGCGACTTCACCCGGGCGGAAGAATCCTCGGGGGCGGCGCTGCCGCGAATCCCACCCTTCAAGGGTACGGTCGGTCTGACCTGGTCCGCCGGCGGGTTTGTCGCCGGGATGGACGTGCAGCGGGTCGCGCGGCAGTCGCGGGTGGCGGCGGAGGAAAGCGCGACGGACGGATATACGCTGATCAATGCCTACGGGACCTACCGTGTGCTGACCGGAGGGCTGACGTATGACCTCTTCCTGCGCGCCACCAACCTCGGCGATGAGGAAGCGCGGCTGCACACCTCCTTCCTCAAGGACGTGGCGCCCCTCGGTGGCCGCGCGTTTTCCGCCGGAGTGCAGGTGGCATTCTGAGCGATAGCGCGCACGTCCCTCCAGTGTAGGCCTGGCCCTCGCGGCCACGCCTGATCGTCGCTCAAGGGACCGCAGAGGTGCCTTGAGTGACAATTGGGTTTGGGTGGAGGGCGTCGCTCCGTCGACGCCGGGGGTCGGTCCGCGAGCGGCTGCGTCCGACCTTTGCGGTCTCCGCGACGCGTAACCGGCGCCGACGGAGCGGCGCTCTCCAGGAGAGAACCCTGCGGGTGCCCCCGTTGTAGGCGGCCTCGCTGAGGCCGCTCGATTTTGAAACCGTGGTCGCCACCCCGGCCGCCGGCTTCGCTCAGCTTTTTTTGGCTGCTTCCGGGGTCGCCGGGGCCTCGATCCCGAAGACGGCGCGCGCGTAGTTCTCGATGTTGAAGGGCTGGAGATCCTCGGCTTGTTCGCCCAAGCCGAGGAAAAAGATCGGAAGCTTCAGCTCGCGCCAGATGCCGACGATGGCGCCGCCGCGGCTCGTGCCGTCGAGCTTGGTCACGACCAGACCGGTCAGGCCGAAACTCTGGTGAAACACCTTGGCCTGCTCGATCGAGTTGCTGCCGAGGGAACCGTCGACCACCAGCCAGCGATGCTGCGGTGCGGTGGGGTCGTGTTTCTGCAGCACGCGGCGGATTTTGGCCAGCTCCTCCATGAGGTTGCTCTTGGTGTGCAGCCGGCCTGCGGTGTCGATGATGAGAAAGTCGCGAGCGCGCGCGCGGGCGGCTTGGAAAGCATCGAAGGCCACCGCCGCCGCGTCGGCTCCGGTGTGGCTGGCGATCAGCTCCAGGTCGAGCCGCTGCGCCCACGTCTTGAGCTGCTCGACGGCGGCGGCGCGGAAGGTGTCGCAGGCGGCGACGGTGACCGAGGCGCCGTCTTGTTTCAGCATCCACGCCAGTTTGGCCGAGGTCGTGGTTTTGCCGGAGCCATTGACCCCGATCATGACAATCGTGGTCGGGCTGGTGGCGGCGCGGGTCAGCACGCCCTCGCTTCCGGCCAGCACCCGGCGCAGCACGGCGGCGCCGATGGCGGCGGCATCCTGGCCGCGCAGGTCCTTGTCCTTGCGGGTCGCTTCCTTGATCTCCGCCAAGATCTCCTCGGTCGTGGCCACGCCAAAGTCGGCGGTGTAGAGCGCCTCTTCGAGCGTCTCGAGGGAGGAGGCGTCGATGGAGCGCCCGGAGAAGAGCCCACGCGTCTTCTCCGCGATGGCGCCGACCGTCTTGGCGAGGCCGTCTTTGAACTTTTTGAAGAGACCGAACATGGAATGGAAGAGGCGGAAAAACGCGGAGTGGCGGAGGCGCGGGGGTTGGGAGGCGCTGAGACGCTGGGGCGCGGAGGACGGAGAGCGGGTGATGAGACGGGTGCTTGGATCAGGACGATCGGTCGGAGGACAAGAAAATCGCAGAGAACGGGTGAAGCCGTGCGGTGGACCGGATGGCACGCGGCGTCACCGCGTCTCCGCGTTTTTCCGGGTTTTCCTCAGGCCGGTGTCTCGGCCTTGCGGGCGTCGCGGCCGAGCTGGCCCTTCAGGCGGTCGAGGATGCCGTTGATGAAGCGCTTTGCGTCGTTGTTGGAGAACTGTTTGGAAAGGTCGATGGCCTCGTTGATCGAGACGACCGGCGGGATGTCGTTGCGGTACTTCATCTCGAAGATGGCGAGCCGCAGGATGGCGAGGTCGATCTTGGCGATGCGGTCGAACTCCCAGTTGTGGGCCAGGGACCGGATGTGTCCGTCGATCTCGGCCATGTGCTGGATCGATCCGTGGATCAGCTCCTCGCCGAAGGCGTAGTGCTCACGTGGATTCTCCTGGCTCTCGAAGAAGACACGCAGGTCCTCGGTCAGGTTCATCGGAGGATTGATGCTCCAGGCAAACAGGTACTGGAGGGCGGCGACGCGGCCGTCGCGGCGCTGGGCGAACTGAGCTTTGCTCATCGGAGAGAGGAAGGACGAAAGAACGTTGGGACGAGGAAAAGGATCACCGGCGCAGGCGTCGGTGGAGGGCGGCCATTTCGAGGGCGGCTTCGGCGAACTCCACCCCGCGATTGATCCGGCCGATGGTGCGTTCCTCGGCCTGGGCGCGGGTGTTGGCTACGATGACGCCGTTGATCACCGGGGCGCGGCGGGCGAGGGAAATCTGCTGCAGGGCAAAGGAGACGCTGTTGCCGACCATTTCGTGGTGGTTGGTATCGCCGCCAATCAACACCCCCAGCGCGAGCGCGCAGTCGAAACGTCCGCTGCGCAGCAGCGCATCGATGCCAAACGGCACCTCATGCGAGCCGGGCACCCGTTCGATCCGGATACGGGCGGGTTTGACGCCGGCGGCGACCAGGGTGGCCTGGGCCCGGTCGACGAGGGCGTCGACCAGGGCCGGATTGAACCGGGCGGCGACCACGGCGAAGGAGAGACGGGACGCGTCGAGCGGGCGGAGTTTGGGAGCGTCGAGGCTCATGATCGGAAGACGATGAAGGAGGGACGGGCGGACGGACGATCGAGGCAGCCGGAAGGGGCGACGATCAAAGCGGAACCTGCTCGACCAGCTCCAGGCCGTAGCCGTCGAGCCCGATGACTTTGCGGGGATTGTTGGTCATCAACCGGATCCGGCCGAGACCGAGGGCGGCGAGAATCTGGGCGCCGATGCCATAGTCGCGGAAGCTCATCGCCGGGGCGCCGTCGCCGGGATGGGATTGAAGGCGTCGCAGCATCAGGTCGCCGGCGTTGGCCGGTTCCATGTAGAGAATGACGCCACGTCCGGCCTTGGCGACGGCGGCCAGGGCGGTGTGGAGCGATCGATAGCTGTCCATGCCCTTGGCTCGGAAGACATCGCTCAGGAGGTTTTCGCTGTGGACGCGCACCAGGGTTGGTTCCGGTCCGGGAGAGCCCATGACGAGGGCGAGATGGTGGCGTCCGTCGAGCCGGCTGCGAAACACGTGCAGGGTGAAATCACCAAACTCGGTGGCGAACGGCTGGGTGGACACGCACTCAATCAGTTGATCGCGGCGTACCCGGTGTTCGATCAGCTGGGCGATGGAGATCATTTTCAGGCCGAACCGGTGCTTGAACTCGATCAATTCCGGCAGGCGCTGGACGGTGCCGTCGTCGTTGACCAGTTCGCAGAGCACCCCGCTCGGATGCAGTCCCGCGAGGATGGCGAGGTCGACGGCGGCTTCCGTGTGGCCGGCGCGCTCCAGCACCCCGCCGGAACGGGCGCGCAAGGGGAACACGTGACCAGGCTGGACGAGTTGTTCCGGCCGGGACTCGGCTCCGGCGAGGATGCGGATGGTCTGGGTGCGATCGTACGCGCTGATGCCCGTGGAAATGCCTTCGGCGGCGTCCACACTGACCGTGAAGTCGGTCCGATGGGATTCGCGATTGCGGGCGACCATTGGACCCAGGCCGAGCCGCTTGAGCTGATGTTCCAGCATGGGTACGCACACGATGCCGCTGCAGTAGCGAATCATCATGTTGATCGTTTGCGGAGTCGCCTTGGCGGCCGCCATGATCAGATCGCCCTCATTTTCACGATCCTCGTCGTCCGTCACGATCACCAACTTGCCTTCGTTGATGTCCTGCACGACGGCCTCGACGCTGTCGAACGGGGATGCGGAAAGAACTGAACTCATACCATCACGCTCCCGCAGTTGGGAAACCGTGTCAACCCGCCGACTTTCACCGCGGCGCCCCCGAACCCGACGATGCGCCCTCCCGCGGTCACGTTCCCCCGATCCCCGCCCCACGGGAGCGGTGCGAACCCCTGCTTCTCGAATAAGGGACAGGCGGATAGGTCGGCGCCGAACAAGGGACAGGCGGATGCTGGGGGTCCCCGCTGGCAACCGCGATCGATCAGGGGTGACCCAATAAGGGACAGGCAAAATTAAGCGCCTCGAGTAGAGCTGGTTGCGTTAGAGTCGCCCCCCCGACCGGAAAGACGAAGGCCGCGATGACGGGCGGCCCTTGGAAATTGTCGGTCCCCCGCCCAACGCCGCAATTGCCACCACGCCGGCCGGGCATCAGATTGACGGTTCATGCGTTTCCGAATCAACCACCGCACGCACTACCGCTATGCCGGCACGGCGTCGGAGTCGTTCATGGAAGCGCGCCTCACCCCGAGTGATGACGAGAACCAGAAACGCCTCAGTCGGCGTCTCACCACGGTACCGGGCTGTAACATCCACACCTACGCCGACTACTTCGGCAACATCGTGGAGACCTTCTCGATCGTGCAACGACACGAAGACTTGTTGCTCGAAAGCGTGAGCGAGGTCGAAACGACCCTGCGCGAGCTTCCCCGGGCCGCGTTCGACATCAGCATTTCCGAGGCCCGGCAAATTTTCCGTAGCGAACGGCTGCGCCTGTTCGAGTTCCTCATGCCGTCGTCGGCCATCTCGCTCTCGGCCGAGGTGAACGCCATCGCCAATCGCTTCTTCAAACCCGGCGCCACCCTCGGGCCCGCCCTGCTCAGCCTCAACTCCTGGATCAAGCAGACTTTCCGCTATCAACCGGGGGCCACGCGCATCGATACCACCGTGCCCGAGATCTTGAAGCTACAAGCGGGTGTTTGTCAGGATTTTGCACAGCTGATGATCGCCGTGCTCCGTTCGGCGGAAATTCCTGCTCGATACGTGACCGGCTACATCGAAACAGAGACCCAGCGGCGCGCGTCCGAGGAGCAGAAAGCGCCCCAACTCGTCGGCGCGAGTGAGAGCCACGCCTGGGTCGAGGTCCAGCTGCCGGGTGGGTTTTGGTGGCCGCTGGATCCGACCAATGACTGCGTGGCCGGCGAGCGCCACGTGAAGGTGGCGATCGGACGCGACTACCGCGACACCTCGCCGACGCGAGGTGTCTTCAAGGGCACGCACACGCAAAAACTGAGCGTGGCCGTGCTGATGCAACGGATTTGAGGGGGCGCCCCCTCCTGCGCGTCAGCGGAGCCGGGCGAAGGTACTCTGCAGCAACTGGAGATCGCTGGCGCCCTTGGTACGTTCACGCGCCCGGGCGATCAGATCCGCCTCAAGCTGGTTCTTGGTCGGGCGCTTCTTGTCGAGAAACACACCGAACAGGCCGGGCCAGGGTTCGGAAGCGAGGCGGTAGGCGGCGACTTCATCCGTGGTGTCGTGGCGGGCGGCGTCCTCCGGGGTGCCGTCGTGTTTCTTCTCCTGAATGAGACCGAAGGTGCCGCCTTTGCGCGGAACGCTGCTGTCAAAGGCCCCGGGATAGAACTCGACGCACTCGGATAGGATTTCGATGACCGAGAACCCGTCGTGCTGCGCGGCGCGCATGATCATCTCGGTCATGTGGTTGACCTGCGTGGCGTGGCTGCGCGCGATGAAGGTGGCGCCGCTGTCGACCAGCTTGCGCATCGGATTGATCGGCTGGTCAAAGGCGCCGGTCGGGTCGGTCTTGGTCTTGAAGCCGATGGGCGAAGTGGGCGACGTCTGCTTCTTGGTCAGGCCGTAGACGAAGTTATCCATGATCACGTAGGTGAGCCGTGGATTCTTGCGGGCCACGTGGTCAAGATGGTTGCCCCCGATCGAAAAGCCATCGCCGTCGCCGCCGAAGACGAAGACGTGCAGATCGTCGCGACCCAGACTGACTCCGGCCGAGAACGGCAGGGAGCGGCCATGGATGTAGTGGCCGCCGTGGGTGTTGACAAAGTACGGAAAGCGCGAGGAGCAGCCGATGCCCGCCATGGTCACGATTTTCTCGTGCGGGTAATTGAGTTTTTCCAGGGCGCGGTAGTAGCAATGCAGGACGGCGAAGTCGCCGCATCCGGGGCACCACGTCGGGTGGTCGGCCGTCAGGGCTTTTTTGGTCAGCGGTGCGCGATCCGTGGCGGGCAGGACGGGGGGAAGGATTTCGGGAGCGGACATGGGGTGAAGGGAAAAGAAGGGTTTCGCAGGCGGGGGACGAGGGAGCGGAGCCGGGCGGGATCAGACCGTGGTGGCCCGGTCCAGGCGTTTGGTGACGCCGGTGACGATTTCGCTGACCTTGAACGTCAGACCGTCGGTCTTCGTCAGGCTGCGGATCGCGGGATTGGCGTAGCGGGCGCGAAGCAGGGTGGCCAGCTGGCCGTATCCATAAAGCCCTTCATCGTTGATTTCGACGACGATGATGTCGCGGTAGCGTCGGAACAGTTCCTCCAGCCCCGGGGGCAGCGGATTGAGGTGGCGCAGATGGAGCTGGGCCGCCTTGACGCCGTCCTTGCGCAGCCGTGCGAGGGCCTCGCGGACCGGGCCGTAGGTTGAGCCCCAGCCGACGAGGAGGACGTCGCCCTCGGTATCGCCGAAGGCCTCCGCGGCCGGCAGCGTGGCGGCGAGGGTCTTGAATTTCTCGCGCCGTTTCGCCGTCATCTTCGTGTGCAGCTGGGGGCTGCCCGTGGGGTGGCCGAGCTCGTCGTGCTCCAGCCCGGTCACGGTCGGATAGACCCCCGAGCCCACCCGCGATCCCGGCGGGGCGTGGTGGGTGATGCGGTCCAGTGGATACGGCTTGAAGTCGGCGGGCCGGGCGGAGAGGTCGGGTTTGGGGTCGACCATCAGGGCCGGCAGGTCGGGTTCGTCGAACGCCTCGATGCGGGAGGACAGCGCCTGGTCGGTGAGGATGATGACCGGCGTGCTGTAGGCGCGGGCGATGCGGGCGGCTTCGATGGCGATGTAGAAGCAGTCCTCGACGTCGCGCGGGGCGAGCACCACCCGGGGAGCGTCGCCGTGGCTGCCATACAGGGCCTGCAGCAGATCGCTTTGCTCCACATTTGTCGGCATGCCGGTGCTGGGTCCGCCGCGCTGCACATTGATCACGATCAGGGGCATTTCTGCCATGACGGCCCAGCCCAGGGCTTCCATCTTCAGCGAAAGACCGGGGCCCGAGCTGCCCGTGATGGCGAGGTGGCCCGAGTAGGAAAAGCCGAGCGCGTAGGAAACCGCACCCAGCTCATCCTCGGCCTGCACGAAGAGTCCGCCGTACTTGGGGAGTTCGGCGCGCAGCATTTCCATGATGCTGGACCACGGGGTGATGGGGTACCCGGAGCCGTAGCGTACGCCAGCGGCGATCAGGCCGTAGGTCATGGCCGAATTGCCATCGAGCGTGACCTGCGGACGGCCGCTGATCCGGGTCGGTGGGTTGAACCGGTAGAAGCAGTCGCGCACGTTGTCGGCCGGCCAGGCGTAGCCCGCGTCGAAGGCGAGCATGGCGTTGCGGACGATGTCCTCCGTCTTGCCGCCGAAGCGCTCTTTGACAAGGGAGCTGAGTTTGACGACGTCGAGATTGAAGACCCGGGCGATCAATCCGAGCACGTAGAGGTTCTTGCCCTTGTCCTTGGACGAGCCGCCGACCGCCTCGACCGTGCCGGAGGTGATCGGGGCGGCGATGGCAGTGAAGCGTTTGTCGTCGGGGTTCGGTTTGACGTGATCCGCATCGTACAGGAGCACGCCGCCCGGCCGCAGCGAGGAAAGATGGCTCTCGTAGCTGTGCTGGTAAAAGGCGACGAGGAAGTCGGCTTGATCGCCGGAGGAGAGGATGTCACCGGTGCCCATGCGCACCTGGAAGATCGACGGACCGCCCGAGATCGTGGACGGAATCGTCATGTACGTCATGACGTCCTGATCGCTGCGACCGGCCAGACGGGCGAGGAAACCGCCGATCGTTTGGATGCCGTCTTGCGAGTTTCCGGCGAGCCGGATGACGACGTCGTTGAGAGCGCGGGCTTCAGCGGATGGCAATGCGGAGCCACCGTTGTTTTCAGCGGGATTGGGGCTAACCATATTGGGGGAGGTAGAAGGAAGAGACTGAGTTGGTGGGTGACCAAGTCAAAATCAATGAGGGATCCTAATCACACGGAGAAGGATGCGTGACCCCGCGCCGGTGCAGCATTAGGCGCCGTACCGATGTCTTCGCGGAGGAAACCAGACCTGCTGACGTGGGAGCCGGGTCGAACAGGCTCAGCCCTTGAAGTCGATCACGTGCGACTCGAGCGTCGCGCCTTCACCGTCGAGCAGGGTGAGGTAAACCTTGAAGACCAAAGGAGGCCGAACCTGTTTGTTGGCCTGAAGGGTTAGGCCGTCGCCCGTCGGATTCAGCACCGCTCTGACTTCACCGGTTTTGAGGGGCGGATTCCACCGGGCGGTGGCGCGACTGGCGGGGCTGGCGACCGGTTTCTTGTCCGCGCCGTAGAATCCGAGGCGGAACGTGCCACCGTTCAAGGAAAGGCTCATCCAGCCCTCGCCCCGAGGGACGACCACCCCGGGCAGAGCGGGTTCGGCCTCGGGCTCTTTACCGGTGGTGACGCGAGCTCGCGCCGGCGGGGTCGGCTGGGCCAGCATGGGAACAACCATGCCCAAGGATGCGGCCATCAGCAGTGTCTTCAACACGGGGGCGCTGAGCGTCATAGGTGGAATCTATCGACATGGCTCGTCAGCACAAGTGCCCGAGCGTGAAGAACCCGTGAACTTGGTGACGCACCGGACACCGCTGAACCGGTCTGAAGTGACCGCGAATCCCCGAGGTTCAGGCGATCGGATCCGGCCCGGCGCGGAGGCTGGCCTTGAGCGCCCGCCACCGCGCCAACCGCTCGGCGATTTTCGCCTCCCAGCCGACGTTTTTTGGCGTGTAGAGGGTGAGAGGCTGTTCCAGATAGTCCTGTCCTGAAACGGCTTCCGGATAATCGTGCGAGTACCGATAGCCTTTGCCGTGGCCGGCTTGCCGGCTGGCCTGACCGCTCTTGTCGCGCAGGGGCAACGGCACGGGTTGCACCGGCTTTTCCTTCAGCGCCTGATCGGCGGCCGCGAGGCCGAGGGTGGCGCTGTTGCTCTTCGGCGCGCAGGCGATGTAGAGCGTGGCGTGGGCGAGGGTGAGTTCGGCTTCGGGCAGCCCGATGAAGTCGCAGGCGTGGTGGGCGGCCACGGTCAGGGGCAGGGCTTGGGGGTCGGCCAGACCGACGTCCTCGCTCGCGAGAATCACCAGGCGACGGGCGATGAAGCGAGGGTCCTCGCCCCCGGCGAGCATCTTGGCGAGCCAATAGAGGGCGGCGTCGGGGTCGCCCCCACGGCAGCTTTTGATGAAGGCTGAAATGGTGTCGTAATGTTCGTCCTCATTGGCGTCGTAGCGGATGCGCCGTTCCCGGGCGAAGACCTCGATGTCGCCGGCGCCGAGTGTGGCGTGTTCGGGCAGACCGAGCACGATCACTTCGAGCGCATTGAGTGCGCGCCGCAGATCCCCGTCGCAAAGCACGGCGAGGTCCTGGAGCAACGCATCGTCCGCCTGGACGGATCTCGTGCCGAGTCCCCGATCCCGGTCGAGCAGGGCGCGACGCAAGACGCCGGCCACGGCGGTGGCCGAGAGCGGTTCCAGCCGGAAGAGATGACTGCGCGAAAGCAGAGGCGGATTGACGTAGAAGCCCGGGTTGTGGGTGGTGGCCCCGATCAGGCGGACCACACCCTCCTCGACGTCAGGCAGCAGCAGGTCCTGCTGCGACTTGTTGAACCGGTGCAACTCGTCGATGAACAGCAAGGTGCGCGCTTCCGGACGCCGACGAGCCGCGGCGAGGATCTCGCGCAGCTCGGCCACGTTGGACATGACGGCATTGACCCGGACAAAGCGACTGCCGGTTTCGCGTGCGATCGCTTCGGCGAAGCTGGTTTTGCCACAGCCCGGCGGACCGTAGAACAACAGCGAACCAAAGCGATTGGAGGCGACCAATCGCGGCAATAAGGAGCCGGCCTGGGTCAAGTGTTCCTGGCCGACGATTTCCGCCAGGGAACGCGGTCGCATCCGGGCGGCGAGCGGCTGGTGGGAACCTGCTGCGGCCGGAGGACGGCCCTCCGGAGCGACCGGCGCGGGCTCGTCGGTCCCAAACAGATCGGATTGGTCGTGGTCGGACATGGAGGACGCGGCGGGACTTCCAAGGCCGCAAAATCCCCGTCGAGACGCAAAGCCAAAGGGCCTTGTTCCTCACGATCGCGGACGGACCGTCGATGACTTAATCACCGCACGCAGCAGGAGACGGCGAAATGCAACCTCCTGCGGTTGCAAGAAAGGGACAGGCTGATTTGTCGCAATCTTTCTAGGTTGCGCAATAAGGGACAGGCCGATTCTGGCTCGAGGCTCGGATGGGTGAACATCGAAGGCCGAACGTTCCCGTGCGATGAGGTCGCGGCGAGCGAAGGGGGCGGCCGCCATGAAGATTTATTGCCATATAAATGCATTTAACTTGGCATTTGAGCCACGCTCAGGCTGAACGACGGACATGTTGGATCGCACCCTCGGTCAGCGCGCGCCCCTGTTGTGGGTCGTCCTTCCTTGGATCATGGGGTTGGTCCTTGGACGGCTGGTCGTGGCCTCGCCTTCAGGCTGGTGGGTGGGTGGGTGCGGGGTCATGGCGCTGATGTGCGCGGTGGCGGCGCTGAGATTGAACCCAGGAGGAGTCGGGTGGCTGGGGATGGGGTTCAGCCTGATGCTCTCGGCCTTCGTTCTGTACACGGTGACCCGGGCGCGACTGGCCTCGTGGGAAGCGCTTCCGCCGCGGGAAGTTCGCGTGGAGCTAGAGTGGGAACGCCTGTTTCCGCCGGGCGACGACCCCCGTAAACTCAGTGGCCTGGGCATCGTACGCCGGGCCGCTCCGCCCGTATCGGAATTGGTGGGACAACGCTTTTACGTCTCGGCCCGACTGGGTCGGCGGGATCACCGGCCGGTGCGTTCGAGTGTGACCGAGGTGGTGGGGCGACTGGAGCGTCTGCCGAAGTCCCCTTCCGTTACGACCTTCGATGGTTACCTCGTGGGTGCCGGGATGAACTTCAAGCTCACCCAGGCGCGAGTGCTGCGCGTGACGCGCGAGGCCACCGCTTACCGCCGCTGGTGCGAACGGATGCAGGAGAAACTCGGCCGCATCCTTGGATTTGGCCTGCAAGCCCATCCGTCGTTGGAAGGGGTGTTCAAGGCCATGGTGCTGGGCCAGCAGCAGGAGCTGAGCGAGGTCCAGGACACCTGGTTCACCCATACCGGCACCCTGCATCTTTTCTCCATCAGCGGCATGCACATCGGCGTGATCGCGATCGCCCTCCGCGGACTCCTCGCGGCCTGTCGCCTCCATCGGGGGTGCATCTTTGTGATCCTTGGCACCCTCCTTTGGCTCTACGTCGATATCACCGGCCGGGCGCCTTCGGCGTTGCGAGCCTTTCTCATGGTCATGGTGATCGAGGTGGCGCTGGTCGGGCGCCTGCCCCGGAGCACCGTGGCCGCCTGGGTGGCGTCGGCCTGGCTGGTGCTCGTTTTCGATCCGATGCAGCTCTTCAGCGCCAGCTTCCAAATGAGCTATGGGATCGTGGGGGCGCTACTGTTGCTCGGGCTGCCGCTCGGTGAAACGTGGGGTCAGGCGTGGGCTCCGTTTCGATCTCTGCCTGCGGTTTCGTGGACCGCGTGGCATCGCGCCTTAGCCGGATCGGTCGCGCTTTCCTGCAACACCCTGGCGCTCGGACTCTCGACCGCATTGGTCAGTGCGCTGACCGGTGTACTGTACTTCGGACTCCTCACCCCCGGAGCCCTTGTGGCCAATCTGGTGGCGATTCCGTTGGCTTCCCTCGCGATTCTGGCCGGGCTGGCTTCGCTTGTCTCCGGGCTCGCGGGCGGAATCTGGCTCAGCCTCGTCTTCAACCATGGAGCGGCCCTGGTCCTTTGGATCGTTGAACGCCTGCTGGCGTGGTTCTCCGAATTGCCGGGAGTACATCGAGAGGCCGCGTTTGCCTCTCCCGCGGTGGGCTTTGCGGCGCTCGCCGGCCTCTTTGCCCTGCTTCTGGGCGGCTTCCACGTCGGATGGTCCCGGCGATACGGAGGATTTTGGCCCCCCTTTGTTTACACCGCGACGGTGCTGATCGTGCTGGTCTCGTACCCGGAGCTCCCTTGAGATGATGTCATGAAAAGCTCCTACGAACTCGCCATGGAACGCCTGGCCAAGTCCGATCCGTCGTCGGGCCGGACCCTGACTCCGGAGAAGAAAGCCCGCCTGGCGGAAATCGACACCGTCTTTAAGGGCAAAATTGCTGAGCGTGAGATCTTTCTGAAGAAGCAGCTCGAAGACACCCTGGCGGATGGCAAGTACGAGGAAGCGGAAAAGGTGCGCGCCCAGATCGCCGCGGAACGTGCGCGGCTGGAGGAAGAGCGCGAAGACGAGAAAGAGCGCGTGCGCCGCGAGAAGTAGCAGGGGGCCGCGGGCGCGTGGAACGACCCCGCCGGCCCGGGCAATCCCGCAGCGGGGGGAACGCGGCCCGCAATCCACACAGTTGACCCGGGTAAGGGGAAACCTTTAGCCTCCCACTCTTATGTCCACGCCGAACGCCACGCCCGACAATCTGATGGAGGCCATCGTTTCCCTCGCGAAACGTCGCGGCTTCGTTTTTCCGTCGTCCGAAATCTACGGCGGTCTGAACGGGTTCTTTGACTATGGCCCGCTCGGCGTGGAGTTGAAGAAAAACATCCGCGACGCCTGGTGGCGGGACATGGTGCAACGGCGCGACGACGTGGTCGGCATCGAGACGTCGATCATCATGCACCCCAAGGTCTGGCAGGCCTCGGGTCACGTCGAAGGGTTCACCGACCCCTTGGTCGACTGCAAAGTCTCCAAGCAGCGTTACCGCGCCGATCAGCTGTTCTTCTCGCCTGTGATGGTGGATGGCAAGGTGGTGGGCTACGTCTCCGCCTTGGAAAGTGAAAACACCGCCGGCGCGCTCCAGGAGGCGGCCGAATTGTTCAAGCGCAAGAAGGGCATTCAGGGCCAGCTCGCCCCGGTGCAGCCTCGCGACATGACTGAGGCGCAGCCGGATGAGATCGCCCTGATTCCGTCGCCGGCGACCGGCGAGGCCGGCAGCCTGACGCCGCCGCGGGCCTTCAATATGATGTTCGAGACCTACGTGGGTGCGTTGCGTGATGCGTCGTCGGTCTCGTACCTCCGTCCGGAGACGGCGCAGGGCATGTTTGTGGACTTCAAGAACGTGGTCGACACCGGCCGGGTGAAGCTGCCGTTCGGCATTGCGCAGATCGGAAAGTCCTTCCGCAACGAGATCACGCCGCGCAACTTCATCTTCCGTTCGCGCGAATTCGAGCAGATGGAGATGGAGTATTTCATCCACGAGGACGCCGACTGGTCCAAGTGCCACCAGGAGTGGATTGAGTGGTGCCGGCAGTGGCTCATCTCCGTCGGCCTGCCCGAGTCGCACCTGTCGCTCTACGCGCACCCGAAGGAGAAGCTGGCGTTCTACTCCAAGGGCACGGTCGACATCATGTTCCAGTATCCGTTCGGCGTGCAGGAGCTCTGGGGCATCGCGGCGCGCGGCAACTACGACCTCGGCCAGCATGCGAAGGCGTCGGGCAAGCCGCAGGAGATCTTCGACGAGGCCTCCAAGAAGAAGTTTGTGCCCCACGTGATCGAGCCGGCGGTCGGCGTCGACCGCATTTTCCTTGCCGTGCTCTGTTCGGCCTATGCCGAGGAGGAGGTCAAGGACGAGAAAGGCGCGGTCGAGAAACGCACCGTGCTCCGTCTCAGCCCGCGCATCGCCCCGGTCAAGGTGGCCGTGCTGCCGCTGCTCAAGAACAAGGAGGCGCTGGTCGGCCGCGCCCGCGAGCTCTACAAGAAGCTGCAGCGCCGGTATGCGGCCTTCTACGACGACGGTGGCGCCATCGGCCGCCGTTACCGCCGTCAGGACGAGATCGGGACGCCGTGGTGCGTGACCATCGATTTTGACACGGTGGAAAAGGACGGCTCCTTCACCTTGCGCGAACGCGATTCCATGCAGCAGCGTCGTATCCAGGAGGCTGAACTGTTCGCGCTGCTCGAGGAGCAGGTTTACTGAGCTCCCGCAACGTGGCATCCGCCCGAAGATCGGCCCGGCCCCTGTCCAAGGCGGGCAAGGCGACCGCCTCCCGGTCGAGGGTTCCCGTGCGGAGTTTTCGCGACACCTGGAGCGAGGAGCTGGCGGGGAAACTTGGGCGTCCGTTGCTCGCGACGGAGCTGCGCGCCCTCGACTCCATCGACCGCCTCTTTGGTGATTTGGTGAAGCGCGGCGGCTCGCTCCTTATTTCCGACCTGCGGAACCGGGGCTTCGTGCTCCCGAATCACGTGGGCCGTGATCCGGCGGAGGTGGCCTCCGAGGTGTGGTGGTCTCCGGGCGACGCACCGGTCGATGCCTGGGCGCTGTGGCGATTTGTCGCTTATGAGCAGGAGCGTGCCGGCGTGCCGGTGCCCGAGGCGCTGCGCACCATGGCGGACCCGGCGGCCACGGCGGCGGCGGTGAAGCGCCGGTTGGTGCAACGGGAGCTCGATCGTTGGGAGGCGCCGCCGCCTCTGCATCGCGAAGAGCGTCGGCCGATTGCGGAATGGGGGGCGGTCAAGGATGTGCGCCTGGCCATCGCAGAGGACGGTTCCTTTCACCTGCAGGTCCGCCCCTCGCATGACGCCTTGTGGGAACCGGCTCCCATTTCGGTCCTCGTAGCCATCCCTTTCCTTCAACCCAAGGCGGTGCAACACCTCTCGGCACCGGAGGCGGCACTCATGCTGAGCCTCGCGACGCAACTCCGGGCGCAGCGTCGGACCGGCACGGGGGTGCTGCATGCACGCCGGGCCGTGCCTGAATGGCTGGTCGCGGGCGTGCTCGCGGTTGAGGCGGCCCGGGCGGCCGTCGTCCTGCCCGATGGCAAACCGTGGAGAATCGAGTCCGAGCCGCTCGTCTTCGAAGGCATTGCGAATCACGACATCGCCGACCGTCTCGACCTTCGCCTCGTCGACCCTCAGAGTCGTCCCGCGACCGGCGCGAAGCGGCTGACCAATCCGCCCGAGGTGCTCTATTACTTCGCCGGGGCGATTTACCGCGGTCCGGGACCTCTGCCGGCGACCCACGTGAGCCGTTCGGCGGCCAGCCACCCGGCGATGCGCGAGCGGCTGGCGCGGCACGGCGTGCGGGTTGACGCCTCGCACGCGGTGGAGGTTAAGACCGCGCTGTTGCGGCCGGTGCTGCGCGTGTGGACGTCCCCAGCGACCGAGGGGCACGGTATGCCCGCGCTGCTGTTTGTCCATTTGCTCGCGCGCGGCGACGATCCCTCATGCGAACGGACCTGGACCGGCCACGGCTGGCAATGGGTCGAGGGCCGGCAACCGCCGCCGCGGAAACTGGGGGATCCCATTTGGGAATTCGACCTCCGCGCCGCGAACGCGGTCGGCTCTCATTTTGCCGAGTTCAAGCTGGGCTGGGATTACGGTCACGAGGCCTGGGCCCGACCCCTGCCGCGGTTGTTTCCCGATGAGTTCCTCGCGTGGCGGGAGTCCCTGCCCGAGGGTTGCGAGGTGGAGCCGATGGGTGAGCTGGCCGGACTTTTCAGTCCGCCCGTGCTGGCCCGCATGGACTGGTCCGTCACCCCCGCCGCGGGTGGTGGTCGCGACTGGTTCGACCTTCAGGTCGGACTCCGGATCGAGAATGCGATCCTGACCCCGGCCGAGGTGGCGCTCCTGCTCCGCTCCCGCGGCAACTGGGTGCGCCTCCGCGAGGGTGGCTGGCGCCGCGTGCAGGTCGAGGGACTCGGGGAGGCCGACGAGGCGCTGACCCGGCTTGGGTTGGGCGCGGCGGATCTGCTGGCGGAAGGGCAGACCGTGTCGCATCGCGTGCATGCCGTGCAGCTGATGGCGGAGGCCGAGGAACTCATGACCCGCGACCGGGCGCTGGCCGAGGAGTTGCGCGCGCGGGCGCGCCGTCTGGCCGTGCAGCCCCCGCCCGAGCTCCCCGCGGATCTGCGGGCGACGCTGCGACCGTATCAGGAAGAAGGATTCCGTTTTCTCGTCCATCTGGCCGACCAGGGTTTCGGCGGCGTGCTGGCCGATGACATGGGCCTCGGCAAGACCGTGCAGACCCTGGCCTGGATGCTTCATGTGGCGGCGCGGCACCGCGCCAGCCCCGAGGGCGCGCGGCCCTGGCGGGCGCTCGTGGTCTGTCCCAAGAGCGTGATGCACGGCTGGCTGACCGAGACGGCGCGGTTTACCCCGGGGTTGACGGCGGTCGTGTTTGACCCGGCCGCCGGGTCCTCCGTGGCGCCGGCGGCTTCGTCCGGTATCTTGATTGTCAACTACACCCAGCTCCGCATCCAGGGACCCTGGTTTCAGGGCCAGGTCTGGGACGCGGTCGTGCTGGACGAAGCGCAGTTCATCAAGAATCCGGCCAGCCAGACCGCAATGATCGCGCGCAGCCTGCGGGCCGGCCACCGTCTGGCCCTGACGGGCACACCGATCGAAAATCGGCTGCTCGACTTGTGGAGCCTGTTCGCCTTCGCCCAACCGGGGCTGCTCGGAACCCAGGCCGCGTTCCGTCGCGCGTACGCCGAGGATGATCCGGGCGCCCGGGCCCGGCTGCACCGGCGGGTCCGCCATTTTATCCTGCGCCGGACCAAGGCGCAGGTTGCGACCGACCTGCCCTCGAGAACCGAAGATGAGATCGTCGTGACCCTCGAGGGCGAGCAGCGCCTGCTGTACGACGCCGAGCTGAAGCGGGCGCGGGCCCATCTGCTTGGGGTGACGACGGATCGGGCGCTCGACTCGGTGCGATTCAACGTGCTGGCGAGTCTACTCCGCCTGCGGCAGATCTGCTGTCACCCGGCCCTCGCCGACCCCGCTCACGCCGCGCTTCCGAGTGCCAAGCTGGACGGGCTCGTCGAGCGGCTCGAGGAGCTGGCGGAGGAGGGTCACCAGGTCCTCGTCTTCAGCCAGTTTGTCGGCATGTTGGAACTCATCCGCGACCGGCTGGTGGCGGCGGGCATTGCTCACCTCATGCTCACCGGCGCGACGGAGAACCGGCAGGAACTCGTGGAGCGTTTTCAATCGGACAAAACGCAGACCGTCTTCCTGCTGTCGCTGCGTGCGGCCGGCTTCGGGCTCAATCTCACCGCGGCGAGCTACGTGTTTCTTTACGATCCCTGGTGGAACCCGGCCGTCGAGGCCCAGGCCATCGACCGGACGCACCGCATTGGCCAGACCCAGCCCGTGGTGGCGTACCGGCTGCTGGCCGAGGATACGATTGAAGCCAAAATCCGCCTGCTCCAGCGAGAGAAGTCCGACCTCGCCTCCGCCGTCGTGCAGGAGGAATCGCTGGCCAGTGTCATGGATCTGGAAAGCCTGCGGCGCATCCTGTCGTAGGCGCGCGGCTGAGTAAACCGCAGTTGCCGGGAGCAACGCGCGCTTGCGCTGATGCGGGGAAGCGGGATTTTGGGTCGATGCGCGCGCCCAGCCCCCCTTCTGATTCCGGTTCCCAGGCGCGGCGCGACCGTTGGGTGGGAGGGTTGTTGGCGTGCATGGGGCTCCTGCTCCTCGCCAGCGCCTGCCGGCCTTCCGGCCCCGGAGGTACCTCCCCCACGGTGAAGGCCCCGCAGTCCTCCGCAGCGGGCCGGACCGTGGCCTCGGCGATCGGGCAGACCTCCGGCACCTGCCGCGAGTGTCATGTCCCGCAGTACGATGCCTGGGCGGGCACCGACCACGCCCTCGCCAACCGCCCGCGGTCGGCGGTACCGGACGCGACACCGGCCTGGGCGTCGGCCCCGCCGGTAAAGCCGGGTGAGGAGGCGGACACCGCGGACATGATTCTGGGTCACCGGCCGCTGTGGCAGCCCCTGGTGCCGAAGCCGGGCGGCCGCTGGCAGCCGCATGAGCTCGCGTTTGATCCGGTCCGGAAGGACTGGTTCAATGTGTTCGGAGCCGAGGACCGGCGGGCGGGCGAGTGGGGGCACTGGACGGGCCGGGGCATGAACTGGAACTCGATGTGTGCGCACTGCCACATGACCGGGTATCAGAAAAACTACGACGCCGGCACCGATACCTTCCGCTCCACCTGGGTGGAGCACGGCATCGGCTGCATCCAGTGCCACGGACCCACCGCCCCCGGCCACGGGGCGAAGGGCGCCCCCACCACGCCCTGGGCGGAGGCGGCCCCGTTTCGCGGGAACCGGCAGCGCATGATGGAGACCTGCGCCCCGTGCCATGCGCGCAATGAACAGCTGACGCTCGATTTTCAGCCGGGCGATTCCTACCACGACCACTATCGCCTCACGCTGCCGGTCGAACCCGGAATCTACTATCCGGACGGACAACAGCGGGACGAGGACTTCAACTGGACCTCGGTCCTGCTCAGCCGCATGGGCCACGCCGGCGTGACCTGCATGGATTGCCACGATCCGCACACGAACAAGACCGTGCTGCCGGTGCAGAACAACGCGCTCTGCCTCCAGTGTCACTCCGCCCCCGGACGAGTGCAGCCGAACGGCGCCCGCGCCGTGCCGATCGACCCGGTGGCGCACTCGCGGCACGCCGAGGGCAGCGTCGGCAACCAGTGTGTGTCCTGCCACATGCCGACCACGCCCTACATGCAGCGGGCGCCGCGGCATGACCACGGCTGGCTCAAGCCCGATCCGCTTCTGACGAAGGAGCTCGGCATTCCCAACGCGTGCAGCACCTGTCATGCGGACAAGACCGTCGACTGGGCGATTGAGACGGTGGATACCTGGTATGGGTCGAAGATGGAATCGCGCCAGCGCGCCCGCGCCCGTGCGGTGGCGGCGGCCCAGACCGGCCGCGCCGAGGCGGCGGACGCCCTCCTGGCGCTCCTGCCAGCGGAGGACATCCCGGCGTGGCGGGCGACCTACCTGCAGCTGCTCGCACCGTCGATCGAAGGCGCGCGCGGCCCGGCGATCGTGGCCGCGGCGGCGGCGGCGCTGGGGGCGAAGGACCCGCTGGAGCGGTCGGCGGCGGTTCGCGTCCTCGCGGCGCATGATCCTTCGCGCCCGCTCCTCCGGCCGTTGCTCAAGGATCCGGTGCGACTCGTCCGCCTCGACGCCTCCTGGGCGCTTTCCACGGAGCTCGCGCCGGGCTCCCCGGAGCGCAGGGAGTTTGATGCCTACCTCTCGCTCTCGCTCGACCAGCCGGCCGGCCGGGCGCGGCTCGGGCAGGATCTGGCCAACCGCGGACGCTTGCTGGAGGCCGAGGCGGAGCTGCGGCGCGCCTCGGGCTGGGACGCCAATTCACCCGGTATCCAGGATACCCACGGTCTCATTCTCAACGCCCTCGGACGAAACCTCGAGGCGGCGGCCAAGTTCTACCGGGCGGCGCAATTGCAGCCCGGCGACGCCCAGGCGGCGATGCGCGCCGCACTCGCCTATGCCGAGGCGGGGCATTTGCCGGAGTCGGAGACGTCGTTCCGTCTGGCGGTGGAGCGCGATCCAACGTTTGACCGGGCTTGGTACAACCTCGGTCTGCTGCAGGCGCAGACGGGGCGGCTGGAGGACGCGGTCGCATCGCTGCGACGTGCGGAAAAGGAGGCTCCGCGGGTGGCTGACTATCCCTACGCCCTGGCGACGGTGTTGCTGCGGCGGGCGGACCGGGAAGGCGCGCGCGAGGCCGCCCGCCGCGCTCTCGCGATCGAACCCCAGCACACCGGAGCGCTGCAGATTCTGGCGACGGTGCGCTGAAACCGAATTGGAGCCCGTCACCGCCAGGACGCTCCGCGCGCGCAGGGGCGCCGGCGGAGCGTGGGCCCGAATCCCGCCGGCTCAGAGCCAGCCGGGACGATATTCCTTGGTGATGAACTGGTTGGCTTCCGCGAGATTCGTCACCTTCATCGCGGCGGAATCCCACTCGATGCGCCGGCGGGAGCGGATGGCGACATTGGCGAGCAAGACGGCTTCGGTGAAAGGACCGGAGTAGTCGAAGTTGGAGCCCGGTTTCGGACCGCCCTTGCAGCCCAGAATCCACTCGGCGAACGGACCATCCTTGACCCGGGGCAGCGTCTTCGCGGGCAGTGTCGGGGCTGCTTCGCGCATTTTCGCCTCGGGGATGATGCGCACGGAGTCGTAGTAGAAACTGCACAACACCGTGGCCTTGCTGCCAAACAGGAGCGTGCCGGCCTCCGACGGCAGGTCGCGTCCCAGCTCCAGCTCGACCGGCAGTGGCGGGATGATGCCACCGTCCGACCACGTGTACTTGACCGGGGGCATGGAGCCGCGCGCCGGAAAATGATTCGTCACCACGGAGGCCAGAGGACAGGCCACTTTGCTGGCGCCGGTCGACATGGCTTCAACCGAGGTCGGGGCGCCGAGGTTCAGCGCCCAGTAAGCACCGTCCATGATGTGACAGGCGACGTCGCCAAACGCACCCGTGCCAAAATCCCACCAACCGCGCCATTTCCACGGCAGGTAGGCGGGATCGTAGTCGCGAGGCGAGGCGGTGCCCAGCCACGCGTCCCAGTTCAGCGTCTTCGGCACCACCGGCATGAACTTCGAGTGGTCGGGTGGATTGAAGGAGCCGACCGGTTCGCGCCACGGCGGATAGAACGGACGATTGGTCCAGCTGACCACCTCGCGCACCTCCCCGAGCACACCGGCGGCGACCCACTCCTTGAGCAGACGACAGCCCTCGCCGGCGTGGCCCTGATTGCCCATCTGGGTGACGACCTTTTTCTCGCGCGCCACCCGGGTCAATTCACGCGCCTCCCAGACCGTGTGCGACAACGGTTTTTCCACGTAGACATGTTTGCCCAGCTTCATGGCGGCCATGGCCGCGGGGAAGTGCGAGTGATCCGGCGTGGAGATGGTGACCGCGTCGATCTTGTTGCCCATCTTGTCAAACAGCTTGCGGAAATCGTCGAAGCGAGCGGCGCCCTCATGTCGCCCCGCCTCGGCCGGGAAGCGTTCCTTGAAGTTCTTCAAGCCGGCATCCGCGCGCACGGAATCCACGTCACATATGGCGACAATGTTCTCGTCCTTGGTCCCCTCGAGCGCGGCGCCTCCCCGGCCGCCGGCGCCGATGACGGCCACGTTGAGACGATTCAGCGGGGACGGGGTTCCGGCGGGTTGCGATTTCAGCACCGCGGGAAACGCGAGTGCGCTCGCGGCGGCAGTGGTCTTCAAGAAGTCACGACGGGAAACATGAGGAGTCATGGTGGTGCGAACGAGGTGGAGACGAGGGCGGAAAAGGACGGACGGCGCAGGCCCTGGGGCGCCGGGGGAAGGCAGGAGCTTCGCGCCGAGACGCCGGGGCGGCAAGAACGATGAGCCGATCCCGCCAAGAACGCCGCCGTTGCGGGGGGAAGACTGGCACCTGCAATCGCGATTGTTGTGCAGCCTTCTTTCCTCTTTGCTGCGCGATCTCATGGTGCGTTTCCACCTCTATTCCCGGTGGGTTTTGGTCTCCTTCGTCGCGTGGTGCGCGGTGATTGAGCCCGCATTCGACCGCTGGCAGTGGCGACCGGTGGCATCGGGAGAGGTGACGCAGACCGGAAGTTTCGCGCTTCGAGGGGCGATTCCGGGCGTGGCCTCGGCACCGCCCGGAGAGACGTACTGGAGCTCCTGGGGTGGAAGCGACCAAAACGTGGGCGAGTGGGCCACGGGCGTCTTTCCCGCGCCGCACCGACTGCGGCTCGGGGTGCGCGGCTACCCGAACTTACCGGGAAACCATCTGCGCTTGGAACACGTTTCGACCGGAGCCTTTCTGCCGCTGGCGTCGCACAATCCGGGTGAGAGCTGGGAGCAAATGGACGTGACCGTACCGCGCGCCTGGCGGAGAAGCGGGCTCCGGGTGGTGGCAAAGGACGGCGCTGTCGATTGGGGCGGTTGGCTGGCGGTCCGGCAGATCGAGGCGGCCCGGCTACCGCTGCCCCGGCTGCCACCCATGCTCCCTCGACTGGGGGGACTGCTGGCAGTGACCGCCCTCCTGGTGATGCTTGCACAGGCGGCGCATCGCGGCGTGGGGCAACGACTCCGACTCCCGGAGCACCTTGCGGTCCCGGTTGCCCTCGGTGGGGTCGCGATCGCGTCGTTCATGGTGTGGGGAGCGTACCTGGTGGGCCCCTGGTGCGGCCGCACCCTTGCCTGGACGATGTTGGTCGCGGCGTGGGTGATGGCGATGTTTCCACGGCCGCGTGACGCGGCCGAGCTTCCTCCGCGCGTTGATGTCTGGGTTCCGCTCCTCCTCGGCCTGCTGGCAGCCGGATTGTACCTCAGTGCGCTGCTCCTGGTTGCTCCGGCTGCTCCGATTGAGCAGCTCGCGGCGGGACGATTTCCGCACAACCTTCCCGCGGACAATACTATCCCGCACTATTTTGCGGACCTGCTGCGACGCGGTGAAGACCCGCGCGTGGGATTTGGCGATTGGCTGAGCAGCGACCGGCCGCCGCTCCAAACCGGCTGGGTGCTCCTGCTGGCGGCGCCGCTGGCCGAAGCTGGCTGGGAGTTTGTCGACCTGGCGCAGATGGCGGGCCTGCTCTTCCAACTCGCGTGGATTCCGGCCGGCTGGGCCTGGCTCCGGCACCACGGAGTCGGGCCGGCGCGGACCACGCTGGTGCTGCTGGCGATGGTGCCGACGGCCGTGCTGGCGATCAACTCCCTCTATGTCTGGCCCAAGCTCGGGGGTGCGGCGTGGATGCTGCTGGCCTCCGTCTTCTGGCTGGCCCGTCCGGGTCCGACCGTCGTGGCGGCGGCGACAGGTGGGCTGGCGGCGGGACTGGCCTGGCTCTCGCACGGCGGCGTGGCCTTTGCCGGCCTGGCCCTGACCCCGCTGCTCGCCTGGCGTTGGCGTCGCTGCGGACTGCGCCCTTGGGTGGCGGCCGGCGCGGGATTTCTCGCTCTGGCGCTGCCCTGGAAAGCGTATCAATCATTCTATGACCCACCGGGCTCCCGGCTGCTCAAATGGCACCTGGCCGGCGTGATTCCGCCCGATGCGCGCGGAGTCGGGGAGACACTGCGCACGGCCTACCGCGAGACCCCAGGTTCGCGGCTGGCGGAGGTGCGATGGATCAACGTGCGCACGTGGTTCGCCGGGGACTGGCGCGCGCGGCTGTCACCCATCAAACGTTCGCTGACCGTGCGCACCCACGAAGCCACTTTTCTCGCGTTCTCCTTGGGCCTCTGGCCGCTTGGGTGGGTGGTCGGATGGTTCTGGCGCCGGCCTCGTGCGCACGAACGTTCACTCCTCGATTCCGTCGAGACCGGGGCGCTGTGCTGGGCGGCGGTCACGGTGGTGGTCTGGACACTCCTGCTCTTTCTACCCGAAGCCGCCCGCAATCACCAGGGGACCTATCTTGTGCAACTGCTGGTGTTTCTCGGCACCGGTTCCCGGATGGTGCGGGTTGCCCCGGCCTTCTTTCTGAGTCTCCTGCTTGTGAACTGGGTCAACTTTGCGCTCCAGTGGCTGACCGCTCCTGCGCCGCCGCTCTCACCGCGTTGGGATGGCCTGGCTTTGGCGGCGCTGGCGGGGACGTTCGCTACCCTGGCTTGGGTGGGAGTGTGGGCGTGGAGACAGCGCGAAGGCGACGCGCGTCCGTTTGAGGGCGTGCAGAGCGTGGACGGCTCCTCCTCCCGGGGCCCGGGTTAGGCCACGCGCGCGGCGGCGAAGGGACGGGACCGGGCGAGTGCCTGGCAGAGTCCTTCCAAGGTCTCGCGCGAAGGGTCGCCGAGCAGTGAGATCTGAATCCAGTTTCGCGCGACCAGGTGGGCGCTCCCGGCATTGAGCCAGTAACCCTCGTGCTCCAGCCGGGCGGCCAGCTCGTTGGAGTCGGAACCTGCTGAACGGTCCAGCGCCAAGGTGAGCACCGCGGGGCAGGCGTGCTCCTCCGGTGCGACGATGCACCAGCCCTGCTCGAGCAGTCGGCGGCGAAGCCAAGTCGCATGATAGCGAATACGTTCATGCCGTGCCGACCCTCCTTGCCGCAGCGCCGCGGTGAGTGCTCCGACAAGGTTGGACGAGTGCGTGTGCGGCACGCTCTCATGCGCCGCCCAGTGGCCGAGGTCGAGATAGTCGGGCAGAGCGTCTGGCTGGGGCGCAGGTGTCTCCGCATGGAACACAAGCGCCAGACCCGGATAGGCGCCCAGGCCCTTCCCGCTCGAACTGCTGGCGAGGTGGATGCCCCGCAGGTCGACCGGCACGGCGCCGAGGGAACTGACCACGTCCACGCACAGACGCAGGTTCCGCTCCGCGGCGAGCGGCTTGAATTCGTCCAAGGGATTGAGCAGGCCGGTCGATGTTTCATGGTGCACCCACCAAACCCAGCCACCCGGTGGCAGCCGATGGAGGGCGGCTTCGATTTCCGCCGGGCGAAACGCCTGGCCCCACGGCACCGTCAGCCGGTCGAAGGCCAAGCCGGCCTGTCGGGCATGGCGGACCAGCCGGTCGCCGAACTCCCCGTTGCTCAGGATCAGGCCGGTTGTCGGCGGGGTTCGAAGCTGGGCGGCGACGACCGCGTTGGCCAGCGAACCGGAACCGGGGATGACCTGGACCTGGCGCGCCCCTGTCAATGCACAGAGCTGACGTCGTACGGCAAGCAGCTGCGATTGAAACGCGGCACTGCGATGCGAGATCGCCGGCGCGGCGAGCGCGGCGTCGACCTCGGGCGTGGTCAGCACGGGTCCTGGCAGCAGATTGACCGGACGGGATGGCGAGGGGCACGGGGCGGCGGGAAATGTCCGACGCAGAGCCGGGCTCTGGAGGGAGGTGCGCTGAAAGCCTTCCAGCGTGAGGAACATGGGCTGGTAGGTCGCTCCGGCTGGCCCGACGAGCGGCCCGAACGGAGTGAATCCAAGGTGGGAGTAGAGCTTGAGCTGGCGGGTGGTGCCGGAGATGACCACGAGGTCGAAACCGGCGTTCAGGCATTCGCGCGCCGTGTATTCAAACAAGGCCACGAAGACCCGGGTCCGGCGGAAGGCGGGCTCGACCGCCAGGAGCCTCGCCTCGACCGGTTTTCGGTTTCTCGGCAGGTGGGCATCGAGATCGGGCACCTTGGCATCGAGGGAGAAAGGCCGCTGGCCCCGCACGGCGATCATGCCGACCAGCCGGTCATCATGGATGGCGATGACGTAACGGTTCTCAGCGTGAAAGCGATCCACCAGCCGTCCCTCCGGATTGGGTGGGTGCTGCGGGATTTCCTCGACGAAGGTCCGGTAGTTGAGGCGGTGAATGGCCTCGAATTCCCAGGCTTCGGTGGCGAGCTTGAAGTGGAGGGAGGTGGCGGGACGCATGCGGGGCGTGGGTGAAATTCAGGCGGGCGATCCCGGGGTCGGGGTGGGGGAGGGCGGCGACGTCGGCGGAGAAGTCCGGCCCAACGTGGTCATCGTCCGCAGCTCGCGCTGGTGCGGCAGCAGCACGAGCAAAGCGAGCCAGCCGACGAGGGCGGCAAACTCCGGTGGTCGATCGAGGAGCAGGGCGGCGGCGGGGGCGAGGACGTAGGCAGCCAGTCCGCTGAGCGTGAACCGGCGGGTCGCGGCGAGCAGGACCAGGGCGATGCCGACGAGCACTCCCGCGAGCGCTAGGTCCAGGGCGAGCAAGGCGCCGCAGGAGGCGGCGACGCCCTTGCCACCGCGAAAACCAAGCGGAGCGGGCCAGTTGTGTCCCGCCACGACCAACAGCGCCGTCGCCCCGAGGGCGAGCGATTCAAGGCCGAGCCAACGTCCAAACATGACCGCGGCCACGCCCTTGAGCAGGTCGCCGACCAGGGTCGCCACAAAACCACCCCGTCCGAGCACGCGACCGACATTGCGAGCGCCGGCGTTGCCGCTGCCCAGCGTACGGATGTCCCGCCCGGTGCGCGCCCGCACAAGCAGGTAACCCGTGTTCACGCACCCCAGGGTGTAGGCCGCGCCCCAGCCGGCGGCGACGAGGAGCAGAAGGGGTGGAGACGCATTCATTGTATCCAATAAGCGGTTTTTAGGTCGCGGCGGCCAGCTGCTTTTCAAGCTCCCGGTAGTCGGTCTTTCCGGTGCCCAGCTTGGGGATGGAGGCGACCACCTTGATTTCGCGGGGCATGGCGAGATTGGGCAGTCCCTTGGCGCGCAGGGCGCCGCGCACTTCGTCGAGGGTCAGTCGGGCCTCGTTGGTCACGGCGATGAGTTTCTCGCCCTTGTCCTCGTCGGGGCGCGAGACGACCGCGACCTGACACCGCAGGCCGTGCTGCGGAAAGGCGCCGCCAAGGGCGTCCTCGACGGCGGTCAGACTGATCATCTCGCCGCTGATCTTGGCAAACCGCTTCAGGCGCCCCTGGATCTTGATGAAGCGCTGATCGTCGACCGTGACGATATCGCCCGTGTCGTACCAGCCTTCGAGCGCCTTGAATTTGGCGTCGGCGTCGGGATTGAGGTAGCCCTTCATCACATTCGGACCCCGCACGAACAGACGTCCGCCCGCGGGCACCCCTTCGATCGGTTCCAGCCGGTAGTCCATGCCTGGCATGAGCCGGCCGGCGGAGCCGTGGCGCGGGGCGAGCGGAGTGTTCACGCTGATGACCGGGCTGCATTCGGTGGCGCCGTAGCCCTCGAGGATGCGGATGCCGAACCGCTGGGCCCAGAGCGCGGAGGTGGCTTCCTGGATTTTTTCCGCGCCGGCGAACAGGTAGCGCAGCGATCGGAAATCGTAGGCGTGGGCGCGACGGGCGTAGAGATTGAGAAAGGTATTGGTCGCCAGCAGCACCGTGCTGTTCTGCAGGTAGGCCACCATCGGCACGATGCGGTAGTGGAGCGGAGAAGGATACAGAAACGTGGAGAAGCCCCGCAGCAGGGGCAGCAGAAGCCCGGCGGTCAGGCCGAAGCTGTGGAAGAGCGGCAGGGCGTTGAACATCCGGTCGGTGTCCTGCAGGTCGCTGATCGCGAGCAACTGGCCGACGTTGGCAAGCAGGTTGGCGTGGCTCAGTTCGACGCCCTTCGGGACGCCTTCCGAACCGCTGGTGAACAATACGACGGCGGTTGCCTGCGGATCCGAGACCGGAGAGCGGGGCAGACGGATCAACCGCAGCAGTGCGGCGGTGCGCGCAGCGGTGCCGAGGGAGGCCCGGACGTCCTCGAGATAGACCAGCGTGAGGCCGGCTTCGACCAGCGGCTCGACCTTGAGTCGCGCCTTTTCGATGAAGGCCCGCGAGGTCAGAATATGGGTCAGTCCGGCGAGCCGGGCGCAGGCCAGCATGATGGCGGGTCCGGTCGTGAAGTTGAGAATGGCAGGCACCTTGCCCAGCGACCAAAGGGCGTAGAGCGTCACCGGCACGGAGTTGACATTCGGCAGGAGCACACCGACGCGCAGCGAGTCACGGGGAAGCAGCGACGCGAACCGCCGGCTGAGCAGGGCCGCGCCCAGGGTCAGGCGACGGTAGGTCAGGCTGCTCGTGATGTCTTCGAGGACCACGTGGCCCGGGCGCAGGGCGGCCGTGGTGCGGATCGCCTCGGCCAGCGTGCGCGGACCCATCGCCAGCTCGGTGGCAAAGTGCTGCTCGATCATGCGGTCGCGGACCCACTCGGTCAGTCGGTCGCGCGCCTCGGCCGTGCTGGTACCCTCGATTTTTGGGGGTGTCAGCACGGGGCTGAAGTGCACGGAGACCCGCGGAAACCAGCGCTTGTCGTCGCGATTGCGCGAGAAGGGCAGCCGGTGGGCGCCGCGCAGGTAGGCGGTGATGACCCGGGCGCCGGTCTTGTGGAGGAGAAAGCCCGTGCCGTCGAAGAGCTTCATGAGCGAGCCCGTGTCGGAGATCCGGCCCTCGGGAAACAGGACCAGCCGCCCGCCGCCCTGCAGGTACTCCGCCATGTGTTTGGCGGCGTAGGGGGAGAGTGGATCGATGGGAAACGTCCGCCGGTTGTCCATGATCCAGCGATGCAGGGGCGAGGCCTTGGCAGTGGTGGAGGAGGTGACAAAACGCCAGTCGCCCTCCAGGTAGGCGCCGAGAAACAGCCAGTCGAACCACGAGACGTGGTTCGGAAGCAGCAGGACGGGCCCGGGGGTGGAGAGGACCTCGGTTCCGTGGGCGCGGAACCGAAACAGGAGCCGCAGCAGAAGACGGAGAAAAAGGAGCATGGTGACGTGGGAGCGGGTGCGAACGGCCGGATTCAGTATAGCGGAAAACGAACGAAAGTGATTATTGAAAATCTTGATGGGGCTCATTCCGAGAGTCGATTCCCTAACCGGTCCGGGCCGCGACGGGTGGGCGATGGATTGCCATGCGCCCGGGCCTGGGTGAGAGTGGAGGCTTGGCGATGAATCTCCACCACTTAGAGCTCTTCTATTACGTGGCGCGTCATGGTGGCATCAGCGCCGCCGTCCGTCAGATGCCCTACGGTGTGCAGCAGCCGGCGGTGAGCAGTCAGCTGCGCCTGCTGGAGGAAGACCTCGGTGTGACGCTCTTTGCGCGCCAGCCCTTCGCGCTGACGGAGGAAGGACGCCAGCTCTGGGAGTTTGTGCAGCCCTTTTTTGATCGGCTCGGACCCATGCGCGACCAGCTTCGTCACGCCGCAGCCCCGCAATTGCGCATCGGCGCCTCGGAGGTGGTCCTGCGCAACCACCTTCCCCGGGTCATGCAGCAAGTGAAACGATCGCATCCCGAATTGCGACTCACGTTGCGCTCCGGACTGCAGCCGGAACTGGAGGCTGCCTTGCGGAGCCGGGAGATCGATCTTGCCGTGGTGCCCCTGCGCGGACGACTGCCGGCCCAGGTGCGCGGCCGGAAACTGCTGTCGCTCCCGCTGGTGCTTCTGGTGCCGAAGGCGATGCGGCTGAGTTCCGCGGCGGAGCTATGGACCCGGGGCCGGCCCCGGGAGGCGCTGATCAGCCTCCCGGCGACCGAAACCATCTGCCGGAATTTTCAAAAGGGACTGAAGCACCGGGGCGTCGAGTGGAGCGCGAGTGTCGAAGTGACCTCCATGGGACTGATCACGCGGTATGTGGCGGATGGTTACGGCGTGGGGCTCAGCCTGGTTGAGCCCGAACTCGTGCGACATCCGAAGGTGCGCGTGCTGCCGTTGGAGGGATTCGACGAGGTGGAGGTGATGGCCCTCTGGCCCGGCCGGGCGAGTCCCCTTGTCCAGGTGGTGCTCGACGAGATGGACCGGTATGTGGCCCGGCACTGGCCGCCGGCGGGCGGATGAAGACAGGCCCGAGGCGGTGGCGTCCCTGATTAACGCGCCACGCGGTTGTCGGTCTTGATGAGGTGAACCACCTGGCCCTCGGTTTTCTTGGCGGCGGCGTATTCCCGGCCGAGGCGGTTGTTGGCGCGGTCGCGTTCGCTTTCGCGGGTGGAGTTGGAGGAGCCGATTTCGTGCGCCTCGGTGACTTCTTCCGCAAAGGTGGGACCATAGGTGCGCGCCAGCCAGTAGCTCCAGAGCACGTGGCGGGTCGGGTCCTCGCGGTAGGCGGAATCGAGGGAAGCGAGCCGCCGGGCGTTCCGTTCGGCGTAGTCCTTGATGCGCAGGAGCACGGGAGCCTTGACCGGATGGCGGGCGATCAGGTCCTTTTCCGCGGGGGTCAGGGGCCGGTAGTAGCGGCCGGAGAGCACGTCGAGGTCGGACCGGTTGATGCGCAGCTGAGACTGGCCGTTCTGATGGAGGGTCTCGATTCTCACGGTCATCGGGACGCCTCGGAGGCGAAAATGAAGACGCGCGGAAAGGGTGATCGGACGGGAGGAGGAACCCTCCTGGAAGAAGTGCCGCAGGGCTTCGATTTCAGACTTGGCCACGCCGCGAAGGTCGGACGAGAGCGCGATGTCGGGAATGACGACGCGGCCGTTGTCGATCCGGTCGAGCGGCACGTCGAGATCGTCCTCCCCGAACGGGACATCTTCCGGGGCGGAAAGGCTGACGGCGGCATCGATGCGAATGCCGTCGATTTCGAGCTCGGCTCGCAGCGGCCATACTCCCCTCAGCCGGGCGGTCACGGCGACGGCGCGAACACGCACCGGCTTCGGTTGCGGCTGGCGCCGGCTCGGAGGGGGAAGCGCCTCGGCGGCGATCGGCGACCAGCGGAGCGTCGCCCAAGGAACGACCTCGGCCTGGGTGAACTCGACCCGCCGCAGTTCGCCTCCGCCGCGACGGCTCGCCTCGATCAACGTCGGCAGCCGCGCCCGAGTCAGACGGGCGACCCACGCGCCGCCCGCCAGGTAGAGGACCGCCACGCCGGCCGCCGCGACAAGCCCGGCGACGAGGAGGAGGAGAGGCCAGCGGCGACGCATGGCGGAGCAGAAAGCCCGACGATCCGCCGGCCGTCAATGGCCCGAGTCGACGCCGCCAGCAGCCGGCCATCCCCAGAGCGGGCTCCCCCGGCCAGTGTCATCTGCGGGATGACACTTGGCTCGGGGCGGAGGCACGGGGGGCGGTCTGGGATCAGCGCCCGTAGAGGTCGCCGAGCGAGCGCAGGTAGGCGGTGGTGGATCCGAAGAGGGGATCCAGCTGGGAGGCCCGGTAGCGCCACTGCCAGTTGCCTTCGGCCTTGCCCGGCGTGTTGAGGCGGGCTTTGGAGTCGAGGCTGAGCAGGTCCTGCAGCGGAAAGACCGCGAGCCGGCTGACCGACTGGTAGCCGGCGCGGACGAAGTCCCAGCCGAGCGCCTCGCCGCCGACGCGCAGGTAACGGCGGACGTGGTCCCGTTCCTTCTCCGAAGCCGTGGCGTACCAGCCGAGCGTGGTGTCGTTATCGTGCGTGCCTGGATACACCACGGAATTGGCGGTCAGATTGTGCGGCAGGTAGAGGTTGCGGCTGTCGCCCCCGAACGCAAATTGCAGGATGGTCATGCCCGGCAATCCCGTTTGTTCGCGCAGGCGCACGACCGTGGGGGTGAGGTCGCCGAGGTCCTCGGCGATGATGCGGGCGTCGGGGAAGGAGGCGCGGACGAGGCGGAAGAAATCCAGGCCCGGGCCGGGCAGCCAGGCGCCGACCTTGGCGGTGGCGGCCGGGTAGGGGATACTCCAATACTCGTCGAAGGCGCGAAAATGGTCGATGCGCACGACGTCGTGCAAGGCGAACGCGGCGCGCAGGCGCTGCATCCACCAGGCGTAGCCGTCGCGGGCGTGGAGCGACCAGCGGTAGAGGGGGTTGCCCCAGAGCTGGCCGTCGGTGGAGAAATAGTCGGGCGGCACTCCGGCGACGGCGGTGGGGCGGCTGGTCTTCTCGTCGATCTCGAAGAGATGCGGGGCGGCCCAGACGTCGGCGCTGTCGAGCGCGACGAAGATGGGCAGGTCGCCGATGATGGAGATGCTCCGTTTGGCGGCGGCGGCGCGCACCCGGGTCCATTGGCCGAAGAACAGGTACTGGTAGAAGGCGTGCGCGTCGATTTTCGCGGCCAGGGTCTTGCGCAGGGTGGACTTCAGCGCGGTGGCAAAGGTACGGGTTTCATCCGGCCACTCCCACCATGGCTTGCCGTCGTAGTGGTCCTTGAAGGCGCGGAACGTGGCGTAGGGGAGGAGCCACTCCGCGTGCTGCGATTTGAAGAGCTCGAATTCGCCGTACGGCAGAGCGATGCGACCCTTGATGAAGCGTTCATAGGCCTTGGCCAGCAAGGGCCACTTCAGGGTGTAGAGCGCGCCGAAGTCCACGCGATCCGGGTTGAGCCGCTGCAGCGGGGTGAGCGACTCTGCCGTCAAGAGCCCGTGCCGAACGAGGGCATGCAGATCGATCAGGTAGGGATTGCCGGCGAAGGCGGAAAAACACTGGTACGGAGAGTCGCCATAACCGGTCGGACCGAGCGGGCAGATCTGCCAGGTCTTCAGGCCGGATTCCTGCAGAAAGTCGAGAAACCGGTCGACCGCCCCATCGAAGGTCCCGATGCCTTGGTCGCCCGGGAGCGAGGTGGGGTGGAGGAGCACCCCGGCGGAGCGCTCGGTCAACCAGGAGAACAGGGGCGTCCCGTTGGCGGCGGGAGCGACGGAGGAGGGAGGCATGGGTGCAGCCTCGGTGAACGGCCGGAGTCCGGCAATCCCGATGACGCCAAACCCCGCCTGCGGGCGAGTGGGCCGGAAGGGGTGGGTAGGGAGGCGTCGGGGCCAGGACTACGGTTTGGGGGTCACGCCGTGCCCGGCGGCAAGGTGGGCGACCGAGATGGCGCCGCCCGTCAGGGTAAAGCCGCCTTGGAAGGGGTTTTCCGCGAGGAAGAGTGGCGTGTCGAGGTCGGCGAAGCGGAAGCCACCCTGGCCGGCGGCGAAACAGGCGGAGACGGTCATGGCGAGGATCGACTCCACGTTGCCACCGATCATGAGGGCCAGGTTGGACTGGTGGGCGACGGCGACGATGTCGAGCGCCTCGGCGAGGCCGGCCTTCATCAACTTGATGTTGATGACGTCGGCGGCGCCGGCCGCGACCACGCTTCGAGCGTCCGCGGCGGAGGTGACGCTCTCGTCGGCGGCGACCAGCCATCCACTTTCCCGACGGAGAGCGGCGGCCCCGTCGAGATCGGCCTTGGGCAGCCATTGCTCAAGCAGAGCGGGGGTGATGCCGCGGGCTTTGAGACCCTGGACCAGCACGCGGGCGTCCGCGCGGGAGACCCCGGCGTTGCCGTCGAGGATCAGCGGTGAGCTCGGGGCGACCTCGTGGATGGCGGCGAGCCGCGCGAGATCGAGCTGCGGGCCACCTTTGCCGCCGACTTTGACCTTAATCATGCGAATGCCGCGGGCGAGGATGTCGCGGGCGGCTGACGCGGCCTCATCGGACGAGCCGGTGGTCACGGTCATGTCCGTTTCCAAGTCGGTGCCGGCGCCGCCGAGGAATTTCCAAAGGGGTGTGCCGAGGTGGCGCGTCCACGCGTCGAGCAGGGCGGACTCGAAAGCGCATTGGGCTGAGCCGCAGGAGGCTCCGCCGCGCGCGCGAAACGTAGCGGCGAGGGCCTGCCAGCTCGCGCCAACCGGTTGACCCAGGAGCCACGGACGGGCGGCGCGCAGGACTGCCAAGGCATCTGCTTGGGTTTCCCCGTTGTAGGGCGGGAGCGGGGCGGCTTCGCCGTAGCCGATGGAACCGTCGGAAAGCTCAAGTGTGACCAGGACATTGGCGGCCAAGGCTTGGGCCCCTCCCGAGATCCCAAACGGCGTGTGAAGCGGAATGTCGAGAGGACGGACCTCGAAGGCCCGGATGCAAAGCGAGTTGGACACCCGGCAAGGCCACGCGAAAGCGACGAGGGCTGCAAGTCAGGTCCGGTGCAGCCCCGAGGAACGTTCCAGCGAGCCGAGGCGACTCGCCCCCTCGGCGATTGAGGTAGCGCAACCCTAGTGGATTGCGTAATAGGGACAGGCTGATTTTGTGCAACTGATAGAGGTTGCTAAAGAAGGGACAGGCTCGTTTTAGGCAACTCTCTCAGGTTGCGAATAAGGGACAGGCCGATTTTTGCGGTGGACGTACTTCCCGTTCGACAGGGGCAGGAGCGGGGGGTGAGTCTCGGCGTTAGCCGGCAGGATTCTCCCGGTTTTTATGATTACCCCTACCCTGGTTCGGTTGCATGGGCGTTTGCTGGCGATGGCGTTGGTCTGGGCTGGTTCGCTGGTCGGCGCGGCGCCGACGAAGAACGTCCTCTTTCTCATCGCGGATGACCTGAATACGCTGCTCGGGTGCTACGGCGACCCGCTTGCTCGCACGCCGAACATCGACCGGCTGGCAGCGCGCGGCGTGCGCTTCGACCGGGCCTATTGTTCGTTCCCGCTGTGTGGACCGAGCCGGAATTCGATGCTGACCGGTCTGTACCCGAACAGCACCGGCATCGTGGCCAACGCCCAGATTTTCCGGCAAACCGTGCCCCTCCAGATCAGCCTGCCACAAGCGTTCCGGCAGCAAGGCGCGTTCGCGGCCCGGGTGGGCAAACTGTACCATTACAACGTGCCCAACTCGATCGGCACCGACGGACATGATGATCCGGCCTCGTGGGAGCTGGAACTCAATCCGGCCGGAGTGGATCGTTTGGAGGAACACCCTCGGATCTTCAGCCTCTCGCCCGGCAATTTTGGCGGCACGCTCAGCTGGTATGCCTCGCCGGCCCCGGCGGAGCGTCACACCGATGCCCTGCTGGCGCAGGACGCCGAGTGGGTGCTGGAGCGCTGCGCACGACCCGGTCACCGGCCTTTCTTCCTCGCGGTGGGCTTTTTCCGTCCCCACACGCCGTATGTTGCTCCCCAAGCGTACTTTGACCTCTACCCGCGGTCTTCGATGCGGGTCGTGAAGGACGTGGCGGCGGACCAGGCGGACCTGCCGGCCGCGGCGTTGGGCAGTGCGAAAAAGGAGCAGGACCTCATGACGGACGACCTGCGGCGCGAAGCGCTCCAAGCCTACTATGCCAGCATCAGCTTTATGGACGCCCAAGTCGGCCGGGTCATTGCCGCCCTCGACCGACTTGGTCTCGCGGATACGACGATCATCGTGTTCACGAGCGACCATGGCTACCACACCGGGGAACACGGGCTGTGGCAGAAGTTGAGCCTATTTGAAGAAAGCGCGCGAGTGCCCCTCTTGATTGTGGACCCCGGGGTGTCGACCCGGGGTGGTGTCGCGCGTTCTCCCGTCAGTCATGTCGATCTCTATCCCACCCTGGCGGCCTCGGCGAAGGTGACCGCACCGACGAATCTCCAGGGGCAGGACCTCGCCCCGCTGCTGCGCGATCCCGCGGCTTCCGGGCGCGGCTGGGCCTTGACCCAGGTGGTCCGGCGCGGCCCGCGGGACAAGAGCACGGGCTATTCCCTGCGCACGCCGCGCTGGCGTTACACCGAGTGGGACGAAGGCCGCGCGGGGCGCGAACTCTATGACCACGACACGGACCCGCGCGAGCTGACCAATCTGGCCGAGCGATCCGACGTTGCCGGCGACCTCGCCACGCTTTCGCAGACCTTGCGCCGTGCGGTGGCCACCACCGTGCCCGCCGGGGGCGTGCCGGCCGTGAAAGAGGGTCTCTGGACGCCGCTCCTGGTGGCGCCGTAGCCCTGCGCCGGGCCGGTTTCGCCGGCCGGAGACACGGGCACCGGTGCGAGTCAGGGCTGGGTGGATTTGCCGGGCGCTGTGTCGCGCGACTTCCACGTCAGGACGTGGTAGGAGGCCACGGTTTCACCCACGTTGCGCAGGCCATGGAGATCCTGCGGGGCGAAGAACAGCACCGAGCCCGGACCGGCCCTCTGGGGTTGCCCGTTGAGCTGAACCTCGACCGTTCCCTCCTTGATGATGATGATCTCTTCCCACGGATGCCGATGCGGAGCGTGGGCGGCCTTGCCGGGCAGCAGCGTCGTGACGTGACATTCCAGTTCCAGCAACGTCGCGGTCGGCGCATTGAATACATCGCGACGCTGACCGTTGGCCGTCGCCTTCACCGCGAGGGATTCCCACGGCAGCACCTGGGACAGCAGCCGGGCCCGCGGATCGCCGGGGACCGTGCCCGCTGAAGGCACCGACGCGGCCGACTCCGCGCCCGACACCCGGAGGGAGCAGGCAAGCCACAGGACAACAAGGGGCAAGAGCCGGGGAAACCGCTGGACGGTGAAGGCAGGCATGGCGAAAGGAAGACGTTGGAGACGGAGGCGAGACTCCCGGCCCGAGTCCCGGCATGGGTCGGTGGAGACGGACCTCATGTATTAGCGACAGACCCTGTGTTCAAGCGATGGATTTCTGACCGCGAGACGCCCAGCTCCCCTGTGCCCCTTGCTGACAATTGAGATCGCACACCCTGCCTCCACTGCTTACCGTCCGGTTGTTCGCGGGACGTGTCGTCCACCTCCGCGAAACCCAAGCCTTTCCTCCTCATGTCATCCAATACCCTTACCCGTCGCGACTTCGTTCACCTCTCGGCAGCGGCCATGGCCATGCTGGGCCTTTCGAGCTGCATGAGCCTGACCCAGGCTCCCCGCAAACCCCGCCCCATCGCTCCCGGCGCCAAGATTCGCGTCGCCCAGATCGGTTGCGGCGGCAAAGGGTTCAGCGACATCAGCAGCCAGGCGGACGAGGACGTCGTGGCGCTGTGCGACATCGACTGGGAGATTCCGAAGGTGAAAGAGCTGTTCGAGAAATTCCCGAACGCGAAACGCTACAAGGATTTCCGGAAGATGCTGCTCGAGATGGACGACCAGATCGACGCCGTCTGCGTGAGCACGCCGGATCACATGCATTTCCTGCCCACCTACATGGCGATCCTGCTGGGGAAGCATGTCTATGTGCAGAAGCCCCTGACGCAGACCGTGGCGGAAGCCCGCGAGCTGCTTCGCCTCGCCCGTCTCAACGGCGTGGTGACCCAGATGGGCAACCAAGGCCACGCCGGCGAAGGCATCCGCCTCGTCAAGGAGTGGATCGACGGCGGCGTTTTGGGCGACGTGCGTGAAGTGCAGGTCTGGACCAATCGTCCCGTCTGGCCGCAGGGCATGACGGACTGGCCGGCCGCGGCTCCGACACCGGAAGGTCTTGAATGGGACATCTTCCTCGGTCGCGCGACCCAACGCGGTTTCAGCAAGGACATCCATCCCTTCAAATGGCGCGGTTGGAAGGATTATGGCTGTGGTGCGCTCGGCGACATGGCCTGCCACTTGATGGACGCGGCGTACTGGGGCCTGCAACTAGGCGCGCCGACCTCGGTGGAACTGACCGAAATCAACGGCGACTCCAAGGTGGCCTTCCCGAACTCCGCGATCGTGACGTATCAGTTTCCTGCGCGCGGCAAGATGCCCCCGGTCAAACTCACCTGGTATGAAGGTGGCAAGAAACCCGCCCTGCCGGCCTCGATGGTCGGCCGCGAGCTGGCCAAGGGCGGCCAGCTCATCATCGGTGACAAGGCCACCGTGTATGATGGCAACGACTACTGCAACAGTCCGCGCATCGTCCCGGAAACGCTCTGGCAGCAACTGCGCCCGAACCTGCCCCCGCGCACCCTGACCCGCGTGCCCGAGGGCAACCCGCACAAGGAGTGGACCGCGGCCATCCGGGCCGGCAAACCTGCGCTGGCGGGCTCGAATTTCGAGTACTCCGTGCCCTTCACGGAAATGGTGTGCCTCGGCACCCTGGCGATCCTGGTCGGCAAGAAGTTCACCTGGGACGCGGCGGCCATGCGCACGAACCTGCCCGAAGCAAACGCGCTCCTCTATCCGCAGTACCGCAAGGGCTGGCGCCCGCAGGATATGATGTAATCCGTGCGAGGACCGGACGTGGTGACGTCCGGTCCCCGACCCGACGGGTGCAGGCTCATGGGCCTTGCGCCCGTCCACCGGGTCGTTTCGTAAGGGCGATGGAGCACCCCTCGTGGAGGGCGACCCCGGCGAACACCAGCAGCAGAGGATAGGCTTGGGCGAGCGCACCCACGCTCCGGTTCGGGAAGGAAAGGACATGCACCGCGGCGTTGACCAGGACCACGGCGGTCCACGCACCGAGTACGCCCGTGGCGATGATCAAACCCGGGCCGAGCCGGCGCTTTCGTACGGCGTGCAGGACAAGACCCACCCAAGCGGCGAGCCCTCCGAGCGCCACGGCGGCGCAGATCCAGCGCAGGCCTTTGCCGAGTGCCTGCAGCAGTCCGAGCCGGAACTCCACCCAGCGACCTGCGGGCGGCGTCAATTCGGGCGCCTCCGGAGATGAGGACAGATGCCATCCGGTCAGGCGGCGAAACGGCTCGAGCAAATCTTCCGTTCCGCTGCTCCGCCCCGGCAGTGCGCTGAAACCGCGGAAGGTGACAAAGTAGTCGAGGTATTCCGGCAGTGCGTGGAGCAGACGACCCAGATCGCCCGGGCGGAGCCGCGGTGCCAGTGAGTCGTGACGCGGGCCTGCCTCCAGCCGACCGTCGTCGCAGGCTGCGTTGATTTCCGCTGCGATCTGCGCATAGACGGCGAGGACGGCGGCGGCGTCCTTGGGACGGAAGACCTCGACCACGGACTCGCGAAAAAACCAGATGAACCATCCTCCCGCGATTTCCTTTTCGGCCCGCGGCCGCCCCGTGTAGGGCTCGCTGACCGCCGACCAGATCAACGCCTCGGGACCTTCCAGCCGCTCGCGCAAACGGGCGAACGTCGGGCTGACCGCATACGCGCGTTCCCGTGCGGCCCGGTTCACCGGAGTGAACAGGAGCGCTTTTCCGGCGTCGATCCGTTGCAGCGCACCATAGGCGGCGACGAATTCCGTGGCCCGGAGTTCCACCGTGCCAAACCAGCCGTAATGCCGGGCGTTGACTCCACAGATCGTCCCGATCAACGCGCCGCCCCCTGCCCCGCCGACGAGCAGCGCGAGCAGCACCGCTCTCCTCGACACGGCGCCACCCGACCGCGAAGACCCCAGTGCGTATCCGGCAAACAGGACCAAGGTGGGCACGATCCAGATGCTCTCCTCTCGCGTCAACCACACGACCGCGAACCCGCCGCCGCCCAGCAGCCCCCATCCGGCCAGTTTTCCCACTCCCACTCCTTCCTCGCCCGACCGCGCGACCAGCGCCATGCCGCCGGCCACGGCCAGCAGACTCGCCGGGGTGTAAAGGTGCTGGCGCAGCACACGACCCAGGACCGACAGATCGTACGACATCGGATTCCACCAGAGCAGACAAAAGAGCCCGAGTTCGACTCCCCGCGAAAGACGCAGGGGACGAAGCGCCCGGAGCACCAGCAGGCAGGCGCAAAGATAGAGAACGTGCTGGGCGGGCGGCACCGGAATCCCCAGGCGGTGCAGACCGGCAATCCAAAGAGGGTAGGCCGGCCCTTTCATCAGCGTCGCCTGCTGGTACGGCCCCAGCCAGTCCCCCTGTGCCACGTTCTTCGCGAGGTCGATGAAGAGGGCGTCGTCGTAGAACGCGCCGCCGATGGCGACAATCGGCTGGGCGGACACCAGCCAGAGCTTGAGCAGGACCAGACCGGCGACGAGGCCGAGACCGCGTCCGAACGACAGGGCGCTCATGTCGGAGTCGGCGCCGCGGCCGGCGCGTCCCCGGTCCGGGTCGGGGGACGACGGCCGCCGGGACGTATTTGAAGATCAAGTACGCTGAGGAAGAAGCTCCCGAGCATGATCTGCCCGCCGAGCGCGAGCGCGCCCGCGCCCGGGATGACCCAGCGCATCACCTGTTCCGGGTCGAGCGGCCCGAACGACTGGCTGCGCCAGTGCCAGACGGCGCCCAGTGACAGTCCGGCGCCCGTGACCAACAAGACCGCACCGATCAGCAGCCCCGCTTCGAGCGAGAACCAGGAACGGAACCCGGCACTGTGCCGGGAAGGAGGCATGAGCCCTGCCTGGGCCGCGTACGATCGCGAGCAGACGGCGAAGAAGACCGCCTGGAATCCGAGCAGGACGGCCAGCATGGCAAAGAGCAGCGAGTGTGGGCCGAATTCAACCCCGCCCACCGTGCGCGGGGCCGTGGCCAGCAGGCCGACGATGGCCAGGCCCACGACCATGAGAAAGGCTCCCGGGTAGAGGAAGAGCCAGCGCGGGCTGTAGAGCAGCATGAAGCGCAGGTGGCGCCAGCCATCGCGCCAGGGTCGAAGGTGTGGCGGCCGTCCGCGCTGGTCGGGGCGCAGGATGGTTGGCACCTCGCTCACCCGTAGCCCGAGCAGCGTGCTCTTGATCACCATTTCCGAGGCGAACTCCATGCCCGTCGTGCGCAGGTCGAGCCGGTGGTAGGCGTCGATGGAGAACGCACGCAGACCGCAGTGAAAGTCGCGAATCGGTGTGCGGAAGAACAGACGCCCCAGCCCGGACAGGACCGGGTTGCCAAGGTAACGGTTTTTCCAAGGCATGGCGCCCGGCTGGATACCCCCGAGGAATCGGTTGCCCATGACCAGATCGTCGCCCGCACGCAGCCGCGCGACGAAGCGGCCGACGTGGGTGAAATCGTAGCTGCAGTCCGAGTCGCCCATCACCACGAAACGCCCCCGGGCTGCTTCGATGCCCCCGCGCAGGGCGTTGCCATAGCCTTTGGCCTCGACGGCCACCACCCGCGCGCCGGACTGCGCGGCCAGTTTCTGGGAGCCGTCGGTGCTTCCGTTGTCGGCCACGATCACTTCGCCGACGATGCCCTCCGCGGCGAGCGCCCCCCGGGCCTCGCGCACACAGCGCTCGATGGTGGAGGCCTCGTTGAGACAAGGCATGACCACACTCACTTCCAGCTGGGAAACGGGGGGTGAAACCGAGGGCATGATGCAATCGCGGACTGGAGAAGTGTGAACAAACAGTCCGGGCTTGCGGCGAGCGCAATCTGCCACCGGTTCGCGACTGAAGGGGGCGGAATTTCGCCCAGATGGGCGAAGGCCTTGCGTGTTTTTGTTTCCTGGACTGGCTTGCTGGGGTTTTCCTTTCCTCCCGCATGACGCCTCCGTCCGCCCAAACCCCTCCTGAAGCCGCCGCGCCGACACTCCGGCGACCGTCCACCGCGGCCGCGGGCCTGACCGCGGTGATCAAGACGACAAGCCACACGCTGGGCCTGGCTGGCGTCGTGGCGGGCACGCGGGCATTGCTCAAGGTCAACCAACTGGACGGTTTCGATTGTCAGTCCTGCGCCTGGCCCAGTCCCGACGCCGACCGGCACGTCTTTGAGTTCTGCGAAAATGGGGCCAAGGCCGTGGCCGATGAGGCCATGACGCAGCGGGTGGACCGCGCCTTCTTTGCACGCCACTCCGTGACCGACCTGCTCGGCCGCAGCGACTATTGGCTGAATGCGCAGGGGCGTCTGACCGAGCCCATGGTATTGCGTCCCGGCGCGACCCACTACGAGCCGATCTCATGGGACGACGCACTGGCCGAGGTGGCGAAAACGCTTCGCGCCCTGCCCAGTCCCGACGCGGCCGCGTTCTACACGTCGGGCCGGACCAGCAATGAGGCGGCCTTTCTGTACCAGCTCTTTGTCCGCCAGTTCGGGACGAACAACCTGCCGGATTGCTCCAACATGTGCCACGAGAGCAGCGGCGCGGCGCTCAGTGCCAGCATTGGGATTGGCAAGGGCACGGTGACGCTCGACGACTTTGCGCGGGCGGACCTCATTCTCGTCATTGGACAGAACCCCGGGACCAATCATCCCCGCATGCTCACCACGCTGACTGAGGCGAAGCAGCGCGGGGCGACGATCGTGTCGATCAACCCGTTGCCGGAGATCGGCATCGAGCGATTCAAGAACCCGCAGGACTTTCTCCATCCGCTCAAGGCCCTGCCGACGCTGCTCGGCTCGGGAGTGGCCCTCTCGGATCACTGGCTGCAGCCCCGGATCGGAGGCGACCTCGCACTAGTCAAGGGATTGATGAAGGCGATGCTTGCGCTGGAGGACGCCGCGCCTGGCACCGTGTTTGACCACGCCTTTGTGCAGGAGCACACGCATGGTTTCGAGGCCCTGGTCACGGATCTGCGGGCGGCGAACTGGGACGAGATTGTCGCCGTGAGCGGCGTTCCCCGTGCGCAGATCGAGACCGTGGGCGCGCTCGCGGCCCGCTCCAAGGCCACGATCTGCTGCTGGGCGATGGGACTCACCCAGCAGCCCCAGGCCGTGGCGACCATCCAGCAACTGGCCAACCTGCAGCTCCTGCGGGGCAACATCGGACGGCCCGGGGCCGGGCTCTGCCCGGTGCGCGGGCACTCGAACGTCCAGGGCGACCGCACGATGGGCATTTTCGAGCGCATGCCCGGGTGGTGGCTCGACCGCCTCGACCGCGAGTTTGGCTTCACCTCTCCGCGTCACCACGGTGTTGATACCGTCGATGCCATCCGGGCGATGCAGCGCGGAGACATCCGCGTCTTCTTTGCGCTCGGCGGCAATTTTCTCTCCGCCACACCCGACACCGAGTTCACCGCCGGGGCCCTGCGCCGATGCGAACTGACCGTGCAGGTCTCGACCAAGCTGAACCGCGCCCACCTCGTGACCGGCCGCACGGCGCTCATCCTGCCGTGCCTCGGCCGCAGCGAACGCGACGTCCAGCCCGGCGGCGAACAGTTTGTCACGGTCGAGGACTCCATGGGCATCATCAACTCCTCGCGCGGTCACGCCGACCCCGCCTCGCCTGCGCTCCTCAGTGAGCCGCGGATCGTGGCGCGTCTGGCCGCCGCGGTGCTCGCGGACCGCACCACCGTGCCGTGGGCGGAGCTGGCGGACGACTACGATCGCATTCGCGACCGGATTGCCCGCGTGGTCCCGGGCTTCGAGGACTTCAACGCCCGGATTCGCCGCAACGTCTTCTACCTGCCGAATGCGCCGCGCGATGCGCGCGAGTGGCGCACGGCGACGAAGAAAGCCAATTTCATCACGGCGCCGATCCGTCCGCACGCGGTCCGGGACGGTGAGTTCATCATGATGACGATCCGCACCCATGACCAGTTCAACACCACGGTGTATGGGCTCGACGACCGCTACCGCGGAGTCTTTGGCGGGCGCCGCGTGGTGTTCATGCACGAGGAGGACATCGCGGCGGCGGGCCTCATGGCCGGCCAGTTTGTCGATCTCCGCAATCAACACGGCGGCCGCGAGCGCGTGGCCGAGCACTTCATGGTGGCGCCGTACCGCATTCCCCGCGGCTGCGTGGCAACCTACTTCCCGGAAGCCAACGTGCTGGTGCCGATCGACAGCACGGCGGAGGTCAGCAACACCCCCACGAGCAAGTATGTCGTGGTCACGCTCGCCCCGTCCGCCGATCCGCAGGCGGCGCTGCGCTCCCGGACCGCGGAACGGCTTGGGTAGGTAAAGCCCGGATGGAATGGATCCCCTTCGTTGTAGTCCCGGAGCGGTCTGGGCGGTCTGCCATCGCAATCTTAACCAATTGACTCTCAGAATCTAGCGCCCGTAGAGCCGTGAGTTTGCCGCAGCGGTGACAGCGGCCATTCCCCCGTTGGTCAGGCTTCCTGGGCCTCCGACGCCGCGTTATGATGAAACAATTACCCGGATTGACCGTCTCAAAGAGTACATTCCATGAAAACAATCCCCCTCCTTCTGACCCTTACGCTGGCTGGAACCACGGCGGCGGTCGCCGCGGTGGACAAGCCTGAGCCTGCCCGTGTGGTGGTAAACTTTTTTGAGCCGGAGAAGTTCACCGACGTGAAGGACGGCTCGTTCGGAACCGAAAAAGGCCGTGACGGCATCCTGCGGGAGCTGCGCGACTACATTGTCGAGCGGGCCGAAAAAGCCCTCCCGCCCGGGCAAAAACTCTCGGTCACCTTTCTCGACGTGGATCTGGCTGGGGACTACGAACCCTGGCGCGGTCCGCGGCTGGATGATGTCCGGATCGTGAAGGACATCTATCCTCCGCGCTTCAAGCTCGCCTTCCGCGTGCTCAACGAAGCCGGCGATACGGTGAAAGAGGGTGAGCGCAAACTGTCAGACCTCTCGTTCATGAGCCGGTTGACGATCAACCGTCAGGACCATCTCCGTTATGAAAAGGAGATCCTGAACGATTGGATACGCAGTGACCTGCGCTCCAAGTCCTAGTCCGGTCCCACCTCCGGCCCGTGCCTCGCGCGCCTCGACCCTCAGCGGTCGGGGCGCTTTTTTGCGCCTGCCGCCTTGAGTCCGGGCCGTGGCCTGTGTCAAAGTCGGGGCTTCACCGTCCCACCCGCTTCCTCGTGGATCACCCGCTGAATTCCGACGACGACACCGCCGCCCGCCTCGACAAATGGCTCTGGGCGGTGCGCCTTTTCAAGACCCGCAGCCTCGCCGCGGCGGCCTGCCGCGCCGGCACGGTGACCCTGTCCGACCGTCCGACCAAACCGGCGCGGGATGTGAAGCCGGGGGACACTCTGGTGGTGCAGCAAGGTGTGGTCCGTCGCACCGTGATCGTGCGCGCCGTGCCCGCCTCGCGCGTGGGCGCTCCGCTGGTCGCGGAGTATTGCACTGAAACCACCGCCCCGGAAGAGTGGGAGAAAGCGAAAGCGCTGCGCGTCCAACACCTCCTGGCCCGCGATCGCGGCACCGGCCGTCCGACCAAACGCGAGCGCCGCCAGCTCGAATCCTGGATCGACGCAAAGCCGGCGGACGAGGAGCCTTGATGCAGCGGACGACCCTGTCTTCCGCGCGTGCGTGGCGCGGGCCGCGTGGCTAGGGCGTGGCAACGGCGTCGTCGTCGGTGTACAGCACCCGGTCCGGGCCGGCCGAGCGGATTTCCATGCGCGTGCCGCTCAGCTGGTGAAAGAAAAAGGGAGTGCCCCAGCGATCGATCAGCTCCCCCGCGGCATTGATGGCCGGATGGCGGCGCGGCAGCAGCGCGATGCTGCGACCGTTGGAGCCGGTCAGCGACGTGGTGATGTCGCGATTTTCTCCCCACGGATTGCCCTGCCGGGGAAAGAGCGTTTGCCAGGACAGGAGCAGGTCGCCCAGCAAGATCAGGTCGTCCTTCACCGTGTAGCCCGGAGCATTCAGTTTCTCGATGCCCTCGAACGCATCCACTTCGTCGGGGGCGCGCACCGGGCTCGCGGCCGGCGACGGGACCGCGGACGGAGGACGGGCGGTGACCCCGGTGCTGGGCGCAGGTCCCGCGCCGGGCGCCGGCGCGGCTGGATGCGAAGTAGGCGTTTGCCAGTGGGGCAGCAGCAGTACGAACAGGCCGATGACCACCCCGACGACGACCACCGCCAAACGACGTTTTGGAGACCCCATGGCCTCCATCTCAACGGAGTCGCGGCGCACCGCAAGCGCCGGCCGGCTCGCGGAGCGGAACGAATCGCTCGGCCGAGGAACCGCGAATGGCCTCCCCCGCCCGTCGGTCAGGCCGATGCGACCGTGGACCGCGTCCGGTGCACCCCACCGCCCCACAGGACGAGCAAGGCCAGAGGCTGGAGGAAGGCCATGATCAGGAACCAGAGGCCGTAACCCTGGCCTTGGACGAGACTCAGGACCGGACCAAACACCGTTTGCAGAGCCTGGTCGAGGAATCCGGCGGGCTTGGTCGACGGCCCTGCCACCATGAATGCGACCAACGTGTTCATCAGAATTCCGCCGACGGTGCTGCCGGCGGCGACCACGCTGAAGACGGTGCCCAGCGAGTGTTTCGGGACCACGTCGACGATGAGAGAGCTGATGTTGATCAACCAGGCCAGGGCTGCGATCACCGCCACAATGGTCAGGGCGATGGCCGTGTTGGTGCCGGCGACGCGCGAGATCAACGGCGAGATGGCGACGAGCACGGCGCAGCCTGACATCACCCACAGCCGGCTGGAGGCGGGCAGCGCACCCCGCTTGATCAGGTAGCCAGAGAGCCATCCCCCGGCGATGCTGCCCACGCCGGCCGCGGCGTAGACGATCCAGGTGATGGTCAACTGCCCTTGGGAAAGCGACCGCTCGGCGTTGAGGTATTTGGGAAACCAGAATTGGTAAAAGTACCACACCGGGTCCGTCAGCAACCGACCGACCAGCAGCAGCCAGACCACGCGCGAGGAGAACACCTGTTTCCACGTCCAGGGTTCGCCGGCGTCCTGGGGGCGGGCTTCACTCCCCGAAGTAATGAGGGTGAGTTCGCTGGCGGCGACGTACCGGCTTTCGGACGGTTTCCGGTAGAAAATCAGCCATGGGATCAGCCAGAGCAGGCCGAGTGCGCCCGTGAGGATGAACGCCATGCGCCACCCGGTGCCGTGCCCCAGCAGTTCCGCCGCCAGCGGAAATTTTTCCGCATACGGATAAGCCGCCAGTGGAATGACCAGGTAGGGGGCGACGGTGGCACCGATCGTGGCGCCCATCGTGTAAAATCCAATGGCGAGGGCCCGCTCCCGAGCGGGAAACCATTCGGACACCGCCTTGGAGGCGGCCGGCCAGACCCCCGCTTCACCCAGACCGAGCAGGAAACGAAACACGCTGAGGGACCGGATGCCGTGCGAGGCGGCGGTGGCCATGTTGGCGATCGACCACCACGTGACAAAGATCACCATGCCGGCCCGGGTTCCCAGTTTGTCGGTGATCCGGCCCGAGATCAGGTAGGCGATCGTGTAGGCGACAAGGAAGACATTGACCACATCCGCGTAGTCGCGGTCATCCATGGCCAGGTCATGCTGGATGGTCGGGGCGAGCGCCGAAAGCGTCTGCCGGTCCACGTAGTTCAGCACGGCTGCACCGAACAGCAGCACCGCGATCCACCAACGCATGCCGGGGATTTTCAGGAGGGAACGGGATGGGGTGCTCATGAGGGCGGGAAAAGCGAGGAACTCAACGTCCACTCTCCGCTCATGCTCCAGTGGCGGGAGCGGGAGCGCGCCGAGTTTCGCCGACCGTCGCGGGCGATATCCGCGAGCGCAAGGGATCAGATAGTCGACCGTTGAGCTGGGGGCCGGCCACCACGCGTTTCCAGCTCCGTCCCGAGGCCCGCGGGCTGATCCCGCGTGTGAGTCAGAATTTGCCGTGGCGGAGCAAGAAGTCGACGATCGGGGCGGGGTTTTCGAGGCTGTGCGGGTGGTGTTTGCCGCCGGGTTTGATGATGACCTCGATCAGACCGCCCAGGGCGCGGTAGCGCTCGGCGAGGATTGCGGTGTTTTCGGGCAGGGGAACGTTGATATCCGCATCGCCGCAGACTGAAAGAATGGGAATCCCGGCGCGCGCGACGGGTTCGACCCGGTCAATGGGGCTGCCCTTGAACGCCAGCATGCCGGCATCATCGAGTCCGTAGGCTTCCCGGCACTCACGCCAGAGTTTGGCGCCCTCCGGGGTCTCCCGACTCCGTCCGGGCCACGATTGGAGATTGAGCACCGGGGCATCGAGGTAGAGGGCGGCGACCCGGTCCGGGTAGGTGGCCGCGAAGTTGAAGGCGTACAGACCTCCGCGGCTCAGCCCTTCGAGCACCGTGCGCCGCGCCAGGCGGTGGGTGCTGATCAGGTGCTGATAAAACGCGTCGAACAACGCCATGGCCGGCGGTGCGCCGTAGAGGTCGCTTGCCTGGATGTAGGCCACATGCCAACCCCGCGCGAGCAAGGCCAGGTCCACCTGTGGGGCGTGACCAAAAAACTCCGCCCGCCAGATCCAGGGCCGGCCCGGGGCGGCCTGGTCCGGCAGCACGAGACGACACGGACGCCCGGCCACGGGAAACTCCAACTGAGTGTAGCCGCGCCAGGTGGTCATCGAGACCGGACTCGGCAGGTCCGACGGAGCGGGGTGGGCGGCGGGGGAGCTTACCGCCGGACCAAGTAACAGGAGCACACGGAGGGTCCAGGATCGGACAAAGGCGGGGCGCATGTTCGGCAGGCTGGCGGGCCGGGCCCGAGCGGGAAAGCGAAGAATGCTGCCCAAAGCGAGCGGCGGCGGGCCAGGTCCTGGTTGAACGGTTCACGAACGAAGCCGTGACTCTGGATTTGCCATGGTCGCGCCGTGTGCGCCGTATGGATGCTCCCCATGGCTCTTCTCCCTCGCCTGGCGCTTGGCGCCCTTGTCCTGAGTTGTTCTGGTTGGAGTTTTGTCCGGGCGGCGGCCGAACGGCTGACGTCCGGCCGGTCGACGTTGGTGGCGCTGAGCGACTTTCAACCGACCGGCAGCAACTGGCAGACCGCGTCCGATTTGGCCGGCGATCCGCGCCGCGAAAAGGTGCTCGTGCCGGTCGCCGGCCACGGCTTGCTGGTCAATCTGCCCGACAAGGTGAACCGGAAACACCTGTTTTCCGCGTGGGAACACGGCGACCTGGAGGTCGACCTCGAGTTTCTGCTCCCGCCGGGGGCGAACTCCGGGGTGTACCTGATGGGCCGTTATGAAGTGCAGCTGCTCGATAGCTGGAAAGTGCGCCAGCCCAAGCCCGGCGATAGCGGGGGCATCTATGAGCGATGGGATGCGAGTCGTGGCAAGGGGAAGGAGGAGTACGATGGCGTGGCTCCGCGCACCAACGCCGCACGTGCGCCGGGGTTGTGGCAGCGGCTGCAGATTGTTTTCCAGGCGCCGCGGTTTGACGCGGCCGGAGTGAAGACCCAGCCGGCCAAGTTTATTCGCGTCGTGCTCAATGGCACCGTCATCCACGAAAACGTCGTCGCCTCGGGTCCCACGCGGTCGGCGGCCTTTGAGACGGAAGCGCCGTGGGGGCCGCTCATGATTCAAGGCGACCACGGTTCGCTCGCGCTGCGGTCGATCCATTGCCAGGTGCCGGTGGAAAAGCCGGTGACTCCGCCGGATCCGAATGTCCGCCCGCGACGGGTGCCGGCGCCGATCCTGGTCGATCCGACCGACCGTGTGCTCGTGCAACGGGGATTTGTGCCCTGGGATCCGTCCCGACGCATCTATGCCTGCTCGGTCGGCACGCCGGCGGGCCTGCACTTTGCCTATGACTTCGAGACGGGCGCGCTGCTGCGCGTCTGGCGTGGCGGTTTTATTGATACGGCGGAAATGTGGGAGAGTCGCGGCGAGCGCCAGGTGGCGCGGCCCACCGGGGCGGCGTTGGACCTGACGTCGAAGCCATCGGTGGCGCTCATCGAGCAACCGCTGATCGACGGCTGGCCGGACAGTCCGGGGGATCTCTTTGCGTCGGACGGCTACCGCCTGGAGGCGGATGGCACGCCGGTGTTTTTGTCCCGCCTGCACAGCCTCACCGTGGAGGATCGCCTCGTGCCGACGGCCGATCAGTCCGGTTTGGTCCGCACCGTGGTCGTAGGGGGCCGGCGCTCCGGCTGGCCGGCCTTTGTCTTGCTGGCCGAAGCGAAGTCCATCCGCGCCGTCCCGGGGGGCTTTGTGGTGGGTGACCGAAATTGGTACCTCGACTGGCCGGAGGACTCACCGCACCAACCCGTGCTGCGCACCGTCGGCGACCGCCAGCTGCTGGTCGTGCCGGTGACCGAGAAGACGTTGGGCAAGGCCGTGGTCTACACACTCGTCTGGTGAACGCTCCCATGAATTTCCCATTTCTTTCCTCGCCGTTCTCCTTGGCCAAACGGGGTCGTGGTCCCGCCTGGGCGGTGGGCGCACTGGCGCTGGCTACCCTTGGAGGCGGCCGGTTGGCCGCGCAGAATCCGTCGTCGGTCGAGCGTTTTGTCGCGCCGTCGAACGCACTCGTCGAGCGGGAGGACCGCCACTGGCGACGCACGCCGCTGCCCGTGCCCGCGTCGATCGTGCTGGAGGTCAGCGGCATTCTGCCGGTTCCAGGCGAACGTCTGCTGGTGTGCACCCGCCGGGGAGAAATCTGGTGGGTCGATGGCGCCTATGACGAGGTGCCGCAGCCTCGTTAT
>JAEUGY010000060.1 GCA_016794625.1 Opitutaceae bacterium
CCATGCGTCGACGGAGCGACGCCCTCCATCGGTGCCCAAGCTACGGGGGTCATTTGTAGCCTCTTATTCGGAGGACGGGGGCGGGACCGAGGATCCCGTCGCGGCCTCGGCGAGGCCGCCTACAAGGGGCACCCGGAGGGATCTCTCCTGGAGGGCGCCGCTCCGTCGGCGCCGGTTGCGCGTCGCGTAGACCAAAACGGTCGGGCGTGGTGTCGCGGGAAGCGTCCCCCGGCGTCGACGGAGCGACGCCCTCCATCGGAGACCAAACCCAGTTGATGACGGGCTCAGGGCTTAGGCGGCCCTTCGACGGGCTCAGGGCTTGGACAGCCCTACCATGAGACGAAAAGGCCGGAGGGGTTCGTGATCGAACCCACTCCGGCCGGGAGGAAACAACGTGCAGACGGCGGTCGCTGGATCAGAAGACCATGCCGACTTCGAGGCGGGCGGACACGCCGGGGGCGAAGCCGAGACCGTATTGATCGCGGTCGTTCAGGAGGTTGTTGACGTTGAGCTGAACCTTCGTCTCCCGATCCTTCCACTTGAAATCATAGCGGATCATGGCGTCGAAGTTCACACGCGGCTCGGTGTAGAGCGCGATGGGCTTGCCATTCTTGTCGACCTGGAGCTGGCCCGAGCCGTCGGTGCGGGCGCTGATGAACTCGCGTTCGGACTCCCACTGGCCGCCGAGGCCGATCGTGAAGCCCTTGAGCGTGTCGGCGGAGAAGGCGTACGTGCTCCAGAAAGTGGCGGCGTGTTTCGGCGTGTCGTCATCCGAGCCCTTGCCGAGGTAACCGGCGCCCTGCCAGGTCGACGTGTCGGACGGATCGGCGTAGGCTTCCTTGAGCGGGAAGCCGGACAGGCCCCAGCTGCCGTCGGGGAAGAACCAGTTGGCCCAACGGTCCTGCGTGTACGGATACTTGGGGAAGGCGCCGACATTGACCGTCCTGCGTTCGAGTTGCGAGAACGTCGCCACGAGTTGCAGACCGTCGGTCGGGGCCCAGAGGATCTGGGCGTCCCAGCCCTTGGATTCGTCGTCGCCGGAGGTCCAGGCCTGGTACGTGCCCCGGTCGGGCGCGGCGCGGTCCATGGTGGCGATGTTCACATTCGGGTCGTCGATGTTGAAATACCAGCCCGGCCAGCCCTGGCCGGCGGCGACATTGGCGTACACCTTGTCCATGTAGGCGGCGCCAGCGGCGTTGGAAGCGTTGAGGTACCACTTGCCATCCTTCTGGTAGGCGGCGCCGGCGCGGACGGCGGCGTCCCACTCGGTGCGGGCATTCAGCTGCGCCGTTGAATAATCGGCCTGGCCGGGCAGCGGATTGGCGCCCTCGACGAGGTAGGTGACCGGCTTGTTCGGATCGAACTGCTTCTTGGCCGGCGCCGGCGCCCACCAGTAGAAGTAAGGCGTGCCGGTGCGCTCGATCTTGAACTTCGAGATCGTACCCGAGAGGCGGCCGTCGAAGAAGTCCATCTTGATGCCGAATTCACTGCTCTTGGCGACGGTGGCGTCGATCGGATTGCCGTAACCGTCGCGCAGACCTTCGAAGTTGGGCACGAGGCCTTCGGACTTCAGGGCGAAGACGGAGAGCGACGGGATCACCTTCACGCTGACGCCGTACTGCGAGGTGTTCTTGCGCTGCGGCAGGCGGTCGATGTCGGAACTCGCGGCCGGGGTGATGCGGTCGCGGGTGATGACATGGTTGGCGTTGCGGTCGCGGCGGGTGCCGGCGATCAGCGTGATGCGATCGTCGGCGAAACGTCCCTGATAGACACCGTAGGTGCCCTGGTTCCAGGCGAGGTTCGTCGTGTCGGAGATGCGCACCATGGCGGCGTCGGCCGAGCCGTCGCCCTGCCGTCCAAACCGGATGTAGGACAGGTCATTGGGTGACTTGTAGTTCGACGTGCCGGGCCGCGTGCGATCGGTGCTCAGGTTCTTGTCGAATCGTTCATTGGAGCGACCGACGAGGAAGCTGTGGTTCATGCCGAGCCATTTCCGGTCCTTGAAGAGATCAAAGCGGTAGTTGAGTTCGGCGCGGACCTGTTCGCGGTTGTTCTTCTCGTCGTAACCCGTCCAGTTGTATTGGAAAATCGAATCACGGACCACGCCGGCGGAGAACGACGTGTCGTCGGGCGTGAGCGGTGCCACCGTGGCGGTGCCGCGCAGCGCCGTCGGGCCCACGCCCACCTGCAGGGCTCCGCCTACGTCGCGACCGTTGAAGCGGCTCATCGACTTGTTCACTCCGACGAGCAGGTTGAGATTCTCGGCCAGCCGCTGCTCGACCTTGACGAGCAGGTTGTAGGCCTCGGTGTCGACGAAGGTATCGGGCCCCGACCAACGGAAGGTGCGGCGGCTCTTGCCCGGGAATTCGAGGAAGCCGGCGCGTTCCAGACGGTCCTGCTGGTCGGCCGGGACGTCGGCGCGGGCGCGCACGCTCTGGAAGCCCGTGCCCTCGCGGAAGTCCTCACCGTATTCAAGATCCAGTGTCACGAGCGTATTCTTGAACGGCCGCAGCTGGAAGATCGGGGCGACGAAGTAGTGGTCGGCCTGGAAGAGCTCCGTCTGGTCTCCGGTGCGCTCGACCGCGCCCGTCACCCGGTAGGCGAAACCCAGGCGGGCATCGTCGGCGGGGCGGCTGCTGTCGAAGGCGAGACGGATGTAGTCGTTGGTCCCGAGACCGAAGTTCACCTCGTCGCGGGCGCGGGCGAGCGGGGTTTTGGGCAGGTAGTTGACGATGCCGCCGAAGTTGCCGATGCCGTAGAGCAGGGCGGCGGGACCGCGGATGACCTCGATGCGGCCGATGTTGCCGGAGTCGGTCGAGTGCTGCCGGCGGAAACCGTCGCGCAACACCGTGTCGGTGATGAATCCGCGCAGCTTGACGGTGGTCTGCGTCTTGGCGGCGGTGGCGCCCTCGGCGCTGTGCACGCCGCCGGCGTTGACGAAGGTGTTGCCCTGACCGGCGTCGTTTTGGGAGCGCAGGATGATGCCGGCGGAGTAGCGCAGCGATTCGCGCAGGTCCTTCGCGCCGACATCGCGGACAAACTCCTCCGTGATCACCTCGATCGGCATCGGGATGTCCTTGATCGCGGTGTCGAGCCGCGATCCGGAGATGGAATTGGTGGCACGGTAGCCCTTGTCCTTCTCGGTGTTAACCTGGAAGGGCGAGAGTTGCACCGTTTCGTCGGCAGTCAGGACGGCGGGCTCTTTCGGAGCCTCCGCGGCCGGAGGGGTGGGTGTTTGGGCGGACAGCTCGGGGGCGAGCAAGGCCAGACTAAGGGCGGCCAGACCCAGGGGGCGGGTCCAACGCAGGGGGGTAGTTCTCATAGGGAGGGGAACGCGGGCAGACGATACCGGGGGCGGGGCTGACAGGCAACCGCTGTGACCACCGGCTGTACGTGCATAGATGTGCATAAATCGGTTTCGATCAATGCAATTCTATGCAATCGACGGCGATTGCCTGGTTTCAACACCCGGTGCGCTTGCCTCCTTTGCAGACACTGGTGGCGCCCTGGTTGTTAGTTTAATTCCTAATAATGAGATGGATAGGCCGAATTGGGGTGAAGTTTCACGGCGGGGTTTGATCACCCCTGTCACCGAATCCCAAAAAAAGCGGGGCCCCGTCCAAAATCGCGTTCTCGGGATGCAATCCGGCGGAAAATGTGTATTCACAGATCGGTGACGCGCGGTTCATGAGCGGGTTCCCGGCGGCACTGGGTCCGCCAAAACGCGGCGCAAAAAAAGCGCAGTCCGTGAGGACTGCGCTTGGGGAGAGGAGGGGCCGTGAATCGGGCCTGGCTCAGGCTTCGATCTGCGGGCGGGACGGCTCGGGCCAGTCGATGTGGAAGAACTTGCCGCGGGGCTGGTCGACGCGCTCGTAGGTGTGGGCGCCGAAGTAGTCGCGCTGGGCCTGGAGGAGGTTGGCGGGCAGGCGGGCCGAGCGGTAGCTGTCGTAGTAGGCAAGCGCGGAGGCGAACGTCGGGGCCGGCACGCCGCACTCGGCGGCGAGGGACACGACCTTGCGCCAGTTTTCCTGCGCCTTCTTCACCGTCTTGTTGAAGTACGGATCGAGGAGGAGATTGGCGAGGTTCGGGTTGCGGGCGTAGGCCTCCGTGATCTTCTGCAGGAATGCTGCGCGGATGATGCAGCCGCCGCGGAAGATCTGGGCGATCTCGCCGAAGTTCAATTTCCAGCCGAACTCCGCCTGCGCGGTGCGCATGAGCTGGAAGCCCTGGGCGTACGAGCAGATCTTCGAGCAGTAGAGCGCATCGTGGATGGCGGCGACGAGGGCCTTCTTCGAGCCCTTGTACTTCTTGCCCGGTCCCTTGAGGATCTTCGAGGCGGCGACGCGCTCGTCCTTGAGAGCGCTGATGCAGCGTGCGAACACGGCCTCGGCGATGGTCGGCGCCGGCACACCCATGTCGAGGGCGTTGGTCGACGTCCATTTGCCGGTGCCCTTTTGTCCCGCGGTGTCGAGCACGACATCGACGAAGGCCTTCTTCTTCGTCTTCGGGTCCTTCTGTTTGAGAATGTCGGCGGTGATTTCGATCAGGAACGAGTCGAGCGCGCCCTGATTCCATTCCGAGAAGATCGCACCCATTTCGGCGGGCTTCAGGCCGAGCAGGCCACCCATGAGGGCATAGGCCTCACAGATCATCTGCATATCACCGTACTCGATGCCATTGTGGATCATCTTGACGTAGTGGCCGGCTCCATTCTCGCCGATGTACGTCGTGCAGGGCACGCCACCCTTGACCGGTTTGCCCGGCTGGGCGCCCATAATCGGCTTGCCCGTTTTGCCGTCGACCTTGGCGGCGATCGCCTCCCAGACCGGCTTCAATTCCTTCCAGGCGGCGAATTCACCGCCGGGCATGAGCGAGGGACCGAAACGGGCGCCTTCTTCACCGCCCGAAACGCCGGAGCCGATGAAGCGCAGACCCTTTTCCTTCAGTGCCTTTTCGCGACGGATGGTATCGGTCCAGAGGGCGTTGCCTCCGTCGATGATGATGTCGTCCTTTTCCAGCAGCGGCACGAGCCCGTCGATGACGGCGTCGGTTGCCTTGCCGGCCTGGACCAGAATCACCATCTTGCGCGGCTTGGAGAGCGATTGCACAAACTCCTGGAGAGTTTTTGCGCCAACCAATCCACCGGGGGTGTTTGGATTCTCGGCGACGAACTTGTCGGTCTTTTCCGTGGTACGGTTGTAAACCGAAATCTGAAAACCGTGGTCAGCGATGTTCAGCGCGAGATTTTGACCCATCACGGCAAGACCGATGAGTCCGATGTCAGAGTGTGTCTTGGGCATACGAGGACGTGAGTCCTACGGCCCGCGCGGCCGGTCGCCAATCCCAATCTACCGCCCGCTGATGAGCGTTAAGTCTGACGCTCCTACCCCAAAGGTGTCCCTGGGCCCCGCGCCCCGGCCGTCGGCCGGCTACATCTTGGGTCCCTTTTGCTGGTTCTTATTGTAGTCGATCTTGCTCGGGAAAAACGGGGCCACCTTGTCGACAAAGGGCGTGAGGAATTTGGGTTCGTTGCGTTCGTAAACCCATTGAAAACCCACGATCATCACCACCGCCGCGGCAATGATCGTAAGCCAGATCTTGTTTGCGCCTTGAAGCTTACGATAGATGAAAACCGCCGCGACAATGACTGCGACTCCGATGAGAAGCGTCAGCCAGATCTCTTTTGGGATTTTTTGGATGCGCTCCAGCGTGGTGGCGGCGAGAACGAGCATGCAGGGGGAAATGGCAAAACCTACGCCCCGGGGCGAGCGGAAACGGGACGAGCGCGGAGCGGGTAAGTGCTCCCGGGCACTCTCAGATTTGGGTGTGGAGGCGTGTTTTGTCTCCGGGATTGAGCTTGGGGACGGAGGCAGCCATCTCAAGGCATCAACCGACCCGGCTTCATGGAACCACGGAGGGAGATGGAATCATACAGATCCGTTCACGAGAACGGAAAGGCGCTGTGGCGCGCCCTCGGGGCGCCACGCCAACGAGGGGAGCCGGTATGAAAGTGTCCCGACCCGTCTCGGTCACCGTTCCACGCGCCGGAGTACGATTTGCCGAAAGTGTTCATGAAAAGGACTTTCGGATGGCAGAGCGCACCGATCCCTTTCACAAGCTGATCTATGTGCTCAAAGGGGTGGTCGCGTGCGAAACTCAGGGCGGCGCATCCGTCACCCCGGCGCCGGCCGGGCGGGTGCTGGCGATTGCGGCCGGGGTTTCCCACCAGCTGCAGGACCGGGAGCCCGCCACGCTGCTGCTGCTGTGTCTGTCGGGCGATTTCATCGCGGATGATCCGGAGCGGGCCGAACTGTGGCGTGCGGTGAGTGCGGCGTCTGACGAGGGCCTGTGGCTGGATCGCAGTGCCCGCCAGCAGTTGGAGAGCGCCTGGCGCCGGGCTTTGCTGGAGCAGGCGCACCCGCGTCCGGGGAGTGGACCTTTGGTGGTGGCCTTGGCCGTGCAGAGCCTCGTCTTGGTGGCGAGGCTGCCGGTCAAGACCACGGAACGGAGCTCCCTGCAACGGGTGGCGGCTTTGGTCCAGGAAATCGATGAGACCTTCTTTGAACCATGGACCGTGGATCGGGCGGCCCTGCGCACCGGTTTGTCGCGCCGCCGACTTACCACGCTGTTTCGGGACCGCACCGGTCACAGTCTGACCGACTATGTGACCGAGCGTCGGTTTTCCCACGCGGCGAGGCTTTTGCGGAGCGGCGAACACTCGATTCTGGGGGCCATGTTCTCCTGCGGTTTCGGGGATGCCTCGCACTTTTATCGTCAATTCAAGCAGCGCTATGGTTCGGCCCCCGGGCGGTGGATGGAGTTGGAAAAGAAGAAGGCCGGTCGCCTACCCCTAAGCGACCGGCCATAACTTTCTTATTACCCCAAAACTTCCGCTAAGCGGAAGTAATTACGTTTTAGCACAGGTCGTGCCACCCGCCCGGGGTGCGCGAAAATAGCGGCAATGAACACGGCCCGGACTGCCGGAGGCGGCCTTGCGGGGTGGGGCAGGCAGGTCCGCCCAGCCAGGATTCGAGGACCGTCGGACTGCGCGGTCGCACCGGACGGTGGGGCTTTCCGTTCATTTCCGACTGTCCGAGCTGCGGTGTCTCGCCGCCCGGGGTTCTTTCGGGGAAGGAGGCGTGCGCGTCCGGGGACTACGTGTATCCAATCGTGGTTGGACCCGGTGCGTTACCCCTCCCTTGTTCCCATGAATTGCCTCCCTCGTTGGGTGTTGGCGGCCGCCGGCCTGGCCGCAGTGTTCGTCACCGTCGTTTCAGGCCAGTCCGCCGCCACCGGATCGATCACGGGCCGGGTCCTCAACCAGGGCACGGCGGAGTACCTGCGCAACGCGATCGTGTCGGTTGAGGGCACCACCTTGTCGACCACGGCGGAGGCGGGGGGCGTGTTCAACCTGCAGGGGGTGCCGGCCGGGCCGCAGCGGGTGAAGTTTGTGTACTCCGGCCTGGATACGAAGGTGGAGACGGTGAATGTCGTGGCCGGCCAGTCTGTCACCCTCGACGTCACCCTGACCAACGCGGAGTACGCGAGCACGATCAAACTGAGCGAGTTTGTCGTGGCGACCGAGCGCGAGGGCAATGCGAAGGCGATCATGGAGCAGAAACAGTCGATTGAGTCGAAGCGGGTCCTGGCCACCGACACGTTCGGCTCGATCTCCGAGGGCAACGTCGGCGAGTTCCTCAAGTTCCTGCCCGGCGTGCTGATCGATTATGTCGAGGCGGACGCCCGTTCGGTCAGCCTCGGTGGACTGGATCCGAAGTACACCTCCGTGACCCTGGACGGCGCGCCGATCGCGAGCTCGGGCATGGCCGCGGCGAGCGGTACGGGGGCGAACCGCGCCTTTGAATTTGAACAGATGTCGATCGACGGCATCGAGACCGTGGACCTCAGCCGCACGCCGCAGCCGGAGAACCCGGGCAGTGCGCTGGCCGGGGTGGTCAATCTGCGCTCGAAGGGAGCCTTTGACCGGGCCGGTCGTCTGGTGAGTTTCCGGGCCGGCGCCGCCTTCAACTCGATGAGCGGCCAGCCGTGGAAAAAGCAGCCGGGCTGGGATGACGAGGATCACTACCGGGTGCAGCCGAACTGGGGCGTCGAGTACTCCGACGTGTTCCTCGACCGTCGGCTGGGCGTCCGGGCGGGCTACAACTACTCCTACACCTTCTCCGAGCAGAAGGCGGAGGTGGTCAACTATGCGTTCGACACCAATCTGACGAACAACGACACCGAGATTCCGCGGGTCGCGAGCTTCAGCTTCCGCGACTCGCCCAAGCCGACCATCCGGTACAACGGCAACGTCCGGGTGGACTTCAAAGTCTCCGACACCTTCTGGATCTCCGCGCGCGCGGAGTACAACCGCTACCATGCGAAGTTCTTCAGCCGCGATCTCAACTTCAACTTCGCCACCACGGTGAATACGCCGACGTCGACCACCCAGGTGCCGGGCGTGGAGTACTCGCTCAGCAGCCAGACCGCGAGCGTCGGCTCGGTACAGGTCAACCAGGGCGGTGGCGCCACGAACAAGTACGGATCGACCGCCAATTTCGGTCTGGCCGCGTACTACAAGAAGGGCAGCTTCCGCGCCGACTTCACCGGCAGCATGTCGCGGTCGATGACCTGGTACAAGGACCAGCTGTTCGGCTTCTTCTGGTCGATTGAGCCCAATGCGCTGGGCAACCTCGGCCTGAGGTTCAACCGCAACGGCCCGGCGGACCCCGCGCTGTACATCACGCAGACGTCTGGTCCCGATTATCTCAATCTGGCCAACCACCCGAACGGCTTCGGCGCCCGGATGAACGACCGGCAGGGAGAGGACCAGCGCTACCAGGCCAAGGCGGATTTCCAGTACACCCTGTCCTCGCGGATTCCCACGATCTTCAAGTGGGGCCTGCACATCAGCCAGTGGGTCAACAACGCGGATCGCCCGATCAACAACTACGCCTCGGCGTTCCGGGGACGGGACGGCCTCGCCGCGTCCGCCGACGAATCCCTGGCCGCATTTGCCGAGCGCAACTACCGCATGAACTTCGACTTCGGCGGCAATGTCGACGGCATGGCCAATGTGGACCGCTGGGCCGCGTACAAGGTGTACCAGGCCAATCCGAACGCCTGGACGCCGCCGACCGCGGCCCAGATCGTCGGCTTCAAGCTGCAGAATGCCCGGGATGCCCAGGAGCAGATCGACGCGCTCTACCAGCAGACCATCTTCCGGATCGGCAAACGGCTCACCGTGGCACCGGGGGTGCGCGCGGAGCACACCCGGGGTCGCGCGGCGGGGCCGTCGGATCTGGGTCAGCGCGAGACGGACCGGCGCATCTTCGGCACGATTGCGCCGACGGGGGTCGTCGACCGGACGACCGCCGAATATCTGCAGACCCGTTACGGTGGCGGCCGCGTCTATGCCCGGCAGGATTACACGACCTGGCTGCGCTACCTGCACACCACGTATCGTTTCACCGAGGACCTGGTGCTGAAGACCTCGTGGAACCAGGCCATCTCCCGGCCCGACATGAACCGCCTCATCGGCGGCCTGGTGGTGACCAATGACGACCCCAACAACCCCACGCCGAACCGGGCCAACGCGGGCAACGCCGACCTGGTGCCCGAGCTTTCGAACACGACCAATCTGACCCTCGAGTACTACACCAAGAACCTCGGGCAGATTTCGATCGCCGCCTACCGTCGCGATTTCCGCAATCTGATCCGAAGCCGCACGTACCTCGTGCCGTCCGGTGGAAGCTGGAACGGGGAGCCGCTGCCGGCCACCGTGTCGCCGGAAGACTGGGAAATCAGCACCGTCGACAACGTCGGCAAGGCCCACCTCAGCTCCGTCGAGTTCTCGATCATGCGCCAGCTCACCTTCCTGCCCGGGCCGCTGCGGCGCCTGCGGGTGAACGCGAACTACACCCGTATCCGATATGACCAATACGAGAACTTCTACCGCCCGACCAATGTGGCCAATCTCAGCTGGTTCCTGCCGTACCGCGACTTCCGGATCCAGTGGAACACCAACTGGCGGCCCGGCTACCGGACCGAGGTGGTCACCGCCAGCAACGGCTGGCCGAACCATGTGCGCGAGAGCCTGACCCACACCCTGGACTTCTCCTGGAATTTCCGCCGCAACATGAACTTCTTCGTCAACTCGCGGAACATCTTCAACCAGGACGGCGGCACCTATCGCCTGCGCTCCGACCTGCGCACCCGCTGGGTGGAGACCGGCGCCATCTGGGCCACCGGCGTCCGCGGCACCTTCTGACCGGGCCGCGTTCGCAGCCCGGTGCGCGCCCCTGCCGGGCGTCGGGTCGTGCTAGGACTTTTTGGTCGGGGTCAGGTCGTTCGGGATGAGCTGGCCCTGGTCGAGCGAGAGTCCGAGCTCGTTCAGCATCTTGTCGACGAGCGGCACCTGCAGCCGGTACTGGAGCAGCGATTGCACGAGCTGGTTGGGCAGACCGGGCGTGGAAGCCGCTCCGCCATCGGCCGAGCCGGAGTGTCCGGGTGCGGCCCCTGCGCCCGGCATGCCGTTGATGTGGAGCATGCGGATCGATTCGATCTTCTCGGTGGGCTTGAGGGCCGCGGCGAGCACGTCTTCGAGTTTGCCGACCAGCTCCTTGCGGACCTCGAACGCCATGATGCCCTCGCCGAGAAGGTTCTTGGCCTCGTTGATGGCGCGCAGGCCGATCGCTTCCACCTCGAGGCGTTTCTGATCGGATTCGGCGACGATGCGGATCCGGTCCGCCTCGGCCTGAGCCTGGGTCCGCAGCGCGATGGCGCGGTCTTCGGCTGCCTTGCGATCCGCTTCGGCGGAGACCACGACCTTGACGGCGTCCTTCTCCGCATCCTCGCGGGCGCGAATGACCACGATCTGCTTGGTGCGCTCGGCCGCAGCCACTTCCTGCACGGTCTTCACCTGTTCCTCGGCGCGCACCATGTCGGCGCGGGCATTGGCGGCGGAGGCATCCGCCTTCGAGAGCTCCTCGGACTTCTTGGCCACGGCGATCCGGGCCTCCTGACGCTCGATGTCCAGTTCCCGCGAGCGCTGAATGTCGCGGGCCGCGACCGCCTTTTCCGAAAAGATGTTCGCTTCCTTGACCGCCTGCGCGGCCGTGATCTGCGCCTCCTGGCCTTCGCGATCGCGCAGGGCGCGTTCCCGGGCGATGAGGGCCTCCTGCGCCGCCTTGGCCATGGCGATCACCCGTTCCTGCTCAAGACGGGCCTCCGCTTCGATCTGGCGCACCTTGAGGGACTCGCGCTCGACCGAAAGGTTCTTCTGCTCAATCGCCAGCCGCGTGTCCTGCTCGATGCGATTGCGTTCCTCGCGTTTGCGCTCGGTGACATCGGTCAGTTTGGCGAGACCCTCGGCATCGAACGCGTTGGTGTCCTTGAAGTACTCCTTGGATGTCTGGTCGAGCTCGGTCAGCGAGACCGACTCGAGCTCGAGACCGTTCCGGCTCAGGTCCTCGGTCACCGCTTTCTGCACCTGCATGACGAACTCGACGCGCTTTTCATGCAGCTCGTCCATCGTCAAGGTGGCGGCCACGGCGCGGAGTGCGTCGACGAACTTGCCCTGCAGCTGCGCCGTCAGTTCCTCGGGACGGAACGTCCGGTTGCCGAGGGTCTGGGCGGCGACCATGATGGCGTCGACTGTCTTGGCGACGCGCACGTAAAACTCCGCACGCACATCCACCCGGAGACGATCGCGGGTGATGAGCGCATCCTGGTTCTTGCGCTGCACCTCGAGCCGGAGCGTCTGGAGGTTCACTTCGCCGATCTGGTGCAGGACTGGAATGACAAAGACGCCCCCATCCGTCACCACCTTGCCCCCGCCCAGTCCCGTGCGGATCAGGGCACGCTCCGGATTCGCCTTCCGGTACATCTTCGCCAGCATGGCGCCGACGAAGAAGACGAAGAGAATAACGCCTACGATGGCGATCAGAGAGAGGATCGAGAGGTTTTCCATGGTGTGACGACAGGCAGGGTGGAATCAGGCAGTGGGAGACGTTGGGGTGGAGGACGGATTGGGGTGTCTTATGACGAGGAACGTGGGTCCGCGCCGGCCGACGATGAGCAGATGTTCGCCCGGGGCGAAGGTTTCGCCGGCGGCATCCGAAAGGGCGAGTCCGTAGTGGATCGTGCCGTGCGGATCGCGCACCTTGATCTGACCCGGATCGCCGGGGGAGACGGTCCCCAGGACAACAACGGCCTCATGTCCGACCAGGGAGTCTTGGGTCACGGCACTCGTTTCGACGTCCTTGGGCCAGATGCGACCCAGTCCGCGGTTCAGCAGTCGCACCGCGGGCAGCGAAGCGACAAAACAGCCCGCCGCGACCACCGGCCACGGCAAGGCGGTGCCGATCGCTTCAAGCTGGATGTCCTGGATAAACAGCCCGAGCAATCCGAAGCAGAAGAGAAAACCGGCCAGCGAAATCAGGTAGGGGACGCGGCCGATACCGAGCCAGTCGAGCAGCCAGCCGCCGCTGCCGTCGCTCAAACCGGGTGTGTCGAGATCGATGCTGAGGTCCATGCCGAAGTCCGCGCCGCTGCCCAGCCAGACCAGCACCACTTCGATGATCGTGATGAGGAAGAACAGGAGCAGGGCGAGCGTGAACGGCAACGCCTGAGGGGCGGTCAGCAGATCGAAAAAACTCATGACGGGCAGGCGGGTCGGTCAGGCGGAGAGACGAGCGGGATCGTCGGCCGTCGGAGTCGCGGGCGGTCCGGCTAGTTGACGGATGGGTGGGGAGGCTGGACGCGCGCCTTGAGGGCTTCAAGCCGGCTTTGCACGCGATTCTGGCGCGACAGTTCGCCCAGCTCGCGCAGCCGGGCCTGTTCGGCCTCGCGGGCGTGAAGCGTGCTGCGGTCGGTGCCGGTGGCCTTCGCGTAGCGGTCGTTGAAGGCGTTTTCGGCCCGGGCCGCTTTGCGCTCGGCATCGCGTCCCGCCGCGTGGGGCGTGCCGCCGGGAGCAGTCGCCCGAGTGCGGCGCAATGAGAGCAGGTCGTCGGCCATTTGTGCCCGTCGCGCCCGCAGGCTTTCGATCGACTGGCCCAGCCGCTCGACTTCGCCCTTGTGCTCGAGCATCTGGTTTTCGAGCTCGGGCAACTGGCGCTCGATATCGTCGATCCGGGTCAGTCCTGCGGTGGCGAGGTCGTCGCGCCCGGACTGCACCGCGGTTTCGGCCTCCGCGTCCAGGCGGTTCCGCTCCTGGTTGAGGCGCTCGATCGCCTTGTTGACATGATGCTTGCGGGCGAGGGCTTCGCCCTGGGCGAGGTGCACCTCGTCGATGGCGCCGTCGACCTCGCGGAGGGCGGCCTCAAGGATGCCCTCTTCGTTCAGTCCCTCGATGGTGTCGACGAGACTGTGGGCGGTGCTGGTGAGGATGCGGGCAATACGATCACGGAGTCGGTTTTCCATGGGAATGGCGGGTTAAGGATGGGAGACAGTCGGGAAACAGGGGAAGAGGAGGAAGCGGAAAGCGATTGGAGAAACGAAGGCCGATTGTAGGCGAAGTGTAGGTACACGTGGCGCTCAGGCTCCTGGTGCTGGAGGAACCGGGGCGGGAAGGGCGGTGGGTTGCAGCCGGGCGGCCTGGTCCAGCACGCGGCGGGCCTCCAGACCGGAACCGGCCGGGTGCCGGAGCGAGCCCGGGTCGTGCGCGGCGGTCCGCAGGATCTGGATGGAGGTGCGTGCCCACCGCTGCAGCAGCAGGTGCTCGAGCTCGGGCAGGGTGCGGGCGCTCTCGCGCTGCAGTCCTTCCGCGTGGCTGAGGAGCAGCGCCGCCATTTCGGCCACGGTCTTGGCCAGCAATTCGGCCACTTCGGAGCCCGCTCCGCGCAGGCCTTGCTCCCGCAGGGTCTGCAGGGTGGGCGAGAGCAGCTTTTCGATCAGGCCCAGTGCGTCGGGCAGGCTGCGACGGGCGTCCAGCAACGTCAGCTGCTGGTGCACGAGCTGCGAGATCCGCTCGGCGTTGCTGACGCCGGGGAACGCGACGACGATCCGTTCCCAATCGTCATCGGAAAGTCGGGCATTCACTTGAATTGGCATATTGCTATAAAAGTATAGCATTTTAATTATTTCAACACAGAAGTTGTATCAGCATATATATCAATAATTAAACCGTCCTTTTGTGAGAACATTCTCGGGTACTTGGACGACGCGGGTGCTCCGTTGGAGGTGGCCTCGCTGAGGTCGCGACGGGACCTTCGGTCCCGCCTCCGTCGTCCGATCTGTGCTTGCGCCGTCTATTTCCGCGGTCCGCCCGGCTGAAGTTCCCGCATCTTGCCCTTCCGCGACGGGGTTGGTTCGGGCACCGGGGGTGGAATAGGTCGGATGGTCCATTGTCGACGCGGTGACCCTCTGGTAGGTTGCTGTGCGGTCGCCGGTCGTGCCGAGCGCAGCCAGGCGGACTCCTTCGGAGGGTATCGCGGGACTTTAATCACTTATGTGTATCTCTTTTAATCTCTTACGCCTCCACTGGAAGCGGTTGTCGCTGATGCTCTCCGTGGCGTTCCTGGCGTCCTGCAGTAGTCCTGGGCCGGGCGCGGGCGGTGCGGGCTCGGTGGGAACGAATGCCCGCGCGGTGGCGCCGCGCGGTGAACACGATGCTTTTGTCGTTCTCTCCGGGGGCGGCACCCCGCTCTCCAACAATTACTCGCAGTACCTGCAGGCCCGGGCGTTGAACGACTGGCTGCGGGAGCGGTATCCGGCGCAGGCGGTGTGGACGTTCTTTGGCGCGGGCAACCGGCCGGAGGTCGCGCCGGTCTTTGCGGATACACGCAAACAGAACAAGGAGTCGGGGTTGTTGGTGGAGTCGTGGCTGCCGGGGCCGCTGACGGAGAACCGTCCGGCAACGCGGGAGGAAATCCTGAAGGCCCTGCGCGAGGAGATCCTGCCCCGGGTGGCCAAGGGAGGGACCTTGTTCCTCTTCGTCGGTGACCACGGGGAACTGAGCCGCACGGAACCGCGCGAGAGCATCATCACCCTCTGGCAAATGGAGAACCGGGGGGCGGCAGGCGGAAACTGGCGCACCAACCCGGCGCAGGTTCTGGGCGTGACGGAGTTGAGGTCCGCGCTCGAAGCAGGTTTGGGCCGGGGCCGGGTCGTGTTTTGTTTCACCTGCTGCCACTCCGGCGGGTTTCACTTCCTCGGTCAGCCGCGGAACGCCGCCCCCAATCCGTCCTGGTTTACTGGATTCGTACCCGCCGCAGCGGCCGACTGGTCGGCCGAACCGGGACGGGTGACCATGGCAGGCTTCACCGCGACGACCGAGGACTCGCTCGCCGCGGGCTGCGCGCCGGACCCGGATCCGGATCGCTGGGCGGGCTCGGAACGGTTCATTCCCGAGGCGCTGATCGGGCGCGACCTCATGAGCGGCGAGCGCAAAGGAGAGGGTCTCGGCAGTTTTGCCGAAGCGTTCGAGCAGGCCATGTTCGTCAATCGCACCATCGACAAACCGCACAGCACGGCGGAGGCGTTGCTCGACGCCTACGCCACCCTGATTGAAACCGTGCTGGCTCCCAGCGAAGCGCTCGCCCCCGCCATCCGGGCCCAGGTGGAGCGCTACCTACGCGGGGTCGACGGCGCCGAGCCCGTCTCCACCGATCCGACGCTGCAGGCGCAGCGGAGGCTCTACGCGCGTTTTGTCGACGCCCTCGTGAGTCAGAATCCCCTGAGCGAGAGCCTGCTCCGCACCGGTACACGGGCCCAGCTCGAGGCGGCAATCGGTCCGGTGACGGGCAACGCCCAGGGCCGGTCGCGCCGTCGCATGAACGAGGAGGTGCGGCGCCAATGGACGGACGTGATCCGTCCCGTCTGGAAGGCGGCGGTCGACGCCGGCACCGTGCCTGGTCTCGGTGCCGCGGCGCGTGAATTTGAGCTCCACCTCATCACACTCGAAGAAATGTCGCCCCGCCGGGATCTCACGCCGGGCAACCGCGACGCGGTGCGCAATGAGTTGTTCTGGAAATCCAGCTATGCGCTCCCCGCCCTGACCGACGCCGCCAAGGCAGTCGAGATGGCTCGCTGGGAAGCGGCCCGGCGTACAAGCATCCTCGCCTGGGCCCGGGCTTCGGAGAGCGAGGCGGTGCGCGAGGCGGCGGAAAAGTGGGGCGGCCCGGTGCGTCCGGATGCTCCGGCCAACCCGGGTTTTTCCGGACCCCCCAGGGCCGCCCGCAAGGAGGCCTTGCAACGGGCGCTGGCCTATCGGCGCGCGATTGCGGCCTGGGACTTCCTGCTGGCCGTCGACGAGAAGGGTGCGCTGGCGCGTCTGGCCGCGCTGCGCCAGCTCGAGCGGACGCCTCTGCCGCGCCCTGGCCTCTGACGTCACACGCGCGGAGGCGCGCGGTTGTTTTGCGGGCCGAGTTACCGACTCGATCCGGATCAGCGGACCTTTTTCAGCAGCAGGAACCGGTGGGGCATGAGCTCGTCCTTGAGTGCGTCCATCGGGGCGGCCGTGATGCGGTCACCCTCCAGATGATTTTTGGCGAGGTCGACGGGGCGGATGACGGCGAGCGTATCGGAGTGCCGCACGATGACCTGGGCCTGGACGAAGGAACGGTCGATTTTGTACCAGTCGCCGGTCTGGTTGCGCCAGCGGGTGTCGCGCTTCCAGGCGGAGGAAGGTATCCGTACCGTGATGACCGTGGCGCCGGGTTCGAGCTTGCGCCACGCGTCGGTCGCGAGTTTGACCAGTTCGGCCCGCTCGCCGCCCTGAAACTCGTCGCGGGGCAGTTCGTTCGCCGCGATGATGGCCTCACGCAGGGCCGCCTGCTGCTTCTGCACCTGGCCTTGGACCGCCTTCATGCGGTTGCGGTTGGCCGCGGTGCGAGCCGGCTCCAGCGCGTCGAGCAGATCGATCTTCTCCTCGAGCAGGCCGATCTCAAAGGGAATCCCATCCGTGAAAAACGCCGGTTTTTGGTTGGAGACCGCTTCCTGCACCATGCGGTCGATTTTCTGGAAGTCCGCGTCGATGGAACCCGGAAGGGCGGCGCGTTGCGCGTTCATTTCGGCGGTGAAGAGCCCCACCCGATCGACAAAGTGGGCCGAGGCGGCCGTGAGGGCGGTGGACTCGGCGGTCGTCTGACGCAGCAGGGCGGCGTAGGCCGCCAGCACGCGCGTGTGCTCCGCCTGGGCGCTGGTCAGCTCCCGTACGCGGGCGGCCGCGTGGGGCCGATGGGATTGGAAGAGCAGGGGGTCGGAAAACATCGCGGCCAGCTCGCGGATGCGGGCGGTGTCGGCGGCCAGTTTGGGGTGGCTCTTCGGGTCCACGAGCGCAGCAAGCTGGGCGTGGAGCGGTTGCAGGGACTGATCCGCCGTATCCAAACGGGTCAATAGGGTTTTCAGCTCCGCGCCGGCCTCGGCGACGCCGTCCGCCGTGGCGGGCAGCGTGGCCAACCGGGGTCCGACCAAGCCCGCCCGCTGCCGGGCCTCGGCGACGGTGTTCATGCCGCGCTGCAACAGGCGAAAATCGAGGGTGGTGACGTCGCTCACGGGGTTTACCTGGCCCACCAGTTGTTCCAAGGCTGCGACCTTGCCTTCCACCTCGCGCAGGTAAAAACGTGCGTTCTTCAGTTCCTCCTGCTGCCGGTAGTCGAGGCGCGGAGTGGCGGATGCTCCCGCGCTGGCGGCCGCCGGCCGGTTGCCGGGCGCGTTGGATATGGGTGTGACGGGTGACGCGGACGGAGCTGCGGTAGGGGTGGCGCCCCCGGTCAGGCGGGCCTGCAGCCCCTGGGCCGCGGCGGTCAGGGTGTTGAACTGACGTAGCAGGGGCTCGACCGCTGGATCCTGACCCGGCAGACGATCCAGGCGGGCCTTCACCTGCGCCATCGCGTCGAGCGCGCCCTGCAGGCGCACCGCCGCCAGCCGAGCCTTCGCGGGTGGCACCGCCTCCTGCCCCGGACCGGCGGATTGCAGGGCGAGGTTGAGGTTGGTTTCAAACTTCTGCAGGTGGGATTGAGCCTCGCGCACGAGTGCGGTTTCCGCCGCTTCCAGGGCGCGCAAGGAGGACGCCGGCGAGGCTAGGGTGAGCAACAGGGTAAGGCAGATGCGACGCAGTCCGGGGGAGCGGGCACGAGGGTCCATGAACGTGAACGCCATCTGTTAATACCTCGGTCTTCAAGTCGAGATGCGGAGTGCGGCCGCGGGCGCGGGCGCGGAGTGCCTACCGTGGAAGTAAATGCTGTTACAACCGTCTTAAATATAACGATTTAAGTGAAGTATAACGACTGCGTCGCCCCCGTTTGTATTCAAGTTGTTACCAGGAAGCGCTTCTCCCCTGAGGCCGGGTCGGTGAGCCTGCGTCCCACAAACCAACGTCCGTGATCTTCAGCTTATGATGCGACCTCTCTGGCCTTCGGCCCAAACCCTGAAATTCAACGCCTGCTCCGCCGTCATCGGCGGCTTGGTGTTGGGGATTGCGCTCTTCTTTTGTCCAAGTGTGGCACGGGCGCAGACGCCGGTGGCGACCGCCACGCTGACCTTCGAGGACCTGGGCCCGAGCCCGGGTGGCACGCACAGGCCGGCGAGCTACGCCGGCAACTTTACCCTCACGTATCCGTTTATTCCTTAACTGGAAACAGTCACCTGGGGAGCGTCTTCTCTCCCCGACCTGTTGTCCCACCGCTGCTGACTACACGCACAAGCGCGCTGGACATCAACCCCCGTGGTTCACCCGTGCCACGGGGGTTTACTTTTCCTACGAGGGTGAGTCAGGCCTGCGGGAAGCCGCCTACACCCCGCGCACCCGCCAGCCGCGACGGTAGGAGCGGCGGAGAAACCGGTCGGCGGTCGGGTGTTGGGGGAACCGCATGCCCGCGGCGTCCCACAGCAGGGTGGTGTCCGGCACCCGGATCGCGACCGTGCCCAGCAGGATGGCTTCGGACATGGGCCCGCTTCGGCTGAAGTTCGATTCCGGTGTTTCGCCGCCGAGGCAGCCGTCGACGAAGTGGTGATAGTGATTGCGAGGGGAGAAGGCGGTCCGAACGACGCTCGCGAACTTCGCGCGCGGCAGCAACCGGGCGCCCGAGGTATGGGGAAGGAGAAGGGCCCCTTCCGTGCCGACCACCATGGCCGCCTCGCCCGGGTAGGTTTTGAAGCCCTCCTCCCGGGCCAGCGCCTGGATGTCGTCGGGCGGGAACGCCTCACCGTCATACCACTCGACGGTGAGTTCCGGGCCCGCGGTCCAGCGGTTTCCCGGGAAGACCCAGGTGATGTGATTGGTCTGCGGCCAGGTGTCGGCCCGACGCTCCGGCGACGTTTTCCAAGACTCCTGCACTGAGGCACGCACGGACAAAGGGGCTTGCAGGTCGAGCCCCTTCCACACGGCGTCGAAGAGGTGACACCCGATGTCGCCTGACCACCCCGTGCCGAAGTCCTGCCACGACCGCCACTGGGCGGGATGGTAGACGTCCGGGGCGAACGGTCGTTCGGGCGCGGTCCCCAGCCAGAGATCCCAGTTGAGGTGGGCCGGCGCGGGTGCGCCGGTGGACGGGCGCGGCCCGGCCAGACGGTACTTTTCCGCGCCCGGCCGGTTGGCGCAGAGAACGATGCGCCGCACCTTGCCGATGACCCCGGATCGCAGCCAGTCCACCGCCTGTCGGTCGCCCGCGCCCGACGCGTGCTGCGTCCCGAGCTGGGTGACGAGACCGGGGGCGGAGGCGGCGCGGGTCAGGGCGCGGCACTCGGCGACGTCGTGACACAGAGGCTTCTGACAATAGACATGTTTGCCCGCCCGTAGCGCAGCCAGGGCAATGGGCGCGTGCATGTGATCCGGCACGGTGATGCTGACCGAGTCGATCCGGCTGCCTTCCTGCTCCAGCATTTCCCGCCAGTCAGCGTAGCGCCGCGCCTCCGGCACCAGCACGGCGGCTTTGTCGAGCTGCTCGCGATCCACATCGCAGAGTGCGACCACGCGACACCGCGGATGCTGCAGGAACTGCTTCAGATCATTGCCCCCCATCATGCCGCCCACGCCGATGCAGGCGTGGTTGAGGCTTTCGTTCGGCGAGATACGCCGGGGGAGGGGAGTGCTGGTACAACCGGGAGCCAGCGACCAAAGGGCGGTCGCGGCGCCGAGGTGGAGGAAGTCTTTGCGTTTCATCAGAGGTGGCGGAGGAGCTCCAATGTGGGAAACCCAGCGTGGACCGGGATGTGCCGGATTGCAATGAGCGGCGCAACCCGACGGTTCCGGCCGCGTTCCGGCGTCGGGCGGGGATTGTTTGCTCGCCCCCGGGCGGGAGGACTCATTTAACGCCTGCCATGGAGAACCGTCGCGTCACCCAGCTCGACGTGGCCCGCAAGGCCGGTGTCCACCGGGCCACGGTGTCGATGGCCTTCCGGAATCATCCGAACCTGCCAGCCCGCACCCGCGAGCGGATCCGGCGGATTGCGGAGCGGATGGGTTATGTCCCGGATCCGATGCTGGCGGCCCTCGCCGCCTACCGCAGCCGGATCCGGCCCGCCGGCTACCAGGGGGTCATCGCCTGGGTGGTAAACTCGGCCTATGCGTTCGACTGGCGGGAGCGGCCCCACTTTGTCGACTACTTTGAGGGGGCGACCACGCGCGCGAGAAGGCATGGCTTCAAAGTGGAGATCGTCGACTTGAACCTGCCCCAGACCCGGCTGGAGCGGGTCGCCTCCATCCTCAAGGCGCGAAACGTGACCGGCGTGTTGCTCTGTCCGCAACCTCGGCCCGAGACGGTGCTGCCCTTTCCCTGGAGGGATTTTTCCGCCGTCACCTTCGGCTACACCCTGACCGATCCGCAGCTCCACACGGTCACCGCCACCCACTACCGCGCGACGCTCCAGACCATGCGCAACCTGCAGCGGCTCGGCTACAAGCGGATCGGATTGGTGCTGCATGACGTGCACGACCGGAGGACGGACCACAATTACCTCGCCGGTTATCTCGTCGGCCAGCATCTCGGGGGGGCGAAGACGAAGATCCCGCCGCTGGAGGCCGACTATGGAGACACGGCGGCCGTGTCCCGGTGGCTGCGCCGGCACCGGCCCGACGCCGTGGTGACCGGAAGTTATCAATTTTTGAATACGCTCAGACTGCTCGACGTGCGCGTGCCGCTCGATCTGGGTGTCGCCTGCCCGGTGCTGCCCTCGGACCGCACGGACTGTTCCGGCATGGTCGAGAACAACGTGCGGGCGGGGGCGGTGGCCGTGGACTTCTTGGTCTCGATGATCCAGCGGGGAGAACGCGGGGTGCCGGAGAGTGCGGAGCGTATCCACGTGGAGTGCCGCTGGCATGCGGGAAAGTCGGTGCGCACGGTCGGCTCGCCGTGATTCCGGACGCGGTCGGGGGGCGTTTTTGTCGTCTGTGCGACAAAAGCCGCGATTGAATCGCCGCGGTCGTTGTGGCCTAACCGGCGCAACTCGGCATCACCCCCGCCGCACCCGCCCCATGAAATCATCCCTACCCCGCCTGACGTTGGTTCTCCTCGCCCTCGGCTCCGCCGCCCGGGCCCAATCCGGTCCATCCACCCCGTCGAATCCGGCTCCGGCCGCGCGCGAGACCGTGGTCGAGCTCTCGACCTTCGAGGTCTCCACCGCGCTGGATCGCGGCTACCGCGCCGGCAACTCCGTTTCGGCCACCCGCATCGACACGCCGATCAAGGAGCTGCCGTTCGCCGTCAGCGCCTTCACCCAGCAGTTCATCCAGGACACCGGATCGACGGACCTCTTTGACCTCGTGCGCTACGCCCCTGGCGTGACCAGCGGCGGCAAGGAGTTCACGGGTGGCAAGTCGGTCTTCACCATCCGTGGATTCGACCAGCAGCCGCAGCGCAACGGATTTGTCGGCAATACCTATGTCGACACCGTGGCGATCGAGCGCGTGGAGGTCGTCAAGGGCCCGGCTTCCGTCCTTTATGGACAGGTGGCGCCTGGAGGCACGGTGAACTACATCACCAAACGCGCCCAGGAGAAGCCGTTTGCCCAGCTCAATCTCACCGTGGGAAGTTACAACCTGCTGCGCACCCAGATGGACGTCAACCAGCCCATCGCCGAGGGCAAGGTCATGGCCCGTTTCAACGGGGTCTGGCAGAATGGCATGCAGTACATTGATCCGACCGGAAAGGCCTCGGACCAAATGTGGGTGATCGCCCCGACGGTGACCTGGAAGATCACGCCGAACATCAGCCTCGTGTCGGACTACGAGTGGTACCACCGCCGGGAAAACGTGCCCCAGATGTTCAAGATGAACATGAACATTCCCGGGCTGGTGAATCCGATCGACAGCAGCGACATGGGTTTCATGGCGAACGTGCCTCTCGGAAGGGACTTCAACTACGGCAGCCGGAACGACTGGAGAAAGAGCGACAACGAATCGGTCAATGAGCAGCTGATCATGAAAGTGGGTTCGGACTGGGTCGTGCGCGGTTCGTTCGTGTATCAGAAATCCCGCATCGCCCACAAGCTGACCGGCGGTGGATCCGTCAATCTCACGGTGCCCGCCCGCTATGGCACCGGCACGGCGGCGGCGCGGGCGTTTGCGGCCGAGGTGCTCGCGAACCCGCTGGTGGGGCTCACGGCGGACGCCGCGACCATCAATCGTCGGGCGCGCCTGGAGGAGTCGTGGGGCAAGACGGTCGCCTACCAGGCGGAGGCCACGGGGCGCTATGATTTCGACTGGGGCACGCTCAAGCCGCTCTTCGGCGCATTCTACAGCTCCAACCGGAGCCAGACGCGGCAGCGCCAGGTGTCCGGCCTGAATTCAACCACGCCCGGACCGCAGGGCGCGAAGACCGTGCCGTTCCCGATGTGGGATCTGCTCAAGCCTGCGACCATCGACTACGACACGGATTTCGATCCCGCCGCTCTTCCTCTCACGACCTACAGTCAGAACATCGGCAAGAACACCGCCGTTTACTCGGTCTTGAACGCCAGCCTGCTCAAGGGCCGGTTGCAGGCCGTCGCCGGGGTGCGCCATAATCGAGCCACGGCGTATGCCAACAACATCCGCACGGGCGTGCTGCGCATTGCTGAAAATTCGCCCAAGCGAACCGCTCCGCAGTTGGGTCTCGGTTACAAGGTCACCAACGATGTCATGCTGTACACATCCTACAGCGAGGCCTTCGTCGTGAACAACTCCGCGTTGCAAACCTTGAATGTGCCGGTGGGTCCGGCCAAGCCTACGACGTCGCGCGGCTACGAGGTGGGCGTCAAGACCGACCTTCGGGACGGACGGATTTCGTCGACGGTCTCGCTGTTCGAAATCGAAAACCAGGACCGGATCACGAGCTTCAACATCATCCAGCCCAATGCGCAGGTGGTCATCACCACGACGCAGGGAACGGTCGATCGCAGCCGTGGCATCGAGGGGGATCTGACGTTTTCGCCCACCGACCACTGGCAGATCTACGTCAGTGGTGCGCTCAATGACGTGCGTGTGACCAAGGTCCCCGATCCTTCGCTCAACATCTACCTCGGTTCCCATCCCGAGGCCTCGGCCAAGTTCCTCGCGAATCTCTGGACGCGTTACAACTTCACCGGCGAGAACCTGAAAGGCTATTGGATCGGCGCCGGCGCCAACCACACCGGACGCAAGGCCCAGCGCCTGCAGAATCCGTTTCTCTTCCTGCCCTCCTACACGCTCTACGACCTGACGGTCGGGCGCGACTGGAAGTGGCGCGGACGGCCGACCTCGGTCACACTCGCCTGGAAGAACATGACGAACGTCGAGTACTTTCCCGCGAACCAGCAGCGCGGCTGGCCGGGCCGGGTGACCCTCGATTTTGGCATCCGTTACTGAGCCGCCGCCCCATCGTTCCAAGGAATTTGTCTCCCCAGAGCTCCTCCGCATGACCCACTGTGAGCCCGATTGGATGCGTCGAGACTTCCTCAAGGCCGCCGCCGCTGTCGGTGGAGCGTCTGTGGCCGGCCTGTGGTCCGGGCCGAGGGTTGCGGCAGCCGCCCCAGCGGGCCCGGGCGGTGGTTCTCTCCCTGAATCGTACCTGTACTGGCAGACGGCTGCGCGTCGGCTGATCGAACCGTTGGCGGCTCTCATGGTGCCGGGCCGGGCGGATCTGCCGATTCAGGGACAGGCCAGCGTTTACGGCGGTCCGCAGGCCGATCGGCTTGAGAGTCTGGTCCGGCCCTTGGTCTTGGCCGCGCATTGGTTGCAGTCGGTCAAACGGGACGAGGATTCCGCCCTGCGCGAGCGGATTTCGAGCTGGTTCCGTGCTGCGCTGTTGATCGGGACGGACCCGAAAAACCCGCAGTATTTTGGTCCCGACGCCAACTACCACCAGCATCATGTGGAGATCGGCCTGCTTTGCATCGGATTCCAACTTGCGCCCGAGGACCTTTGGGACCCGTTCACGTCGCCGCAAAAGGACCAGATAGCCCGCTGGATTGGCACCGCGCGCGGCAACGGGATCGTCAACAACAACCACTATTTCATGGCCGTCCACATCCTCGAGTTCCTCGGGGCGAAAGGTTACGGCCGGCCGGCGGACCGGCCGATCGTGGACGAGTTTCTCACGCGGCTCGAATTCCTGCATCGTGGCGGTGGCTGGTTTGAGGATGGCGTCAACCAGGCGTACGACCACTACAACGCCTTCGCGTTTCACTTCTACGGATTGATGTGGTGCCGGCACTATGGCGCGCGCGACCAGGTGCGGGCGCAACGGTGGCGGGCGTGGGCGCGCACGTTTGTGCGCGACTATCAGCACTTCTTCGCGGCCAGCGGCGAGCATCCGGCCTTTGGTCGTTCGATGACCTACCGCTTCAACACCATCAATGTCTTTGGCATGGCGCTGGCCGAGGATTGTTGTGACCTCTCCCCCGGGATGCTGCGGCGGCTGTGCACGCGGAATCTCGACTTTTTCCTGAGCAAGCCGATCACGCAGTCGCAGGGCTGTCTCTCGCTTGGCTGGACCGACGAGTTTCCCCCCTTGGTGGAACTGTATTCCTGCGCCGCCTCTCCCTATTGGGCGGCCAAGGGGTTCGCGGCGCTGCTTCTGCCGCCGGCGCATCCGTTCTGGACGAGTCCCGAGGAATCACTGCCGAGCGAGCGCGGAGACCACGCTCATGTGATTCCGCCGGCCGGACTGGTGGTGCGCAGCGTCGGGGGCGCCGTCGAGATCCTCAACGCCGGTTCGCAGGTGGCGGTGGGCAACCTCCGCTACGGCGCCTGGAAATGGAGCAAGACCGCCTACCGGACCGGCACGAGTTTCACCCTCGCCTTTCCGGCGGACACCTCGTGGTCGCACGACAGCGCCCTCACCCTGCATCTCCCGGATGGGAGCATTTACGGCCGTCACTCGACCGTCGCGGTCGAGATGGACGAGCGGCACATCTACTACAGCACCAATTTCGGCGGACGGAACAACCAGGTGAACGTCAGCATCGAGGCGGGAGTGTGGTGGAAGGCCGGCTGGCTCCTGCAGCTCCACGTGTTCGAGGCGCGGCAGCCGGGGTTGCTGCGTTTGGGCGGCTATGTGCTTCCCTTGATGGATACGCAGGTGAAGCTGGAAGGCGAGGGCGGGGCGCGTCTCGCGGCCTGGTCACCGGAGGGCCGTGGCACCGTCCTGCAGCCGTTGCATGGGATCTCCAAGCTCGATTGGGAACGGCGCCTGGACACTTCGACACCGCGAACGCACATCGCCTCTCCCTTCCACGTCACCCCGTTGGGCTCCACCTCCCCGTTCGAGGGCCCGGGCTGGATCGCGGCGCTGACCTGGACCGGCGGCAACCGGGACGAGGCGCGGGCGTGGACTGTCGTGTCGGGCCGGGCGGGAGCATGGAGGCTCGACCACCCCTCGCTTGGCTCCTGGGCAATCGATCACTGGGCCCTTCCTGCACTGGGCGCCACGCGGACGTGAGACACCGATGACCTCGACGACCGGGTCCCAACGCGCTTCGGCGCGGATGTGTTTACTTCCTCCATGAGCCCTTCTCCCACGCCGGCCACCGGAGCGCCCGGCGATCGCGCTTCCGCCGCGACGCGGCGCGTGGCGGTGGCCCTCACCGCCCGGGAAATCGGGCTCTTCTTCGGTGCGGAGGACGCCCGTTCCACTCTGCTGACGGAGAGTCCCCACCTCGAGTGCGTCAACGTATCCGCCGCATCGTGGCAGGCGGCCCTCGAACGCGCCGCGCCGCGGATCCTGGTCACCGGCTGGAAGACGCCACCGCTGCCCGAACGGTGGCTGATGGACGAGGCGTGCCCGCTTCGCTATGTCTGTCATCTGACGGGCTCGGTGCGCAGCTTGGTTCCGCGTCTCTTTCTCGAACGCGGCGGGATGGTGTCGAATTGGGGCGAGCGGGTGAGCGCCCAGGTGGCCGAGCACGCCTTGCTGCTTGCCCTGGCCGGCCTGCGCAATCTGGCGGGTTGGAGACCCTTCATCCACCGACCGCCGGAGGAGCGCCGGATTGAGGAACTGGCGACCAAGACGCTCTTTGGTCGCCGCGTGGCCATCCATGGCTTCGGCAGTGTCGCCCGCGCCCTTGTCCTGCTGCTGCGGCCCTTTGGGGTGATCCTCCATGGCTATTCGGCCGGCGTGCCGGATGCGTTGCTGCGCGAGGCGGGCCTCCACCCGTGCGCGTCGGTCGAGGAACTCTTTGGCTTGGGCGAAGTGGTGTTCGAATGCGAGTCGCTCACACCGGCTTCGGCCGGCTCGGTCTCGGCGCGGGCCATTGCGGCGATCCCCCCGGGCGCCGTCTTTGTCAATGTGGGGCGGGGCGGCCTGGTGGATCAGGAGGCCTTGGTCGCGGCGGCCAGACAGGGACGCATCCGTCTCGCCCTCGACGTTGCGGCGGACGAGCCGCTCACCCCGGATTCAGCGCTGTGTGCTCTGCCGGACGCCCTGCTCTCGCCCCATATTGGGGGGCCCACCGTCGATCGCTACGGGGACTGCGGGGCGCTGGCGCTCGCGAATGTCGAGCGCTTCCTGCGCGGCGAACCACCGGAGGCCTTGCTCTCGCTGGCCGCTTATGACCGTGCCACCTGAACTCCTTCGCCGAAGCGCGTCGCTGGTGATGCCCGGGATCGGCGGTACGGACTTTGCTGGCGTGACACGCGCAACGGGACGAACGTGGACCGGAGCCACTGCGTGAAGTCTTCCTTGCGCCGAACCTGGACCGTCGGGACCCTGACCTATACCTCGGGAGGCCTCGCCGTCCTGGTGGGCTGGCTGCTCTGGGGTGACTTTGCGTGGTGGATGCGCGAACGGTCGGCGATGCCCATGGTGCAGGTGTTGCTGCGGAAGTTCGAGGCGAGCGACCTTCTGACGGGCGTCTTCCTCATCACCCTGCCAAGCGTCACGTCCCTTATCATCGGTCCCATCGTCAGCTATTGGAGCGACCGCCATCGCGGCCCGAGGGGGCGGCGCATCCCCTTCCTGCTCGCGACCACCCCGATTGTGACGTTGGCGATGGTCCTGCTTGGGCTGAGCGCGGAGGTGGGCGCCGCGTTGCACCGCTGGATCGGGGGCGGACCTGATACGCAGCGCGTGTCCATCCTCGTGGTGATTGGGCTGGGCTGGACCCTGTTTGAGATGGGTGCCCTGACCGCAAACGCCGTGTTTGGAGCGCTCATCAACGACGTCGTGCCGCGCGAGCTCATCGGAAGGTTCTTTGGTGTGTTTCGTGCGGTCAGTCTGGCGACCGGAGTGTTTTTCAACTCCGCGATCATCGGTCACGCCGAGGTGCACTACCGTGAGATCTTCATCGGCATCGGGGTGCTCTATGCGGCTGGACTGGTGTTGATGTGCCTGAAGGTGAAGGAAGGCGAGTACCCGCCGCCCGCGCCGAGGGAGGCCGGCTCACGGCACGTGCTGCTCGCCGCGGTTCGATCGTACCTGCGCGTCGCTTTCAGCCGAGCGTATTACGTCTGGGGCATGGCTTTCTTTGCCCTGGGAAACCTCGCGTTCGTGCCAGTGAACACCTACATGCTCGCCGCGGCGCGGAGTTTCGGACTGAGCATGGAAGCCTATGGGCGGGTGTTTGTGGTGATGTTCTCCTGCTCGTTTGTGCTGGCGTATCCCCTCGGCTGGCTGGCGGACCGGTTTCATCCACTGAGAGTCGGGGGCGTCGCCATCGCTGCCTATGGGGCGGCCGGGCTGGCCTCCTTTGTGCTGGTGAAGGACGCGCCTGGATTCGCCGCGGCGCTGCTCGCCCACGGCGTGCTCTCGGGGTGCTTTTTCACCGGGACGGCGGCGGTCTGCCAGGTCCTGTTTCCCAAGCTCAATTTCGCCCAGTTTGCCGCCGCCGCCGGCATGGCCAACTCGATCTTGCAGATCCTGCTCGGCCCGGTGCTCGGCTGGTTTCTGGACCTGACGGGCAACGACTATCGCTACGCCTTTCTGGCGGGAAGTGTCATCGCCGGGATGACACTGACGACGGGGGTCGTGCTGCTGCGTGCACGCCCTCCGGTGGAGGCTTGAGGGTGCCCGGACGGCGGGACCAGGATTTTGACAATCGCGGGAACTCGCATGCACTCCCGGTATGCAAGACCACCACCCTGCCACGAATCGGGCGCCGGAGGCGACCCGGCCCGGACGCTTTGAACTCGGGATCGACAGTTTCGTCGAGACGAGTTTCGACCCGGTCAAGCGGGCGAAACTGAGCGAGGCGCAGCGGATCAAGGACCTGCTGGAGGAGGTCGAGCTGGCGGACCAGGTCGGGCTGGATGCCTTTGGCATCGGTGAGCATCATCGACGTGAGTACGTCTCTTCGGCCCCGGCGGTGATCCTCGCCGCGGCGGCCGCCCGGACACGCAACATCCGGCTGACCAGCGCGGTGACCGTGCTCAGCTCCGACGACCCGGTGCGCGTGTTTCAAGACTTTGCCACGCTCGATCTCATTTCCGGCGGTCGGGCGGAAATCATCGTCGGCCGGGGCTCCTTCATCGAGTCATTTCCACTCTTTGGATACGACTTGAAGGACTATGGCAGCCTGTTTGAGGAAAAACTGGACCTCTTGCTCAAGATCCGGGAGGGAACCGAAGTGCAATGGGAGGGGCGCCATCGCGCTCCGCTCGACGGCCAGGGCGTGTACCCGCGTCCGCTGCAGAACCCGCTGCCGGTCCGGATCGGCGTCGGGGGAACGCCGCAGTCCGTGGTCCGGGCGGCCAATCATGGCCTGCCGCTGGTGCTGGCCATCATCGGGGGCGAGCCGCACCGGTTCCGCCCGCTGCTCGACCTTTATCGCGAGGCGGGTCAGCGGGCCGGACACGCCCCGGCGAAGCTGACCGCCGGCATTCATGTGATTGGATTTGTCGGTGACACCACCGCTGGAGCTGCCGATCTATTCTATCCTTCCTACAAGGACGCGTTTGACGTCATTGGGCAGGAGCGCGGCTGGGGACCCACCACCCGCGCGCACTACGATGCGAGCCGCAGCCCTCTGGGTGCGCTGGTCGTGGGCGGGCCGGAGGAGGTGGCCGAGAAGATCCTTCATATCAACCAGACGCTGGGCGGCATCTCGCGGCTGAGCATCCTGCTCAATGGTGGTTCCGTGCCGCACCGCGACGTCATGCGGGCGATCGAACTGCTAGGCACCCGGGTGGCGCCGCTGGTGCGGAAGGAGATCGGAGGGACCTGACGCTCCTGCCAGCCGGGGTTGAACCACGGCTGGACAGGGAGGCGGGACTCGGTGGTCCCGTCGCGGCCTCGGCGAGGCCACCTCCAACTGCGCTGCGTCAGAGCGAGGTGACGCGGGTTGGCGACGGGCTGCCGGATTCGAGGGCACGCCGGGCGTTCGCGGCTTCGGTGCGGAGGGTAGTGAAGCGGGCGGCGAGCTCCTCGCGGCCGGCCCGGCGGGCGAGGGTCTCCAATTCCTGGAGCAAGAGGTCATTCCGGGTGTGGGCCAGCGCCGCTTCCCCGAATGTGATCGCCGCCTCGGGATTCGTGGATGTCGCCAGGTGCCGGCAGACGCCGGCCAACAGGCGGGGGTCGACGAGTTGCTGGTCCGCGAGGGCGGTGATTCGCGAGGCGTCGAAGGGTGCGCCCAGTTCGAGACCCACCGCGAGGACGAGTGTGGCGGTCGTGGACGACACGCGACGCTGATCCAAAAGCCGCTGCGCCGCGGCGAAGGCCGTCGTGGCCTCCGCGAGGCCAGCCTGCCGGAGCCGCAATGCGAGCAGTGCGAGCGATTGCAGGCCGAGATCGGCATCCACCGCATCCTGTTGAATCCAATCGGGGAGTACGGCGGCCGACTGAACCAACCAGGCGCGGGCGGAAGGCCAGGCGTCCGCGCTGGTCGGAAAAAGATCCTTGAGGTGAAGCAGATTGCCCCGGTCCAGCCCCGGACTCTCTCCGTAGAAGGAGACGTTGGCGGACGCCAGACCCAACCCTCGCAGGTAGCGATCGACGGAGGGTTCCTGTCCGTACATCGAAGCGGTGGGAGAGCGCATCACGTCAGGCCCCCGGTACAAGGCTCCGCGCAAGTCGGCCAGGGCTGCCTCGACCGTTCCCAGACGACTGCGCAGTCGGGTCACGCGGAAACGGTCCTCCCGTCGCACACCCGTCTCGGGCAGCGTCAACGGCAGCGCCTTGAGTCGCGCGGGCATCGCACCCGTCGCCAGGGAGCGGTCCAGCATAGCGAGCAGGAATTGACGGTGCCACACGTCCAGCGCGGGCTGACCGTAGGGCCGGCTGATTTCGGCAAAGCGGTCGATCAGCCGCGCGAACGCCTCCGGGGGCAGGTGACGCTGCGCGTCGACGTACAGTCCCGTGACACTGGTGAGCGGGATGCGGGTGCTGCGGGAGAAGCGGACGCTTGAGGTGGCGAGGCTGGAGACGGCGGACACGCTGTAGAGTCCGATGGCGTCATCGGCGCGGCCGGCGCGGGCGAACACCCGGGCCAGCTGGATGCGCTGGTACTCGCTCGGAGGCCCGGCCTCCCGGTAGGCCCTCTCGGCGAGTGCGGCCACTTCCGCGGTCGTCGGTGCGGGGTCGCGCTCCAGAAGCTCCATCCACAGAATCAGGTCCTTGCGCCCGGCGGTCCGGCCGGCGACCGCGGCGGTCAGCCGGGCGAGTTCGCCGGGGAGGCGTCCGTTGGCCACATAGGCGTCGGCCAGGAGGCCATAGAAGGAGATCTGGTCCTCCGCATCAACGGCGGACGGGTCGAGGGTGCGGACGAGGGCCTCGAAGTCCGGGAGCGTGGCGGCGACCTGAGTGGCCCGGGCGACGATCCGGTCGGTGGTCGCGGGTGTTTCCACGGTCGCGCCGGTCACGGCCAGCGGGACCAGCCAGGGGACTCCGGAACCGAAGGTTGAAGACGACGATGTGCCGGTGGGTGCGGGCGGCAGCACCTCGCGCGTGGCCGCGAGATCCAGCAGGGAGGCGAAGTCGACCACCGGGGTACCGCCTTGCGCCAGCTGGAACATGGCAACTTGAGGGGCGCTCGACGCCGGCAGCATCTGGAACAGACCACGCAGCGCGGAGCGCAGGGCGCGATCCTCCGTCGATGTGGCGAGCTGCCGGCCCAGCTTTCCGATCTGAGGAAACCGGGAAAGCGTGTAGTTTAAAAACCCTGACGCGACCAGAATGGAAGGAACCGACCTCGGCCGCCCGCCGAGGACGTCGAGGGCGTTTTGCGGGTGGTCCAGCGTGCGCCAGAGCTCGGCGAGCCGCTGGCGGTGACGCTCGGTGTCGCCGCCGGCGGCGACCAGGGCTTCGAGGACCTGGCGCTCGCGGTCCGGCCGGCCGGTCTGGACGTAGAGCGGCAGGACGGTTTCAAGCGCCAGTCGGTGGCCGGGTTGCTCCCGGATGATCCGCTCCAGCCAGGGCAGCGCGTCGCGGCGGTCCCCGGAGGGATCGTTCTGGTACACGGTGAGGGTCGTCCAGAAAAGGGCCGGAGTCAGGCCGGACTCCCTCGCGCGGGCTTCCAGCGCGGCGAGCAGCCCGGGTTTGAGCCGAGGGTAGATCTGACCGTTCAGCGAGAACAGGTATTGAACCACTCGGTACGGCATGGCCGAGGCCGGCAGACCGGGCTCGGTCTGGGAGAACTCCCGCAACGCGCCGTCGATGATGTCGGTGATGGCGGAGGCACCAGCGCCGGATGCGGGCACGAGGGCCCGCTTGAACGTGCCTGCTTTGAAGGACTCCGGGAAGGACTCGGCGAGCTGACGGTCCCAGGCTTCGATGCGAGCCAGGTTGTCCGCGGCGACGGGCTGGGTGGGTGGGCCGGCCAGACTGAGCGAGCTGACGAAGGAGCGCAGACCGAACGGCAACTTGCCGACGGTTTGGAGACGTTCGGCCATGGCGCCCGTCACGCGACGGAACGCGTCCTCGTCGAGTGGCTGGGCGAGCACCGACCGCAGGGCGAAGAGTGCGGTTCCGAGATAGGCGGTATTGGAGTTTGCCTGCAGGTACCGGGTGAACAGGGTGACCCGCTCGTTCCCGGGCAGGGTGGTCATGGCGTAGTCGAGGTCGATGCTCCCGAGCTGACGCGTGTCGATCGCGGCCAGGGTCGTGGCAAGCGTTTGCGGTGTGAAGAGCTTCCGACCGGCGGCCTCCTCGAAGGCGAAGAGGCTCGATTTGGGAGGTCCGCCGCGGAACGGATCGAAGTTGACGCGCGAGGAGAGCAATTCCCGGGCGAGGTCCGGCCGTGCGTCGATCTGAGTGAAGATCGCGCGGCACAGCTCGGAGTACTTTTCCGGGCTGAGGCGTCCCTGTGCGTGCTGGATGGCGGCTGGAATCTGCAATCCGCCCGCTGCCGTGCCCATACGTACCGCCCCGGCGGGCATGGCCATGACCATGGTGCTTCCACCGATCGAGATCGCGCGCACTCCATCGGCGTTCGGAGGCGGGGCGGATGTCCGGCGGGGAGAGATCCATTCCTGGTAGACCGCGTAGGCCTGGTCGGGATCACCGGCGGCGAGCGCGGCCTCGGCCGCGACGGCGAAAACTCGCTCCGAAAGGGCCTTCCTCGCCGCGGCGCGCAGATCGATCAGCGGAGTCAGGTCGGTTTGGACGCGGATGCGGGCCGCCTGCTCGGAGGCGATCTTTGGAAGCACGCCCTCGCTGCTGCGGATACGTTCGGCGGAGTCGCGCAGGCCCCAGGCCAGGCGCTGGCCGATCAATTCCGAGACCAGGCGCGGATCGCTGCCGAAGTGACGCAGCAAACGGGCGTCGATCCGGTCCGCCAGATCGATGCGACCCGTATGCAGGGCGGTCAGCCGGATCAAGCGGGAGAGCAGGCCCAGCCGGGGATGACTGGCGAGGGAGCGGCTGGTTTGCTGCTCGCTTCGTTTTGCCACCTCCTGCAGCGCCTGATCGAACGCGGTATCGAGCGAGCCGAGCGCAGCCGACGCATCGGAAGGCAGCGTGAAGAGCAGTCCCATCTGCAGACCCCAGTAGTGACGCTTGTACTGGTAGGTGAAGTTGTCGTCGGCCTGACCAGGACGGCGACGGTCCTGGATGACGCTTGCCTCGACCGGCTGCTGCTGGGCGAGTTTGAGCAGGGCGCGCAGGTAAAGATCGTGGGCGAGAGCAATTGCACCATCGCGACTGCGGATGGCGGCGAGCTTGGACATGACGCCGACGTTGTCGGCATCGCTGGTCAAGGCGCGCTCGTACAGCACCGTGGCCTCCGGACCGTAGCCTGCGGACTCAAAGCCGTCGGCCGATTCCTCGACCAGCGAGGGCCGATCCGTCCGGTCGATGGCCAGGTTGAACGCGGCCAGCGCTTCGTCCGGATTCTGCATGCGCAGAAACGCGCGTCCGACATTCAGGTAGACGTCCGGGGGCATTTCTTCGCCGAGTGCGATGAGTCGACGGCTAAACGAGAGGTTGCGGCGAAAATCGGGGGCGACCGGCTCGTTGCCCATCATCGGACCGGACTTGTCCTCGGTGGCGGAGATGAGCTCGCGCAGCACGGTGGACCGGCGCGGTCCGGCGTCGATGAGGGAGTTTTCGAGGGACGACAGGTAACGCCGCGTATCCTTGGCCTCCTCGGCCAATTCGGCGGACAGATCGTAGAGGTAGAACTTGTCGTCGTGCCGGGTCAGGCGCTCGATGACCCGGCGGTGGGCCCAGCGCAGCGCAGGGGATTCGGCGCCGGGCTTGAGATTGAGGATACCGTCGATGGCGACGATGAAACCGTCGTCTCCCGGTGCGACTTCGGCGAAGTACTGGAGCATGGCCACCCCCTCGTCGAGACGCCGGTCCTGTTTCAGCAGATCGGCCAGCAGGAGGTAGTTGTCGCTACTCCCCGGGTTGCGGGCGAGGGCGCGACGGTAGGAATCGATGGCTTTGTCGCGGAGCCCGGCGATCACGAGGACCCCGGCCTCGAACTCATCGCCGGCCGCGGCGCTGACCTGGCGAAGCTCGCCGAGCCGGCGCTGGAGGACGTCGGCATCGGGGCGGCCGCCCCGGTCGAGCTGGTTGAGGATGAGCGACTGGAGGTGATCGGTGCGATTGTCGGGGTCGAGTTCCAGCAGTTTTTCGGTGACCTGGACGAACGGCCCGTGACGATTGAGCGCCTGATAGACGCGGGCTTGTTCCCGGAGGCTGGCAATGGCGGCGGCGGGGTTGGACTCCTGGCGACCATAGTATTCCTGGATGACCTCGATGGCGGACGCGGTGTCGGAGGCGTCGGTGTAGATGCGGATCAGCAGGGAACTGTCCCTGGCCCGGGCTTCACCGCGGGCGAGTCGCTGTTCCAGTTCGACGGCGATGTCGCCCAGGGTGGCGGTCTCCGCGGCGAGTTGCAGCAGGCGGTCCTCGACCATGCGCCGCCGGGAGTCGGGCAGAGTGCCCTCCCAGAGCTTGCGCCAGAGGGCGATGGCTTTTTCGCGTTGTCCCGTGCTGTCGTACAGCCAGGCCAGCCGCATGGATTCGTCCACGCCGAGCCCGCCTTCGCGCGTATCCAATCCCTCCCAGATCCGCACGGCCTCCTTCGGATTCTTGATGCGTTCGTAGGCGTCGGCCACCGCGACACGCCCCGGGTCGGTGGCGGGCAGGCGGTCGGCGATTTCGCGCAGGAGACCCTCGGCCACGGCGGAGTTGCCGCGTTTCACGTGGTGTTCGAAGCGATACCAGCTGACGTCGATGCCGCGGTCCGGATGCAAGTCCAGGCACTTGTCGGCGGCGGCGAGCGCGAGGGCGTCGAATCCAAAACGATCCATGGTGCGACCGGCCTCGAGCAGCGTGTTGAGGTCGCGGTTCCGGTCGATGAATTCCTTCCACACGAGGGCGGCTTCGTCGCGACGTCCCTGTTCGAGCAGATGCTCGCTCAGGCTGCGCGGCCAGGTGATCTCCGACGGTTCGCGGGCGATGAGGGAGCGGAACTCGGCCACCATGGCGTCGTAACGCCCGGCCTCGCCGTAGAGCCGGAGCAGCCGCCGCTGCGACTCGGGGGTGATGCCCTGCTGGCGGTCGCCCTCGATCAGGGCGATGGCCTCGTTGAAGCGGCCGAGACGACGCAGCACGTCGACCCGCACGGCGGCGGCGTCCGGACCGAGCCGGGGCTGGCTGGCGAAACGGGTGAGCAGACGCTCCCAGGAGGCGTCGAGTTCGTGGGCCTCGACCAGCACGCTCAGGCTGTAACGGATGTCTCGTGACAGCGTGGCGCCGAGCACGGCCTGCCAGGCCTGATCCTGGGCCTTGACGGCCTGTCCCGCCTGCAGCGCCCACTGGGCGAGCCGGAGGTGCTGGCGTTGCTGGGCGGCGCCCTCGCCGAACACTTCGTAGAGATCGGCGGCTTCGGCCGGGTGGTTGAGGATGGCCAGGGCGACCGCGGCGCGGTTGCGGAACGCCCGGTCGCGGGTGCGGGCGAGAGCGACCAAGGCCTCCACGTTCTGAGTGTCGGTGGAGAGAAACGTGAGACGAAGCCGCACGTCCTCCTGTTCCTCGGGTGAGGTGAGCAAGGTCAGGGCCTGCTCGTAACTCTTCCTGGCTTCGGACAGACGGTCCGACGCCTCCAGCAGGCGGGCCCGCAGCACGACGAGATCGGCGGTCGTTTCGAGGGCGAGGGCCTGGTCGACGGTTTTTGTGGCGGCGGCGAGCCGGCCGAAACGCCAGTTCAGGTGCGTGGCCACCTGCAGAGCGCGGACCTGCTCCGCTCTCGGGGTCGCTGCGTCCCCGGCGCGGGCGAGCAGATCCTTGACCACGCCGTCGATCGTTCCCTCTCGCAGCACGGACGCGTTGTAAAGTGCATCGACCGCCGCTGCGTCGATCCGCGGACGGGCCAGCACGTCGGCCACGGAGGGCGCCGCCACAGGGGCCTGGGCGACGAGTCCGGGGGAGGCGCCGAGCAGCGCGAGGCAGGCCAGCAGTGCGTTTCTCATGGGACCGGGTTCAGGGACGGACGGGAGCGGTGGCGGGTCGGCTGGGCCAGCGGCGCACCGCCAGCTCCGTCAGATAGAGCAACAAGGCGAGCCCGGCCGCGTAGGGCCACAACTCCACGAGCGAAAGTGAATTGGCGTCCGCGGGCAGCGGCAACGCCCGTGGAGCCGCGGAGGCGTCCGCCGGACCGGCGTAGGTGCCGCCCGTGGCGCGGGCGAGGCCGGCGAGGTCCATGGCCGCCTCGGGATCGACCTGAAATTCGGAGGCGACGTCGTCGCTGGGGGGAGACACCAACAACACCTCACCCCGGCCCGGGCCGGCGCCCGGGGCCGTCGTGCGAGGACCGCCGGCCGAGGCGCGCAGGCGGACTTCCTGGATCGGGTCCGCCACCCGTTCAGCCACGAAATGATCGGCGGAGCGGGCGTGAAATACCAGCGGTGAACCGGCGCCGGCTCCGTCCATCAGGCTCGCGACCGGCACGGCGTCCGTGCGATCCCCGTACCGCCGCGCCTGAACCACGAGGCGGTGGTCCTGGCGAGTCACCTCGAAGCGAAACGGCCTCAGGTCGCCGGCGGTGCGACTGACGACGCGCGCGAGCCAGCGTCCGTATCCGTTCCAGTCCTTCCAGGCGGCCGTGCCTTCCCCCAGCGGCTCGGTCATGAAGGTGGTGACCCGACCCAAGCCGTACTGCCACGAGGCCAGCACCGGGTGGGCACTGCCGTCGACTTCCAGCACGGTTTCCGCACCCGGACGGGTCTGGGTCTCGACATATCCCGCCAGAGCCGGAACCGCGGTGCGGTCCAGCTCCCCCCACCAGCCCGGACCGCCGCGGCCGATGACCGGGAAACCGCCGCTCTTGTAGGCGGGGAGGTTGAGCGTGGTGGACTGCTTCAGGACCACCTCGGGCAAGTTGTACCGATCGGCGGCGGCGTAGAAACGCCCGCGTCCCCAGGAGGCAATGTCGACCAGGCTCTGGCTGTGGGCCTGCGCTCCGACGAGGACGGTCGAGACATTGATGTTGTCCTTGGCGATCAGGCGCACGAGCGACTCGTAGTCCGCGTCCTCCACGCCGGCGTCGGTGATGATGAGGATGTGCTTGTAGCGTGTCGCGACATTCTTGAGACCGTAAAAGGCTTCCTCGATGGCCGGGTACATGACCGTGCCGCCCACGGCCTGCATGCGTCCGATGGCGCGGTCGATGGCGATCTTGTTGGCGGCGGACTGCAGGGGCAGGGCCCAGTGCTTGTTGCCGTAAAACTCGACGATGCCCACGCGGTCGTGGGCCTTGAGCCGCCGGATCGCGAGCCGCGTGATCTGCTTGGCCAGTTCGATGCGGGTGCCCGACATTGAGCCGGAGGTGTCGATGATGACGGCGAGGGCGGTGCTGGGATCACGCTTCTCCGTGCGCTGGATGAAATCCACCGGGAGCAGACCCGCCACCGTCGAATGATCATAGCCGCCTGTGCCAAACGAGGCCTTGCCGCCGGTGAAAAGGAGTCCGAGTCCGTCCTTTTGCACGGCGGAGGCCAGATGCGTCTGAAACGGCTCGGGCAGCAGACTCGCCGGACGGTCGTCGATCACCACGAGGTCAAAGCCGGTCAGATCGGTGGTGGCGTTCAAGGTCCGCGCCGCTCCGTCCACCACCTGGAATCCCCGTCCCAGCAGGTCGCCGAGATGCGAAGCGCCGGATTCGGTGCGGTCACCGAGGTAAAGCAGCCGCAGCGGTGCCTGCACGGCGAACGTGCGCCGCAGGGTGGTGCGCGCGGGATCGGCGGAGGCGGTGCCGTCGGAGACCGCCTCCGCGATCAGCGTGAGAAATCCGGCCTCGGTCGGCTCGAATTCGAGGGCGACGCGGGTGCGTCCCGCGATTGTCAGGGGTTCGGAGCGCGCCCATTCCCGACCTTGCGTATCGGAAATGCGGACACGCACGCCGCCGGCCTGGCCCGCCACGGTCACCTCGATCCGGGCGGTTTGTCCGGTCCGCAGCTGCGGGTCGGCGGCGAGGCCGACCAGGCGAGGCCGGGAGTCGCCCGGCCCGAGATCATGGACGGCCACCGGGATGCCGCGGGCCGTAAGCCGCTGCACCACCGGGCCCCAACGCCGGTCGGTCGACAGCCCGTCGGAGGCGAGCGTGATTAGCCCGGCGGATCCGGCGGGAATCTGCCGTTCCGCGGCGGCGAGGGCGGCGCTGAGCGAGGAGGTGCTGACGGGATCCTGCAGGTGGATCAGCTGGCGGAAGTCCCCGGGAAGGAGCGGACCCGAGGCGGGAGCGGGCCCGATCACCACCACCGCGGCGCGGTCGCGATCCTCCAGCGTGTTGCCCCACTGGTCCAGCACGCGGAGCGCCCGCTCGCGTGAGGCACCCTCCACGCTGGCGGAGAGATCGAGGACCAGCACGTCGAACCGGGCCCCGGCGGTCGAGACCAGCACCGGACCCGAGAGCGCGAGCACCACCGAGGCCAGGAGCACGGTGCGCAGGATGGCCTGGACCCGGCGCTCGGGCCGGCGCGGGAGGAACCAGAGCAGCGGCAGCGGCAGCAGCAACAGCAGGAAAAGGGGACGAAGAAAGTCGATGGACACGGTGGATTCTCGGTGGCGGTGGTCAGCCCGTAGCCGACGCGCCGATGGAAGCATCCGATACAACCAGACCTGACCTGAGGCCCGTTCTCCTGGATTCTGAATTCTGACTTCTGGATTCCATGTTCACAGTTGGAAGGAGTGTGTGGCCGCCGCCGGTCACGGCACGCGTCCCGTCTGGTTCAGGTACCACTCGACGAGCAGCAGCACGAGGGCGCCGAGCAGCAACCAGGTGGCGGGGTGGGCGGTGGGACCTCCGCTGGCGGGCAGGGTAGAGACCGGGACGTCGCCCGGTGAACCCAGCGTGGTGGCGGCATCGAGCAGCGAGATGGCGAGGGGCCGGTCGCCGCCAGCGCGCGGCAGGTCGCCGGCCTGTTCGGGAACGAAGGCGGCGCCGAGCGGATCGAGCACCCGGCCGCCGGTGTCCATGAAGCGATCCTCCGGTTCCAGCGCGTCCCGTTCGAGCGGCTGGCCGGCGGCGACGTAGGCGGGACCCCGACGGGCGCCCCCGAGCCAGCGCAGCGCGTGCGCGATGAAGAGCGGGAAGGCGCGCGACTGAGTGAAGTTGAATTCCTCCGACAGCAGGTCCTGCCAGACCTCGAAGCGCCACTGCGGGGCGGTCGCGACTTCGGCCGTGACCGCGCGGCCGGCCGCCTGGGCGATCGCCATGGAGTCGATTTCCCGCAGCCCGATGGCGGTCACGGCGTGATGGAAGACCGCGGCGGAGTCGAAAGAGTCAGGATGCAGGACACGGAAGGCCGGTTGTGAATCCGAGGCGGGCACAAACTCCAGACTGGGCAGCCCGGCGCCAAGGGATTCACCCTGCCGACGGACGACCAGAGCGGCGTCGGCGGTGACGAGTTCGACGGCGGGATCGGCGGACAGCACGCCGCTCAACTCGGAGGCCAGGGTGGGGGAAAGCAGCACACGCAGCCGGGGTTTGTCGGGCAGCCGGAGCCGGGCGGAGTTGTCGAGACCAAGCGCATCGTCCCCTTCCAGGCGGACCGAAAGCAGGCCCCCGGCGGCGGGCAAATCCGACAGCAGGAAGCCGGAGCCGAAGGCACGCAGTTCCGTGCTCGGAACCGTGCGGCCGTCGAGCTCGAGCCGCAGGCGCTCGCGCGGATCGGGCTGCGTCGGTGAGCCTTGGACCTCAAGGAACACGTCAACCCGGTCCCAGGCGCCGGACAACGCGTCGGTCAGACCGAGGGCGGTGATGCCGCTGTTGGCGGCCGGAGGCCGTTTGCTGAGCGAGGCGCGTGAGATCCGAATACCCGGCAGAAGATTGACCAGGTCGGCGGGCAGGGCGGCGTCGCCGAACACCACCACCTCGGTCGTCCGACCGGGCCGAGCCGCAGCGGACAGGGAGCGCAACAGCGCCGGCAGGCCGTCCGGCGCGGCCACTGGCAGCAGCGTACCGAGCCGGCGGTCCAGCAGCAGCGCGTGTTCGCCCGGGTTGAGCAGCGTGCGCACGCCGCCCCCGGTCCAGAACACCTGTCGCTGGCCCGCGGGAAGGCGTCCCACCTGTTTTTTCAAGGCGGCGACCGCCTCGGCGTAACGACCGCCCACGGCCATGCCGGCGGAGCCGTCGAGGACCAGCACCTGGAAGGAGCCGGAGTCCCCTTGCTTCCATTCCGGTCCCGCCCCTGCCAGCCAGAGCAGACAGAGAATGACCAGGATGAGCAGGTACGCCCAGGGATGCCGGAAACGCTCGCGCAGCGTGCGGGCCGGGGCCTCCTCGGCGGCGACACGCCAGAACAGGGTGGTGACCACGGTGACCGGCCGATGCCGGACACGCAGACGCTGCAAGGCGTAGAGCACACCGGCGAGCACGGCGATCCCGGCGAGCACGCCGGGCAGGGACAGCTGGGTGAAATTCATACCCGGAAGCCTCCGTGTTCAAACAGGCGGGAGAGCTGGTCGATGAGGTCGACCTCGACCTGGATGCGCAGCAGGCGGGCGTGACGCTGCCGCGCAATCTCGACCAGGCCGTCATTAAACGTCGAATACGCGGCCTTGTAGCGTTCGAGCACGCGGGGCGTGAGGGTGAGGTCGGCGACATCGCCTGATTCGCAATCCGTCAGGCGGACATCCCCCTGCAACTCGGGGTTGGCGTCGGAGGCCCGCACCAGCTGCACCAGCACCAGGCGGTGCCGCACGGCCTGCAGCGCCTCCCGCACGGCGTCGAGCCCGCGCGGGTCGAAGAAATCACTGATCACGATGAGCAAACCCTTGCGCAGATTGAGCAGTGCGAGGCGTTGCAGGGATTCGGCCAGACGGGTTTGTCCGCGCCCGCCCGCCTCGGCCACCCGGGCCAGATGCCGGGCGAAGGTCATGATCTGGGCCTGGCCGGCCCGCGGCTTGAAGATGACCTCGAGCTGATCGGACACGGTGAAGAGACCCGCGGAGTCGTGGTGATTCAGTCCCACGGTGGCGAACGCCAGGGTGGAACGCAGCGCGGCGATGATGGCCGGCGGGCCGCCTTGCGACAGGAACAGGCTGGCCGACACATCCGGCGCGAGGTAGAGCGGCAGATCCTGCTCTTCCTCGAACAGGCGGACGAAGACCTTGCCCAGCCGCCGATAGAGATTCCAGTCGATGGCGCGCAGGTCGTCGCCCGGACTGTAAGGACGGTGGTCGTTGAACTCGATGCCGGCACCGAGGTCCTTGGACAGCCGCTGCCCGTGCCGACCGCCTCCCGCGACCCGGCGCGCGTGGAGATTCCAGCGCGACAGGGCGTTGAGGAACGTCGGGTCGAAGAGCTCTTCGAATGTCACCCCTGCGCTCATGCCTGCGGTCCGTTCGGTGCGGCCACGGTGGCGAGCACCTCTCGCACGATCGCGTCGTCGGTCACACCCTCGGACTGCCCGTGGAAATTGATGAGCACGCGGTGCCGCAGAACCGGCAGAGCCACGGCCTTGATGTCGTCCACGCTGACGGCGAAGCGCCCCTGCACCAGGGCGCGGACCTTGGCCGCGAGTAGCAGCGCCTGGGCGCCGCGCGGACTCGAGCCGAGGGCGACCGCCCGGTTCACCTTGGCCGGGGCGTAAGGGCTGCCTGGCTGCGTGCCCATGACGAGGTGGATGGCGTAGCGCTGCGCGTGGGCGGGCACCGGCACGGCGCGCACGACGTGGCGCAGCCGCACGATCTCCGCACCGTCGGTGGCGGGCTCGATCTTGATCTCACCGGCGCCCGTGGTGCGGTCGAGGATCGCGGCATAGTCCTCCTCGCGCGGGTAACCGACCACCAGCTTGAACAGAAAACGGTCGAGCTGGGCCTCCGGGAGCGGGTAGGTGCCTTCCTGTTCGACGGGATTCTGGGTGGCGAGCACGCAGAACGGCTCCTCCAGTTTGATGGTGCGCCGGCCGACGGAGATCTGGCGTTCCTGCATGGCCTCGAGCAGGGCGGACTGCGTTTTCGGGGTCGCGCGGTTGATTTCGTCGGCGAGCACCAGATTGGAGACGAGCGGACCCTCCTGGAAACGCAGCTCGTGCTGGCCGCGTTCGTTCTCGATCAGGACCGAGGTGCCCTGAATGTCGGCGGGCATCATGTCGGGGGTAAATTGGATACGGGAGAACTTGGCGTCGACCGCCTGGGCGAGGCTGCGCACCAGCAGGGTCTTGCCCAGGCCGGGCACGCCTTCGAGCAGCACGTGGCCGCCGGCGAGCAGGGCGGTCATCACCCCGTCGATCACTTCATCCTGACCGACCATCATGCGGCTGATCTGGGATTTGACTCCGAGATAAACCCGCTGGAAGCGGGCGGATTCCTGGTGGGCGTCGGCCAGGGCGGGAAAAGGGGAGGTGCTCATCGATGGGTCGGGTTGCGCGGGACGGTGCTAAAGGATTGAAGACGAGAGAAAGAGAGGGCGGACGAGGCGGGAGCGTCTCAGCGCGGCGCCGATCCGGCGGCACCGGACGGTTGTTCGGACGCCTGGCGAAGACGGGAAAAATAGGTTTCGACCAGCGTGCGGCGCCACGGCACCAGGTCGGGTTGTTCGACGTGCCCGATGGCACCCGTGCGCGCGAGTGGCGAGAGAGCGGCGACCGGCGCCTGGGCCTCTTCCTTCGGGCGGGTGAACTCCTGGGTGACCTTGGAGCGACCGGGGCTCGGCACGCCCGGCACGCGATCGGGCACCGGGATGCCGAGGATCATGGAGGGCACCCCGCGGGTTTTTTTGATCTGGCTCGGCCCGCCCCGGCCATTGCCCGGGTCGTCGCCCGGAGGCTGATTGGACAAATTACGGTCCACAGCGGGTTCCTTGGTGTTGCCCATCGGCTTGCTCACGCTGTTCGACTTCTCCTGTTCGTCCTCGTCCTCGGCGCCCTCGTCTTCGGCGTCCAGCTGCGAACCCTGTCCGGTCTTGTCGGATTCCTCGGTGGCCTCGAAGGGATTCTGGCTGCCGCTCGACGTGGAGGTCTTGCCCTGGCCGGAGTTGGCGTCGAGGGACATCGGTCCCCCTTCCTGCTTCCGGGGCGGGCGCTTGGGTTTGGACGAGGCGGAGGTCTCGGGTGGATCCTCGGCGGGCGGTTTGGCCTCGGGCCGCTTCATCGCCTGACTCTTCTGGCTGGAGGCGAAGCCGGCGGCCTGCGAGCCGGCGTTGGAGGAGCGGGCGAGCGAACTGCCGCCGTTGCCGGTCTGTCCGTCCAGGGCGTCTTCCTGTTTCGGTTGCCGCCGGGTGGCGCGGTCCTGGGACTTCGAGGCGTCCTCGGCCCCGGCGGGTTCCGGGGCGGTGGGGGTGGCGGCGGGGCGGGCGGCGCGCCGGGCGACCGGAGGAGGCGAAGCGGGCCGGCTTAACGAGGCAACTTCGGCCACCGGGCTGGCGGCGAGATTGGGAGCCGCGAGTGCGGGACTCGACGCGCCGTAGTCAAGGCGGGCCACGATGAGCAGGAGCCCGGCGCCGATGGCTCCCACGAGACTGCCGAGCGGGGATTGCCAGGTTGGGCTGGGCAGGGGCGAAAGGGTGTGCGCGAGGGCGGCCTGGACCGTGGCGCGGGCGTCATCGACGGCGGCCTGCATGAACGCGCTTTGCATCGACGTCTCCGACAGGGAGGTCGCGCGGAGGAATTCGTCGGCTGTGACCAGGCGGTCGAGTGAGTTCAGTCCGTCGTCGTACCGGGCGAGTGCGATCGCCCGGGCGGGCCGGGGGCGGAAGCCGACCGCGAGGAGAGCGATCCCGACGGCAACCACCGGGAGCAACACCGTCAGAGCGATCACGGTGGGCAAAGGGAGCGAGGCAACCGAGGTCGCTCCGAAAAACCGGGCCAGCACCAGCACCCCTGGCACTCCGAGCAGGAACCAGCCGGCCCAGCGGGGGGCCTGCCGCAGCACCTGCCGCCGCTCCGCCTGTCGCAGCGTTTGCGTGCCCCGTTCGACCAGGTGATCCAAGTCACGCCGCAAGGCGGCGCTGGTCGAAGGGTCGGAAGCAAGCGTGGAGGACGAGGTGGACATCGGGAGACGGCGCTCAGCTATCGAGCATTTTCAACGTTTCCGCCGGAATGCCGGTTTTCAGGCGCGCGAGGGCGTCGGTGATCTCCTTGCGGAGGTCGGCCGTGATGGGTGCTCCGGGAACGGCCAGGGCGGCCTTGTAACGCGAGTAGGCCCGCACGGCACGACCCTGTTTCTCGTAGACGCGGGCGAGGTTGAGCGCGACTCGGAAGGCGTGGTCGGGATCGCGCGCGATCGGCACGAAGGCGGCGGACAGCAGGTGTTTCCAAGCCGATTCCAGCTCGCCCTGCTCAAGGTAGAGCTCACCCAGCACCCGATGCAGCCGGTAGACGTCCTGGACCGTCATGGCCAGGCGTGAGTGCGACAGCGAGAGCTGGGCGGCCTTGATGGCCAGCGCGGTTTGTCCGGGGGTGGCCGCAAATCGGGTGACGTAGGTGAGACCCGTTTCGGTGCGACGTTCCGCCGAGGTGGTCTTGATGACCCAGTCCAAGGCGGAGAGGAGATCCTCGTCCGAGGGGGCAAAGTCGTCGATGCGCAGCGCCATGAGTTTCCGCGCGGCTTCGTTGTTCATCCGGGACTCGGGGAAGGCCTTCAGATAGGCCTCGAAGGCGTCGGCCGTGCCCGTGGTCTCGGCTTGAAAATAGGCGCGATCGGCTTCTGGACGAGCGGGGTCCGCCTGCTGGGTCAGGTGGAGTTGCGAGGCGGTCCAGTCGATCTCCAAACGGAACGCGGCCAGGAGGTTGACGCCGCTGAGGAACAGCCGTTCATCCCCGGCGGCGATCGGGGTTGCACGCCATGCCTTGGGACGAAAGGCGACGTAACGCGACAACTCGATTGGAGTTTCACCGAGCAGTGTGACCGGTTCGACGTCGCCCGTGGGACGATCCAGGGCCTTGGCCAGATCCTGGTCGATCAGGGTGTCGTAAAATGAACTGCCGAGCACGAGCAGACCGGAGGGACGCGGACCGGGCACTTGCACGGGGAGTGTGAGCCGTCCGTCTCGCAGTTCGAACGTGCCGGAAAAATCGGAGCCCTGGGCGGCGGCGGATTCGGTCGGGGAGGCCGCGGCGTCTGTGATCGACGGCGCCAGCGTCAGCTGCCGGCCGACCAAGTCCAGAGTGACGCGGTAGTTCCTGAGGAAACCCAGTCCGATCGTGCCCTTGACTTTGCGTTCATCGAGCTGGGTGGGAAACAGCTGGGTCAACCGATTCTGGCTGTCCACGCGGGCGCTTGACCCCTCGGGTTTGAAGTCGGTGGCTGGGAGTTGCAGCGTCGTGCCTCCGGCGAAGACCACCTTAACCGGAGGGTGCTGGTTTTTCCGGATCTTGCTCTCGTCGAGCTTCAGCCAGCCCAGCTGGTCGCCGTGCAGCGTGATGGCTGCGGGACTGTCGAGCACCAGCTCCAAGCTGACGGCATCGTCGGCTCCGCCCTGATCGTACAGGGTGGCAGAGAGGATGATATGACCGTCGACGAGGCGAAGCGGCAGGCTGAGCGACGCGGAGGCAGGACTGACAGCGTCCTGGGCATGGCTGATCCCCAGGGCCCAACACAACCCCAGCACTCCAACCAAGGCGGAGCGAAACGCGTGGAACAGGGTCGGTGGCCTCATGCGAGCGGACAGAAAGGAGAAGTCAGAAGGGGATTCACCCGGCTCGACCCCAGTGGACCGCCGCGAGCGGTTGGAAACGATGCCCGGAAGCGGGTGCGCGCGCAAACCACGAGGAGGGCCGCACTCCGCCGGCCCGTGCGCTCGCGTGTGCAAATCTGCGATGACGCCGGACCCGCGTGCTCAAACTTGACCATACGTGGGCGCTTGGGAGGGCTTGCGGTGAGGATCGCAGGACCTGGATCAGGCTTTTTTCTCCGACGGGACGGGGCGCTTGAACTCCTTGAGGATGGCGTCGATCAACTCGGTCTTGCTCTCCAGCGAGCTGCCCGGGTGGAGACCATTGTGCCGCACCGTGCCATCGGGAGCGATGATGGTGACGTGGGGAATGCCCGTGACGGAGTAGTCCGGGTTGAAGACCTTTTCCTCACTGAAAGCCACGGGCCACGTCATCTCCTTGAGCTGCATGAACTCGGGCATGAGGCCGTATTCCTTGTCCGGCTGTCCCGCCGTGTCGATGGCGGCGCCGCCCATGTTGGAGACCCGGCCCTGCAGGCTGGTCACGCCGAGCACCACCACGTCGGAGCCCTTGTAGTGTTCCACCAGGTCGCGAACCTTGGGGAAGGATCCGATGCATGGACCGCACCAGGTGGCCCAGAAGTCGAGAACGACCACTTTGCCTTTCAGGCTGGAGAGGGTCTTGAGATCTTTGGTTGAAGCCCAGGCGAAGTGGAGTTCTGGAGCGGGTTTGCCCACCAGCGCGGCCTTATCGGCCGAGATCGGAGGCGAACCCCCGCCGCCGCCCGAGGGCTGGCTAAAAAACGCGGCGGTCTTGGTGCCCGGGAATTCAGCCTTGATGCGGGCCTGGAGGGCTTTGGCGGTCTCGGCGTCCTTCAGGACCTTGGAGTAGACGGATGCCTTCTGGAAAAGGATTTGGGCGACTTCGTCGGACTTGTTGCCGGCGTACTTGGCGAGCAGGGCGTCGTAGGCGGCGAGTTCAGGAGCCAAATCGGCGGCAGTGACCTGACCGGCCGCGACCTTGGTGCGGACGGCGGTGGCCAGGGCTTTGAGTTCGGCGGCAGTCGAGACGGGTGCGTTCTGGGCGACGGCCTGGACAGAGACGAGTGACAGGATAGCCGACAGAACGAGGAGCGAGAGAGAGGTTCTCATGGTACGAAGAATCACGGCGGTTCGTGGGAGAAAACGTGTCGGATGAGGCCGGTTCACGCGACGTGGTGAGGAGACGGGATTTGAAGCTTCCCGCATGCCGATGGCAAACGTGAGAACTTCGAATGTTCCGTTTGTTCCGAAAGGCCTAGTACGACCCGGCAGAAGTTGAACCACGAAGGGACACGAATGAAAACAGGGATGGAGGGAGGTGTGGGACCGGTTCAGGTCTGGATGAATTGATCTGAGGCTCTCGTCGCTTGCTGTCGTATGGGTCCGGGTTCGTTCTTAGTCGCGCCTCTCTCTGGGTATGAATGGACGATAGGGAGCGGGTGCAGGGGCGAAGGGAAATTGAAGTTGAAGAACTGAACCGCGTGTCGAGGCAAAGGTTACAAAATAAGGGGCGGCGAGTCGAATGCGGCCAGGCGTGTGCTGAGTGCGTTTTGTCGCGGAGAAGTCTGCGTAGTTGGACTTCCTTCGTTCAGGAAAGCCGCTACGTTGGAGGTTCAGACGTATGACGCGCGGCGACCGCGGAGGTTGCCGCGAACTTCTCCTTTTCCCGCCTGTTGCGCCCAAATTCCACCATGAACAACCTCATCCCCAAGAATACGATCTGCCTTTGGTTCAACAAGGACGCCCTGGAAGCGGCGCGTTTTTATTCCGCGACGTTCCCCGACAGCGAGGTGACCGCCGTCCACAAGGCGCCGAGTGACTACCCGTCCGGGAAGGCGGGTGATGTGCTGACGGTAGAATTCACCGTCCTCGGCATTCCCTGCCTCGGCCTCAACGGGGGGCCGAACTTTTCGCACAGCGAGGCTTTTTCCTTTCAGGTCGCGACCGATACGCAGGAGGAAACGGACCGCTACTGGGACGCGATTGTGGGCAACGGGGGGAAGGAAAGTTACTGCGGCTGGTGCAAGGATCGCTGGGGACTGTCCTGGCAAATCACGCCTCGCGCCCTCTCGAGCGCCATGGCTGCAGGTGGGGCGGAGGCCAAGCGCGCCTTTGAGGCGATGATGGAAATGCGAAAAATCGACATCGCGACCATCGAAGCCGCTCGTCGGGGGAAAAAGGCCCCCGCGAAGACTGCCGGAAAAAAGAAGTCCCCCGGGACCAGGAAGAAAAAATGAGCCACGGATGGATGCGGATCCGATCGGGTCGAACGGTCTTCTCATCCGATCCCCCGCGCGGTCCGGGCCGAATTCGTCTCCTTTTCACCGGGAGTTCACGCTCACTTCATGTGTAGGTGCGAAACTGAATCATGATCCCCACGAATCACGAAAAGGACGGCACGGTCTGGTCGGCTCGAGAGTGGCGGAGGGTGAAGCTTGCGTCGCTTGGCCTGAGTGCACTGATGGCAACGGGTATTGTCGCCTTGATGATGCTGGCGGCGGGAAAGGGCGAAGACATCACCGGGATTGTCGCCCCTGCCTTGGCGATCACCGTGGCCTCCGGCCTGGTCGCCGTCGTGGCGGCGTTTCGACAGAAACGCGCGCCGCAGCAGCACTAGGGCCCGGGTGGGGACACGCCCCGGCGCCTGACGCCGGGGGGGCGAGCGGTGGGGCGCGGCGCTTTTCAGGAGGTTCGCTTTGCGAATTGACCTCTGGCGCATACCCTTCACCGCCATGAAGAAGATCGGTTTCTTGTCGTTCGGTCATTGGACGCCTTCACCGCAATCCCAGACGCGGTCAGCCGCGGATGTGCTCCTGCAGTCGATCGACCTGGCGGTCGAGGCTGAGCGACTGGGGATGGATGGCGCCTATTTCCGGGTGCATCACTTTGCCCGGCAGCTGGCTTCACCCTTCCCCCTGCTCGCGGCGGTGGGTGCGCGGACCAGAAAGATCGAGATTGGCACCGCGGTCATCGACATGCGGTACGAGAATCCTCACTACATGGCGGAGGACGCGGGCTCGGCCGATGTCATTGCCGGCTCGCGTTTGCAGCTGGGCATCAGCCGGGGCTCGCCCGAGCAGGTGATCGACGGTTGGCGTCACTTCGGATATCAGCTCAGGGAGGGCGAGGACGATGCGGCCCTGGGCCGGCGTCACGCCGAGACCTTTCTCGAACTCCTCGCCGGGAAGGGCTTCGCGAAACCCAACCCGCGTCCGATGTTCCCCAATCCGCCCGGGCTCCTGCGGCTCGAACCCTTTTCCGCAGGGTTGCGAGAGCGGATCTGGTGGGGCTCGGCGACCAATGCGACGGCCGTCTGGGCCGCGAAGCGCGGCATGCACCTGCAGAGTTCGACCCTTAAGTTTGATGAATCAGGCGAGCCCCTGCACGTCCAGCAGGCCGCCCAGATCCGCGCCTTCCGGGCGGCCTGGGCCGAGGCGGGACACCCCCGCGAGCCCCGCGTTTCCGTGAGCCGAAGCATCTTCCCTCTGATGAATGACCTCGATCGGGCCTACTTTGGGAGCGACGAGGAACAGACGGACCAGATCGGATTTCTCGACGGAACCACCCGGGCGGTTTTTGGACGTGGCTATGCGGCCGAACCCGATGTGCTGATTGAAGAGCTCCGAAAAGACGAAGCCATCGCCGAGGCGGACACCCTCCTCCTGACGATCCCGAATCAGCTCGGAGTAGCCTACAATGTCCACGTCATGGAATCGATCCTGAGGTCCGTCGCACCGGGCCTGGGCTGGCGCTGAGGTCAGGGACGATCCTTCCTTTCCGCCGATGCGAAAGCCTTTTCAGGTTGTGGGCTGATGGACTGTGATCAGCCGGCGCAATAAGGGCGGTTACGCGATTACTTTGGTGTTTACATTAACAAAGTAATGATTTGTTGTGTCGATCCTGCACCCTCGCTCGATGAGGGTGCGGTCCTTCACCGAGCCGTCATCGGCACGTGGTGGAAGAAGGCCCGGAGCGATTCCCGGCTTTCCGTTGGATCGGATGATTCGGACCCGCTTTTCGCCTCTGCTTCATGAAACCCGTCGACTGCAGCTTTCACCGTCTCTCCTGCCACCACCCGTCCGCGCTTGAAATGCCGGGCCGTGGACGTGACGGAGCATGTGGTGGCTTCGATGGGGTACGGTTTCCGCTGCAAGGGAGGCGGTGAGTTCCGGTATGCTTCACTTCACCTTTTCGCGCCGGGAGGGCTGGGGACGACGCGCCTGTCGGCACCGGACCGGCCCGCTTCGGGCGGCGCAGGGTGCGGTATGCCGGGGCAGTCTGGCCGCGGCCTGCCTGTTTCTCGGGACAACCGTGCGCGTGCGCGCGGAGGGGTGGCGGGAGACCGATGAAGGGGAGGTTCAGCGCGTGCATCAGTCGATCCTCAAGCTTGGCGCCCACGTGCTGAGTACGGATCGATCCGTGGTCGGAGGTCCGAACCGCGCAAACGATCCCGCCGATTTGGCAGAGGCGTCCACCGACGCCCTCGTGATTGCCCTCACGCCCCCGACGCGCGTGGCCGGACCGGAACCAGCCCGGAAGCCGGGCACTCTGCTGCTGCTCGATCAACTCGACCAAGTGCGGAGTTGGGTGGGACAGCATCGCCGCGACCTTGGTCTTGCGACGCGTGCAAGAGAGGTTCGCACCTACAAGGTGTCGGGCCGGCAGGCCGTGCTGGTGGGGCTGGAGGGGCTTCCTTCGGACGACGGATTGCTGGCGAGTTTGCGCCAGTACTCGCGAATGGGGGTGAGGCTCTTCGCGTTCACGCGGCCGGGTGACGCTGGCGAAAGGGCAATGCTGGATACGGGTGACGGGCTCAGTGAGGCGGGTCTTCGGTGCATTCCGGAGCTGAACCGCCTGGGTTACGTGATCGATGCCTCCGACCTCTCCGCCCTTGCGTTGATGCAAGTTTTGACGCGGAGTCGTGCGCCGGTCGTGGCCCGCCAGCCCGTCGCGCGGGACCGCTGTGGACAGGCTCGCCTGCTGAGCGATGCCGAGGCGCTCGCCATTTCAGAGGGCGGAGGCGTCATTCAGGTGATTGCCTCTTTTCCGACCCCGAAAACTCCTTCGATCCCAACCGTCTGCACCGGAGGATCCCTCCCCATGGCGGACCCTGCACCTCACTTAGGCACCCTTGCGGGTGAACCCAGTGACCCAACCGTCGCGAGCCTGGAACCCGGAGAGCGGTCCCGTGTTCCGCGGGCACCGGCTTCCGGGGCAGAGGAGTGGCTGGCCGTGATCGATCATCTCGTGGAATTGGTGGGAGTGGATCATGTTGGCATCGCTCTCGAGGCGGCGCCAACCCGCGCGGAAGTTCCTCCTGCCGAGCGGGGCGGATCGATAGCGGTGACCCGGGAGTTGTTGCGTCGCGGATACTCCGAGCGCGCCATCGCCAAGCTGTGGGGCGAAAATGTCGTCCGTGTCATCGAGACTGCGGAGACTGTGGCCGACGCCTGGACCGGAAGTGTCTCCCTCGATTGACTTCGGGCCGCCGGGAAATGAAGGAGTCCGGCTCGGCGGGTTTACGAGCGCCGGCGTAACAGAAACAGCAGGACACCCACGGTCAGACCCAGCAGTGTCAGAGTGCTTCCTGCTTCAGGCACGGAGGTCGAGCCGCCTTGACCCGTCGCGCAGGCTTCGAGATCGATCAGGTTGTGGTCGAGCGTGACGGCCGCGATCCGTGCCAGAGCGCTTCCGTCCAGCGTGGCATACGCCTGAAGGGCGATCGATTGGTCGGCCATGATGTGGCCGGCAAAATCGGAATAGGTTCCGATCGTGGCGGAACTGCCCACTTGCCAAAAGACGTCGCAGGCTCCCGCGCCGTTCAGGAAGACCACGCTGGCTCCCGGGGAGCCTGGCCCGCCGGCGGCGGTGACCAAGTCCGAGGTGGCCTGGAATATCCAGACGGGATTCAGGTCGCCGTTGGCGTCGAGGGTGAGGGTTCCGATCAGATTCGCGGTTGCGGCGTGTCCAAAACTGTAGACCCCGGGAAAGAGGGTCAGCCCGCCCAATTGGTTGTCGACGTCGCCCAGCGCCATCGTCACGGGCCGGCTGGCGGCGTCGTTGTAGGCGGTGGTCAGATCATTCTGAGCGGTGATGAGCAACGCCGCGGATGTCTCTGTCGCGTAGATACTGCCATTCTCCAACTGACCAGGCAGGAGTCCGATGGCCGCGCCCGTGGCTGGAGAGAGCCCCACGTTTCCGTTCGTCACGGACGTGGCCCCTCCGGCGTCACTGATCTGGGAGCCGGCGAGAATTGCGAAACCAGCCGCAGTTCCCAGGTTGATGCTGGGAATGGCCTTTGCGGTCGGGAGCCAGCTGATCGCGACCATCGCGAATGCCGCAGCGAGGGCCAGTGAACAGGAGTTGCTGCGAAGTCGGTTCGCGACCTTGAGTCGTTTGGTCATTTCAGCCAAGGGTGGTGGGATTCCGCCAAATCCTGGAGCCTAAGCGAACCGGGTGTTGGGCAGTATGGGGTCTACGCCTACCCCGGGTGGCAGGCTTGGTTGGGTGCCGTGGATAACCACTCCATGCCCAGGTACTTGTCCGCTTGGATCCAGTTCCAGCGGCGGTGGACTTGAATCTCAGGCCCCTCGTCAGGGTCTCTTGAACGTCTTCCGCACCCGCTCAACCTGGGGACGGATGACGCAGGTCGCGGCGTGGTCGTTGATCAATCCCATGGCCTGCATGAAGGCGTAGACGGTGGTGGGTCCGACGAATTTCCACCCGAGCTTTTTCAGATCCTTGGAAAGCGCCTCGGATTCGATTGAGGTTGAGGCGGTCTGTGGAGTTTGGGACGGGTCCGGGCGCGGCTCGTAGCGCCAGAGGAACGCGCCCAGCGATCCTTCCCGTTGAACGAGTTCCTGGGCTCGTTGTGCATTGTTGATGACCGCTTCGATTTTGCCCCGATGCCGGATGATGCGCTCATCTTTCAGCAACCGGTCCACGTCACGGGAGGTGAAGCGGGCCACCCGGTTGAAATCGAACTGGTGAAAGACTTCGCGGAAGGCCTCGCGTTTGGCGAGGATGGTCCGCCAGCTCAGTCCCGATTGGAAACCCTCGAGGCAGAGTTTCTCGAAGAGCCTCCGGTCATCGTTGACCGGAAAGCCCCACTCCGTGTCGTGGTAGGCGAAGAACTCGGGTGCGGCGGCGCACCAGCGACAGCGAGGTTTACCGTCGGGTCCGGGAATCGTCGTGCTCATGGGAAGGCGATGGAGCCGCGAGTCCGGACCTCGGCCCTCCTGATGTCAACGGATCGCCCCAAGCCAGCCCCAGAGAGCGACCCGTCGTGAGCCCCGCCGCATGGCCTGGATCCACGGTCCCGGATGGGGGAAGCGTCGCCCATCGGTGACGGCAGGTCAGGCACCGGGGTGAGGGGTGAAAGACCGAGGAGACCGGATAGAGCGGGTCGCGTCGAGCCGCGCAGCCGACCGGGGCGGCGGAGCAGGGGAGTGCGGGCATGAGGGCCTCCGGGGTTAGGTGGACGGATGCGTCGAAGCAGTGGACGAAGGACTTTGGGGCGCTTCGTGTTCGCCGTAGACGTCGCGCATGACGTGGTTGAGGTCCTGCAGGGCCCGGGCACCGTCGCCCCGAAAGGTGGAGCCGTGCATCGCGGCCAACGTGAGGGGTTGGAGGCTCGCGAGTCCGTTCAGCAACGGACCGGTCCTCGACGTATAGGGCAGGTAGTCCATCAGCAGGCCACCTTGGTATTCGACCATGGCCGCCCGGGCCCGGCCGAGGATGTCCGACTCGGTGAGCGGTTCCACGTTTCCGGTCTGATGGAAAAGGTCCGAACAAAACAAGGTGCGCTGCGTTTCCTCGAAGAAGATGCCGGCGTCCCAACCATGCGGCAGGTGAGGCGTCGGGCGAAACCGGAACCGGTACTTGCCCGTGGCAAACACTTCGTCGGCGGCCAGCCCGCGCGGTTTGCGATTCGCGAAGTCGTTCAGATTGACCAGGGCGCCCACCTGGCTGCACACCGCCTGGGCGTGGGGCGCGGTGTTCAGCCATTCGTTGAGCGCTCCGCACTCGTCGACTTCAAAGTGGCTGAAACCGATCCACCGAAGCGCGGAGGGGTCGAGGAGGCGGCTCACCGCTTCGCGGACGACGCTAAAAGTCCCGCGCATGCCCGTGTGGATGAGCAGCGGTTCCTCGTCGCGGACGAGGAAATGGTTGAATTGCAGATTAATGGCCGGAACAAACAGCGACAGACGAAAGACGTCGGGCGCGATTTCAGTGATGGTGGTACTCATGGTCGAAGGAGACGATCGAAGGGGACGGAAGGGTGAAGTGTGAGGGGTTGTTGTGACTGTCGTGACGCTCGACTTAGCCGGAGGCGGGGCGCGCGTGAGCGCCGAAATTCAACGGCGGGGGTGTGTGCGGTCACTGCGTCGCGATGCCGTGGAAACCACGAACCGGGATCAGGTGAATAATGAATGAACAACGTTGTTCACCGAAAACAGGTGAATTGTCGTTGTCAATATTTCAATTGAACATTTGTGTTTACTGAAATGAGCCCACCCAAACCCTCCTACACATTAAAGGCACGAGGAGAGCAGGTAGCGGAGACCCGCCGTCGTATCGCTCTCGCAGCCATGGAATTACACCAGGAGGTTGGCCCCCTGCGGACGAGCATTTCTGCGATTGCAGAGCGGGCGGGCGTCGAGCGTTTGACGGTGTATCGTCATTTTCCCGACGATGACGCCCTGTTTGCCGGCTGTTCCGGAGTTCATGCCGAACTTCATCCGTTGCCCGAGCCCGCGGTGTGGCGTGGGACGGCTGAGCCTGCCGAACGAACCCGTCTTGGGCTCGGAGCGCTTTATGGCTACTATGCCCGTACACGGTCCATGCAGTCCAACCTAGAACGGGACGTGGATCACGTCGCTGCCCTGGCGCGGATCCTGAAACCCTTTTCGGACTATCTGGCCGACCTCGCGGAGGACCTGGCGAGTGCCTGGCATTCGGGTGATCCCATGACGCTCGCCGTTGCCCGCCATGCCACCCGCTTTGCCACTTGGCATTCCCTTGACCGGGAGGGGGTCTCGGATGCTGCCAAAGTCACTCTGGTGACCCGCTGGCTCGGATCCGTGAGCCGCGAACCTGCGATCAGCCTGGAGCCCGGACGCGTGTGAGCGGGCTTGCCGGACCCCGACACCCCTCCGGCGTGTCGCCGACGCCGTCCGATCCGGCCCGACGCGGATGCCGAACCCAACCTGGCACGCCGCGCGCACCCGTCACTTGGCGAGCACGCCCGGGTCGATTCCCTGGCCCAGCGCAAAGGCGGCCCCGGTCGCGCCGACCACGGCGCGCGTCCGGTCGAGCCCCAGGTCCCGGCGGAACCGGTACACCGTTTCAAGCCCCGTGCAGTGCGCGCCGATGAAGTGCTCCAACCCGAACTCCCGGAGCTTCCCGGCGGTCCAGGTCAGCGTCGACTCGCTCGCATTGAAAAGATGGATTCCGCCGATCAGCGCGTGAATGGGCGCCGGCCGCACCACGGTGCGGGCATGTTCGATGAGATTGACCACCCCGGCATGGCCGCAGCCGGTGATCACCACCAGGCCGCGCGCCGTGTTGATGTACAAGGCCGCATCCTCCGGCTGATTGTCCTCCCGCTCCGTCCCACTTGAGTCGACCAGTCGGCCGCTGCCGCTCCAGTTCCGCTCGGGATGCGGCCGCGGCACCGGCCCGCTGAACCACACCCCAGGATGCAGTTCACCCGGATGCGTGTGCAGTTTGAATACACCGCCCGACGCCTCGAATGTCGGCCGGGCGAGCAGCAGCGGGTTTTCAAGGATCGGCGGTCCGTTGCCCAGCCTGCGGTAGAACAACCCTTCGGCACCGTGGACCGTGCCGAGTGCGGCCGGGTTTTTCTCCCGGACTGAATCCCGCAGCGTCAACAGACCCCCGACGTGGTCCCAGTGTGAGTGACTCAGGATCACCTCCGACACCGTGGTCAGGTCGATCCGCAGCAACGCCGCGTTCTTCAGCACGACGTCGGAGTGGGCGCCGGTGTCGAACAGGATCCGCCACCCGTCGGCCTCCACCAACGCCGCGAACCCCCACTCCCCCAGGCCCTTTTCCGCCAGCATGGTCGAGAGCACGGTGATCTTGAGTGCTTTAACCTCGACTGGGTTCGTCGCTGCTGCCCGACCCCAAGCCGAGCCACCCACGAGTGCCAGGAAAATGAGGAACAGGCGCATGTCCCCATGGAATGCGACAGTCCGTCGGAGTCAGCAGTGAAGTTGAGCGTTGGCGGGTTACGGGCACCCCGGTGGGCGACAGCGTTCCCTCGCTCAGGCGGACCACCCAGTCGTGGAGAGACGGGGATGTGACGGATAACCAGGCTACCCGGAGTCGTCCAGGGCGGAACGCACCACTTCGGCCAGGGTGCGGGTCTCGTAGGGTTTGGGAAGGTAGACCACCCCCGCTTTCGTCAGTACACCTGGACGGGTGATTTCCGTGCTGTAGCCGCTTGAGACGATGGCCCTCAGGCCGGGCTTCATTTCCCGGAGTCGTTCGACGAGCTCGAGGCCGGTCATGCCTTCGGGCATCACCATGTCCGTCAGCACCAGATCGCAACGATCACCGCCGGCCTGCCAGAGTGCCACGGCCTCCTGGCCGTTGGACGCCGCCAGCACCCGGTAGCCAAAGGCCTCCAGGGCCAGGGTCGCAAACCGGCGAAGGGTGGCGTCGTCCTCCACCAGAAGGATCGTCTCCTGTCCGCGCTGCACCGGCGCCGTGAGTTCGGGCGTGCGGGGCGCAGCCGGCGCTTCAAGGAGCGCGGGAAGGTAGATCCGAAACGTCGTACCCCGGCCCAGTGCGCTCTCCACCTCCACCCAGCCTTTGTGCTGGGCCACAATGCCATGGACGGTCGCCAATCCGAGCCCGGTGCCGGCGCCCGCCTCCTTGGTGGTGAAGAAGGGCTCAAAGATCCGCTTCTTCGTCTCCGCCGCCATGCCGATCCCCGTATCTATCGTTGAAAGACAGACAAAACGCCCGGGACGGGATTCCGGGTGCGCCGGACGGTCCGCCTCCCTCAACTCCCGCACCGAGGTGGCAATCGTGATCGTGCCCCCCTTCGGCATCGCGTCCCGTGCATTGACGACGAGGTTCATCAGCACCTGCTCGAGCATCCCGGCGTCCGCCTCGACCAGGGGGAGGCGTGCCAGTCCGTCGAAGCGCAGGGACACCTGCTCGCCAATCAACCGGCGGAGCATCTTGAGCAGATTGTCCACGACCTCGTTCAGATCGAGGGGCTTGCTCGCCATGACCGACCGGCGGCTGAACATGAGCAACTGGCGGGTGAGGCTGGCCGCCCGGTTGGTCGCGCGCCCGAGTTCGTCGAGTGACAGCAGGGTCTCCGGGTCGAGGTTGGCGTTCTCCTGCAGCATCCCCAGGTTCATCATCATGGCGGCGAGGATGTTGTTGAAGTCATGGGCCACGCCGCCGGCCAGCTGACCGATGGCCTCCAGTTTCTGCGACTGCAGGTACCGCTCCTCGCTGGCGCGCGCGGCTTCTTCGGATCGGATGCGCTCGAGCGCGCCACCGCAATAGTCGGCCAGCGCCTGGAGGATCTTGAGGTCCTCCGGCGAAAAGGCCTGGGTTCGGTAGCTGTGCAGCGAAAAGATTCCGACGATCTGGGTGTCGCGATGGATCGGCACGTCCATGATGGACCGGGAGGGTCGGTTGACATCGCCGAAGGGGACCACGTCCGGCCCGAAAGCTGCGTTCTCCTCCCGGAGCGTCAGCTGTGCGCCATGCTGCAGCACCCTCCGCGTCCGGGGCGTCAGTTCGTTGGCCACGGCCGGCACGTTCTGGCGCAGACCATCAATCGTATCCACGCTGATCACCGCACGGACCTGGCCCCGGTCATTCTGGATCATGTCGAGCGCGGCGGCGTCCCACTGCCAGAGCCGGTCCGCAGCGTCGAGCAGAGCGCGGCTGGCGCTGGTGGCGTCGGTCGTGCCATTGAGCTGGCGGCCCAGGGTGAGCAGCACCTCTCGAAACGACTCGAGGCGCTTGCGGTCCGCGATGTCCTCCGCGACCATCACAACGTGTGAGATGAGCCCCGGGGACCGTGTGATGGGTGAAACGGTCGCCGCCTGCCAGTACCACTCGCCATTCTTCCTGCGATTACGAAACTCGCGGTGCCATTCGCGACCCGCGCGGAGCGTGTCCCACAGCCCCCGGATGTCCTCCGGAGTCAGTTCCGCCGAGCCGAGACCGAGCGGACCGCAGCCCCGGATGTCCTCGAGGGAAAAGCCGGTCACCTCCGAAAATTTCGGATTTACGTACTCGATTGCCCCCGCCGTATCGGAAATGGACACGCAGGCTGGGCTTTGTTCCACAGCCCGGGACAGCTGGAGCAACTGCGCCTGGGCGGAGCGCTGCACCATGATCTTGTGGAGTTCGTTGGCGACAAGCCGGACCTGGGCGAAGTCGTCCTCGTGGTAGTCCGATGCCTTGTCTCCCACGCCGAAGATGATGCGCGTTTTGCCGTCCTGAACCACGGGCACACTCATGAAGCGCGTCCACGACGCGTGGCCGGAAGGCAGACCCTGGCGGATCCTGGAATGTGCGCAGTCGTTGTCGATGATCGGCTGATGCTGACAGCGACAGTCGACCCACGGGCCGGATTCGCTGGTGAGATCGCGGGTGTCGAAGGTGGTGGTGGTGCACTTCTGCACGTCCCGGCTCCAGGTGGAGAGAGACGAGGTGCGCTGATCGGCGGAAATCAGGTGGAAGAAGCCGGAGGCACTGTCTGTCAGGAGCACGGCCCGCTCCAGCACATGATCGTAGAGCTCCTGATCGGACATGTGCGGCGCCCGCTGGTGGAGTTCGAGCAGGAACCGGGTGCGCAGGTTCTCCCGTGCGGTCAGCGCTTCGGATCGTTTCCGGGCGGTGATGTCCTGGAAGGTGCCCATCACGAAAGCCTGCCCGTGGTCTTCAACCCGTCCGAGGCCGCGTACCTCCGCCCAGAGGTGACGGCCGGTCAAGGTGGTGACTCCGGTTTCAACGACAAACGGAGTGCCATCGCGAAGCGCGGACTCCAGTGCGGCCTGCAGGACGGGGATCGATTCCTTGTCGTAGAGCTGGAGCCCTTCCTGAAGCCCGGGGTGGTAGTCGAGCGGGGCTTCCACAATTTCGTAGACGCCCTCTGTCCAGTAAAGGTAATCGGTGGCCGGACTTACCTTCCAGGCGCCGATGCGTGCTATCTTCTCCGCCTCGCGCCGAAAGAGCAGGCTCTCCCGCAGCATTGCTTCGGACCGTTTCCGTTCAGTGATGTCGCGGCAGACGCAGAACACCAGTTTCTGACCGGATACCTCGGCGCTGCTGTTGGACAATTCAACATCGTACCAGCTCCCGTCCTTGCGCCAGTGTCGACTCTCGAAGTGGTCGCCTTGAGGCCCCAGGATACGAATGGCCTCCAGCACCTGGGCGTGACTCCAGGTTCGATCCCAGTCCATGACGTGGAGTTGCCGGACCTCTTCTGCCGTGTATCCCAGCATCTCGGCAAACCGCCGGTTCGCCTCGTAGACTTTGCCGTTGGTGTCCAGGACAACGATACCGTCGAGCGACCCCTCGACGAGGATGCGCCGGCGTGTGGCCTCCGCTGCGAGAGCTTCCTCGGCGAGCTTTCGATCGTGAATGTTCCGAAAGTTCACGACCAGCGAATCCACGCCAGGCCGACCGATGAGGTTCGTGAAGGTGCTTTCGATCCACAGCCAGCCACCGTTGGCGTGACGGAAACGATACTGCAAAGTCCGGACCTGCTCCGGATGCTCCAGGATCTCAGTCAGCGCCGCCAGCACCCTGGACTGGTCCTCCGGATGGGTGGACTGCAGGGGATCGATTTCCGCCAGAGGGGTGTCGTCCTGGCCGAACATCCGGCGCGCGGTGGGGCTGGCGTAGAGGAACTTGCCCTGGGGGCTGACGCGGGCGACTCCGTCGGGGGCATTTTCGATCAGCAGTCGAAAACGAAGCTCGCTCTCGCGCAGCGCCTCCTCCGCCTGGCGACGCGCGGTGATGTCCTGCATCACGGTGAGAAAGTAGCTCCGACCCTGAATTTCCAGCGCCTCGCCGGAAAAAAGTGCGTCGCGAAGGGTTCCACTTCGGGTGCGAACCCGCCGTTCGAGGTCTCGAATAACGCCGTTCGCCTTCCGTTCGGCCGCCACCGCATCGAGGCGTGCCGGTTCCGGGAACAGGTCCAGTTCGGCCGAGGTCTTGCCGATGACGTCGCTCCGTTCGTAGCCGAGCGCGCCCAACCAGGCATTGTTGACATCGGCAAACCTCCGGTCCGCCGTCGACGTCAGTGCCATGGGCATGGGATTGCGTCGGAACAGCTGCTCGAACCGTTGCTGCGCTTCCTGTTCGGCGCTCAGATCCTTGCAGGTACCGAAGAGGCATGGCTGGCCGTTCCATTGCCCGAACCACGTCCGGGTTTCGACGGGCAGAAAGCTGCCGTCCTTGCGCCGGAGCGGAAACGGACACGTTTGGCGCTCTCCTTTGACAATGGCCGCGACCACTGCAGCCGCTTCGTCCCGAACCTCCGGCGGGTGCAGGTCCAGGAGACTCAGGCGCGAAAGCTCGATCGCGCTGTAGCCGAGTTTGCGCTCCACGGCGGCATTGCTGAACACAATGCGCCCGCCTGGGGTGGCCACGAGAATGAGATCGTCGATCGTCTGGACGAAGGTGCGGAAGTTGCCCTCCTCCTGCTCGGATTGAATCTGAGACGGAGGAGTGCAGAGCGCCGGCGCCCCGCCGCAGGCGGGAATGGCCTCCGGCTGACTGTCGGTACTGGATGAGCTACTACAAGTGGAGTTGCCTGCCGCGGTTTCGACGGAGTCGGTGTTGGAGTACATCGCAGCGGAACGGATCGCAAGGCGCCGGTATGGGGTCCGACGAGTATCCGACTTCTTGGAGACAATGACCGCGGCGCCGGGAAAGCGAAGCGTATTTCCCCGCAGGCATTGTGCAGTCAGTGCCCTTCACGGAGCCGGTCCGGGAGACGGCACTCCGAATCCGCCGCGAGATGTGCACAAGCAAACCACCAGCGACTGTCGGGTCCGCGCTACGAACCTGAGACCAAGGGGTTTGCCTTGGCGGTGAGGGGGAGGCGGGAAGGCAAAGCGATGGCGGGGGGAGGCGAACTCATGGAGGTGAGTGCCAAAGCTTATAAAGTCAGTCTGGGGCTCGGATATGTCTGGCTCCTGCGCTCCCGACCGGGTGCGGATTCTTGTCGACCCACAGGCGGGCAGGACTCTTGGCAGCCCGGCGGATGCCGCGTTCGAAGCGTTGACTCTTAGGTCGGGATTTGGTGCAGCCGTGCATGGCAAACCCACTCTCACCCATTGAAGGGATCGTGGAGTCCATCCTCTACGTTGACGATCTCGCCACCTCCATCGCGTTCTATCGGGAGGTTCTTCAGCTCAAGCCCATTGCGGGTGACCAGATCCGTTTTCAGACCTTTCAGGTCGGACCCAGGCAGGTGCTGATCCTGTTTCTCCGGGGTGGAACGCTCCAACCGGTTTCCCTGCCGGGAGGCACCATTCCCCCGCACGACGGACGAGGGCCGCATCATCTGGGCTTCGGGATCTCGGCGACGGCCTATGATTCCTGGCGCCAGTATCTCCGGGAAAAGGGGGTGAAGATTGAGAGCGAAGCGGTCTGGCCGAAAGGAAGTCACAGCCTCTATTTTCGTGATCCGGACGGGCACCTGCTGGAGTTGGTGACGCCGGGCATCTGGCCGAATTACTGATGGCCGGTCGTAGTGGCGGTACAGCCAGGCGATGGCAAACCTGCGATCGCATGCTAACGCGCTCAAGCAGGGCGGAAGTCAGGCCAGGGCATCGCGGCAGAATTGGGCGGCGCGCGCGATTTCCTGCATGCGATCCGAACCCTCCGGGACTTTGTATTCGAACTCAATCGTTCCCTGGATGGGCCAGTGATTGTCGCGGAGCAGGCGCAGCACGTCTCCGATGGGGGTGTCCCCCTGGCCGAACGGCGTGTTGGGCCCTTCGTTGAACTTCCGGTCCTTCAGGTGCACGTGGGTGATGCGATCGGGGTGGGCTTTGATGAACGGCACGGGCGAGACATTATTGCCGGCCACGAAGTGTCCGAGGTCCACATTGGCCGCGTGGTACTTGGCCAGTGTGAAGGCGTGCTCCCAGATCTTGGCGGTCACCGAGGCATGTCCGTGATACGCGACCCAGAATTTGTGTTGGTCGGCGAACTTGCCGACGCGTTTCAGCTCCTCCTCCACGAAGGAAATCTCCGAGGAGATCGCCCGGGCGCCGAGCGTTTTGGCGAGCGTGAAGCTGTAGTCGAGTTCGTCGTCGCTGAGCTTGAAGAGATTGTCGACCTTCAGGATCTCGATGAGCACACCGCCTTGTTCGTAGAGACTGCGGAACTCCTTGGCGCGACTCATCGAGGCCGATGCGCGCCATGCTCGCAGCGCCGCCGTGTTTGCGGCCACTTGCTCGGGGGTGATGGTTTCTCCCTTGGCCTTGGGTGCGATCAGTTGCGGATTCACCCCAAGGAAGGCCTCGACCGGTTGGGCGCGGAGCTCGACCGCGCTGAGATTGAGCTGCGTGCAGGCCGCGAGGACCTCGGCACCGCTCATCGTCGGCTTGCCGAAGCTGTAGGGCACATTGATCCCGAGCTGGACACCGGCGACTTTGGAATTGGGCTTGCGGGCGGCTTTCGGAGCGGTTTCAGCCGCGTCGAGCGCAGTCAGCTGGGAGAGCAGACCTGCTGCCGGCAGGGCGGTGAGGGCCAGTTTTCCAAATTCACGTCGGGTGTACGAGGGCATGGGACAAAGTTCGCGGTGCTATCACGCAGGTGAGGGACGTGGGGAAACAAGCACGGCGAACCGGAGGAGTCGAGAGCAACACCCAGAGGAGGGCGGTGTCCGCGTTCTGTCACCGAAGGCGCGCCCGGCCGGCCCTGACGGCGAGCAGGCCCAGCGCGCCAACGGCCCCGCAAACGCCGAGCCACGCGAGCCAGGAGGCCCACGCGTTCGGCCCAGCGTTCGATGCACCGCAGAGTTCGGGTCCGGAGAGGCCGAGGGCCGTACCCAGGCCGATGTAGGCGATCAGGCACAGCGCGCATTTGGGTGCGAGCGCGACGAGTGCGGTCGGCAGGAGCCAGCGGGCCGCGCGGCAACCGGCGTCAAGGCGTGGCGACGGCATGGGCGGGCTTTCCATAGCTGTCATGATAGCGCACCCAGCCCATGGGGGCTTCCGGATCCTCGTCACGACCCTTGGGAACGAGGTCGAGCACGGTGTAGGTGCCAATCAAGGCATCGAGTCCCCGGGAATAAGTTGAATACGTGTGGTAGACGTCACCCTTGGCATCTTTGGCAAACACACTCAGACCCGGAGCTTCTTCCGCCGGAAAGGCCGTGCGCCCGTAGTTGTAGTAAACGCTGTCCCGGGCCAGTTCCTCATCGGTGAAGGAGACGTGGTAGTCGAAGTTGAAGTCGTTGCCGTGAGAGGACACCCAGGTGAATAACCAGCCCAGCCGCTGCTTGAACGGTGCGAACTCGGCCAGCGGTGCGCGGGAAATGGCGGCAAAGGAAACGTCGCGCGCCTGGAGGTGCACCACCGTGGCGGCGAGATGATCGGCAACGTACGAGCAGCTCTTGCAGCCTTCCTCCCAGCCGGGACCGAACATGAAATGGTAGACGACGAGCTGGCTGCGACCGTTGAACAGGTCCGAGAGCGACACGCGGCCGGTCGGCGAGTCGAAGGTGTAGGGCTTTTCGACTTTCACCCACGGCAGCGCGCGGCGCCGGACGGCAAGGCGTTCGCGCAATGCCGTGAGTTGCTTTTCTTCGCGGAGAAGTTCGCGGCGAGCCGCGAGCCAGGTTTCAGGTGAGACAATGGTCGGAGTGGATTGGTTCATAATATGCAGGGAAAGTGGGTGTGGGTGTTGGAGTCGGGGTCGCCGAAGTACGTCGTTGAATGGGATTAGGTTTGGGTGGAGGGCGATCCCGCGACTGCGGGAACGCCCTCCACCCGATCAGAACCGTGGCTTTGACCGCTGCGCGGAATGCAGCGGAAGGCTATGGGGCGTCGTGCCTAGCGCTGCTGCGCGGCAAGGCGGAGTTTCTCGTAGTCGGCCTTGAGCTGGGTGTGCAGCGACCAGAATGCCGGAAGGGGTCTACCCTCGAGGACGGCGAGAAGAATTGTGAAGTGGGTGTGCCAGCCCGAACCGAACTCGGCCATGTACGGCACGTCGCCTTCGCGGGCGCGGTGCGTCAGCACGAGCAACACATTTTTGCCCTGCGGCGTAAGTTCGAACATGGCTTCGGACTCGCCCTCGCTGCCAAACGTGAAGGCGAGGACACGGGGTGGCTCGCAGCGCGTGACGATGCCATCCATGGTGGTGCCTGGATCGTGGTGCTGCTCGTAGCCCTTGGGCGGAGTTTCGTTGGGCGCCAGGTCCTTGTGGCGAAACGTCAGCTGCACCTTGCCTCCGACGCGTTGCTCCATGGGGCCGCCGGCGAACCAGAGGGCGCGTTTTGTCGGGTCTGTCAGGTAGTCCCACACCCGTTCAATCGGGCCGGGAAGGATGCGCACCAGCTTCACTTCTGCCGGGCTGGTGAACTCGCCGTGTTGTTCGTTAATTTTCATGGGGAAGGTTTCTTGTTCTTGGATTTCCGCGCGTTCGCCTCGTCTTCGGCGCGCAACAGCTGCTCAAGGGTGTCGAGTCGGCGTGACCAGGTGTCACGGGTCTTTTGCAGCCAGGCCTCGAGGTCGTCGAAGCCATCGGGATTGAGAGATTGAATACGCGACTGTCCCTGAGGCCGGGTGATGACGAGCCCCGCTTCGCGGAGGATGTTCAAGTGCTGCGAGATGGCCGGAGCGCTGATTTCGAACTCCTTGACGAGTTCGCCCGCCGTCCGCTCGCGCACGGCCAGCAGTTCCACAATGCGCCGACGCGTCGGGTCGGCGATGGCAAGGAGGCTTTGCATGGGGCTATTAATTAATCGGTGACTTAATTAAGCAAGAACTAAAATAAAAATTTCCTTCGAATCCCTGGGTTCGGGCAGCAAAGCACTTAACCACGGAAAAGCGTGGCAGAAGATCCGGAGGAAATCCCAGTACCTCGGAGGATCGCACCCTTCATCGCCAAGTCACGCGGGGGAGCGTGCTGGTGGCACCCCTGCGACTTCTCCTCGGGATGTTTGCGTCTCCGCGGTCTACTTCCGACCGACTTCGGGCGCCGTTTCCGCAGGCGTGGCGCGACCCGGAGGCAGTTCGAGAATCTGGAGGTTGCGGAAGTGGATTTCGGCGCCTTCGGACTCCAGGCAAAGGTATCCCTTCTTGACGGAGGCGTGGCTGATACCGTTCACGAACTTCCCGTTGATCGCGAGTTTGATGACCCCGTCGACGCAGACGACGTCGTAGGTATTCCACTCGCCCTTTCCGCGGCAGCGGTACTCGTACGACATGCTGCGGGTCCCCCGTGGATTGTCCGGAGTCGTCACCAGACCGTTGGCTCCGAAGAGTTCTCCACTGACGAAGCCAGGGTGACGCGGTTTGCCGTCGGCGTCGCGGTTCAGCAGCGGCCATTCCAGCTCCAGCATCTGCACTTCACATCCTTTGGGAAGATCCTTGCCTGGCGGGAGGGTGCCTTCGCTCCAGACAAAGACCCCGGAATTCCCTCCGGCTTCCAGGTGCATCCACTCGATATGGAGGATGAAGTTCTCGTATTGCCGCTCGGTTCGCATCACCCCGATGGGTTTGCCGGTGCAGATGAGGATGCCATCGCGAACCTGCCACGTCGTGGGACTGGTGTTCACATCCACCCAGCCCGTGAGATCCTTTCCGTTGAAGAGCGGGCGGAAGGCGGGAGGCTCGGCGGCGGACAGGCTTGCCATGCCGAGCGCGAGGCTGGCGACAAGGACAAAGAGGGAAGGGTGGAGGGTGGGCATGACCCTTCGAGCGTGGCTGCTTTTCCCGGAACGGCGAGCGGCTTGTTGACTCCGGAGAGTATCAGTTCCTCCACTCCGCGGGTGGCGCGACGAGTGCGTTCGCCGGCCGTCGGGGAACTAGTCAGGTCTGGGCGAGGTCCAGTGGATCCGCGCCAAGAGAATCCGATTCGAGAGCGGCATCGCTTTGGATTGGGGTTGGATCTCGGACGTCACGACCCAGGTTTCATTCGGAGCCAGGTCAACCACCCCAAAGCCGGCACCGAGGTCGGCGCCCTCCTCGATGACGAGAACCTGTTCGGTTTTGCGCCTGACCTGCAGCGTTTCGGGATCGACCTGCGCGATGAAGAGCGGCGCGCGATGCCGGAAGACGTGATCGTTGGTGCCGGCGCGGCGAGTGTAGACGAGGTAAAGGGCGTCGGGACGACTGATCCAGTGCTGTTGGGTGTTGTAGCTGCCGAGCGGGCTCCCGTCGTCGAAAGTCCACTCCGCGATCGGCTCGAAATTCAGGCCGTCGGCGCCGCGGGCGACAAAGGACGAGTGGTCGGCACGCAGGGAAAGAAAATAGCGGTCGCCAAAACGCGTGATCGACGGCTCGTAGAGACCGCGATCACGGCTCAGCGTCAGCTCGGAGCCGTGGGTCACGTACCGGAGGGTTTCGCCGTCAAAGGTGCACCGGGCTACGATGGTCGTATATTGACGGACCTTCGGATCGCGCCGGTAACGGATCGGCAGCAACACGGTGCCATCGGGAGCGTCGTACCGCTGGTGGCAGCCCGCGTTTGCCTCCAGCATGGGATGGCCGGTGCGATCGACTGCTGGGAGGGTCAGGAGGCGGAGACCACTCCATTGCGAGGATTGCGGTGAGAAGACCGCATAGGAGACCCGCTCGCGCGTCAGGTCCTCGAATCGTCCATCGCGAAATCCGAAGGTCTTGCCCGTCGCCAGCACCACGCCGGTGCGCGCGTGGTAGAGCGGGCAGGCATCGCCCATAACGAAGTCGTAGCCATCGGGCTGCCGGGCGCGCTGGAGGGAGGGGATCCGCGTCGGCCCGATCCAGGTGTGTCCGCGATCGGTGGATTCGAGCTGGTAAAAATCGCGATAGCCGTGGCTGCCGGCGCGTTCGATTTCCTGGGTGGTCAGGATTACCCGTGGCACTGGGCCGGGGATCACGGCCGCGCGAGACTGCGACCAGTAGTAGTCTCCCTGACTCGTGGTGATCACTTGCTGCTCGATGCGGAAGTCATCCGTTGATCCGGCGTTGGTCAGCCCGGTCAGCGGGAGCGAGAGCAGGCACCAGCGGAAGCTTGGGAACCGATGCTTCAAGTGCGTGCGATAGCAGGCCGCTTCGCCGGCCTGCGCCGGGGCGGAGATTTCATCGGGGGGAGGGAGGTGCATGGGGAGCGTGCGCGAGAAAGAGAACGTCAAGCGTGAGCTGGGTGGCGGGTGACGCGAGGGTTGAGGCGAGGTTTATTCTTGCACCAGCCGTGCGTACGGTGCGCGGTCATATCGTTGGTCGGGTGTGCCCCGTTCGTAGGATCGATCCTCTGCGGCCTTGGATGTTCAGACGAGTGACCACGATTAACGAATGAACGGATCCGTCGCTACCCCTTGGGACGGATCGAGTTTGTGTAGATTCGTGTCGGTCGTGGTTCAATTAGATGCTTCCGACCGCAGCCGACACCCCCTTAAGGGGAATCCCGGATCGAGCCCTTGGAGCGGCTTCGGGTTCTGTGCCTGAGGGTCTCTGTGTTTCCACCCCCAGTTGGCCCGCTTGTGACTTTCGGATGGCAGGTCCGAGTTGCCTCGATTTGCGAACCGCCCAATGACTGGTTTTCTGAAACAATGGTTATTCTGTCACCGATCTCTGAATTCCCGACCGTCCTCACCTCCATGAAACGTACCGCCCTGCTCCTCGGACTGATCTGTGCCACCGCGGTGGCCCAAACGCCTCCTGCGCTCAATCCCCCGCCGACGGACCCAGCTCTGCAGGAGATCCTCGACCTGTCGAAACCGCCGGCCCGCAGCGAGGGGGGCCCTCGCGGCGCCTCGATGCTGGCTCAGGACGCATCGGCACTCCGGTTGCGCGAATTGGGCCTCGCCTACCTCGCGAAACACCCCGCCGGCTCCGACCGGGCGCGAGTGGTGATGGCGTTGAACACCCGCCGTCCGAGCTTCATCCAGGAGATCAAACCGGGCTTTGATGAGAAGCCCTCGGCGGACCTGATCGTCTATGACACCAAGGCTCGTGAAGCCTGGACCGGCGAGTTGACCAAGCTCCTGCGTTCCGTCGCGGCCGATGCCACAGCCTCTCAGGAGCAGCGCTTCAAGGCGCGCAGCTCAGCCATTCAGGGCACGATCTACAGTGCCGAGACGCGGGCCGAGGTGGATGCGTTGGTGACGGAAATCACCGGCCTGGCGGGTGAACCGGGTGGCCCGGAGGAAGCAGCCAGGCTCTTTAACGGCATGCTGTATTCGGCCGCGGGACTCGGGGTGAAGGACTTTCAGGGCATGCTGTCCGGGGTCGCCGCCGGGCCGGTTCCGGAGCTCGCCGCCGCCGCCAAGACCGCACTGGACCTGCTCCAATCGCAGCAGGCCAACATTGGCAAACTCAAGTTCACCGCCGCCGACGGACGCGAGGTCGACCTTCAGGCGATGCGCGGCAAGGTGGTGTTGGTGGATTTCTGGGCCACCTGGTGCGGGCCCTGCATCGCGGAGCTGCCCAATGTCATTTCCAACTACACCACGTACCACGACCGGGGATTCGAGATCATCGGTGTCTCGTTCGAGAACTCCCAGCTCGTGGACGAGGGTGCGCTTGCCCGCTTGAAATCCCAGCGTGAGATGCTGGCGCAGCGCAACCCCGAGGCGGCGGCCAAGCAGCCTCCCCTGCCCGAACTGGACTCGGCCGAAGTCGCCAAGGAGAAGCTGGCCAAGGCCCGGCAGAAGATGCTGGATTTTGTCGCCCAGCGCGGCATGCCGTGGCCGCAGCACTACGACGGCAAGTATTGGAACAATGAGTTTGGCAAGCTGTTCGGCATCCGTGCCATCCCGGCCATGTTCCTCATCGACAAGCAGGGCAACATTGTGAGCACCAACGCGCGGGGTGAACGCCTCGGAGCCGAAATCAAACGGTTGATCGAACTCTGAGGCCGGTTGCGCGAGGCGGCATCGACTAGAACCGGTATGACGCCGTGACGCCGATCTGACGGGGGGCGGCGCGACTCTCGTACCGCGTCTCGACGTAGTCCGGATCTTCGTTGCCGAAGAAGAACACGCGCTGGTCGTAGACCTTGTCGGTCAGGTTCCGGCCCCAGACGGTGATCGTCCACTCCTTCCAGGCAAAACCGAGATTGGCGTTCACCACGCTGTACGGCCTTCGGGCTTCATTCTGGTTGTTGGAGTCATATTGCCGGGCCCGGTTCACCCAGTCCACGCTGCCGAAGAAGCCCTGCGCCGGTCGGTAGCGGAGTCCGGCGGTGAAGCCGTGGCGGGGTGTATTGGCCAGTTCACGACCGCCACCCGCATTGCCGTTCTCAAGGACGAAGCGATCCAGGGCGGAGTCCATCTGTGCGGCGGAGGCCTCCACGCTCCAGTCCGGAGTCAGGGCGAAGGTGGCCGAGGCCTCGAGCCCCGTCACCCGTGCGTCGTTGGCGTTGTCGGTGAAGAACCGGTAGCTGCCGCCAAAGCCGGCCGAATCGCGCACCTGGGTGTCGCGCCGGTCGAGGTGAAAGACGGTGATGTCCGCGCGGAGCCGCTGATCCAGCCAGGTGCCGCGGTAGCCGACCTCGTAGTTCCAGAGGTATTCGGTGTCGTAGACGAGCGGGTCTTTCAAGGGGTCGATGCGCGCGTCGACGTTCACGGCTCCGCCTTTGTAGCCCCGCGTCACCGAGGCGAACACGAAATGTCCGTTGGCCAGTTGATGCTCCAGGGACACTTTTCCACCCAGCAGGGAGTCGTCGAACGCAGGTGAAAAGGTGACCACGGGATCGTAGGCGTTCCGGCTTGCCCGAAAACGCGTGCGCGTACCCGTGCCCTTCACGTCCAGGGATTCCCACCGCAGTCCCAGCACCACACGCGTGCGCGTGGAGAGGCGGTGCCCGACCTGCCCGAAAAGAGCGGTATTGGTCGCATCGTAGCGCGTCACCAATCCGCGGATATTGCCCGGGTCGGTGTTGGTGTAGCGGGTGTCTTCATCGAGATTCGAGAAAAACGCCCCGAGCGTCCAGCGGTCAATCGCGGCTGTTGCGGTGGTGGAGTCGAGACGCAGTTCCTGGTTGAAGAGCGAGCGATCGCGCGTGTGGTGGCTGAAGCCCTCGTAGGACGCGGCGGTCCAGTCATCGTCATAGCTGTAGGTGGAATCGACCCACGACCCGCTGCTCACGGAGGTCAGACGGGCCCCCTGCCACCCGACATAGGTGCCACGCAGGCTGGCGCCGACGGAGTCCTGCTCATCGCGGCCTGGTTGATCGCTGTAGGTCAGGCGGCCATTGTTATCGAGGGCGAAGTCATCGAAGCCATTGTCCAGTCGCGATACCAGCGCCGCGCCCTCCCAGCGCCAGTCGGCCGAGGGATTCCAGGTCAGGCGCAGCCGGGCGCTGAACTCGTCGCGCGCGTTCGTGTCTCGATTGAGGGTGATATTGTGTCGGAAGCCGTCGCTCACGTGCTGGTGCACGGCGAGGCGCATCATCAGCTTTTCGGGCTGATCCTTGACGAGGGGACCGCCGAGGGCGAAACCGCCTTCGCGCAGGCCGTCCTCACCCACGCTCGACTCGAGCAGCCCGGTCCAGAACGAAGTCGGGGCGCGGGATACCAGCCGGATGACGCCCCCGGCGGCGTTGGCGCCGAACGCGCCGGCCTGGGGCCCGCGCAGGACCTCCACCTGGCTGACGTCGAAGGTGCCGGCGAGCGAACCCAGACCGGTGAAGTCAAAGTCATCGACCAGGAAGCGCACGGCCGAATCGGGCGTCTCCCCTTCGTATTGGGAATTCTCCCCGATACCTCGGATCTGAAAGTAGCGCGGCCGTGACGTGCCTCCGGTGAAGGTCAGGTTGGGAACCTGTTCGACGAGGTCGCCGAAGTGACGCACCCCGCGCGTCTCAAGTGCGGCCTGATTGTAGACGGAGACGCTGGCCGGCAGCCTTTGGAATGGCGGAGCCCAGAGGTCGGCGGTGACGATCAGGGGCTCCAGGGTGAGTTTCGCCGGCTCCGCGGAGGGAGACGAGGGCGTGGGCTGGGCGTGCGCCGAGAGCGGCAGGAGCCACGCCAGGGTGGGGAGGATTCGTGTCGGGAGTTGCATTTGTTGAAAATGCCCGACCCAAATCGGACTCCCGGGTCGGAAGACGGCCGCACCCACGTGCTGCCGCGCTTGTTTCCTTCGCCGGTATGATCCGTTTCAGGTTCAAAGGGTCGAGCGGCCGGTCGCACCGCAATCTCAGTCCTCCGCGGAGGACACCCCTACGAGCAAGCGGGAGGTAGGAGCGGGGGATG